>NZ_JBQFZL010000014.1:0-77016 GCF_056542225.1 Ruegeria sp. AE3 | reverse complement strand
CGCGACGCATTGAATTTGAAGGGCATCACAGCATCCCGCAGTCAAATCAAAGGACCAGCTACGCATCGGAAACGATTTGTGCAACACGCTCTAAAAGACCCCGGCTCAGTCGGGGTATTTTCTGCGACCCTAAAGACTTCGGATACAAGGGCAGGTGCGGATTCCTTGACTGAACTCGCGTAGGTAACGGCAATCCCGGGCAAACGGCCTCGGTGGCGAAGTCGAGTTACCCGAGATGCGTCCACGCATCCCGGCGTCGCAGTTTGCACCTATAGGAGTGGCAGGGCGTTACCGCGCCAAGTTAGGTCAGGTCGTCGACACGTGCGTCCGGTGCGTTCCGCTTGACCGACTCGATCCCGTTATCCCGCCCAGAAGCGCTGGTATAGCTCTCGCTGGTGCCGATGACCTGCCCGTTGCTGGCCTTCAAATTGAACATGTGACCGCCGGACTTGGTTTCCTTGCGTTCATACCGCTCGTCATCCGGTGCGTTCTTCTTGACTGACTCGATCCCGTTCGTGGCACTTGCCTTTTGAACATATCCTTCACTGGCCAGAATGATTTCACCATTCCCGGCTTTCAGACGAAACCGAAATTCCCCGGCCTTGTCTTTGTATATTTCGAACTTCCCGGCCATTTGACGCCTACTCCTCTGTTCTGCTTTCGATTTTTTCGAATATATTCCTATAATTACACAATCGCCTCAAGAAAAAAGATGAGGCGTGTTATCTGCTCAGATCAAGCCCCCCTCCCCTTCTCCTTAGCCTTGTTTCCTAAGATTTTTCAGCTGTTACCGTTGTAAAGCTGGCACCCGAAGGTGCCGGTGGTCATTCGGTCAAAACTGATGTCGTGGGACGCATTTGGTTGCCTCAGAATCGCGAACAAAGTCCGTTCCGCAGCACTTTGGATAAGCAACTTCTGTTCAGTCCGCTAAGCCAAGGGTCTTAGCATATTTTGTAAAAGAACTGTACTTGATACCTATATATAGTGTAAATTACGTCTGAAATATGAACAGCTGCAAACCCTGTTTTGAAGCTTGTACTGTGTTTCAAGGGTTGCGTTCTGCTGGTCAGCGGTGAATGCGCGACGCCTCCGCGCCACCTCTAGTTTCCAACTGGACGGCCGTAAATGCTAAAAAACTCCTTTTGCAAAATTTCGATATCTTGGGAAATCTCGTACTCTACTTAAGAACAAGTTTTAACATGTCGGTTGCTTTGTTCGCTTCAGTGCCCGTGACGTCCGGTTCAGCTTGGACAGGCGATGTATCCGACGATGCCAACAAGCCCCCTGCCCCAGCGCGCCAATAAAAAGGCGCCGGAACCTTTCCGACGCCTTTTCCCGCTTTGCTGGCCCATGATCTTACCCGTGGGTAAGGTCGTCTTCTTCGGGAAGCGCATCGATCAGCGCGGCAATCGCCGCTTCCAGCTTGCTTCGATCAACGCGTGTGAAATCCAGATCATACCGGATCTCGATCCGCCCACTTGAGGCAGCGCATTTTGCGATCCCAGCCCTACCCGAGACCTGAAATGTCGTTTTCGCACGGCGCGGTTTACCTGCGCTGACTGCATCCGACTTGCTTGAAGACGTTGCTTCTGGCTCGGCCAGAAATGACCTGAGAATTGCAACCTCGCGCGTACCATCCCGATCAGGCTCGCTCTTCAGTGCCTCGCTCACTTGGCGAACCAGACCCGGCGTCGCGTCGAACTTGCGCTTTAGCTCAACGCCCACGTTTCGCGGAATGTCGTTCGGGTGGATCAGAACTTTGTCCAGCATCAGCAACAAACTGGCGAAAGACCGGATATAGCTACGCTTAGTATAGCTGGCAGACTTAAACAGCGTGGAAACCGCTTTGTCGACATCCGGACAGTCATTCGCTGGGTCTTCGGAATATGCACGGGCGAGAGCGCCCATTTCCGCAAATGAGATATCCTTTCGGATCAGGTTTTCGTCAACCATGCGCCGGTAACTGTTGTCCAGATCACCCGCGTCAGAAATCCCCGCTGGAATTCTGGCGTAGGTTTCGTCCCCGGTCTCATCGTACAAAGCACGATAGGCGGACAAACGGCGCATGCCCTGGATCAATTCATACAGCCCGTCCGACCTGCGTTCCAGACGGATCGGGTTGGACAAGCCGATGTCCCGGATCGAATCTTTGAGTTCATCCAGTTCCGGATCAGGACCTGGTTTGCGATCTCGCGTCAGTTTTTCTGTGACAACGTCATTCAGCAACACCCGTTCTGTCACCAAACCTTCGGCTCTCAGCCGAACCAGTTCATGTGCAAGACGGTCGTTTTCGGCGCGTATGGATTGTTCCGTCGATTGCTGATCACGTAAAGCGTCGGCATTTTCCGAAATTGCCGCGGCCATTGGACCGCGTCGTTTTTCAAAAACTTTGTCCGGTACTTTACCAACAGGAATGTCATCCATAGCCGGTAGGTCAATATCGAACATTCTCCGCTTGCGGCTCATGCGTCATCCTCCACCTTGTCCCAGGCCGATAACATTACGCCCCGAAATTCCTCATACACATTGTCAAAAGTCGAGCGGGCGCGCCGCCAGGTTTCGCGGGTCATCTCGCGGTAGTCCATTTCGTAAACCGAACTCAGAAAACGTCCCGACTGCTCCACCGCGCGGGTCATTTCTACCGGGTGCTGAGCGACATGTTCGCCAAAGACCTTCTTAAAGGCATCAAACATCGCCAGATGGAGCGCATTGCCCGGTTCATACCGCGTCAACAGGAACCGCAACTCACAGAAGGTTTTGGGCAATCCAATCTTACCCGTGGGTAAGGTCTTGTCGAACCCATAGGCCAGATCTTCCAACGCTTCTGCCAACTGGCCGATGAACGATGTGGTCGAGTCATACTCCCAATATCCGGGCCCAGAAGGGATATAAAGCATGTCAGCGGCAAAGACCGCATTCATAGACTGGTATCCGATTGCGGGCGGACAATCGAACAGAATGAGGTCATAAGCATCATCCGGAATCTGATCCAGATACCGGGAAACCGACGCAAAGAAGGACCATTCGGGATTCAGGTGCCGGTACTGGGCCGACGCAAATTCAACAAAGGCTGCGTTCGCACAGGAAGGTATCGCATCGATCGTCGACCAAGAGGTCTTCTTGATGAAATCACCAATTCGCAGATCACCAAGGCCCATGTCCGTTATCGCGGGCGGCAACTCCCGGCGGGGCAGGGTGGTTCCCGATTCCGCAGCGGCGGGGCGGTTATTCATGCGCTCTGTCTCACGAATGAGGTCGCGCGCCATGATCCCCCAAACCGTGTAGTCTTCGGCCACATCCGTCAGGCCCATCGAATGGCTCAATGTTGCCTGAGGGTCGAAATCCACCACGAGGACCCTATACCCGTCCAGGGCGGCCGCATGGGCGAGGTGCAGCGCCACGGTCGACTTTCCCGCGCCTCCCTTGAAGTTTGCGACAGCCGCACGAATGGCGCGCTTGCCTTCAGGGCGAGGGGGCATCAGGGACTTGCGATTAATCTTGAGCCGTCGCCGCAGCTCATTCACCTCTTCCAGGCTGAACCAGCGCTGACGCCCGTCGGGCTCAACTTCTCCGCCAGGCAGGGAAGGATCGGCTGCAAGCTTTCCGCGAAAGGTCGACTGGTTAACCCGGAAGATCAGTTCGGACACCTCCCAACTGGAAAACCGGCGGAGCGTTTTCTCCATCTCAGGGCTAAAGGTCTGCTGGCGAATCCAGCCCTGCAATTTGAGGGACTGATTGCGCAATGCGTTCAGGTCTTCGTGCGTGTACATGCCTCAGGTCTCGTAGTTTGGAACGTAAATTTCTGCTCGTTTCCTATTTACGCCTGATTTGCACTTTACGCAAAAGAAATTATGATGAGGGTGCGCTCTTACCCGTGGGTAAGAAAACAAGGCCTTAAACCCTACGAAGCGATTCGGCGGACCCTGTGAATACCATAAGGCCCGGAAGGCCCCCGGCGACCAGTATATTGGGGGGCATTCTGGCAAGAAATGCTACATATAGGGGGACATAAAGGGCCGATAGGGGGACACCCAGAATGGCCCCCATCACCAATACTTCACCAAATTTCTTTTAGTTTTTTGAGATTGATCCGCACAAGATCAGGCGAAGTTCCAGTCTCTTCTTGACAGAATCGAAGCTTTGGACGCTAATTATCCCAAGATGGTGAAAAGCGTTGGCAAACGGCGCGAGATTGGCGGGACACACCCGCCTGAGGCAGACAGAGCGGTGAGAACGGGTATGCAGCTTGCGAAACCGGTCGGGCGAAATGCGCCGGCTTTAAAATATGATATACTGTCCGCACTGACCGTTCATGCGCTGTCAGGCGACAAGCACCGGCAACGAAGTATTCTGCGTATCATTGCGTTGATTACGACCCGATATAACTGGCGTAACAACGAATTATCCATTGGGCGGGAAGAAATTGCGCGCCTGTGGACAGTGAACGAAAGAACAGTAAAGCGCGAAATGTCCAGATTTCGCGCATTAGGTTGGATAACGGTAAAACGGCCTGCTGCGCGGGGTCGTGTTGCTGTGTACGAGATTGACCTGAAACAAATCCTGATAGACACCGAAGAGGTTTGGCCTGTTATCGGAACAGACTTTCAAGCCCGGATGACCGACGTGCCAGAACCTGAAACGAATGTTATTCCTTTCGCGACCAAACCAAATGCCCCGGAAAGCACCGAAGGGGATGTGTGGTCTCAGGTTCAGGCGATTCTTCACGGGCGCGATCCAGAACTATGGGCCAGCTGGTTTCAACATCTGTCCGAAGCAGAAAGGGCAGGGGGGCGCGTTGTTCTTGTCGCGCCGTCACGCTTCATGGCCGACTATATTTCGCAAAAGTGGACAGCGCGACTGTTGGCTGCCTACAGCCGCGTCGATCCGGGCATCAGGACGGTTCGCGTGGACGCTGCCGAATAACTGACTTTTGCTGTGTATCCTGCGGGATCTCCTCGTTCAGTTGACCAGGGAAACAGATACGAATACCCAATCGAAGCCGATCTGCCGGTATCGAACGACCTGGCCCGAGTAAAGAACGCATCATGGTATCCTTTGAAATCCAAGTTCGGTCTGTATGAGCGGTATTCTCTTGGCGGAGAGATCACCGGTTCGAGCACAGGCAGCGAAGGTTTTGGCAAAATCGGCATCATCGGGCCGTACACTAAGGTGTTCGGGCGCGGACACATATTCGATTTTGAACTGATAGATATCCACAATGACCAGTTTGATACTTTGGTCATTTTAGGAGAGTTTCTTCAAACGACAGACTACGGTGAAGCGGAGATTCAAGCTGATTGGTTTGATACAGTTGTCTTGGATCCCCGTTTGGATTGGACCCATCTCCCAAGCCTATCGTTTTCAGACGAACTCTATAAGACAAAACTGGATGGCGATGACTTGCAAGTACGTGTCCCTATTGGCACTTTTGTAGTGACGGGAAAAGATTTGTACACGATTTTGTCGGCCGAGGGACCTTTAGGCCGTTATTCACTGGATTTCGGTGCAGCCGCTGGTCCAGACGTACAAGTCGAAGAGGCCACTCAAGATGGTGTTTCAGAAACGACTTTGACGTGGAAGGCGGGTGGGGTTGCGCGCCCCGACTTGTCTTCGATTAGGCACAACGCGGACAGAGTGGTGCTGAACTTGAACAATGGTGCCGCCAACTTGGTTGAGATTGCGACCGGACATCTATTGAGTTGGCATTCTGAAGACATTCATCTTCTTTTGGACGAACTTGACCGTGTGACGATTGCTGATCCGCATTGTTGGACCCTCCAAGGTCACACGGACGCATCTTTGGTGAGGCTATCGTCGAAGCAAGAAGATGGCCGTTCCGCTCAGATTCACGTACGCCCGCTGCGCAGGAACAAAAGAGCCAACAGGATGTTTCCGCATTTGCAAACAAGCTGGCACCCGATCTGCTTGGGCAGATCAGCTGTTCAAAAGACCAGTATCTGCAACAAGCGGCTAGCCTGATTTACCGGTATGCACCGGATGGTCTGCTGACGAAGGACGTGATTGAAACTGCGGCGTTGCAGCACTACGCACAGCAACGCGCCAGCAGTCTGATGCCAATCATGGCATATGATTTGAACGGGGACTTTCAGATTTCACAAAAAGAAATCGAGACGCAATCCCATCTTATCAAACACCCCATCAGAGCCCAGTTGGCATTAGCTGAAGCCGAGTATGATCGGAACGGTGACTCTGAGTTGAGCATTTTTGAGTTGGAAGCCTACTTTGACAACCAGCAAGAAAAACAGTTCCGCAGCGAGTAGCTTTTTGCATTTGATTTCAATAATGATGGTAAAGTAGATATTGTCGAGATCTCGACGGTAATCAGAGCCATCGACCCTGATCTGCTCAATTCGTCCAAGCGCAGGAACGTCCTATCTAAAAGCAAAACTTCTGTCCGCTGCGAAGCGCCGGATGTTCCCAAGGGGCATGAACTCGTTATTTTATCTGGGTATCAGGGGCCAGCGCTTTCAAATATTGCTTTGAATGGGAAAGGAAAAAGAACAACCGCGGCGACATTTATTGTCGAGCCCGGTGATACACCGCTATATGTTTTTGCAACAGCCTATGACCCGCTTGTATGGAATTTCGAGGGTGCCACTGATCGGATCAAAAACTTGGTTATTCAACCTCGCACTACGCAGTTTGGCCCAGGCGCAGCCGTGCGTGGGGTGAGTGCAGAGGCCGTAACGTTTGCCACCCCCGGTAGTTGTGTGAGGAAACATGCCACCAAAACCGGGCAAGAACTGAATGCTCTTTCACAAGAACTAAGCGCCAGAATGTCAGCACGTGTCACCTACCCGATTGCGACCTACACGCTGGACAACATTCAAATTCCCTCGGGACTGCCTTCGAAGGAAAGGCAGGCTCAGGCATTACGAGCCTATCAAGAAACTAAGAGCTTCAAGATTGGAAATCGGGGCTACCAACTTGATGTCGAGGGCATGGTAGCTTTGGATAACGAAGGCAACCCTAGGCCCGTGCCCAATCAAGACCGTAGGACCATTCGCGAAATGATGCGATTTTATCGTGGTGGGTTGGCCGTTTTTGATCCAAGTGAATTGGTCGCCAATGCGAGTATCGAACCCTACGTCGTTCTACCGGACCAGGCCGGATTACTGCAATTAATTGCCGACAATAAGATTGAGGTCCTTTCAAGCGGCCACTACAGGGTGAAAGAGTCGATTCCACACACTTGGTCTTGCCCCCTGAAACTGGTTCGAACTGATTGCGAAATTTTGGGTACATTTCTAGCAAGAGAGGGAGTGTACCGATGCCGAAGAAACGATTCAGCGATGAGCAGATTGCCTTCGCGCTGAGGCAGGCCGAAGCCGGAACGACGGTTGGCGAGATTTGCCGCAAGATGGGGATCGCGGAAGCGACATTCTATCGCTGGAAGAAGGTCTACGCAGGAATGGGCGTGTCCGAGATCCGCAGGCTGAAACAGCTCGAAGATGAGAACGGCAAGCTGAAGCGTCTGGTCGCCGATCTGACTCTGGACAAAACGATGCTTCAGGATGCTCTGCGAAAAAAGTGGTGAAGCCTTTCCGCCGCCGCGAGGTCGTCCGGCATTATCAGGATGTATTCGAAGTGTCGGAGCGTCGGGCATGCCGGGCCATGGGCTTCGGGCGGGCTTCTCACCGATATCAATTCAGTCGCGATCCCGAGGTGGAACTTCGGATGCGGCTGAAAGAACTGGCCGAAACCCGTGTGCGGTACGGATATCGCCGCCTGCATATTCTGCTGCAGCGCGAGGGCTGGCACCTGAACCACAAGCGCCTGTACCGGCTCTATTGCGAAGAAGGACTGTCGATCCGGACGCGCAGCCCGAAACGGCGGCGCGCCTGCCGGTATCGATCCGGCCGCTCCGAAGCCGACGGTATGAATTATGTCTGGGCAATGGACTTCATGTCGGATCGGTTGTTCGACGAAAAGCCATTCCGGATTCTGACCATCGTGGACTTCTATACGAGAGAGGCTCTCGCGACCTCTGCGAGAACGAACTTCCGAGCCTACCAGGTCATCGACGAACTGGATCGGCTGGCGCGGACCAGAGGAAAGCCCCGCAGCATCCGCGTCGACAACGGCCCGGAGTTCGCAGGTCGGCTGCTGGATCAGTGGGCCTACCTGAACAAGGTCGAACTGGACTTCTCCCGACCCGGAAAACCAACGGACAACGCCTACGTCGAGGCCTTCAACAGCCGGCTTCGCCAGGAATGTCTGAACGCGTCATGGTTCCTGTCCATGGATGACGCTCGGGCCCGGATCAACAACTGGAGATCCGATTACAACTAAACCAGGCCGCATTCATCGCTCGGAAACTTGACGCCGAGCGACTTTGCGGCCCAACTGAAGGAAACCCGAAAGGTCGCATGAAGCCCGGACCAGAAACGGGGTGAACTCCATTCCTCCGTTTTCTTAACCATAGCGGCGGACCACTTCAGAGGGGGAGGATCAGGTCCATGTTGGGTTTCAAGTCTTTCTCGTCAGCTGCGTCTGCCCTAGCTGGTATCGAACTGGTTAACATGATCCGCAAAGGTCAGTTCACGCCCGGACTCTCTCCGTTTCAGGAGTTTGTTAAACTGGCGGGATAATAGATCCACCTGCGCCATCTCCTCAGCCTGCCAAGGAACTTGCGACAGAACCTTGCGCAGAAATGTCCCGAGAGGGTTCAGCCAGAGCCGCCCTTTCTTCGGTTGTTTCACTGGCACTTTCAGCCCTTCTCGTCGCCGCTCGCCATTGTGCTCGAAACAATGGCGCATCAATGGCTCTCCGTTCAATCCACCCATCGCTGATAGACCATCCAGCCTCTCTCTGCAGCGCAGCGATCCGGCGATAGCCGTATCGGCCGTACTGTCGGGCAAGCTCGATCATGTCGGCCACCAGTCGGTCTTCGTCTGCGCGACCTTATGGGACACACTGTTTCGCAGACTGGTTTTGTCCAAGCACGCGGCAGGCGCGCCGCTCAGATACTTTGAGCTGGCAGCGGACATGATCGATGCATGTACGACGACGAGAGGGGCTCAGTAGTTTCCCTTTGCGGCTTCCGTCAGGATCAATTTGTCCAGCGTCAGATCTGAAACTGCGCGTCTCAGCCGCTCGTTCACTTTCTGAAGCCGCTTCAGTTCTTTCAACTGATCTACATCCATTCCGCATTCGCCGTTGGGCTCGAACCTATGGCGCGTTCAACGGCTCATTTCTTCCGCCAGCGGTAGTAGGTTTGCTCAACAACACCAATCTGCCTGATCGCATCAAGACGGGACATCCCTTGCCCCATCAGAACTTCAACCTGCCGTAACTTTACGACAATCTCTTCGGGCTTCGGTCGCTTGTTTGCCATTCGTGGTCCTCCGTTTCCTAAACATAACGGTGGACCAGTTCAGTTGGGGAGGCTCACTGCGTTCAGTAAAATTGGATTGCCACTTGGAACAGGATGGCGGATTGGTGGATCAGAGTAAACGACCCCAAACTTACCAGCCGTCCGCATATTTCGACCAACCTGGAATAAGGGACGCATCGTCGGCTAGAAGCGACGGCACTGGCCGAAACAGGTTTGTGCATCAGATATCGTCAAAGGATGAACTGACTGCGCTCGTCACACTTGCGTTCCTCACCAATCCTCCTATGAAAGTGCAATAAATTGATCGGGGGAAAGCTTGCGATGCGCATGCGCGATACGTTCATCAAACCGATGCACCCTGAAGGTATTCGGTTTGTCGCAATCTTTGCCGCAATAGCTGTCGGCCTGTTTTTACTTTCTGACATTCTGGGTTGGATTGGCGTCGGTCTCACGATCTGGTGTTACTATTTCTTTCGCGACCCGGAACGTGTGCCGCCGACGGAAGAGGGTTTGATCGTCAGCCCGGCGGACGGGGTGGTTTCGCTGATCGAAGCGGCGGTACCTCCAAGCGAACTTGGGATGCCGGACGCGCCGCTTACCCGTGTCAGCGTGTTCATGAGCGTCTTCAACTGCCATGTAAACCGAACGCCAGTTGAAGGTGAGATTGCCGCTGTTGCCTATCGCCCCGGCAAGTTTTTCAACGCATCCCTGGACAAGGCCAGTGCCGACAACGAACGCAACAGCTTGCGTATTCGTATGGCAAACGGTCAGGATCTGGCTGTTGTCCAAATTGCGGGCCTAGTTGCCAGACGGATCGTCTGCTTCGTAAAACCCGGTGACAAGCTGCAAACCGGAGAACGGTTTGGATTGATCCGGTTCGGATCTCGGTTGGATGTTTATCTTCCTGATGGTGTCGAGCCACAGGTGCGTGTCGGGCAAACGATGATTGCGGGCGAAACCGTCCTAGCTAGTTTGCGCACACCTGAACAAAAATAGGTGGTGGGATCTGTGGCAAAACCATCTAAGCAGGAAGAGACCGGGTTCGCGCTGATCCATTTGTTGCCCAACGCGCTGACCATAACAGCTATATGCGCGGGCCTGACGGCGATCAGATTTGGTGTACAGGGCAATTACGTTCTTGCGGTGCAGCTCATTATTGCTGCTTGCGTGCTGGATGGGTTGGACGGGCGTATTGCGCGCCTGCTCAGCAGTGACAGCAAAATCGGCGCGGAACTAGATTCACTCGCAGATTTTCTGAACTTCGGAGTGGCCCCGCCGCTCGTTCTTCATTTTTGGGCCTTGCAGGATATTCAAAACGCAGCGTGGCTTGCCGTCCTGTTTTATGCGGTATGCTGCGTGATGCGCCTTGCCCGTTTCAACGTGGGTAGCAAATCCGAAGCCTGTGATCAGAACGATGCCTATTTCAAAGGGGTCCCGGCCCCTGCGGGGGCGCTGTTGGTGATGCTGCCAATGTATGTTTCCTTCGCTTTTGCAGACGCCCCGCTGCTGCCCGGCATATTGATTTGTCTTTACATGGTGGTCATCGGTCTGCTGCTCATCAGCCGGATACCAACCTGGTCTTTCAAGACGACGCGGATCTCGCGCGAGAATGCAAAATACTTTCTCATCGGGGTCGCTGTTGTTGGCGCGGCGCTGCTGACCTATCCCTGGGTCACGCTGATCGCGCTTTGCGTTGGATATGTGGGAACGGTTGCCTGGGCCTGGCGTGGCAAGGAAGTCTCTTCTAACCGTTAAGGACCTGATATGGACATAAAAGCCGTTCAAAACTCCTATGCTCGATGGGCGCCCGTCTATGACAAGACGTTTGGAGCCATCACCTGTGTTGGGCGGCAGCACGCGGTTGACTATATCAATAGACACCCGGGCAAAGTACTGGAGGTCGGCGTGGGCACTGGTCTGTCACTGGAACACTACAAGCCCGAGATGCAGGTGACAGGGATCGATTTCAGCGAGGAGATGCTGAAAAAGGCTCGCGACAAAGTGGAAGCCCAATCACTGAGTCACGTCGAGGAGCTGCGGCAAATGGATGCCCGCTCGCTTGATTTTCCGGACAACCACTTCGATACGGTTGCGGCGATGCATGTGCTGTCCGTCGTTCCCGAACCGGAAAGGGTGATGGCAGAAATAGCGAGGGTCTGCAAACCGGGCGGCAGAGTGGTAATCACCAACCACTTCCAACGAAAGCGGGGTTTGATTGCTTCCCTTGAACGGGTTTTTGCCCCGCTTGCAAACACAATTGGTTGGCATTCTGATTTCGAAATCGACACAGTATTGCAAGAGGATGTACTGACCGTCGGAGAGCAAAGAACCCTGCCACCGCTGGGGATGATGACCTTTTTGGTTTTGACGAAAACAGCATTTGCATAACGGCCTTGTCAACAATTCTCGTGGCCCACAAACTAGGAATTGAGCAACAGGCATTGCCAAGTTGATCGCGCTGTCCTTTTCGGATAGCGCGTAACATGACCATACCGACTTCATTGCCGCGGCTGAAAGCTTCCGTTTTCCTCGTGAAATCATCGCTTATGCGGCGTGGGCATATCATCGGTTTGCGCTCAGCTCGGCGGATGTGGAGGGTTTGTTGGGGGAGCGCGGCGTGATCTTCTGCCGCGAAGCCATTCGCCTTTAGGTGAACCGTTTAGGGTCTCAGTTTGCGGATTGAATCCGACGAGACCGGCCCCAGCCGCACGAAAAATGGCATATGGACGAAGTGGTCGTCCCGATCAACGGCGTGAAACATTGGCTGTGGCGTGCAATCGATGGCAATGGAGATGTACTCGACATTCTGATCCAGCCTCGCCGCAATGCCAAAGCCGCAAAGCGTTTTTTCGGTCGATTGGTTGCTGCCTATGGCGAACCACGTGTCGTTATCACGGACAAGCTGCGTAGCTATATACCAAGCCGTTCAAGGTCATCGCGCCGGGCGCCGACCATCGGGCGCACAAGGGGCTCAACAACCGGATCGATGGGTCACACCGGCCGACGCGAAAGCGGGAAAAGATGATGGGTCGGTTCAAATCACTAACCTAAGAGCAACGATTTCTCGTCGCCCATAACCAAATCAATACGATCTTTCGTCCCCGCCGCTATCGCCTTTCCACTCTCTCCTACCGCCATGTCAGAGCCGACGCGTTCAAGCTGTGGCAAGGTTATGCTACCGGGCTATCGGCTTGATTGCGCGGTCTCACGCTTATTCCAATCCACTTCTGATGACTTGGCAATGCCGGTCAACATAATCCGCAAAGGTCAATTCACGCCTGGGCTCCGCCCGTTTCAGCAGTTTAACCAACTGGTAGGATAATCGCCTCTCCAGTTCCATCCTTTCAGTTCTCGAAGATACTTGCGGAGGAACCAGACGGTCCCAAGTTTAAGTCCGAGAGGCTTCAAACGCCTCCCATGCTTTTTCGAACGCGTCGAAATCGAACCCGGTTGCGCGGGCGGGATCCAGAATCAGTTTTTCGGTTTCAAGCAATTTGATAATCGCCTGTTCAAGCTTGCCTACCTCTTCGGGCGGGATCACCAGCGCGCCATGCCGGTCCGCGTGCACGAGATCGCCATCCTTGATCACAAGGCCGAAAACTGTCACCGGTGTGCCAATCTCTTTTACGTGCACAAACCCGTGGCTTGGCCCGACAGACCCTGCAACTACCGGGAATCCATCCGGCAGGTCGCCGAGGTCCCGCATCACGCCGTTGGTCAGAGCGCCGCTGATGCCAAAGCCTTTGTGGACCGTCGTATTGATCTCGCCCCAAAAGGCGCCGACGCAATCTGGATAATCAAGATCCTCAACCACGGTGACAGCCGGGCCACTCCCACTTGCCATATGCCTGTAATAGTCCTTCCGAAGTTGGCGGATCACCTCAGGCGGTTCTGACGGCGGGCTCACAGCAGCGATCTTCGCTGTACGGGCATATCCCACCATCGCCCCCGCATCGGGATCAGAACACAACATCGTGCCCCAGGTAAATTCACTGAATCCGCGCTTGCCCTGCGCCACTTCGATGGCGTTACAAACAGTCGGAGTGTCGACCTTTTTCAGCAGGTCCAGCAAGGATTGGTTCATATCATCTCCAGCCAGCGGATCAGGGCCGCCGTTGTTTGTTGCGGTTGTTCCAATGTCGGCAGGTGGCCGGCGTTTTCGATGATCTCCAACCGGCTTTGTGGCATCAGCTCGTGCATCAACTCATGCCTTGAGACGGGGCACAGGCCATCGTCGCGCCCACAGAGAATGAGTGCTGTGTCGGTGAAGTTGCGCAGAGTGTTGCTCTGGTCAGGGCGATCACGCAGGGCTTTGGATTGATTGACGAAAACGTCCGGGCCAAGATCCATGGCCATGTCCATGCACAAATCCAGAATGGCGGCGCGGCGCGGACCGTCCGTCAGGTAGTTCGGTTTCATCTCTTCGGCCATAACCTTGCGCAGGTTGCCACGTCCGACGGCCTCAATCTGAGGGCCGCGCGTGGCTTTGACCTCGTCCAATTCAGCAAGTGGGTTCGTGTCCATCAATGCCAGACCAGCCACACGGTCCGGTGCCTGACGCAGGATCTCCATCCCCACAATACCACCCATCGAGAGTCCCGCCAGAGCAAAGCGTTTGGGTGCATAGAGTAACACATCGGCGGCCAGCGCCTGCATCGTTTCATGGCCTCCGATTGGTGCGCACAGGATCGGGTATTTGCCTGATAAAGCGTCAATCTGCGGAGCGAACAACCGCGCATCGCACATCATTCCGGGCAAGAGGATAAGCGGCGTCATTTGACCAGGGCAGCCCCTTCGGCAAGCGCGCCCAACTTGGCGTAGGCGATATCCGGATCTACCGCACCAAAGCCGGCAAAGGTGCCAAAGCCGCAGTCCGATCCGGCGATTACACGCTCAAGTCCAACGATTTTCGTAAACCGCTCGATACGCTGAGCAATCAGTTCCGGGTGTTCGACAAAATTGGTCGTGGTGTCCACCACACCGGGCACAAGAACCTTGTCATCCGGAATTTCACCCTTGCGGTCACGGAATACCGTCCATTCATGCGCGTGGCGCGGGTTCGAGGTTTCGAACAGTACATAGCGAGATTTGGTGGACATCAGCGTCGAAAACACCTTGTCCATGCCGATGTCGCAGCAATGTGGCCCCTCGTAATTGCCCCAGCAGATATGGACGCGCACCTTGTCGGCTGGGACATTTAGCAATGCGTGGTTCAATGCCTCAACATGCATGTTGGCGATTTTCACGAACTCGTCGTCGGACAGATCGGTGAACAGCATATGCCGCGACAGGGCCAGATCCGGGCAATCCAGCTGCAAATCCAGACCCGCACCAATGATGGTCTCATATTCTTCTTTCATCGCGTCGGCCAGCGCGGCCAGATAGGCCTCGCGCGTTGGGTAGAAGTCATTCTGCAGAAAAAGGGAAATTACCCCTGGGCTGGCGGCGTTCATAAAACCGCGCGCGACCCCGTGTTCGGTCATCGCCGCCTTGAGATTGTCTATGTCCTTCTGCAGCTCAACTTGCCCTATTGAGCGCACCTCGCCCACGCACATGGGCCGTGCATATTGGGGCGTGCCGCCATCATCCGCCAGACGTTGCAGATATCCGGGAAACATTTTGAGGTCCGCAGGCGCATTGCGCGGGCTGTCACCTGCAAAACCGGTATACCGGTCCTTGACGTAAGTGGCGTAAGAAATCTTTGAGGTCTCACCGTCCGAGACGATATCTACCCCAGCCTTGGCTTGTTTCCGCACGGTCTCGGACACGGCAGCGGTCATGCAGGCGTCAAATGCAGCCTGATCGAACGGTTCCTCTCGCTCGCGAGCAAAGATGAAATCAACGACCTTCTGATTTCGTGGCAGACTTCCCACATGGGTGGTTGAAACGCGGGTCATGTCTTCATCTCCTTCCAAATCTTGATCCAGCACCGGGCCGGAAACCCGGCGCTGGATGCGCTAAGCGCGCCCCGAATGAAACCGGGACACGCAATTTTGGCTTTATGCACCCGTCCAGGTCGCGCCTGCCGGATCGTCGGTTGCGGTGATACGATACAGCCCCGCTTCTCCGGTCATCGACGGCTCGGCGCTGTAGCTTTCGCCGGGCAGAACCAGTGCGGTGTCGCCGTTGGACAGGGTGGTCTCGACCTCATTGATCCTGATGCGCCAATGGCCGCTGGCCGGCATCAGAACCACGGGTTTGTCCGCCTTGATCTGTTCGGCCACGGCCGAGCCACGGGTCAGGAAATCAACCTCGAACCCTGGCTTGTCCTTGATCAGGCCGTTTTCACCGATCACAACCGCAGGCTTGTCCGCCGCCAGCGCCATCAGGTCCCAGTAGCGGGCGACATATTTGCCGATCACCGCCTCAACGGGAACCTCGGGATAGGCTTTCAGTTCTTCCTCGGTCAGCAATGGCATGGGCTGCACATTGTGCGGCAGTTCCTCGCCCTTCTTGCTGTCATAGAGAACGCCATTGTTGCCCAGCACCAGGCCATGGGCCTGCGCGTCCTCGATCACCTGAGGCGCCCAGGTCACGCCGCCACCGGCATCGTCGCCCCCCAACATCGACATGATCATGCCATAGTCCTGGCCGACATTCTCGAACCCGCGGAAGATGCCGGTCGGGATGTTGAAGATGTCACCTTCTTCAGCGATGAACTCGCCCGCCGTGCCATAACGACCCCAGAAGAACCGCCATCGACCTTTAGCAACAAAGAACACCTCGGCGGTAGTGTGACTGTGCAGTGAGTTGCGGCATTTCGGCGGTTGCCCCGCTGCGCCGATGTTGAACCCGATCTTGTCGGTGATGTGGACGTGCTGATCCGGGCTTTCGCTGACGCCGCCGCCAATGATTGTAAAGTTCTCTTTCTGGTCTGAACCTGGCGTGTGGGCGTCGATGAACGCGGTTTTACAAGGCTTCAGTTCGCCATAACGGACGATGCGGCTTTCGATGGTACTCATATCTTTTCTCCTTTTGATTTGGGTTTGATGAAATCAATCCAAACCACCCGGCGGGCGATTGTTCAGCCGCCGGGCGCGCAGGCTGGCGCGATGGGCGTGGTACCGCCGCAACGCCTGCCCGGCATCCAGATTTGAGATACGGTGCGACATTCTAGAGATCACCGGTCTTCAGCAGAATCTGTTTCCAGATCGAGGTTTCGTCAAACAAGGTGTATTCTTTGCGCAGACCCCACGGACCGAACTCGGCGTGGCTGATGCCCAGCACAAAGACCTCGGCCCCTGTGGGCACGCCGAACACGCCCCAGCCGTCATGCTTGCCGTGCAAAGACCAGCGGATCGCGGCGCGCGGCGGCATCATCGGGTCGTCACGGCCGATCTGATGGTGGATCTTGAATTCGGCACGTGGGAACGCTGCGCGCAGACCCATCCAGAACCTATCAACCGGCCCCCAACTGTGGCCGGTCGTGCCGCAGGGATATTCTGACAGAACAGCGCGGTCGTATTCAGCCTCGATCACCCTCATATCGGCATTCATGATCCGGGTCAGGATATCCGCGTATTTCTGGCCCCATTCACTGTCATTGCCACGGCCTTTATAGGGGCCGGGCCTATCGTTCGCGGGCGTGAGGGGCTGCACGCAGGCGTCTGGCCCACCCTCGCGCGCGATCAGATCGCGGGCGTATTCCTTGGGATCCCAGCCCATCTGCTGCACGATCGCGCTCTGGTCGCGGATGAGCCACTCATCGTTGATCTGGTTGTTTATTGCGTGGCAGTCGGCAAGAATGCGGTAGATCAGTTTCTTGCCAGTCGCCTTGCCATAAACACCGTCACCGAGATGGCTCGCGGTGGATAAAAGGCGATGCGACGACAGCATGCCCTCTTCTGGCGTTCCCGACCAGATCACATCCTCGCCCAACAGTGTACGATCAGGGAACTCTGCAAGGGTCGCCATAGTGGCAGCAATGACATTCTGATTTCCGACAACCACCGACCCAGGCGAACGCACGACGATGTCCGGGGCATAATAGTCGTGCAGCGTCGCAATGCCGCGATCTTCCCAGATTTCTTTGGTGATTCCTATTATGTAATCGGGAAAGTCTTTGAATTTGGGATTAAATCCCTTCATGTCTTCCATCCTTCAGGTATGCGGGCGGAGCCTCGAACAATCAGCGGCCCGTCAATCTCGACCCGACGCGGGCCGGCATCGGGGTCCTCAATCTTGCCAAGCAGAATATCGACAGTTTCGGTGACCATGCGATTGGCAGGCTGTCGAATGGTGGTCAGGTTGTAGGCTGGCCATGAGGCGACAGTGACATCGTCGTACCCGATGACCGAAACGTCGCCCGGAACATTCAGCCCTAATTCGAACCGCAGCGTGTCCATCACGGAAATGGCCATGTGATCGTTGGCGACAAACACAGCATCAGGCGGATCGGCTTCGAACATCCTCAGCGTGGCTTGCCGGGCTTCTTCCGTCGAAAAATTTCCTACCTCACGGGCGTGCAGCGTAACCCCGGCTTTCTGCAAGGCGGCAACAAACCCTGTTTCGCGGTCACGCTGGGTCGAAGCTCCTTCCCACCCGGCGATATATCCAATCTTTTGGTGCCCAGCTGCCAACAGGAACTCAGCCGCCTTTCGACCACCGGCAACGTTGTCGGATGTAACTGACGACATTGCCGTGTCATCTTGTGCCCGATTGAACAACACCATCGGTATACCGGCCGTTCGGCAGCGGTCGGACAAATCCGAGGACAAAGCCACCGAAGCGGCGATGATCCCTTCGACCTGAAAGTCGAGTATTTCTTCGACCACATTGTCGATGTTTCCAGACTCATGCGAAGCCATGAATATCAGCACGTGGTATCCACGTTCCTGTAACGTGTTTGTCAGCTTCTCCAGCGCCTCGGGATAGAACTGGTTGTTCAGATAGGCCACGACAAGCCCGATGATCCGGCTTTTCCCGGACACCACAGCGCGGGCCAGAACGTTCGGGCGATAGCCCAGTTCCTTGGCCGCCTTGCGCACCTTTTCAACGGTTTTTTTCGACGCCGACGCGCCGGGGGTGAACACACGGCTGACCGCAGATTGGCTGACCCCGGCGAGACGGGCAACTTCCAGTGATGTAACTTTTTGTGTCGCCATCAGTCTGCCGTCCAACCTCCGTCAACTATCAATGCCGTGCCCGTCACCAGCGCCGACGCGTCCGAGGCCAGATAAACCACCGCCCCCATGATGTCCTCAATCTCTCCCGGGCGACCCAGTTTTATCTTGTCCAGAATCCAGGCCCGCTTATCCGGATCGTCGAAAGTCGACTTTGTCAGATCCGTCAGAATGAAGGTGGGGCAAATCGTGTTAACCCGGATCTTTGACGGTCCGAACTCAAGCGCCATCGCCTTGGTGAAGCCTTCAACCGCGAATTTCGACGCACAATAAACCGCGCGTTCGCGACCACCAACATGGCCCATCTGGCTAGAGATATTGATCAGTGAACCGGGACGGCCGACGTCGAGTAGGCCTTTGGCAACAGCCTGGGTCAGGAAATATGCACCTTTGACATTGACCCCTATCACCGCATCGAAATCTTCAGGCTGTGTTTCCACGGCCTTGCCGTGTCGGGCAAGCCCGGCTGAGTTCAGCAGAATATCGAACGGCCCATTTTGCGCTACAGCTTCAGCGGTTGCCGCCACGTCCGAAACATCCAGTTCCAGAACCCTGGCAGACCATCCCTGCGCCGACATATCTTTTGCAATATCCTGCAGCGCACCTGCACGGCGCGCTGCCAAAGTGACCTCAGCACCATGTTCCGCCAGCGCCACAGCGCAGGCCATGCCTATGCCCGACGAGGCTCCGGCGACCAAAGCTCGCTTGCCGCTCAGGTCGAAACTGGGGGTGCTGGGAAAATGGGGCATATCAGACCTCGCCGACCGGGAATGGGATGGTGCCCGGTACACGTGCCTTATTGAACTCACGCAGTCGGGCAAAAACATCTACGCCCAATTGCCGATACACATCCAGCAGATCGACCAACACCCAATTCTCGCGGATCAGCCCACCTTCCAGACGCCAGAAATCAAGTGACTTCAAAGTGATCCGTTTGCCCGAAGGCGCAATCCCTATCCAGCCGTCATGGGTGACGGTCTGGATCATGTTCGGCCAGCCGGTCACAGCGGCGTAGTCGCCATCACCAAAAAAGTGAAAGGTGATCTCGTCGGCATACTGACCACGATCGGGCATTCCGTTGAGGAAGGGAATCTGGTGCCAGTTGCGGAATCCCGCGATACCGCGCGCTGTCCCGATCCCTGCGGGACCGTACCAGTTCATGCGCGGATGCCAGAACCGCTCCATCTCCATCACTTCGGACCCACCCTGGCTGGGGTGTTTCTCAAGATGTTTCAGCATGTCGACGATATGATTGCACGAGGCCAGAGATTTCACCTCATCCCACGGTCCGGACACAACGCCATCCAGAGTCGCCGGGCCGGGAATGCAGAACTCCAGCCCCAGAGACGGGGCCATTGGCCAGGCATTCGCCTGCATCATGACTTCGGGAACGTCCCAGAGTGCCTGAATCTCGACAACCTTGCCATTTTCAAAGCGGTAGAATTCGTGGAACCGCATGTGGGTCAGATGCCCGGTCGGCGGGATGTCCAGCCAGGGGGCGACGAAGGTGCCGAAGTAGTGGCCGCCGCAGCCAACCCAGTCGTTGCCCTGTTCTGTCCGACCACCCATGACGATCCAATCGCGACGCTCAAGATCGGGCATGGATTTCAGAAGTGGCGCGTAACAGGTGTCATAGAGTTCCTGCGGGCCGGTCAGATCTCCGAATGGATACAACATGTGGATGGCAGCATCGGGCGCGATCACCGCCTCCAGCGCCGCTCGTACTCCGGCTTCGTCGAATTTATACATTGCCTCGCGCAGGGGCGCGATCAGGACCTTGTGGGTAGAGTGAGTATCCATTGCGAAATCTCGCATTATTTTAACTTCTTATCCAAAAAATTCTGTAGGGCCCCGGTCGAATCCCTGCGCAAGATTCGTCACGCTTACGAAGTCGCATCGGCCGTCTCGCGGTATGGTGCGCCTTCACCATAGGGCACGTTGATGCCCCCATAACGCCGGACACGGATGTTGCATTGTTCGGCATGGCCGACAAAGCCTTCCAGCATACACAGACGTGAGCCGTATTCGCCGATCATCGCCGCGGCCTCATCAGTGACGACCTTCTGATAGCTGTGGGTTTTCATGAATTTGCCGACCCAGAGCCCGCCGGTATAGCGCCCGGCCTTTTTGGTCGGCAGTGTATGATTGGTTCCGATCACCTTGTCGCCGTTGGCCACGTTGGTGCGCGGCCCTAGGAACAGCGCGCCATAACAGGTCATGTTTTCCAAAAACCAGTCGTCGCGGTCGGTCATGACCTGAACGTGCTCGGAGGCAATGTCTTCGGCCATTTGCAGCATCTCGTCATAGGTGTCGCAGACGATGACCTCGCCATATTCTTCCCAGCTGACTTTGGCGGTACCTGCGGTGGGCAGGATTCCGAGGATACGGTCGATCTCGCTCAGTGTTTCTTGGGCCAGCTTGTGCGAGTTGGTGACGAGAACGCAGGGGCTGTTATAGCCATGCTCGGCCTGTCCCAGCAAATCGGTCGCACAAAGCTCGGCGTCCGCAGCAGTTTTGTCTGCGATCACCATGGTTTCGGTCGGCCCGGCAAAAAGATCGATACCCACCCGGCCAAACAATTGGCGCTTGGCTTCGGCCACAAAGGCGTTGCCGGGGCCAACCAGCATGTGAACCGGATCAATGGTCTCAGTCCCGATCGCCATGGCGCCGATGGCCTGGATCCCACCCATCACGTAGATCTCGTGGGCACCGCCCAGATGCATCGCTGCGATTACGGCCGCATTGGGTTTGCCCTGAAACGGCGGGGTACATGCGATGATGCGCGGAACACCCGCAACCTTTGCTGTTGCGACCGACATATGCGCCGATGCCACCATCGGGAACTTGCCGCCCGGCACGTAGCAGCCAACCGACTGCACAGGGATGTTCTTGTGACCCAAAATCACTCCTGGCAGAGTTTCAACCTCGATATCCAGCATCGAGTCGCGTTGTGCCTGCGCAAAGTTCGTCACCTGCTTCTGCGCGAATTTGATATCGGCCAGTTCGCGTTCAGTCAGCGAGTTGATCAATTCGTCGATCTGATCCTGGCTTAGACGGAAGCATTCCGGCGAGTAATTGTCGAACTTCTCTGACAGCTCACGCACTGCGATATCGCCGCGGGTTTCGATATCCGCCAGCGTTGCCTCGACAACAGCTCGGGTTTTGGCATCGTCTTCTGCTCGGTCAGCTTCTGGTTTGCCGCGTTTCAGGTATTCAATAGCCATTGTCTCTATCCTCAGTTTTCAGGCCGGGGTGGAGTTTTTTCTCCCCGGTCAAATGCTTCCCAGCCTTCGCCATTGAACAGATCAACGCCAAGCTGCGTGGCGACATGGGCGAAGTCGACATTCACCCAATTGTCGATGATCTTGCCATCGACGACTTTCCAGAAATCCATGTAACGGATCTCGACCCGCTTTCCCGTCGGAGCGATGCCCAAGAACTCGCCCGAATGAGTCGCCTCCTGTCGGCCAAAAGCGGCAGCCCACTCGCCCATGTAAAGTCGGGCCTCGTCGATGCAGGTCTTATCAGAAAATGCTGCCTGGAACGGGCGCTGCCAGTTGTTCTGAAACTCCTTGAGCCCAGTTTTGGTGCCGCAGCCCTGGTTGCCGATCCAGCGGAACCCTTCGGCGAAGAATTCGCCGATATCGTCGATGCGGTGATCATTCAAACCATCGACCATGCCCTCGATCACGGCGCGGGTTTCGTCTGTCTTGCTCATGTCCGTGTCTTTGGTCAGCACGGCCTGTTCGGGGCGGGAGCCCTTCATGTGTTTTTTCCTTTTATGGTTACCAAGGGGTTTTCTGTGTCGACTGGGAAGGTCAGCCTGCTGTCAGAAAATCCCTTGGCATCCGGTTGAGCGCCGGGTGGCGCGCAATGGCGTTATGTCTGGCAGAACAGCTCATTGGGTCTGTTCAGAAATTTCGGCAAAAAGGTCGTAACCCAGTTGCAACAGCAGATGTGGAATATCGAGCATGCACCAGTTCTCGATGATCTTGCCGTCTGCGCAGCGCCACCAGTCGCAGTCACGCATAAAAACGCGCTTTCCCGTTGGCTCCAGGTCCAGGAAGGGTTTGACGTGGACGCCGGTGATCTGCGGCCAGCCGCACAGGAACGCATAGTCGCCATCCCCGGCCTTGCAATTCGAACCAACGCCGGTGACGCCTGCATCCGTGCCGTCGCCCCAGCCCTCGAACGTGTTTTCGAAAGGGGACTGGAAGCCGGCAAACGCATCCACTGTCGCATAAGAGCCTAGCCCGCCGGGACCGTACCACACCATACGGTCATCCCAATAAGGTCGCCAGCTTTGGTCTTCGGTCGTCAGCTGTATTAGCATGTCCTCGACCAGATCTGCTGTGGCGCGTGACTGCGCTGGGTCTGATGGCCCAATGACGATGCCGTCATGAGTTGCCGGACCTGGCACGACACCTTCATAGCCCTGTAGGTTCAAAGGCCAGAGGCCGAGTGCGATGATCAGTTCTGCAAAGCCGAGGAAGACATAGGATTCGACGATCTTGCCATCTTCCATTCGGTGGAACTCACCAAACCGCAGAAATGCCAGTTTGCCACTGGGTGGAATACCACAAAGCGGTCGCGTGAAATGACCATGGAAATACCCGGTTGAGGTGACCCACTCGCTTCCCAGGTATTCGCCACCCGTGACCACATAGTTCTGACGGGTGAGCCCCTCGAACGCCTCTGATATCGCAAAGATGACAGAGCTGACGTAGCCGTTGCCATCGGGGGCTGCATTGATCGGATGGCTCGCTTCGGTAGTGGCCGTTGCGGCGAAAATCTCGCTGGCGGCCGTCTCAATGGTCTCGCCGAGGCCCTTATCAAAGCTTTCGAGAAACTGACGATAAAGCTGTTTGTTTTCAAACGTGGTTCCGGTAGCAATACCCATCGCTGGGCGATTTGCGCGCTTGTTCATGGCGCTTTCCTTTTTAGAACGTGTTCCTATTCGCTGTGACGGTGTGCTGGCACGAGGACCTGCGCGCATCAAAGCAAATGGAATTCGTCCCGGCCGACGGGCCCGGCGCGCAGCCAAGTTCAGGCTGGCTGCGTGCGCGTGGGCAGATACGGACTGAGGATGAGTGCGCCCCATTTGTGTCAGCCTTTCACAGCCCCGGCGGTTAGGCCGCCCACGATCTGACGCTGGAAGAACATCACCAGGAGGAACAGTGGAACTGTGGCTGAAACCACCGCCGCAACAGCAAACATCACGTTGCCCTCAGTCTGTGTTGTACCGAGGAAGGCGGCGATGGCAGGCACCATGGTGCGGTTGCTTTCGGACAGCAGCATCGCGCCCACAGCAAAATCGTTATAGGCCAACAGGAAGGAGAACAGCCCGGTGGTAATGACACCCGGCCACATCACCGGAATGATCACGCGTCGGAAAGCCTGAAACTGGTTGCATCCGTCGACCTTAGCACTTTCATCCAACTCGCTTGGGATGTTCTTGAAGAAGGAATGCAGCATCCACAGGGTGAACGGCTGGTTGATTGCCACCAGCACGATAATGGTGGTCGGAAGAATCCCCCAAACATTCCATTCAAAGAAGGGCAGAAGATATCCTGAGACCAGAGTGATTGGCGGCATTGCACGGAAAATCAACGCCGTGATCAAAAGCCAAAATGTGTAGTTATAGGTTGACCGCGAAAGGGCGTAACCCCCTAACGTTCCGATGGTCAGCGAGATGGTAACTACAAAGAAACACACGATCCCGGTGTTCAGAACATTGCGCCAGAACTCTTCCTGAATCCATGCGCCCTCATATCCGGTGGTGGTGAACGGCGAGCCGTAAACCGCTTCGGTTCGGGCGCCGGTCAGGGCGTTGGTCCAGTCAGCGATCGAGAAGAAATCCAGCTCGACCTTGAACGATCCCCAAACCGTCCAAAGGAACGGAAAGGCGGCCAGGATAAACCAAAGGAGCACAAACAGGGACGAGGCGATCCGAAGGCTTGTAGGCATTCTTTGTGCGCGGCTGGCCATATTATCTCGCTCCTTTGAAATCGCGCCAGGTGCGGACAAGCACGGGCGACAGAAGAATGGCGACCCCGATTATCGTCATCACAGAGGTAGCGGCAGCGGAAGACAGTTGCCGAGTCTCGCCACCGAGATCGTAAAAGATGAAGGTGCTGAGTGATTGCGCATGCGCTTGTGCGCTGAAGCCGATGATAGGTTCAAACACCTTGAAGTTATCCATCAACTGGATCAGCGCAACAAATGTGACCAGAGGCATGAGGTGGGGAACAACCACAAATTTGACCTGTTGCCAGCGCGTAGCCCCGTCGATCTGGGCAGCCTCGATCTGGTCTTGGGGCAAGGTTTGCAGACCAGCATAGAACACGACAAAGGCAAAAGGAGCGGCGTGCCAAACACCATAGACCATCAGTGCTACCCACATCAGCCCTGTTGAGGCTTTTAGGCTGAAATTCGGATCTCCGGCCAGATATACGAGGGCGTTTCCGATCACCCCGCGACTGTCAATCATCCAAAACAGGATGAGCGAGCCGATCAGCGGGGTCACAATCATGGGCAGAAGAGAGAAAAAGATCATCAGACCCTTGAGTTGCCGGTGCAAGGAGTTGACCGCCAACGCAATCAACAGCCCCAATACAATTGTGAGCGGTGTCACGACAGCTACGAAGGTCAGCGTAAACGCCATTGCCCGATAAAAGGGCAAATTCCCGAGCTCCGAGAAAAACTCGCCCCAATTGTCACTCGAGGCCCAGATTTGACCAAACTCCTGTGTCGCCAGATGGCCTCGATTAAAGTAAATGTCCAATCCCACAAACCGGCCCAGAGGTTGCTCGGCGCGAAGGGCCGCAGTGGCCGCTTGATCAACAGTGGTCTCGGTTGTGCATCCGATAAGCGGGGTGCAGTTCTCAACCTCCAACAGAACGGCCGGGTGCGGGGCGAAAATCGATTGGGTCACCACCGAGACAATAGGCATGGCGATGAACAACAACATCGCAAGACCTGTGGGCAAGAAGAACCAAAGGAATGTCTTATGGCGCACGTTGCAATCCTCTCATCGGTGTGTTTGTGCGGACGCCGTTCAAGAACGCCCGCACAAGGCACATCTTATTGAAGGTAACCTTGCTCGATGGCGGCAGCCCGATAAGCAGCCTCGACATCGGCCAATGCCTGCTCGGCTGATTCCTTACCTTGCATGAAGTCCGCAAGTTCGTTGCCGAGCGCCGTGTGCATCAAGCCCATGTAAGGCAACATCGGATAGGGCAGTGTACCCATCTTGGCTGCCGCAAACACACCTTGGGCATCTTTACCAGGCTGGTAACCTTCGATAAGCCAAACTGCCAGAGGCGTGGTTTCATCATTCAGCATGTCCGGGCGGATGCCGTGCTTCATAGCAATGAACGTGGCCTCAGCTTCTTCATCCGGAATGTTTTTTCCGACAGTCCAACCGTCCCACCACAGGGTCGTCGCTGGTGTGGTGCCGCCGCCAACCGTCAGCGGAGCGCCAATCGCATGGCCATCGATCACCTCCTGTAGCACACCTTCGGTAGTGGTTTGCTGCGATGCGCGCGAGCCCCACATATTCATGATCGCAACGTTGCCAGCGCGGTATTCGGCATTGGTGGCATTAGAGTCATGCGTCAGGAAGTCGGGATTCATGTATTCCGACAAAGCCTTCATCATGTTCAGGGCGTTGACACCGGCCTCAGAATTCACGTTGGGTTCCGCCGTACCGGGTTTAAAATGGCTGCCGCCATAGCCAAGGAACATATTGTTGAATTCCTGCGCCAGGTTCCAACCCGATGCATAGGCTCCACCAACCGGGTTTTGCATGATGCCCTGCGCACGAATGGCCTCGGCCACCTCGAGCATTTCCTCATAGGTGGTCGGCACTTCGACGCCAGCCTGTTCCAGAACATCCTTGCGATACATCAGATGCTGCGCGTTCGCCATAAAGGCGACGGCCATGATGTTGTCGCCAATCTTGATCAGCTGCCCAGGCTGCAGGTCCTGGCCATATTTTTCCACCAGATCATTGAGCGGACGAATAACGTCTTCGTTCATCAGTGCCACAACCGAACTATTGGCGATGATTGCGGTTGTGTATTCCGACGGATTGCCTGACAGGCCAGCCACGTTGATGGTCTGGTGCTCGGATGTCAGGTTGGATTCTACCGGCGCTCCGGTGCATTCCTTTGCTCCGGCTGCGACGGCCTGGATGGCCGCAAATTCATTACCGACTATGTTGACACGTGCGCCGATTTCGCAGGCATATCCTGCGCTTGCGGCAAAGGCGGCTACCGAGCCGGCCAATGCAATATTCTTCAGAAACATCAATATTCCTCCCTAGATGGATGGGTGCATCTTCGAAGTCTGCACCCTGGTTACCCCGTCCCAACGGGTGTCGTTTGCGGTTCTCAGCCTTCCAGGCGAGCCCCAGTTTGCGCATCAAACAGATGGCAGTGGTCGGTATGGATATGAATCGAGACCTGATCGTCGATTTCGGCCCGATAGGTTTTGTCGGCCTTGACCGAGACCAGCGCACCACCGATCCGAACCGAGACCATGGTGCTGTCGCCCAACAGCTCTTGTGTATAGATCGGTGCATTGATCTCGCCGCCGCTTTCCACAACATTGGCGTCCTCGGCGCGAAACCCCAGCGTGATAGGACCGTCGGGCGCGTTCAACCCGTGTACCTCAGTGCTTTTGGCGCGAAACACGCCACCCTGAACCTCGCCATCGACAAGGTTCATTGCCGGGTTGCCGATAAAGCTGGCGACAAAGGTGTTGGCGGGGGTGTCATATATATCGACCGGAGTACCGACCTGTTGCACGACACCCTGTTTCATGATCACAACCCGATCAGCCAGTGTCATAGCCTCGATCTGGTCGTGGGTGACATAGATCGTGGTGACCGCCAATTCGTGGCTGAGGTTCTTGATCTGTGCGCGGGTGGAAACGCGCAGTTTTGCGTCAAGGTTGGATAGTGGCTCGTCCATAAGGAACACGTTCGGCTCGCGCACTATGGCACGAGCCAAGGCAACCCTCTGACGCTGACCACCAGACAATTCCGCTGGCTTGCGGTGCAGGAAGTCATCCAACTCAACCATGGCCGAAGCGCGCCGCACTTTTTCGTCATGGGTAGCAGGGTCAATACCGCGAACTTTAAGCGGGAAGCGAATATTCTCGTAAACGTTCATGTTGGGGTACAGGGCGTATGACTGGAACACCATTGCAACGTCTCGGTCTTTGGGCTCCATGTCATTTACTCGGGCGCCGTCTATCAGGATGTCACCCTCAGATGCGTCCTCGAGGCCAGCAATCATGCGCATTGTCGTGGTCTTTCCGCAACCTGACGGCCCAAGAAGTACCAGAAATTCCTTGTCGGCTATTGTCAGGTCAAAATTGTCAACTCCGACAAACGATCCCCAACGCTTTCCAACATTGCGAAGTTGAATTTCGGCCATTCTGTCCTCCCTGCTGCACTCGTAGTGCATACGCTTGCAAAACCATAGACAACAAAAGAAACATCTGGCAAGCTTTTTTTGCATGCGTGTGCAAAAGCCGACTTCATCTTCCTCGCAATTCGCCCCTTGGCAGCGACTAAAGAACTGAAAGAAAATAATAATGTCCTATGAAATCCAAAAATCGATCATCTTGGATTACTACACGGCGCTCAGCAGCGTAAAAGAATCGGATATCGCCAACACGTTGTCTGAGTTCTGCACAGAAGACTACCTGTGGCGCGGTTTCCACCCGTTTGATGAGCTTCGGGGCACCCATGACGTAGCACAGGCATTCTGGCGTCCCCTGAAGCAAAGTCTAAGGAAAATGCAGCGCCGGATGGACGTGTTCATGGCCGGAAAAAACGAGATGGACGGATTCACCTCGGTCTGGGTTGTTTCAATGGGGCATCTGATGGGCCTGTTCGACAATGCGTGGCTGGGCATCGCCCCCACGGGCAAGATGGCGTTTTTGCGCTATTGTGAGTTCAACAAGATCGAGAATGGCAAGATCGCCGAAACGGCGATGTATTTCGACATCCCGCATTTCATGATGCAGGTCGGGTTGCAGCCCTTCCCGCCTCAAACTGCAGCCCATCTGGTTCAACCCGGACCGATGACGCATGACGGGTTGATGTTCAGCCCGCAGCCTGCCGAAGAAGGCGAGAAAACTCTCGACACGATCAATGCCATGATTTCCGATCTCGGCCAATGGAACAGCGGCCTGAGCCTTGAGGAAGAATTGCGCCAGACATGGAGCGAAGATATGATTTGGTGGGGGCCCGCCGGGATCGGTGCGACCTATACGATTGAGCGTTATGCAAAGCAGCACTCAGGCCCGTTCCGCGCATCCTTAACGGACCGCTCGAAGACCAAGCACATTTGCCGCTTGGCTGAGGGTCACTATGGCGGCTTTTTCGGCTGGCCGAATTTCACGGCGCGGCCCACCGGCGGGTTCATGGGTATGCCCGCCACAGGCAAGGCCGGTGAATTCCGTGTGATCGACATCTATCGTCGCGCGGGTGACAAGCTGGCCGAGAACTGGGTTTTCATTGACCTGCTGCACTTCTGGAAACAACAGGGTGTCGATATTTTGGGGCGCATGTCGAAAGTACCGCGAACATGACCGGCTGGATCGATGCCCATCACCACCTTTGGGACCTTGAAGCTGTAAACTACCCCTGGCTGATGGCGCGCGGGGTGGAAAGGTTCTTTGGCGACCCGACGCCGATTCAACGGAATTATCTACTGCGCGAGTTCCGGTCCGAAGCCGCGCCCTGCGGAGTCGGTGCCTCGATCCATATCCAGGTGGGGGCCAAAAACGGTCTGGACGAAGCCCGGTGGGTTCAAGCTGTCGCCGAAACCAATCCAGACTGGCCAATGGCGCAGGTTGTGTTCTGTGACCTGACCTCGGCTGACCTACACGCCCAGCTTGATACGTTTCAGGCTCTTCCAACTGTACGCGGTGTGCGCCAGATCGTCGGGCGCGCACCCGGAGAGGACGCGCAGACGGGCACCAATTTCCTGCTGGATGATCCGCGGTTTCTGGACGGATTGAAGGAGGCTGGACGACGTGATCTCAGCTTTGATCTGCAGCTCATTCCTGATTTGATCGTAAAAACCACCAGAATTCTCGCTCAAGCCTCGAATACACGAGTCGCTCTATGCCATGCCGGATCACCATATGACCGCACTCCGGCGGGCCTGAAAAGCTGGGCTCAAAGACTGCGCGAGCTGTCTGATCTGCCGCACGTCTCATGCAAGCTCTCAGGTCTGGGCATGTTCGATCACCACTGGGCGCCTGAGAGTATTCGCCCGATCGTGGAGATTTGCCTTGAACAATTCGGACCAAAGAGGGTCATGTTTGGCTCGAATTTCCCGGTCGACAAACTCTATGGCAATTACACATCGCTGGTACAGGCTTACCGTGATCTGGTTCCGGCTGAGGCCCAATCGGCTGTGTTCAGAGAAACCGCCGCACACTTCTATGATCTCAAGATGCCCTGAGAATGCTATTCATCCTTGAAACAATAAGGTTCTGTCGCAGATTTCTTTGAGAACTGCACAGACGGAGCTGGAGAGGCGATTTTCCCGCCAGTTGTTAGGCCGGTAATCGGCTCTCAGGAGTCATCTCGACTTCCGCCCATCTGACAGCGATGACTTTGACGTTCCGGCACTCAAACGCAACGGGGACAGTCGTTCCGGGGAACCCGTAGGAATGGGGAAGCCTTCCAAAAGATAATGGAGCTCGTTTCGGACCCATGAGGTGTTGGTATTCAAGGCTTGAATTGACAGAATCTTCAACATTGATCCTGTGCAGATGGGTTCGTCACAGATTAATTGGGTTTGCCCGCGAGGGTCCCAAGGCAAAAAACCCGGAAGAGAGCGTGATACGGAGGTAAAGCAGTGACCCAACAGAACTGGAGCCAGGCAATTCTCGACCGGCTCAAGTCCGAAGGAAGTCGTCTGGCCATACCAGACGGATACCAACTGTTTGCACCGGGCGCTTACGGTGAGGTGTTTTTGATCATTCGTTCGGGCATCGTCCGAGTGGAACAAACCAGCCCGTCAGGGCGGACCGTTGTTCTTTATCGGGTTGGCCCGTACGACAGTTGCGTTATGACGACCTCGTGCATGTTGTCGGACATCCCCTATTCAGGGTTCGGTTATGCCGAGGGGCCGGTGACGGCGCTGGCCATCGGGCGGGACAAGTTCAACACGTTGCTGGCCACAGATGCAGAATTTCGAGGTGCGGTCTTCATGGCGTTTTCACAACGCATTGTTGAACTGTCCGAGGTTATCGATGATCTTCTACTTAACCGGATGGACCTGAAATTGGCGCAGTGGCTTTTGGATCAAGGCGCACATTCGGGCGATATCCGCACCACGCACCAGCGCATTGCGGCCGAACTGGGCAGCGCACGCGAAGTCATGTCCCGTATCCTCAAGGATTTTGAACATCGGGGATGGGTCAGGCTTGAGCGAGGTGTGATTTATCTGCAGGATCGCCCAGCCCTGCACCACCATGCCAGAACGGGAGTTGTGTGACCTCGTCACATAACACGGTTTGGAAAACAGCGAATCTTGGACCAGATAATCAAGGAGATTCGACCATGCAATTCACGTCTAATGTTGGTTCTGTCGACCGGGTTCTGCGCCTGATCCTCGGTGGCGTGCTGATCCTTCTGGCACTGACCGGCACCATCGGCCCCTGGGGTTGGCTTGGAGCTGTGTTTGTGCTGACGGCCTTCATGAAATTCTGCCCGATTTATGCGCTTCTGGGTCTGTGCACCAACAAGCAAGCCAAGCCGTAACACGTCCTACCCTTGCCTCGCGCAACACTGGGATTCGTCTGGGTTCCGGCGTTGTGCGGCGGGCGCGGCGTTCCTCGGGGCATCCACTGTTGTCCATCCCCCAGCTGACAACCGGCACCAAATTCGAAAGGTGTCAGCATTCGGGCCAGCATGTCGCCTTCTACCCCTAGCACCAGACCGCTACGCAGTTGCACAACCCGGATGCCCATACCCACGATTGGCGCAGCGGCGCGCTCCCATGTGTCGCACACCTCATGGATGAAGACGGGGTGGTAGGTGTCGTCTTCGGTGAGGATCTCGTCTTGCCGCGGCCCATACCAGCCCACGGCGGAACCGGTGATTAGGCAAGATGGTTTTTGATCCAGCCTGCGGATCAGTGCGACGAAATCTTTCGTCATCACGACCCGAGACTGCAGGATGCGCGCGTTTCCGACGCGTCCAATGCGCGTTTGCCACCAGCTCACCTGCCAGATTGACGATGGCGTCAAAGCGCTCTGTGTTGTCAATTTGCTCGAGTGAGGTGATCAGGCGTACCGGATGGGGCAATGCGTCGGCCTTTTGCAGGTTGCGGGTCAGGACGGTGACGTGGTGGCCACCAGCAAATCGCGCGCGCTGAACAGCGCCACACCAAACGCGGCAAGGGTAGCCATGATGCTCCAACTGCCGTGATGGACAGCCATTCGCCGTCCAATTCGCCCTTCGTGCCGATGAAAACGATCTGGCTTCCAGGCGCTCGCACCGTCGAACAGATCGAAGGACTTGTGGAAGCTCTCTCGCACGGTGCGTTGCCGGAACCTGTCACGCAGCAGATCGAAGCCCTGATTGCACGTGAACCGGAAGACACGCCGGACAGGGCACGTTGAAAGAAACCCATTGCGGGCAGTGGGCGAACGCCTGATTTGTTTGCAACTGGCCTTTTTGCCTGAGCGCTACCATCTGGCAGTAGGGCATGCGGCGACCAATCTAATGGAAGTTGAGAGTCCTATTTATCCTATGCTGCACTGTCGTCGAAAGCCGATTGCTGAGAAGCTCTATAAAAGACGCTTGACCTGAAGTAGCTTCAGGACTGTAGGAGCCTGGGCGAAAGGGTCTGATAGTATGATGATTTCAGAAGTTGCCGGACTCACCGGGCTCAGCATCTCGACAATTCGCTTCCATGAGAAATCGGGGCTATGCCCTTCATCCAACGCGGCTCGGATGGCAAACGCAGGTTCAAGAAGACAGATGTCGATTGGTTGGAGTTATTGGCGTCACTTCGCTCGACAGGAGTGCCTTTGACGGAAATGCGATCTTTTGCAGAGCTCTACGCATCTGGCGACGGCAAGGTCCCTGAGCGCAAAGCTGTCCTGTTGGCGCATAGGCGACGACTTGACGACCATCTCGCCATGGCTCTGCTTGATTCCGGGCGTCTGTCTCATCTCCACTCCTTGGTGGTTACGATGTGCCAGAAACCCTCTCTTATCAAATCAACCTAAACTGTCCCATTCGCGCTGACGTCAGACAATATAGATCACACCCCAGATGCCAAAGCCCCACCCCGAGGGTTGATCCGGCCAGAAGTCCATGGTGACAGGAAACTGTTCGGGCCGGTAGCCTGCGAATTCATTTGTCATCAATGGCGACGGCTCAAACACAACAGACGCCAGTGCAACTGTCATCGCAAGAATGGGTAGATTTTGTTCATCAGGACAGGTCCTTCTGTTTGGGTCCCATCCCGGTTCAGCGTCGTGCTTCGTGGTCCGGGCGCATGGTCGCGATCAACTCGGCCACCTTGATGCCGAATTTGCGCATCTCGGACTTGTTCATGATGACTCCGTTTTCAGTTAGGTAAAGCCAGTCGGTTGCTGTCAGCGTGTGACCGCCCGCGTCTTCCGGCAGAATGATCTGGTACTCCATCTTGATTGTTGACCCAGAAACGACTCCTCGTGCCTCGCCGACAATGTCGTCGGCGGTGGCGGTGAACGTGTTGCCGTCGCTGAGCTTCAGGAACCATTTGCGACTTTGCTTTTTGCCGTTTGAATAGGTGAACTCTTCGCTCAGCGTACCAGTGTCGCCGTCCCATTCACCGACCATTCTGGCAACGAAGCTGTTCGTCATCTTTCCGGTTGGGCCATAAATCAGACCTTCGGAGAGGATTTCACCGCTCAGGTGGGTTTTGAGCGAAAAGGCAGGGCTTGTATCGGCATAGTCTGACGAGGTTTGTGCGCGAAAACTGAGAAACATGGACTTTGCCGCCATGACCAGAGCGGCAAGAATGAGCAGGGCAGTAAGGAGTTTCATTGGGTTGGGTTCTCCGTAGGAAGCGCCAGGACAAGCGCCAAGGCGCCGAGTTTCAGGATGCAGGGAAGGACGGCATAAGAGATGTTCAATGTATTCAGGGCCTCAGTGCTGTTTGTCGCGCCGGGTCTAAAGCCACTGCTTTCCAGCACGGGCAGAACAGCGAAAGCGGCCACAGCAAGGCCAAGTTTGCCCGCAAAGGACCAGATGCCAAAAGCTAACGATGCCTTTAGACCCGCCCGGGTCAGCGCCACCGAAAACATAGCCGGAAGGATAACCATATCGGCCCCCAGGGCGGCGCCGGATGCCAGGCAGATCACCGCAAAGCCAACCTGACTGCCGGGTGTTAGGAACGCGGCCCCGACAAAGCCGAGGATTGCCAAGGGCATGGCGACCAACAGCGTGGCCTTCGAGCCCATTCTTTGGCTCAGACGGGCCCATAGCGGCACGCTGAAACCTGCGCTGAGAAAGAACAGGATCAACAAGGGGCCGGCTTTGCCCGGCAGTTGTAAGCGGTCTTCCACGAAAAAAAGAAACAATGTCGAGGTAATGGCAACAGGTAGGCTGTTGACCAGTGCCAACACGAGAAGTCTCAGAGCGCCAGTTTGGCGTAGCGCACCAAGGGACATACGGTCGCCTTCGATGGGTTCGCGACGCCAGATCGGCAGGGTGATCACGGCAACGACAAGGGCCAGCGCTCCAAGAAACAGGCCAAACGCTTCGTATCCCTGACCGGTGGCCCCAAGGGTGACAAGGAAAGCCGGTGCAATGGCGGCAATCACCACGCCAGCCAGCATGCCACCCTCACGAAACGCCGCCAGCGTCATCAGAGAGCGTGGCGTCGGTGTGGCTGCCAGAGTGGCGCTGCGTCCATAGAGCAGGATCATGCCAAGACTGTAGGCCGAGAAGAGCAGAACAAGGATTGCCACCAGACGTGGCATCGCGTTTGGCCCCGGTTGAGCGGTGAATAGCAATGGAAAGCCGATCGCCAGCCCAAGCGCCGCGGCGCTGGCAAACAGGATTTGTGCCCGTGGCCAGCGGTCGATTGCCCAGCCAATCAGTGGGTCCTGAACAAGATCGACCAGCCGGATGACCAACAGGATCGTGCCAATTGCCCCCAGCCCGATGCCAAGCTCGACCGAAGCAAACCGCGGCAAGTGGATGTAAAGCGGAATGCCAGCCGCGGCCAGCATCAGCGCATAGAGGCTGACACGCGGGTAAAGCATCACTCGCCCTTCAGTTTCCGGGTGAAGGATTCCGAACGTGTGTTTTCGCCAAGAAAGATCGACATGAACCTGTTCTTGATCCTAGGATGGCTTAGCGTGCAAACCCGTTTTCCATTGTGCCAGAACCCGATTTGGTTTGGCCCCTTGGAGATGGCGACATAGCGGTCACCCTTGCGTACATCGTTGAAACACATTTCCAACTGGCCGCGCGCCGGCAGGGTGGCCCCGGTACGGCTCAGTTCGCGCATGGTGGCTTCGACCAGATCAAGTTCTGTCAGGTTGCGGAGGTATTTCAGCTCGAGCCCGAAATCCTTGCTCCAGTCCAGAGGTGCTCCGGACTTGGTGAAGAGCTGAGCTTCGTAGAGCGGGAGGCCTATATAACGAAAAGTTGCCGTGCCGCGCGTTTCGGCATCGGGCAGCACAGATTTGATTGCGGACGCCTGCGTACCCGTTGGCGAGGCGAGCAAGGCAAAAGCAAAGACAAAACTACGCATGGGCAATCTCCACTTGAACGACATTGGTATGCCCCACGGCAAAGGACGCGGCACAGATCTCGAGATAGTACTGCCAGTTGCGGAAGAAGCTTTCGCCATATCCCAGTTCCGAAACGCGACGCTTTTGCGCGGTAAGGCTATTGGCCCAGTTCCGACAGGTTCGGGCATAATCCTGCCCGAAAGCAAAGCTGTCGCAAGCTGCGAATCCAGCGTTACTGGCTTGGGCCTCGATAACACGGTCCGACAGCAGCATGCCGCCAGGGAAAACGTATTGGCGGATGTAATCGGACGAGGACTTGTATGTGTCAAAAAAGCTGTCTTTGACGGTGATCGCTTGCAACAACACGCGCCCACCCTCGGCCAAGCTGCGCTTGAGCATGGCAAAGTAGCTGGGCCAGTAGCGCTCGCCCTCGGGGGTGCGCAGGATCAGCTGCCCGTCATGCAGTCGCTCGCAGGTCGATAGAAAATTCGATTTCAGAGCCTTGTTGATTAAGCGCATTTTCCATTCCTGTGATTAGGTGACGTTCATTCAGGGCGCGCACGACGCGCATTGCACTGGCGATACCGTCCTCGTGAAACCCGTGCCGGTTCCATGCTCCGGCAAACCATGTCCGGTTGCGTCCCTGCATTTCCCGAATGTCGCGCTGTGCCTTGAGCGCTGCCTTGTCAAACATCGGGTGGGCGAAGTTCGCTACGTCATAAACTTTGTCCTGAGGGATCTCGGTCGACGGGTTCAGGGTGACGAACAGGGGATCGGATTCAGGGATATTCTGCAGCCTGTTCATCCAATAAGTGAGGCCGATGTCGCCATCCTGCGACCGGTACGCCCAGCTCGACCAGCAGGCGCGCCGCCGGGGCATCTGATTTTCATCACAATGCAGAACAGCCGTATTGGGTTGATAGCGGATGTTACCAAGAGCGGCGGCTTCGGCGTGTGTCGCGTCTTGCCCCAAGATCTGGAGGGCCTGGTCCGAATGGCAAGCCATGATGATCTCGTCAAAAGAACCCGATAGGCCCTTGTCAGCAAAGATGCGCACTTCATGCGTGTCGCGCTGGACATGCCGAACCGGTGCATCGGTGCGAATGACACAGCCGCGAGCCAGAAGCGCGGATTCCAACCGGCGGACATATTCGATGCTGCCACCTTTCACCGTCCACCACTGATGTTCGCCAGAGCCGGCTAAAAGTGCGTGGTTGCGGAAGAATTGTACCAGCGATTTCGCCGGGAATTGGTCTATATCTTCAACCGGGGTTGACCAGATCGCTCCGCACATCGGCATCAGGTAGTTGTTGCGGAACCAATCGCCGAGGCCCAGCTCCTCGACCAGTTCACCAATGGTCTTGTTGTCATCCGTAGCGGCAGCCTCGGCACGCTTTCCAAAGCGAATGATGTCCGCAATCATCTTGTAAAACTGCGGTCGCAGCAGGTTACGTTTTTGCGCAGTGATCGATCCCACGTTGTTCAGACCGTATTCCAGCCAGCCATCATTGATGCTGGCGCCGAAACTCATCACGCTCTTGATCACCGGAACGTCGAGATCACGGAACAGCCGCGTCAGGTAGGGATAGGTTACGTAGTTGAACACGATGAAACCGGTGTCGACCGGTTGGTCGCCGTTCTTGCCCGCCATCACGGTTCGGGCATGCCCGCCTAGACGCGGGGATGCTTCAAACAGGGTGACGTCATGGTAGGGCGCCAGATAATACGCGGACGAGAGGCCCGATATACCACCGCCGACAATTGCGATTTTCTTTCTTGGGCCGTGAATCTGATCGAACATGCCGTCCTCATCTTTACAACGTTATGAGGCTGTTACGCGGCGCCGGTCAAATTGGATCAGAAAAGCACGAGAATAGTTTTCAACGCGTTCTGATCCATGAGCCGCGCAGCCGCGTATAGGACACATGATGCTGGAACATATTCAGGCCCAAACCCTGCATGCCCGACGCGGAAAGCTGAAGAACACCTTCAGCTACGGTGTCGATTTTGTGTTGACCGATCTTGGTGTTAAGGCGCCTTGGCTGTTGTCGCGAAACCGGTTCAATCTATGGTCGCTGTGGGATCGTCAGCATGGCGGAACACGGGGTGACGGGCGCGGGTTGGCGTGGTTCAAGCAGGTTCTGCAAGAGCGTGGGTTTCGAACCAAGGACGCACAACTTTTGCTTCTGACCCAGCCAAGCTTCCTTTGGTTTCATTTCAACCCGGTCAGCTTTTGGATTGCGCTGGTTGATGGCACCCCGAGGGCCTTTGTTGCCGAGGTTAATAGCACCTTCGGCCAGCGACATTGCTATTTTTGCGCACACGAAGGATTTCGCCCGATCGCACGTAGTGACACTCTGGTTGCCGAGAAACTCATGCACGTGTCTCCGTTTCAGAGAATTGCAGGTCACTACCGGTTCAATTTCGGCTTCAGTGACACACGGATCGACATTCGCATTTCCTTTGAAAATGAAGACCAGGGCGTTCTGGCTACGCTATCCGGAGAGCGGCGTGCGGCAACAAACAGGTCGCTCCTTTGGGCCGCCGTCCGCCGACCCTTGGGTGCGGTGCGGGTTTTGGCGCTGATCCATTGGCAGGCGGCGATCCTGTATCTGAAACGCGCGCCGTTTCTTCGGAAACGCCCTGCGCCCGCGGCTCTTATAAGCGAAAGCCAGCCGTTAGGTGACGTCGGCAAATGACCGATTTCCTAAACAAGACATATTGGCTCATCGGAGCTAGCGAAGGATTGGGGCGAGCCCTGGCGAAGCGACTGGACGCAGAAGGTGCGCACCTGATCTTGTCGGCGCGTAATCGCGAGCGACTGAATACCCTGAATGCCGAGTTGACCAGTGCAACCGTGCTTGCGCTGGACGTGACCGATGGCGACTCCGTGCGTCGCGCGGCGCAGGCGGCGGGTGATGTGGACGGTGTGATTTATAATGTCGGCGCCTACGAACCCATGGGCACAACAGAGTGGGACAGCGAAACCGCGTTGACCATGGTGGATGTCAATTTCACCGGGGCGATGCGTGTCCTGGGCGAAGTGGTGCCAAGGATGGTTGCGCAGGATCGGGGCGACATTACCCTGATCGGATCGCTGGCGGGGTATCGCGGTCTTCCCGCCGCGATCGGATATGGCGCCAGCAAGGCTGCATTGATCAGCCTAGCCGAAACCATGCGTTTTGATCTTAGAGACAGCGGAGTATTTGTGCGTCTGATCAATCCCGGTTTCATCAAGACCCGCCTGACCCTGAAAAACAATTTCCGTATGCCCATGTTGATGACGCCCGAAGATGCCGCGACCCGTGTGTTGAAGGCCATGACAAGGCGCCGTTTCCGCACGGATTTCCCGGCGCCGTTTTCCTGGGTGATCCGCGCGCTCGCAATTCTGCCGGACTGGCTGGTTTATCGCGGGAAGTAACGCCGTTTCCAACTTGTTCCGAAACGATGGGGCTGCCGAGTTTTCAGCAGCCCCAGATTGTTGGCGGTGCCCTGCCATGACGAACAGGTTATTGTCCTTAGTGACGGGCTGGTCGCGTGCCGGGAAGCGACCGTATTGCACGGATCGCTCGGATTCCTTCGGCGGCACGTTTTCAGAAAGGCCCGGCCAGAATGCCCTTTTAGTTCAACGATCCTGTTCGGACGGAGATTGTGACAGAACCAATTACATGCGTCCGGTGAGTATCTTAGCCAGATCAGGTTCAACCTTTTGGGTTTTCTCCAGATCCAGGCTGTTTTTAACGTGAAGAAGGTGGTGTTGGATGCTGTCTACCGCAGATTGCGGGTCACCACTCGCGATCGCATTGATGATCGACGCGTGCTCATCATCGGGGCAAGATGAGTCCTTGTTGGTTCCGAACAGCGCCACGATCAGAGAAGACCGGGTCACCAGTTCCCTGACGACGCGAGTGAGTACTGCGTTGTTGTGGCATTTAGCTAACTCGACATGAAATTCACCAGAGAGCCTGATAACACACATGAAAGTCCGCCTTGCGAAGAAACATCGATGCGCATTTGAACGCGATCCATGTCTGCTCTTGGCCGTCCGTGTCCTTCGCCCTCAAGCGGATTGGGTGGAAGGATTAAGGACCGCCTAGGACGATGCGCCACTGTACCGGTGTCCGTGATGAATGTCTCTTGCCCGAGCGCTCAGTTTCTCTTTGAAAGCTTGCGGAAAGGCCTTGCTTCTCCGCCCTTGCCGTTTTTGCTTTTTGAACGCGGCGCTTTCTGGTCTTTGGTGTCGGTCTTGAAACGCGCCTTTTGTGCTTTCAGAGATTTGGATGTGTCAGAAGCGTTCTTATCTTGCTTTTGTCGCTTCTTATCCATTGCGACGGGCTGTGGTTTGGCCTTTCCGCGCTCACGCGTCGGTCGCGCTTGCGGAGCCGAGTCCCGTTTTTTCTTGTCTTCGCTTGCTTGTCTGTTCGACGTACCTGCCGCAGATTTTCCTTTGCTCTTAGGGCGCTCGGATGCAGTCCGGACATCTTGGTCAGAACGTTCGGAGCCAGGCACAGCTTTCGACGGTTTGCCTGAATCAAGCCCTCGGGATTTGGCGGGCTCGTCCGATGATTGTGGGGCTGCAGGCGGTCCTTTGGGCGAGGTATCGAAATCTGGTGTGCCCACCAGCTCGGTCAACGTCGCACCTTGTTCTATGATGAGATCAGCGCCCAGTTCTTGTTTCATTGCGGGCACAGCATCATTGGCGATCTCGACAAAGGTCTCTTGATACTGAACGCGGATTGCGCCGATAGCGTCTTTGGACAAACCCGCGTTGCGGCACAGCATTGGCAGCAACCAACGCGGCTCCGCACGCTGTTTGCGTCCCAAAGAAAGTGAGAACCAGGTGCTTGGCCCAAACGCCGCGCGTCGATCAGTGTCGCGTTTTCCAGACTCTGGTGCCGTTCCAAGGATCTCTGGTGCCGAGTGGCGCTCTCGGTAGAGGCGCATATAGGCTGCGGCGATCTGCTCGGGAGTTCTTCCGCTGAGCAGCCGCTCGGCAAAAGCCGTTTCCTCAGCACTTGGCGGCTCATCCAGGGCGGGATTGGAAACGATGCGTTCCTCTTCCCGTTTAAACACCTCATCGGCTGAGGGTGGTGCGCCCCATTCGGCCTCCAGCTTGGCGGTTTTCAGCAATCGTTGTGCCTTTGAACGCTGCCGAGCCGGCACGATCAGAATGGATGTTCCCTTGCGTCCGGCACGGCCTGTCCGTCCAGAGCGATGCAACAAAGTTTCCGCATTTGAGGGCAGATCCGCATGGATCACCAACTCCAACCCTGGAAGATCAATGCCGCGGGCGGCCACGTCGGTCGCAACGCAAACCTGCGCGCGCCCGTCACGCAGGGCTTGCATCGCGTTGGTGCGCTCTGCCTGACTGAGTTCCCCTGACAGTGAGACGACAGAAAACCCCCGATTGGAAAGTTTCGCGGTCAGGCGCGCCACCATAGACCGGGTGTTGGCGAACACAATCGTGGTTTGAACGTCGTGATAACACAGCAAATTGATGATCGCTTTTTCAATATCCGACGGAGCTACGTTCAAGGCACTATAGGTTATATCCGAATGCTGGACATCTGCGCTTCCGACCTTGATCCGCTGCGCACCCTCTTTCTGGTAGGTCCGGGCAAGCCTGGCAATGCCTCGTGGAACAGTGGCAGAGAACATCAGGGTGCGCCGGTTTTCGGGCGTTTGATCAAGGATGTATTCAAGATCTTCGGCGAACCCCATGTCCAGCATTTCATCGGCTTCGTCGAGGACGACGGTCCGCAGATCGCTCAGGTCGATCACCCCACGTGTGATATGATCGCGCAGCCGCCCAGGTGTGGCGACTACGACATGTGCGCCGCGTTCAAGCGCCCTGCGCTCTGTGCGCGCATCCATACCACCGACAGCCGATGCAGTAACGATCCCGGCTTCGGCAAACAGCCAGTCGAATTCTCTCCGCACTTGCAGAGCCAGTTCGCGCGTGGGTGCGATGACCACGGCCAAAGGCGCTGCTGGTCGGTCAAAACGGCCGTGCTTGTCGAGAAGTTCTTCCGCCATCGCCAGCCCGAAGCCCACGGTCTTGCCGGAACCGGTTTGCGCAGAGACAAGCAGATCTTTTCCTGCCAGCGCTTCATCTGACACAGCCTCTTGTACAGGCGTCAAGTTGCTATAGCCTTTTTGGGACAGAGCTGCGGACAGGGTTTTCGGGAGGGCAGAGAAATCATTCATAGGTCACCAATTGCCGGGAAAGATCTGGCGATAGTGGTTTTTGGTTCAGATGTATAGCCCGTAACGCGCGCCCGAATGCGTCAAGGATATGTCGCAAGCTTTTGTGTCTGGATTGACGATCATGCAGATTCCGGCTTGGACCTGTTACCGTCGTTAAGCGATTGACACCCGTGCCGCCACCTATCACAGATTTGGGTCGACACCATTAGTGCCGCGGCCTTGTTGACCGCCGAATGATAGTGGTTGAGCGATGACGCGAGGCGAGAATAGGTACTTAACACGATTTCACGCACCTTTTTTGCCCGGGCGACAGACGGGTAGTAGGCCTGATTATCTTTGCTTTGCGGGAAATAGCCTGTGCTTTGCCACCTGTTTTTTCAGTGGCTTGTGTTTCCACGGGCCAATCTAGGTTCTGGACCCTTTAAATCGGTTGCCATGACTTAGACTGCTTGGTTCAAGTGATCAGCCCCACTTGTGCTGCCAGTGGTTGATGGGCTCAAGTTTCAGTCTCAAGCAAAACCCGATGGCCTGGCGTCGCTCGGGTGGAACTGGCGGTTCGAGAAACCCGTCTTCGCAGGTGACACGATCCGGGCTGATCTGATCGTCGTCTCAAAACGCATTACGACATCGGGAAAACGCGGGATCATTGAATTTCAGTTTGATGTTTTCTATCAAGATGATCTGAGAGTTCAGCAGGGAACCAATGAGTTGATCTTTGATCTGCACCTTCATCAAGATTGATGTGCGGACATGTCGACATCACGGATGTGTCAAACTTTTTGAGCGGCCAGAAGCAGCGACTTACCGGGCACACCTATCCCGCAATCTCGGCAAATAGCCGATAGCCAGACCTCGTGGTATAAAAAAAGCCGCTTCGCGATTATTTTGGCGACCGCGATCCCGTTGGTTTTGCAGATCTCGATCAGTGGCGCGATGACTGCCGCAGGTATTTCTTCCATGAAGAGCTTGGTTGAGCGCTTCAGTTGGGCCATTACTCTGAGAGGACGGTGATCAGGAACGCGGTACACCATCTCAATGACCGAGAGCCGAACAGAGCGGTCATGTATTCATTGTCCAGGCCCTGTCCCATATGTGAAGCGACGTTGGATTTCACCAAATATTCTACGGCCGGGAAATCAGGGTCTGCCAGGGTCAATCCGTTCGCAAGATATGTATCCAAGCCACAACAGAAATGGCTAACCAGACACCCGCGCGAAGGGTCATCGCACCAACCGTGCGCATCTCGTAGGCGTTGCCTTGCAACACATGAACGCCGAAGGCCAGGAAAACCAGAACGGTGGCTACCAGAATGCCTGTTGATATCCAGGCCGCTGACCGGTGCCGAAGAAACAGCCCAATACCGGCCACGACATAGGCGAACCCCGCCAGAAAGTTGAACCACAGCACGAAGGGCACCGCATCGCCAACGGCGGTGCGTGCTTCCTCGCCACCAAACAAGGCCCACCCGCCTGAGAATACGGTCAACGCGCCGAAGACTAATGCTACGCTTGCCGCTACTTTCAGGGCGCGGTTGCCAAGGGTCGCATTTCTCATGTCACGCCCCCTTCCGTTCCATCAAGTAGGCCGTCGCGCAGGTGGAACAGCTTGTCGAACCGGTCATAAATCTTTTCATCATGCGTCACAGCAATGATGCAGGCGTCTTGCTCAGCCGCGAGCTTGCGCATCAAGTCCATCACGATCCCGGCCCGCTGGCTGTCAAGCGCCGCAGTTGGTTCATCTGCCAGAATGATGCGCGGGCTGTTGGCAAGGGCGCGTGCGATGGCCACACGCTGCGCCTCACCTCCGGACAGAAGCGCGGGCATCGCATCCCTGCGGTGACCGACCTCCAGATAGTCCAGCAGTTCGATAGCGCGCCTTTGCGCTTCGACCGTCGATTTTCCAGCCAATTTCAGCACCAGGGCAACGTTATCTTTGGCATCGAGAAATGGCAGAAGATTATGGAACTGAAAGATAAACCCGATCTTGTCGAGCCGTAGCTTGCGCAGATCGTTTCGCAGCCATTGCTTGTCGTAAACCACCTCATTGTCCAGCGTAACCTTCCCCGTACTCGGAGCAATGATGCAGCCAATGACATTCAGAAGCGTCGTTTTACCCGATCCAGACGGGCCGAGTAGTGCCACGACTTCGCCTGCCTGGACTGACAGATCAACACCCTTCAATGCGTCGACGCGAGCATCACCTTCGCCAAAGTGCTTGGAGACATTGGTAACATCTACAATCACGCGGCGCGGATCATTGAGCATGACGTCACCCTCCGATTGCCGTGGCCGGATCGACCTTGAGTGCGGCACGAACGCCAAGGCCGCTGGCGACGATGCAGACAACGAGTATGATCCCTGCCAAAGCGACGGCGTTGATCGGCTCCAACACAACCCGGCGGGGGAAGTAGTCCTTGACTAGCAGGATAAGGATCAGGCCGAAACTCCAGCCAACCGCACCAAGTGCAATGGATTGCTGCACGATCAGCCCGATGATCGTGCGGTCGGGGGCGCCGATCAGTTTGAGTGTGGCGATCTGCTTCAGCTTTTCCATGGTCATCGTGTAGATAATTAGCGCGATTACAACGGCTGAAACGGACAATAGAATGCCCAGAAACAAACCTATCTGCCGCTTTGCTCGATCCACCACAGACATTAGCAAGATAGACTCCTGATCGGCTTGTGTCAGGGCCCCAAGATGTTTCCATTGGCGCACCGACTGCGCCACTTCTTGCGGGTCTGCAAGCGGTTCAAGCCGCGCGATCACAGCCGCAACGCTGTCCTGACTTTCGAGCAACCCCGCGCCTCGTGCCTGCTGAATGCGTTGCGCCGACGGGGCCAGTTGCGTCTGTAGCACCTGCGCATCGCGTAAAGTGATGAACGCAGCCGGATCACCGGCGGAATTCATCGTATCCTCGACCAACCCGACCACAGTGAAAGGATCGCGGCCCAGTCGGATCACATCACCGACGGACAGTCCGGATTTGGCGTCTGCCACGATTTCGAAATGGGACTGGCTGATCCCACGCCCTACCGTGATTGCTTCGGGTCCACCGGGGTGACCTGGCTCGTATCCGATCACGTACAGGCGTAGCGTTTCGCCGCGAAAGGGCGCCTCGACGGTCTGGTATGTGATGCTGCCCGCTTCGGCCACACCATGCAATCGCCCCACGGCATCACGGGTTCCGTCAGGAATTTTTGAGGCTTCTGCAAACGGCCCGCGTGTACCAGTTTCAACAATCCAAAGATCTGCTCGCGGTGCTTTGACAATATTCAGCGCGTCTGCAACCAGTCCATTGTAAATACCAATCATTGCCAGCACGACCGCCATCAGGAGGCTGAGGCCGAGGCAAGTCAGAACGAAGCGGAACAGATTGTGACGCACATCGCGGTAGGCGAGGTTCATGGCGCATTCCTCTCGACGACCCGAACCATGCGCCCTTCAGACAGCCCTTTAACGGGTGCCAAGATGACCTGCGAGCCATTGGGAATACCACTAACCAGCTCGACCCGCGCATCCTCGGTCCGGTGCCCGAAAACTGCCGACACCTGATGCGCACGCCCATCCTGCGCGACCCAGATACGACCTTCATGCCCGTCAAAACCGGTTATTGCGATCTCTGGAACCAACATCGCTTCGACCAGCTCTGTCACTGTGATCCAAACTTCGGCCTGTTCGCCGAAAAAAACCTGTTCCGGGCACCGATTGCATGCAATCCAGACCCGGCGTTCTTCGTTCACCCGGTCGCTTTCTATACCGATCCGCGCGATCTTGCCGGTGAAGACCTTGTGCGGCAAAGACCGCAACCTCACTTCGGCAACTTGTCCGAGTTGCAGGCCCCCGGCCCGCTCCTCATCAATGTAGGCCAATGCCCAGACAGTGTTCGGGTCCACAAGAGTAAAGATAGGTTCACCAGCGACAACAACAGTACCTGCTTCGACATGACGCTCAACAACGACCGCGTCAAACGGTGCCCGCAACACATGATGATCAAGCAGTACACGCTCGTATTGCAGAACTGCCTTGGCGTCATTGTGCATGGATTGGGCAACCTCAACATCACTTTCTGCGACGGCCAGATCAGCGGCTGCAACATCGACATCCCGCTGCGCTTCTTCCGCAGCCTGAGTCGAGACGGCGTTGCGCCCGGCAAGTTCCTGCTGGCGCGCATTTGTCGACTGCCGCTGCGCAAGAATGGCACGCGCGCGGATCACATTTGCCTCAGCCTTGCCCAAGGTGGCCTCTGCGGCGGCAACCCCCGCTTTGGCGCGCGCGACTTTTGCTTGTTGTTCCGTCGGATGAAGCCGGGCAAGGACCTGCTCCGCTTTGATCGTATCACCACTGTCGACCGAAAGTTCTGTCAGCGTGGCACCAACTTCAAATCCAACATCTGAGACGATCCTGGCCTCGACCGTACCCAGCCCATAAACACGTACAGGGACATTCTGTTCAATTGCGGCCGCGGAAACACTGATCGGGCGCTCTGTAAGGACAAACCTGCCAAAGACTGCGAGGACGACAACAAGGCTGACACCCAGGATGATACGGCGGTTCATGGCGAAACCTCTGTACTTGCTATTCGGAATAGCCGCATCTGAGCATCGAGCAATCGGCTTCCTTCGGATTCCAATGCGAAACCGCGTTTCCCCAAAGTCCAGCGGATCGCCAACCCTTGCACTAGCGAGACCAACAGTAGCGCTCCGTCTTCAGGCGGCAGGTCTGTGTCGAACAGGCCCGCTTTCTGCCCGTTGGTCAGCTCGATGGACAGCAATCCGACCAATTCAGTCATCAGCGTAAGAACAGATTGCCGGAGATCGTCGTTTTCTACCTGTAGCTCGCGCGAGAACAGAATGGACGGGATGGCCGGCATAGTCTCGATCTGGTGCAATTGTGCCAAGATCAGCGCTTTGACCCGATCTGCCGGATCGGCGGATGTCCTAAGCGCGTCACCCCATGCGGTTCGGAGGCGTTCAGAAATCTCTGCTGCCACCGCCAACCATAAATCCTGTTTGGTCGCGAAATGCCGGAAGATTGCGGGCTGCGTCAGCCCGACTGTATCAGCAACCGACTGCGTGGTCAGGCGATCCGGGCCCAACTCGTCCGCGAGACGCAGCATTGCCTGTACGATCTCGGTCTTGCGTTCATCTGCGGGCTTGCGTGCAGGCATTGGATATCATTTTGTTAGTGAGTAATAACTAACTATCTAAGACGAGATACACTTGCCGTCAAGCGCACCTGCATTTGATTTCGGCATCGGGGGCGGAAAGAATGGCTTGGCACCTATTGGGAGCGAAATGATCGACAGGAAAATAGCGGAAAGCACCTAATAACCGCGGGGCACCTAAAGACAAACTTCGTGAAAAACACGACATCAAGCCGCTTGGGATCGTCGCAAATAGGCCGCATAATCAAACCAGTCAGATGCGCCGGACCCTCTCTTAGATCAGATAGCCATCTGTACCAAAATCCCTGACGACGGACAACAGGTGGGGGTGAAGTTTGCGACAGATCCCGGCAGCAGTCAGTGTTTTAACAGAACACAGGACGCCGCGTTTGGCGGCATCAATCTGAAATCTCGACCAAATCGACCCAGCGGCTTTCTCGGGCGGATTTGAGAACGGCCTCGCAGAAACGCATTTCATAGTGACCGTCTTCAAATGTTGCCCACGTGCTGCCTTGCCCGCGCGTGCCTGCGCAAATGTCCAGATAAACGCTGTTAAAAAAGTTAAAAAAACTGTCCGCGAAGCCTTCGACATGGCCCGGAGGCAAAGACGCAGCATGGGTCCCGGCTGCATTCATCAGGGTAAAATCACGCATCAATACCTGATTGGCGGCGTCGCGATGACCTATGAACAGATGATCCGGCTTTTCGCTGTCCCATGACGAACTGGATTTGCTTCCGGCTATGTCCCAGACTAGGGAGTTCTTGCGTCCGAAATTGATCTGCGACGTCGTCATGACCCCCTTGGCGCCGCCCTCATACCGTATCAGGATTGCTGCGCTGTCGTCTGTATCAATCGCCACGGTCTCGGTTGCGCCACCTGCGTTTGAGAATGTTCCAACTGGCCCCATCGGACGCTGCCGCTCCGGTAGAAATGTCGTCAAATCCGCGAAAACGGATTTTGCCTTTAATCCTGTAATAAAGCCCGTCAAATCGACCCAGTGCGTGCCAATATCGCCAACCGAACGCAGAACTCCTCCTGACTCGGCCTGCAATCGCCAATTCCAGTCCGTTTGTTTCGCAAGCCAATCCTGATGGTAGTGGCCTGTGACAAGGCGGATATCGCCCAAATCCCCTTGGGTGACCATTCCATGTGCGTGCTGGTTCAGAGGATAAAACCGGATATTGTGGCACACCGCGCAAATCTTACCGGACGCTGCTGACATTTTGACCATTTCAGCCGACTGCTGGCTGGTCATTGCCAGTGGTTTCTCGCAGATCACGTGCTTTCCGGCTCTGAGGATGGCCATGACCTGCGGATAATGCGCCTGGTTTGGGGAAGTTACGTGAACCACATCCACGCTATTATCGGCCAGCAACTCTTCCAAGGACGAGTATGCCTGTGCCACACAAAGTTCTGCGGCGCCGGCTGCGCCTCTTTCCGGAGATGAGCCAAGAACGCCAGCTATCTGCACACCCAAGCGGCGCAAGGTCTGCACGTGAATTGTTCCGATAAAACCCGTTCCAATGACTGCCGCACGAACCCCTAATAGGTTTGCCATGTAGCTCTCCTTTTGAATACCGAACACCGTTCACTGACCGGCATACGCGGAGTTAAGATATTCTCAACCAACAAAAAAGTTCTTGCCACTTGGTGCGGTTCACCGCAACAGACACCGGTAACTTCGGACTGCTTTTTGCTGGAAACTTGCGGGTTTCGCAAAGCTTCTGCGCGAATGAAGCCGCTCATAGCAGTCTCTAGATCATTTGACCATGCGCCAAGCGGGCGATGTGTTCCATCGGGTCGCGCTGCTGGTCTCCGACCAACGTATACTGCCAGGGTCCGTCCTGCCAGAAGACGACAAGATACCCGTCCTCTTGTCGAAACCGAAATGATTGAGTTTGAGTTGTGTCGCCATGCGTGGCCATCAAACTTAACCGATCACCCTCTGCATTCTCGTACATAAATAAAGCTGAGGCTTGGTCTCCTGCGGGCAAAAGGCGTCCTCCAATCAGGGAAAACCCGGTTTCCCCAAGTTGCGGCGCGATAATGGCAGAGCCCAGACGATTGGAGAGCCAGGTTTGCAAGTGGTCTTTTTCCGCAGCGGCGACTTCCACAGGGTGAAGAACTTCAACGGCGAATAGAGAATGCGCCGCCTTTGCGTGTTGCGAAAACAATGCCAGATCGTCGGTTGTTCCACTGTTCCAAGGTTGCAAATAAGATCCCAAGCCGAATCCGACTGTAAAAACCGCGACCGAAGCAACCAGCCTCAAAGAGACTGGCGAGGGTGGCGTGGCCTGTTTCCGCAGACTTCGAAGATGTGCCGCAGAAGGTACAGGGACCGCCTTGTTTATCAGATCAGATTGACGCTGCATTGCACGAACGCGCACTGCATCGTCCGGGTGACGGGCAAGGTGACGGTCAAGGCGTTCGCTCTCTTCCGGTGACAACTCACCGTCTATGCTACGCTGAACCAGGTCTTCGATGGATGGGGTGTGCGTCATTTCACGCTCCTGATCTTCACGGCGGTCGAAGCGTCCATTTCAGATTTTATTTTAGTACGCGCGCGCGAGATCCGCGACATCAGCGTACCCTTTGGAATGGACAAAGTTGTGGCCGCTTCGTCATAGCTTAACCCACCAATCACAACAGAAAGAAGGGCTTCTCGCTGATCTTGAGGAACAGAATTCAGCGCCTTCCAGACAGCCTTGAGTTCCAACCGTTCTTCGGCCGTGCTTGTTGTAGCTGCCAGCGTCGAAATGTTGTCGAGATCGACAGTGTTGAATTTGGTCTCTCGACGCCACCTATCCCGATAGAGGTTCAACAATATTTTAGTGAGCCATGGTTTCAACGGCCGTCCCGGAAGCCATAGCAATCGTTTGCGAAGGGCGCGTTCAACACAATCCTGCACCAGATCATCCGCCGCATCCCGATCACGGGTCAGCGACCAGGCATAACGCCAAAGATCGGGGAGGCAGTTTTCAAGCTGGTTTTCAAATGACTGAAGCATGTACGTAAGCCGGGGGAGGAAACTTTCCCCCGGCACCAAGGTTCAGGGGCGTGCGATATGCCAAACACCTTTTACACCGTCCCCTGTCATGTCCCCAGGGTTTTCGTCTTTGAACCATAGATAAAGCGGCTTTCCTTTGTAGGCGACCTGAACGCTGCCATCCTTGCGTTCAATCAGGCTGTAGCCTTTTTTCAGTTCCATGTTGGCATCACCCATCAGCGGCGGCCATTTGGCGGCACAGTCATCATAGCAATTCGAAACGCCTGTCTCGTCCTTGTCAAAGGTATAGAGCGTCATCTTGTGCGCATCCATCAGGAAGGTTTCTCCGTTGAGCTTGCCAGTTACGGCTGGCGCACCGGTGTGACCATCCGCAAATGAACCGGTTGCAGCCGCAACCAGCGCGACACCGGCAAAAGTGAGGGATTTTAGGGACATTGGATTCTCCGACTTTTTCAGGTCTGCGGGATGGCAGACAATACAACTACGAAGGCGCCTGGAAAAAATTCCCCAAAGTGAAACTTTTTTTGGTGGCGTGTAGGCATTGTTGTGGTGGCTAAGCCAAAATCCGAGCCTACAGGAAAGGTCAACCATGTCCGGTTTGGGTACGAATAACCTGTATCTGTCGACAAGTGGACAAGTGCCTTAGGCCCGTGGGGCAGGGGGCTTCGTCACCTGACAGTGTCCCAAGTTTGGGTATGTAAGTAATGGCACGGCAGTCGCAGTTGTTTCAAAACGAAAGCACAGACGAGCTGATTGTATGCGCCAGGAACAATTTTCTCTCAGAAACTTCTGTCTCCGAGTTATCCAACTTGAATTGGAACACCGCCAAGGCTTAAACCTAGAATTTTCCGGGGAAAAGCCCGCATAAAAACCTTCGAACAAGGTTGACAGAGCGGCGGCGTGAAAATCCCTGCATATCGGTTAGGTAATTCACCCACATCCCCTCCAGCAAGGCGAGCGTTCCGCTGGTTGCGTCATCTACTAGGTTCGGGTCACGTCCGTTTTTAGGGGCTATCTCTTTGAACGCGGACCGCAAGGTTTCGACAAGTTTGTCATCCTGAGTGCTGCTGTAACGGGCGATACCTGGATGAGAGCTTGCGATACCCCGAAACGCATGCCAGATTTTCGTACTGCGCGGATTGAGCAGTGCTTCTGACAGGTCGGCCTCAATCACTGCCATAACACGGTCTTCGGGCGTTGCGCTCGCGCCCAGATCCATCCTTCTGTCCATCTCGGCATAATACTCGGTGCTGAAATGCCGGGCGGCTGCGGTCAGCAAATTGTCCTTACCCCCGAAATGCAAATGGATCATTCCGCGCGACAGGCCGGAGCGCTCGCAGATTCGGCTGACCGAGGTATCGGTAACTCCAATATCGGCAATTGTGTCCAGAGTCGCGTCGATCAGTAGCTGTTTATTGGCTTCCGGATCCCGCTTTGAACCGCGTTTTTGTTCCTTGGTGCTTTGCACTTTGTTCAATGTTACCAACCGTTTGTGAATGCCTTATAGAGGTAGATCAAAGGAATATTGACACGAAAGGCCTTTCTGGCGCAACATTTAATGGACGATCGTCCATTAGTAACTCGTGAATTTCGGGAAGGGAGGTTGGGTGATCTTTCGCAGCGAAGCGTCCCGGGGATATACCCTCAGCGCGCCAGCCACGGCTTACGTGGGGTTTCTGGTCGCGGCGCCATTGTTGATCCTGATTGCCTATTCATTCTGGACCCAAACCTATGTGACGCTCGACAAGACACCGACGCTGAAGAATTACAGCGATGCGTTTGCGGATCCGCTGGTCCGGCACCTGATGCTTCGGTCGATCTGGATTGCCGGAGCGGTAACCGTAGTCACCGTCGCACTGGCCTATCCCATCGCGTATTTTATCGCGATGAAGGCCCAGAAAAAGACCATCTGGCTTCTGCTCATCACCATTCCATTTTGGTCCAGCTATTTGCTGCGCGTATTTGCCTGGAAACTCATTTTGGGTTTCAACGGCGTTATGAACTCTGCGCTTCTGGCGCTGGGTCTGATCAGCGAGCCTCTCGACTTCCTGCTTTACAACGAATTCGCAGTTGTGCTGACGCTCGCTCATGCCTGGGCGCCATTTGCGATCCTACCGATCTATGTCTCATTGCAGAAAATCGATCCCAGTCTACTTGAGGCTGCAACAGATCTTGGGAACAGTCCCATTCAACGTTTTATGCGGGTGACGCTGCCGCTGACGATCCCAGGTATCATTGCCGCTTGCCTGATCATCTTCATCCCTACAGTTGGTGATTATGTGACCCCGGCTCTGGTTGGTGGTTCAGATGGGAAGATGATCGCCAATCTTATTCAGGTGCAGTTCGGGGCCGCCAACAACTGGCCCCTTGGGGCTACGCTATCGCTGATCGCAATGCTGTCGGTGGGTTTTGTGGCTATCGTGTTTGTCATGTCCGCAACGCGGCTGGGGAGGCGGATCAGATGAGACGTCCTACAACCCTGACAGCCTATGCGTTCCTGTATCTGCTGTTTCTGTACCTGCCGGTTCTGTTCCTTCCCTTGTTCTCGTTCAACAGCGGCACAATCGTTGCGTTCCCGATCAAGGGCTGGACACTGGACTGGTATCGGAAGCTAGGCGAGCAGGACACGTTGATCCAGGCGCTTTGGAATTCGCTTGCCGTCGGCACTGTTGTTGCCCTTCTATCGACCGCCATGGGATTGTTCGCCGCCCGTGCCTTTGTTCGGTACCGTTTTCGGGGTCAACGCGCGGCAGAAGGTCTGGTGATGCTGCCTTTGGTGATCCCGGGCATAATCGTCGCCTCTTCAATGCTGGTCCTGTTTCTGTTCCTCGGTCTCAAGCCGTCATTGCTGACCGTCATTCTGGGCCATACGTTTCTCGCGCTGCCGTTCTCTGTCTCGATCTTGAAATCCGCCTTTGATGACTTCGACGCATCACTGGAGGAAGCATCTTACGATCTGGGCGTCGGCGTGTTCGAAACATTCCGTCGCGTGACGCTGCCGGTCGTTGCCCCCGGTATCGTAGCCAGTGTTTTGGTCACATTCACCGTCAGTTTCGATGAATTCGTCCTCGCCTTTTTCCTGTCCGGTAACCAGCCAACCCTGCCGGTTTATATCTGGAGCCAGATCCGTTTCCCCGCCAAGCTTCCAAATGTTTTGGCACTGGGGTCGATCCTGTTGCTAACCTCGGTTCTGCTTCTGGTTCTGGCTGAATACTTCCGCCGCCGTTCATCCGCATCTGAGGTCCGATGACAAACAGAAACATCATAGAGCTCAGGGATGTCGAAAAGCGCTACGGCACATTTGTGGCCGCGAGCGGCATAAACCTTGACCTCAGAGAGGGCGAGTTCTTTTCGCTCCTCGGTCCTTCGGGATGTGGCAAGACCACGGTTTTACGCATGATCGCGGGCTTTCAGGAACCCACCAGAGGGAAGGTGCTGATTGACGGTCAGGATATGGAAGGAGTGCCCGCCAACAAACGCCCGACGAACATGGTTTTCCAAAGCTACGCAATCTTTCCGCACCTCAATGTCGGGAATAACGTAGCCTACGGGTTGCGGGGCAAAGCGCCTAAGGCCGAGATCGATCAGCGCGTCGCCGAAGCCTTGGAAATGGTCGAACTGGGTGGTCTTCAGGATCGCGGTGCAAGCGAGTTATCGGGCGGGCAGCGTCAAAGGGTGGCGCTTGCCCGCGCGCTGATCATGCGACCCAAGGTGTTGCTTTTGGATGAACCCTTGTCAGCGCTTGACAAGAAGCTGCGCGAACAGATGCAGTTTGAAATGCGCAATCTGCAACAGTCGCTTGGCATTACCTTTGTGATGGTCACGCATGATCAGTACGAAGCGATGACCATGTCCGACCGTATCGGCGTGATGTTCAACGGGCAACTCAAGCAGGTGGACACGCCAACAACGCTTTATGCCCGTCCCTGTGATCAGCAAGTGGCCCGCTTCATCGGTGAGATGAACATATTGCCGGCCCGGTTGCTTGGCGAAACCGGTGACACGTTGTCAATCGATGCGGCTGCCTTCGGGCGGATGGAAATCGAGAGAAATCCCAATGTGGCGATCAGCGCCAGAAACATGAATATCGGTATTCGGCCGGAACAGCTGGAGATTGCTGCGGACCGGCCTGATGACTACCCATCAACGGTTCCGGGTACTGTCAGCAACGTCGCCTTCTACGGTGAGAATATTCACTACCACATTCAGGTGGCAGGAGCCGAGAAACCAATCTCGGTCTCGGTTCCAAACTATTTTCACACGGTCGATTTCAAACGTGGCGACACCGTTTGGCTGGGGCTTCAGGCGGCCAGTGTGATCGATCTTGGTACGAATTCGGAATAAAACAGAGGGAGGATAGAATGAAACTTCAGGGAATTGCGGCCTTCGCATGTGCGACGGCGTTAACGACAGGCAGTGCCAGTGCAGGTGGCGCTGATCTGACGGTTTTTGACTGGTCGGGATATGAAGATCCCGGGTTCTTTGCCAGCTACATGGAAAAATACGGGGATGAAGCGCCAAGCTATTCCTATTTCGGAAGCCAGGAAGAAGCCTTTACCAAGCTGAGTTCTGGTTTTACCGCTGATCTGGCACATCCTTGTTCCGACGCTGTCAGAAAATGGGTCGCAGCTGATCTGATTCAGCCTTTGGACGAAAGCAAGCTGACCAATTGGACGGATGTGCTGCCCGAGATCAAAGAGGTCGACGCCATCGTTCTGGACGGCCAGCTTTACATGCTGCCATTTGAATGGGGGAACACGGGCCTGATCTATCGCACCGACAAGATCTCGGGGGATGACATCTCGCTGCAACTGATGGCGGACCCGGCCTTTGCGGGCAAAATCGCCATCCCTGATGCCGCATCGTCTGCTTATGCCCTGGCTGCGCTGGCCACCGGAAACGCGGATGACTACACCAACCTGAGCGATGAGCAATTCAAGGAAGCATCGGATTTCCTGCGCTCGATCCATCCAAACATGCGTTTTTACTGGTCCGATGCGGGTCAGTTTGACCAGGCCATGACCAGTGGCGAGATCGAAATGGGTTGGGCCTGGAACCAGTCCGAACTGAACCTGATCTGGAACGAAGTGCCCGCGGCCATGATGCGCAACGTGGACAAGGGCATCGCGACCTGGGCGTGTGGCTATGTGCATCTGAAATCGTCCACGACACCGGTCGATCAGGTCTATGACCTTTTGAACGCGCTTACGGACCCTGCCAGTGGTCAGTACATCATCGACAACTGGGGCTACCCGCATTCCAACGCAAAAGCGTTTGAAATCGCCGATCAGGCCAATATCGAAGCCTATGGTTTTTCCGATCCCAAAAGCTTCTTCGAAGGCAGCTTGTTCTTTGATGCTGTGAACCCCGAGCTTGAGGCGAAGATGCTGGCCGAATTCGAGCGGATCAAAGCCGGCTTCTAACACAACCCATCATCCGGGGCCTAAGGGCTCCGGAACCCAACTACAGGAAAACGCGTGATTATGTCGAACGCGAACCCATATGCTCTGCTTTTTGAACCGATCCAGATCGGGCCGGTGACAGCCAGAAACCGCTTTTATCAGGTGCCGCATTGCACCGGGATGGGGCATCTCAGGCCGCGGGCGGACGCTGCCGTGCGGGGAATGAAAGCAGAAGGTGGCTGGGCCGTGGTGTCCAATCAGGAGACCGAGATTCATCCGACCTCGGATTTGTCCCCGTTCCCAGAAGGGCGACTGTGGGATGCGCGCGATGTGCCTGCGCTGCGGCTGATGACGGATGCGGTGCATGCACATGGCGCGCTGGCGGCCATCCAACTGGTTCATAACGGCAACCATGCGCAGAATCTGCTGACCCGCGCTCCGGTTCTTGCACCGTCCGAAATGTCTGTGGATACGACGCAACCAAAGCATGCGCAGGCCATGGACAAGGCTGATATTAGGGAACTTCGCCGCTGGCACCGCGACGCGGCCCTGCGCGCGAAAGAGGCCGGGTTTGACATCGTTTATGTCTATGCCGGGCACAACATGACATTGGCACAGCATTTCATGCTGCCCCATATGAACCAGCGCAGCGATGAATATGGGGGGTCGCTTGAAAATCGAGTGCGGCTGACGCGTGAACTGCTGGAAGACACCCACGATGCCATAGGCGACAGCTGTGCCGTGGCGTTCCGCTTTGCCATTGACGAGATGATGGGCGCCGACGGTATGCAGGCGGCAGAAGAAGGCCGCGCCATTGTCGAGCTATTAGCCGATCTTCCCGACCTGTGGGACGTGAATGTGGCGGATTGGTCCAATGACAGCGCAACGACCCGTTTCCAGCCCGAAGATGGTTATCAGAACGCGTTTCTGTCCCACGTCAAACAGATCACCCGAAAACCTGTTGTTGGCGTTGGCCGACTGACGTCCCCGGACATGATGCTGTCGGTGGTCAAAAAGGGAATTGTCGACCTTATCGGTGCCGCGCGGCCATCCATTGCGGACCCTTTCATACCAAAAAAGATCGAGGAAGGCAGGATCGACGAAATCCGCGAATGCATCGGCTGCAATATCTGCGTGTCGTCGGACAATCTGGGTGTTCCGATCCGCTGCACACAAAACCCAACGATGGGCGAGGAATGGCGCCGCGGCTGGCACCCCGAGATCATTGAGCCGAAAAAAAGCGAGGCAGAAGTGCTGGTCATCGGTGGCGGACCTGCGGGGCTGGAATGCACCATGCAATTGGCACGGCGCGGGTATCAGGTGACACTGGCCGAGGCCTCGACCGAATTTGGTGGACGGGTTGGCAGGGAAAGCAGACTTCCCGGCCTCGCCGCCTGGTCGCGGGTGGTTGACTATCGCCTGAACGATCTGAAGCAGCGGGCCAACGTACAGTTGTTCACGGACAGCAAGCTCGAAGCCGGACAAGTCTCCGAGCTTGGCATCGAACATGTCTTTGTCGCAACCGGCAGCTATTGGCGCGCAGATGGCGTGGGTCGCAACACGCAGCGCCGCCTGCCCACGGTCATGCCGGGTGCCAAGGTGCTGACGCCTGATGAGATCATGAATGGGGTTCTGCCCCCGGGCGGCCCGGTGATGATCTATGATGATGACCACATCTATCTGGCGGGAGTGATTGCCGAGAAACTGGCGACTGCCGGATATCAGGTCATTTTTGCCACGCCAGAGAGTTTGGTTTCGGCCTACGCCGTTCATACTTTGGAACAGTCCCGCATCCAGGCCCGTATGATCGAACTGGGGGTGGATATCCGCTGCAATGAGGTGCTTACGGCGGTTCAGGGCGGCGCGGTGCGGATCGGCTGTGTCTTTACCGGCCGCGAAATTGAAATCCCGTGCGCCTCAACGGTTCTGGTGACCGAGCGCAAGCGTGAAACTGCCCTTTTCGACAGCCTGAAGGGGGCCGGTTTGAAAACCCTTGACCTCATTGGTGATGCCGCGTCGCCGGGATTGATCGCAGACGCGGTTTTTGCCGGCCATCGCGCCGCCCGCGATTTCGAGCGCCCAAAGGCCGATGCAGACAAAGACTGGTTTCGCCGTGAGATTATTGATTTGGCAGAGGATGCGACATGAACAGCACCAATGAAACAACCCGTTCACGTCGTCGCGGGGGCGGCGGGCGCGCAGCGCGTCTGAAGGTACAACAGACGACCACGGGTAACGAAGCCGTACGCGGGGGTCTGAGCGGCGGACGCTATAGACCTCTGACTCAAATCGATATGGAGAACATCCATCATGCAGCCCTGACCGTTCTGGAACAAACCGGTATTACCGACCATTTCCCGGAGTTGCTTGAGCTGGTGCTTCCCAAAGGTGCAATGTTGAGTGACCTCAATCGGCTGTGCTTTCCACGCGCCCTGATGGAAGACATCCTGGCTGGTGCTGCCAAGGAGTTTTATGTCTATGCCCGCGGAGAGCGTGAAGGCAAAGACGACATGCATTGTTCGGCAGAGAGCGTTTACTTCGCCAACTCTGGAACCGCCGTGACAACATTCGATGCCAAAACCAAAACCTATCGTCCGTCGGTTCTGCGTGATGTTTATGATTTCACCCGCCTGGTAGACCGATTGGAAAACATTCACATGCTGGGCGACACGGTTCTGGCGACGGATGTGACCGATGATTTCACCCATGACATGAACACCATTTACGCCATGCTTGCAGGCAGCCAAAAACCCGCCTGCCTGACATTCCGCGACCGCAGCCACATTCCACATGCCATCCGCATGTTTGACCTGGCTCAGGGCGGCGAGGGGGCTTTCCTGAAAAAGCCAAGCGTCATATTCGGCGGCTGCCCCATTGTTTCCCCTCTGCGGATCGGCAAGGAAAACATGGAAATCTTGATCGATACTGCCAAGCTGGGCCTGACTGTTGATCTGGCCGTGCCGCCTCAAGCCGGGGCCACGGCTCCGGCGACGCTTGCGGGAACACTGGTTCAAACCGTCGCCGAAACACTTGCCTGCGTCGCCATCGTCAACCTGATCACGCCGGGTTGCCCTATCTGCTTTGCGGCTTGGCCTTTCATAACGGACCTACGCAGCGGGTCTTTCACCGGCGGCAGTGGCGAACAGGCGCTGATCGGTGCCGCAGCAATTCAGATGGGCAACTTTTACGGCCTTCCCACTTCGGTGGGTGCAGGTATGACCGATGCAAAAATACCCGATGCACAATACGGGTTGGAAAAGGCGCTGACCTTTACCCTTGCAGCGCATGCCGGCGCCAATCGCCTGTGCGAGTTTGGTGGTATGATCGGTAGTCTTATGGGATGCAGCTTTGAAAGCATGGTCATCGATGACGAAGCGGGCGGCATGATCCTGCGATCCTTGCGCGGGATAGAGGTTACCGATGAAACCATGGCGGTGGATGTGATTCACCAATGTGCCATAGATCCGGGTCATTTCCTCGGCAATCCGCACACGCTGAGCTATATGAACAGCGAATTCGTCTACCCTCAGCTTATGGACCGCGAGCGTACGGACACTTGGGAGAATGAGGGGAAAACGGATCTTCTGGACCGCGCCCGCGACAAGGCGAATTCCATCCTCGACAGCCATTTTCCAAATTATTTTGGCGCTTTGGACGCTCGGGTACGCGAAGAATTTCCCATTGTGTTAAGCGCGGAAAGCATGGCGCGCCATGGATAATTCCAACGTAAAGCAATGGGACAACGACCACTTCCTGCACCCGTGGGAAGGGATGGAGGCTTTGGGTGAAAACGACCGCACCTTTATCGAAGGTGCCAGCGGCATTCATTTGATAAACGAAAAAGGTGCACGCCTGATCGACGGACCGGGGGGCATGTGGTGCACCCAGATTGGGTATGGACGCGCGGAAATGGCCGAAGCAATGGCCGAGCAAGCCCGGAACCTTGCCTATTTCTCGCCGTTCAACAACACAAACTCGACTGCGGCACAGTTTGCCCGCGAAATCGCCAAACGTGCGCCGGGTGACCTGAATAATGTCTTCTTTACAACCGGCGGTTCCACTGCGGTCGATACTGCCATCCGGTTTGTCCATTTCCGCAACAACCTAATGGGTTGGCCAGAGAAAAAGAAAATCATTTCAAGGCAAAAAGCCTATCACGGAAGCACTTATCTGGCGGCCAGCGTCAGTGGGAAGGAACGAGACAGGCTCTGGCTCGACAAGGCCGACGACCTGGCGCATTTCCTGCCGGACGTGAACCCGCTTTACCGCGCGCCCGGTCAAAGCGATGAAAGCTTTCTGAACGAGAAAGTTGCCGATCTCGAAAACGCCATTGTGGCACTTGGCCCGGAAAATGTTGCCGCTTTTATCGCCGAACCGGTTTTGGCCTCGGGCGGCGTCATCGTACCACCAATTGGGTATCACGCACGCTGCCTGAACATCTGCAGGAAGTATGATGTTTTGTATATTTCCGACGAGGTCGTGACGGCTTTCGGTCGATTGGGCCATTGGTTCGCCTCCGAGGCTGTCTTTGGCATTCAGCCTGACATAATCACCTGTGCCAAAGGAATGACATCCGGGTATGCGCCGATGGGGGCCGCGATTATTTCTGACAGGCTGATTGCGGATGTTGCGGGAAAAGATGCCACCTTTTCGAATGGCTATACCTATTCGGGCCATCCGGTCAGCGCGGCTGCCGGGTTGAAAAACATCGAGATTATCGAGCGGGAAAGGATACTCGAACACGTTCGAAAAGTCGGCCCGGTTTTTCAGGATCAGTTACAGCAGTTGCGCCAGTTTGACATCGTGGCCGATGCGCGTGGGATGGGATTGATGGGGTGTGTTCAGTGCTCAGTCGATGGCGATCCCCAGAGCGAGCTGGGGCGCGACTATGAGATTGGCAACCGTATCGATATGGAATGCCAGAAACGCGGTCTGCTTGTTCGACCCGTGATCAACATGTGTGTTCTTTCGCCGCCCCTCATCATTACACAAGGCGAAATCGAGCATATGTTTACTATCCTGCGGCAAGGGCTAGAAGCGACATCCGAATGGCTCGGCAGGATCAGTGGCCGGTGACTGGTGCGGGCTGTTGCTGCAATTATCTGGAGATCGGGTAATATAGCGGCATTTCGATCTTAGGGATTGCCAAGTTCATTTTTCGCTAAGGATTTGGCGTATTCGCTCTGTCTGAACGACTATGGCATCTACGCATTGGGTCCAGAGATGGAGTGTTTCTGACCTTTGGTTCTGTCGTGCATGTCATTTCAGGACCGGCCATTTTCGTCCAGAGAGATCCCAAACAAGGCCAGTGGAAGAATGGTGAATTCGCAGTACGTCAAGACAGTGGATGCAGGTTCAACCTCGGGACAGCGTAATCAAGAGAATTCCCAGTGCGATCAGGCTGGCCCAGCCGATACGGTGCAGAAAGCGGGATTCCTTGAGGATGATCGCTGCGAGGGTCACCGAAACCGGGATTGATGCTTGCCGGACCGCGCTGACTGTGGCGGCCTCAGCCCCAAGCTGAAAAGCGGTTAGGATGAACAGGTATGACAGATAGGACACGATCCCGGCAAATGCGATCCGCACCGATGCCTGTACCCAGCCCCGCACGACACCCAGGAACGGGGCTGACAAGTGGCGATCTTCCCAGGCCCTGACGCCAGCAAGCAGCGGTGTCACAAGAATATAGGTGAAAAACAGGAAAGGTGCCGGATTGGTCAGCTTCATCGCTTGGGCATCGCTTAACGAATAAGCAGCCGACCCCAGCATCGCCATACTTGCCAACGCGAATGCTCTGTGATCGTGCAGTAGGCCGCCGGGCGACTTCTGAAGCATCAGGCTGCCCACCAGGACCAATGCGATCCCCAGCAGGGTGAACCACGAGTAATGCTGATCAAGGGCCAGCCAGCTGAAGGCGACAATGGCAATCGGCGACGAACGGATAATCGGATAATAAACCGACAGGTTCCCACGTCTCAGGGCCGACAATGTGCCGTAGTAATAGAAGGTCAAACCAAGGGCTGAGATTGCGACAAAGGGCCAGGTCTCAAGCGGCAGGCTCAATTCCTGACCCATGACCAGCGTATGAACCGCCGCCAGGATCACCCAGGTCAGAGACACCCCGACATAGCACGACACCGGATGCGCAACCCCTTTCAGCGTAAGGTCGCGCAATGGGTGGGTTGCCGCCGAAACGAGAACCAATGCGATCCAGTAGGATTCCATGCCTCAGGTCTGATGCAATGGGTTGCGTTGCAGGAAAGTGTTGAAATGCACTGTCAGCTGATCCTCGGCAATCTGTACGACGCCGTAGGCCGGAGGTTCGTCGCAGAACTCGCCATCGACACTGGCCGCATTCAACGGAATCTGATGGTTGAGGCTGGGCAGGCTGGTGAATGGAATGCCGCGCCAATTTACGTAGGTCATGCGGTGTACATGACCGTAAAATACATGCCGAATATTGCGTCCGTGTTTGAGGGCATCAGCAAAGGCGTCCGCATCGACCAGCCTGATTTCGTCCACAAGGGGAATGCCAAGGTCAAAGGGTGGGTGGTGCAAAAACACATAGGTTGGCTTGTTCTCGGCTTCGGTCAGTTGCTGCCTGAGCCAGTCCAGCCGGACAGGGCAAAGCTGCCCTTCATGCACATCGCGCCCGTCTTTGGTTGAATCGAGAAATAAGAAAACCCCCTCATCCGTTTCGAACCGATGCTGGACAAACCCGTTGGCATCCTTTGGATGATCCGGGAAGACCGATTGGAAAACAGTTCGGTCGTCGTGATTTCCAATCAGCAGAAAAGAGCGGAGCGGAAATGCGGCCAGTTTCGCCTTGAGCGCCCGATAGGCCTCATCCTCGGCAAATTCAGCCAAATCGCCAGAGATGACACAGAACGCCGCATCGGAATGCCACCGAAGGATATCGTCCAAACAGGCGTCCAACCGCTGGGACGGAAAGCCGCCATTTAGCGGACCGGAGTCGCGGACGAGGTGTATATCAGTGATGTGAATGAACTTCATCCGCCATTTTCCCTGAGTTTTGCAAGAAACAAGGTATCGACGAAGTTTGCCGATCGCACGGATTTAGTAAGAATTTCACTGGCATCACTCGCTCATACACGACAAGGTTGGCAGCCGAACACGACAGAGTTTGCGAAACTTGCCTCGACCGGTGTGAAACCGTATTCCAGATGATCCGGCCGTGTTGTTATCGCGGTATTCAAATCTGAAACGGGCGTAGTGCCTGGCCGAAACGATCATGTGAAACCAGGGCAGACCTGCACAGCTAAGAAAAGGGTGAACCCAAGTCGCACAAACCGAGAAAGGGAAGTGCGCCTTGGTTTGTCTTCTCTACACTTCCGTTTTACACAGCGCAGCCAGTGTCATCACACCGGCTGGCCTGACTGGGGTGCCGACTTGCGTCCTCAGCAGCAGCCTTACGGGCAAGCAGGCTGCCAATCTCTGCACCCACTTGCAGCTCTGAGACCTGGCCAAAGTGATGTGCTGCAATCCGTCCTGACTGATCCAACAGAACAAGGCTGGGCGTGCCGCGCATTCCGTATGCCGCCATGGTTTCCGGCAAAGGCCCGGTGCCCTGTTTGTCGACCGCCACAGGAAATTTGATACGGTATTCGTGAAGAAAGGCTTTCAGTGATACCGGGGTCATCGCGTCATGATGTTCGAAAACGGTGTGCAAACCGATTACGGCGACGTGTTCGCTGGAAAAATGCTCCCGCACAGCTTGTGCCAGAGGAATGCCATGGAGGACGCAGCCTGGGCACAGCATCTGGAAAGCCTCAATCAGGACAACCTTACCCTGGAAATCCGAAAGCTTTAAATTCTTGTCAGTGTTGAACCATTCACTGACCTGTAGTTCAGGTGCTTGCATATTGGTCTCTCTTGTTCAGGGGCCGGACGCCTGCGTGAAGCGACCGGCTGATACCGTTACTGAAGCTTGCCCGGCAGGCTCAGGTCGCCCGACGCAATGTCGAAAACATCCGTGACGCACAACAGCGGAGCGTGAATGTTGGCGTTTACCCGCAGGGCAGAGGTCACGCCATCATAAGCGATGCCCTTAAGCTGAACGTCGCTGGAAAACTCAGCATTAACCTGAATTTCCGGGCCATCGAACAGCGGTGTGAACCCAGGGCTGTCCAGAAAGATTGGGAACCCAGGCCAGGTTGCAGGAAGCTTTGGCGTCGACCCTTCGGGAATATCGCGCACTGCAAGGGCGCCCGGGCCGCAAGCTTCGGTCGGGGTGAGTACAACCCAGTGGCTGTGCCACTCGATGCCATCATTGGCTGGATTGCCATCGCCGTTTTCATCAAAAAGAGGCGTGTCGTCAAAATCCGGGTGGCTGGTTGCAGCCATTGCCAGTATGCCGGTGCCGCCTTCGAAACCCACTGCGGACGGATCCAGAGATGTAGGCCACACATAGGACCAGACGTCTGACCCGCCCACTGCCCCGGTTGCCGCTGGAACCGAAGCCCCGGCAGTGCCGCTGGTGGTCATGTGAAACGTAACAGTATTGCCGTTGCGATGCGCATGCGCTGCAAGGATGTCGAAGTCAGCCGCCATGCTGGCATCAGCGGGAGAGATAACAGCCCCCTCCTGATGAAGGGCGTGAGTGCCGTCTGCGATGGCAGGTGAAGCTCCGATCACAATGGCAGCAAGTGATTTCCAGGTAAGTGCCATTTCTCATCTCCAGTCAAGTAATAGCGACTCGATACTATAAGAAGAAACGCATTGCAACTTTAATTTCGACTCGCTACTTGTTGTAGCATGAGAAACGATCACAATATACGTATCCTTATCAACCGCCTTGCCAGGATAGATTCCGCTGCGGGCTGGGCGGGCGACCTGAATCCGACGCAAAGAGCCGCGCTGGAGTACCTGTCCGAGGCAAATCAGTTTTCCCGTTCACCGTCACATGTCGCAGAATACCTAGGGACAACACGCGGAACGATGTCCCAGACGCTGAAGGCGCTTGTGCGCAAGGGATACGCCGCCGAACACCGGCAAAAATCTGACCAGCGGTCGATCTCGTATGAGTTGACCGAGGCTGGCCGCGCCGTTTTGGCAGAGGCCAATCCGATTGCAGACGCCATTGGCAATCTGCCCGCCAGCGTTCAGGTGTCCCTCAAGGAGGGCCTTCTTCAGAGCTTGAGGTTGGCATTGGCAGCGAACGGTGGCCACTCGTTCGGGAAATGCATGACCTGCGCCTATCATGAGACAGGTATGGGAAATGACTATTGCACCTTGCTGAACCTTAGCCTCGAGCGCGGCGAAGAAGAAAAGATATGCATCGAACACAAAGAAGCCTGAATGTTCCTTCCTGAACTATCCTCAGAAATCGGTGGCATTTTCCTGGGTCGTGTCACTAACCGCTGGGAAGCAAGGCCGCCCTCTGCCATTCAAAAGGACCGGGTGCCCGGACGTCAGGTCATTTCGCTTACTGGTTTTTCTGACGATGCACAGGCGGACCTGACCGTGCATGGCGGTGCAGAGAAAGCCATTCACCATTATGCGCAGGATCACTATGCGGATTGGCAGAGAGAAGGGCAGCTGCCCCCCGGCGCAGTGCCCGCTGCTTTTGGTGAAAACATCTCAACAACCGGTTTGACCGAGGAAAATCTGTGCATTGGCGACATCCTGAGGCTGGGCACGGCAATCGTTCAAATCAGCCAGGGCCGTCAGCCCTGCTGGAAACTGGGACTGCACACTGGAAATGAAAGGATGCCCTACCTGTTTCAGAAAACGGGTCGCACAGGGTGGTACTACCGTGTTCTGGAAACCGGTGAGGTCGAAGCAGGAGATCGAATAACGTTGATTGAAAGGCGCAATCCGGACTGGAGCGTGTTGTACGTGACCCGCGCCCGTCTCACATGACGAGTTTCCCGTGAAGATACCGAAGCCCTCGCAAATCTGACAGACCTTGCCCCAGGCTGGCGGCAAGCCTTCGCGCGCATGGCCATGGGCGATGTAAAAGAAGATACGCGTGCGAGATTGGGGAGCATGCCGAATACGTCGTCCGAGGGGTCCACTGGGTGACGTCGGTATGATGGGCGGACGACTTGGGCAGGTACCCCGCTCCTTGCTGATAAGCTAAGCAAAGACGCACAAACCCAGGCCTCGATCAAACTGGACGAAGGGTTTTGTCGGGATGTTTTGGTTTGCCGGAATCTCAACAATTTCGGCAAGTATATTGGCGATACCTATGTTCAGCACGCCACCGCGTATGGCGACCGGCCGGTTGAGTTGATCGAGGCTGTTGCCGGTGAACTGGCCGCCGATCGTGATGTGCAGGTCGATCTGTACCGCGTGCTTGCCGAGGGTCTCTATGCTGCAATCCCGGCAATGTGCACAGGCGAGGATTTCTAAACAGGATGGCCTGAGGTTTGACTGCCGCCGCCAGTACAGCGATGATCGCGGATATGCTGGGTACGCGGGCTTACGCCAGCGCGGTTGATGGGAAGGGGGTTTCGAACCTCAGAAAAGGAGTCTTTGGCGTGAAAAGCAGTGAAGCCCCCGTGTCAATCGGCCGTGTGGCACTGATTGTGAACGATCTGGACGCTGTTGGGACCTTTTACCAACAAGTGCTCGGCCTTGAGGAATTGGCGCGGGATGGCGAAACCCTGAAACTGGGCGCTGGAAACAACGTTCTGCTCGAGTTGCGCCAAGACCGTACCGCGCGTCGCTATCCGCATGCGGCGGGCCTTTTCCATACAGCTTTTCTAATGCCGGACCGCGATTACCTGGGACGCTGGCTGATCTATGCTGCACAAAACCGCATCCCGTTGACCGGGGCGGCGGATCACGACGTCAGCGAGGCGTTGTATCTCAACGATCCAGAAGACAATGGGATCGAAATCTACGCCGACCGGCCTGTTGATACATGGCAGATGGATGGAAAGTATACCCGCATGGGCTCGCATCATCTGGATCTGGGGGCCATTGCAGGTGCAGCCCGGACAGACTGGTCCGGGGCTCCGGAAAATATGGTGGTCGGACATGTCCACCTTCAGGTCGGGGATATCAATTCGGTCGACGAATTTATGACGCGACATCTAGCGCAGGACTGCATGCTGCACGAAGGTTCAGCAGGGTTCTACAGTTCGGGCGGGTACCACCATCACTTTGCAGGCAATATCTGGAACAGCAATGGTGCAAAAGCTCGTCCAACTGACAGCAGCGGCTTGGACGAGATCGTGCTGTTGACGGATGGGACTGTATTGCAACCGCAAGAGCTGACGGACCCTTGGGGAACGCGGTTCTCTGTCGAAAGGAAGTGAACCTGCATGATTGGCTAAGGACAAAGGCGTATCTTGCAGGTGGGACAGAGGTAAACTCCGGCGGCCTGGCCGGAAGGTGGAAGCCGGGCGCGGCTTCCACCAAGGGGGAATACCAAGCGGGGTCATTTCCGCATGTCAGTTGCTATCATTCATGATCCGGTTGAAAACATGCGGATCTGTGACGCCCTCTGACCCGATTAACATCACTCTGGATTTTGGTGTAATTTGAAATTGTTGTCGCAGGTCGGTGCGCAATGACGCGCAGATCAAGCCAATCAGACCGGCTACGGCGCTTTCGCCAGCCTCGATTGGCTCATCTCCGAAAGCGCCGTTTGCCAATAGGCGGACGGCCGGTGCCACAAGCTGATCAGGGATCGTCATAAAACCGCTGGCGGCCTCTCCCAAAACGTTCCATGCCAATTCGGACGGCGCGCCGCAGGATAACCCAGCCATTATGGTTTCTTCGCCTACTTCGACGGCTGTAGGCCGATTTGCCTGGGCGCTTGCAAAAAGGCAGGGGGCCAATTCAGGCTCGACCACGATGACGCGCGGAGCATTCTGCCCCCAATCCTGGAGGAATACCGCGGTGACGGCAGCCGCCAAGCCTCCAACGCCGCCTTGCAGGAAGACATGAGTGGGTGGCAAAGCTAAGTCCTGCACGATCTCACGCGCCATGACCCCATAGCCAGCCATGACATCAAGCGGTGCCTGAGTGTAACCGGGCCAGGAAGTATCCGAAACGATCAACCAGCCGTGTTCTGCTGCATCAATGCGGGTCTTTGCTACGGAAGCGTCGTAATCTCCATCAACTCGGATCACTTCGGCCCCCAGCTGGCGCATTGCGTCGGCGCGAAATTCGCTTACTTCTTTGTGAATGTAAATTCGGCAAGGCGCGCCGAAGCGCTGGGCACCCCAAGCCACTGAACGCCCGTGATTGCCATCTGTTGCGGAGATGACGGTTATGTCTGCAATTCCGGCAGCATGGGTGCCGTTTCGAATCTCATCAGCGGTGACTTCCCGGCCTGCCTTTTCGGTCAATTCACGCTGTAATACCCGCAGAACCGCATAAGCGCCGCCAAGTGCTTTGAAACTGCCCAAGCCAAATCTTAACCCTTCATGCTTGTAACAGACTGTGCCCAGATTCAGCGCATCGGCTAGACCTTGAAGGGATAGCATTGGGGCTCTTTCATATCCATTCCAGCTTTGAATTTCCCGCTGCGCGAGGTCAAAACCCTCGCGGGGTAAAGTGGTTGCGGCGGCATGGCCAAAGCGTGGCTTGGCTGCATGGCTTTCAATTCCGACAGTCTCAAAGTTTGCGAGCATTTTGTGGTCCTTCCATTGATGGTGCAAAAATAAATCAATGGCGGTGATGTTTTTGCTCTAAGTTGCAGGTAAAATTGAAACAAACTTGCATGAGGTTGCCGTGAAGCAAAAATTTTCATCAGGAAGTCTGGATAGCTTCGATCTCGCGATTCTTAGGGTGTTGCAGCAGGACAATACGGTGCCGCACCGTCAAATCGGTGAAAGCGTGAATCTGTCTGCGCCCAGCGTACAGCGAAGGATCAAACGCATGGAGGCGGAAGGGATCATTGCCGCGCAATCAGCGCATATTGATCCGGCAGCCGTGGGATTGCCGCTGACCATTTTCGTCGAAGTCGAACTAAAAACCGAGACAGGCGGAAAAATCGATGAAATCAAGAACAGCTTCTTTGGTGCCCCTGAGGTTCAGCAATGTTACTATGTTACTGGTGAAGTGGATTTTGTTCTGATCGTTATCGTTCGAGATATGTCGGAATATGAAAAGCTTACCCAACGGTTATTCTTCTCGAACAAGAACATCCGAAAGTTCAGGACATTCGTTGCAATGGACCGAACAAAGTCATCCATGCAGTTGAACATCTGACTTGTGCCCCACCAGCGCAGGTAGTGCGGCGGGGTATTTGACGTTGCGCGGCGAGAACAGGAAACAAAGTGCTTGTGCATTCCAAATCTGCCGGCAACCTGGTGATCTGGACAGTAAATCCTGCCGGGACACCTCTTGGTTTAACTGGAAAATGAACACCTTTCCCGAGGTAATGAGGTTGGGACACATTTGCCCCAACCTCATCCAAGCTACAGGGGTTTGTGTTACGATTTGATACGGTCCATTTTGGGATCGTAAAGCGGTTGAAGTGTAACGTCGCAGGGGACACGTTGGGTCGCAACCTCCAACTCATATGTGCCGGACGTAACAAATTCCGCATCGACACCACCCTGGTTTCGGACATAGCCGTAACCGATGGATTTGCCGGTCGTGTAACCATAGCCACCCGACGTTAGCCAACCCACACGTTCTCCATCCCGGTATATCGTTTCGCGGCCCAACAGCACCACATCAGGGTCGACGGTAAAGCAGGCCAGCATCTTTTTGACGCCCTCGGCCTTTTGCTTTTCGCTTGCCGCGCGGCCCTTGAAGTTTATGTTTTTGCGCAGTTTCACAGCCCATCCCAGACCGCTTTCAAACGGCGTGTGATCGGGCCCGATGTCAGATCCCCAGGCGCGGTAACTCTTTTCTAACCGAAGAGATTCAATTGCGCGGTAGCCTGCATTAACCAACCCGTGTGGCTGCCCTACTTCCATCAGCGCAGTGTAGACTGTTTGTGCATATTCAACAGGCAAGTGCAGTTCCCAGCCAAGCTCGCCCACATATGTCACCCGCAGTGCCCTGACAGGGCAACCGGCGATACCGATTGTCCGGATCGTACCAAACTTGAACCCGTCATTCGACACATCGTCGCGGGTAACCGCCGCCAGAATGTCTCGTGATTTCGGCCCCATCAGCGACAATACTGCGTTTGAGGAGGTGATATCGAACAGCTGGCAGTTTAGCCCGTCCGGAATATTGCGGCTGATCCAGTCGAAATCGTGGGTGGCAAAGCCTGTGCCGGTGACAATGTAGAACTCATCATGCGCTACACGGCCCACGGTCAGGTCGCATTCAATTCCGCCCTTGTCATTCAGCATCTGCGTATAGACCAGAGCGCCCACCGGTTTGTCCACATCATTGGCACATATCCAGTTCATCGCAGCCAGGGCGTCGGGGCCTTTCAGCGCGAATTTGGCGAACGATGTTTGATCGAACAGCACGGCCGCCTCCCGGGCTGCTTTGTGTTCGCGACCAACGGCGGCAAACCAGTTCTGGCGGCCAAAGCTGTATTCGTCCTTTGGCGCCTCGCCCAGCGATGCGTCGGCAAACCAGTTCGGGCGCTCCCAACCCAGTTTTTCGCCAAAGCACGCACCCTGATCCTCAAGCGAATCGTAAAGCGGTGACTTGCGGCAGGGGCGGCCGGATTCGTGTTCTTCGTGTGGCCAGGCCATGGTGTAGTGTTTGCCATATGCTTCGACTGTGCGGGTGCGGACCCAATCGGTGTCGAAATGCGGGCGGCCAAAACGGCGAATGTCGGCGGACCACAGGTCAAAAGGCGGCTCGCCCTTGGCGGCCCATTCTGCCAGCACCATTCCGGCGCCACCGCCCGAGGCGATGCCAAAGGCGTTGAAACCAGCGCCAACAAAGAAATTCTTCAGCTCTGGTGCTTCACCCACGATGAAGTTTCCATCCGGAGTAAAGCTTTCGGGGCCGTTCGTCAGTGTCTTGATCCCCGCAGTTTCCAACGCTGGCACCCGGCCCAGCGACAGCTCCATGATCTGTTCGAAATGGTCGAAATTACTGTCGAGCAAGGTGTAGTGGAAACCTTTCGGTATGCCATTCACCGCCCACGGGATCGGGTTCGGCTCATAGCCGCCCATGACGAGCCCACCGACCTCTTCCTTGTAATAGGTCAGCCGATCAGGGTCCCGCAGGGTAGGCAGATCGCCGGGCACACCAAATGGTTCTGTGACCATGTACTGGTGTTCCATTGGTACCAGCGGCACATTCACGCCGAACTTGGCGGCAAAGTCGCGCGTCCATTGACCTGCACACACGATCACTTTTTCGCATTCGATACGGCCATGTTCAGTGATTACGGCGAGGATCTTGCCGTTCTCGATTTCAAGATCGGTGACCTTTGTATCTTCGAATATCTTCGCGCCTGCCATGCGCGCGCCCTTGGCCAGCGCCTGGGTAATGTCCGAGGGGTTTGCTTGCCCATCGGTGGGCAGGAACGCCGCGCCTATGACGTCACCGATATCCATCAGCGGCCAAAGATCCTGCGCTTCCTTCGGGGTCAGCAGCTGCATGTCCAGACCAAAGGAATGGGCTGTGGTGGCCTGCCGTTTGACCTCGGTCCAGCGTTCCTCGTTGCAGGCGAGACGCAAACCACCATTCATTTTCCAGCCCGTTCCCAGACCGGTTTCTTCTTCAATCTTGTTGTACAGATCGACTGAATATCCCAACAGCTGAGTTATATTGGCGTTCGAACGCAGCTGCCCCACCAGGCCCGCCGCATGGAATGTGGTGCCCGAAGTCAGCTTTTTGCGTTCCAGCAGCACCGTGTCGGTCCAACCAAGCTTGGCAAGGTGATAGGCGGTCGAGCAGCCGATGATGCCGCCGCCGATGATGACGGCTTTGGCTGTATTTGGAAGGTCGGTCATATCTGTCCTCAGGTGTTTTTGTAATCGGTCAGGGCCGTGCGAAACCGTGCGAGATTTTCGCTCGTGTAGGCTGCGTAATCGAAGTCGATTTCCGAGGTGATCTCGGACACCATGCTCCACATGGTTTCACGAAGCAGCGAGGCGCATTTCATCGCCGAATAGCGATGACGTAATTGGTTGGTGACGGGTGCCTGGAAATAGGTTTCCAGAACCCAGTCTTCTTGTTCATTGGAAAGGGAGTTGTTCGAGGCCAGCCCCCCCAGATCAAATAGTGGCGAGTTGAATCCCGCGTAGTCGAAATCGATCAGCCACAGGCGGGTGCCATCGTCCAGAAAGTTGCCGCAAAGCAGGTCGTTATGGCCAAACACGATGTCGTACGGCCCGGCTTCGGCTTCCAGGTCATTTCCAATTTGCACAAGTTCCGGGATCAGGCCCTTATGCGAACTTCCACGCTCGGTGAGAGTGGCAGCATAGTCGCGGATGACGTGAAAGACCCAGAACACCAGCGACGGTCCGCGCAGGTGCTTGGGCACCTCAAGGTGGCAGGCTTTCACGAGCTCCAGCACCCGCGGCAGCATACTGGGGTCGCGTATGTCCTCTTCGGTCAAAGTGCGGCTTTCGACGAATTCCAGCACTGTCAATTCGTTGGACGAAAACACTACAGCGGGTGACAGACCCGCTGCATGTGCGGCCTTACTGGCAGCCAGTTCGTTGAAGCGCATCACCTGGTGCAAAGGGATGTCGTCACCGACACGCACCACATAGCATCCTCTGCTGTCAGTGACCTTGTAGTTCACATTTGTAATCCCACCCGTCAACGGGGTGGCTTTGATCTCGCCCTGCCAGATCGGTAGCTTTCGAATGCGGGTCATCAGGTCGGATTGGGTCATGTCAACTCTCCATTCCAAAGCGGATGCGTGCCTGGCGAGCGCTAGCGTTGATCAGCCTATCAGCGATGATGGCAATGAATGCGATGGACAGCCCTGCCACCAGACCCCGGCCAGTGTCAGCCTTTGTCAGGGCAATGTAGACCTCTTGCCCAAGATCGCGGGTGCCAACGAGGGCCGTGATAACCAGCATGGACAGCGCCAGCATGATGGTCTGATTAATACCCAAAAGGATTTCGGGCAGGGCCATCGGCAAGCGAATATGGCGCAAGAGTTGCGTGCGTGTGCAGCCAGAAACCAATCCGGCCTCGATCAATTCCTCACTGACCGAGCGCACGCCGTGGGCCGCATAACGTACGGCCGGGGCCAGTGCGTAAAGGACTATGGCAATCAGGGCAGTGAAATCGCCGACCCGGAACAGCATCACTACCGGGATCAGATAGACAAAGCTGGGCAAAGTCTGCAACGTATCAATCAACAGGTTGATCAATGTCCCGGCGCGTTTGTTCAGTGCGGCCACAACACCCAGCGGAACGCCGATCAGAGTAGCAAGAAACACAGAGGCTCCGCAGAGATAAACTGTCACCATTGCCTTGGCCCACAGTCCTGATACGAGGATCAGCGACGCCAGTCCTCCGCACAGCAGTGCCAGCCGCCAGCCCCCCGCGTGCCAACCCAGCAAGGTCAGCATGGCAATCGCCCAAAGCCATGGGATTCCCAGCAAAACCGTTTTGATCGGGATCATGAACCACGTCAGGAAGAAGACCTTGATCGCCTCGAATGTGTCAAAATAATTGATGTTCAGGTATTTGACCGTGTCATCCCAGAACCCGCCAGTGGTGATCGTCTGGCTTTCAGGATATTCCAGCAGCAGGGGTGAGAACTGCCCTAGAACCCAGGTCAAAATCAGCAGGATCATTACCAGAACTGTCCGGCGATGGCGGGTGATCCACGAGCCGGGGAGCTCGTGATGTACCTGCCCCATACGCTCGGAGAAAGCCTGACTTAGGCGATCGACCGCAATGGCCAGAACCACAATGGCAATACCGGCCTCGAACCCAGCGCCGATATCGAGGCGGCGCAGCGCGGCAAGGACGTCAAACCCCAATCCTCCGGCCCCGATCATCGAGGCAATGATGACCATGTTCAGCGTCAGCATGATCACCTGATTGACACCCACCATCAGACTGTGGCTGGCGGAAGGAACCAAAACGCGCCACATCAACTGCTTTTGCGTCGTGCCTGCCATGCGCCCGAAGTCCAAAATCTCGGGGTCGACGGCTCTCAAGGCAAGCGTGGTGATTCGCACCATAGGCGGTGTCGCATAGATGATCGTGGCGACCAGCGCCGAAATCGGTCCAAAGCCGAACATGAACAGAATTGGTACCAGATAGGCGAAGATCGGGATTGTCTGCATCAAGTCCAGAATGGGCGAGATGATGCGGTCGAAAGTCAGGTGGCGATAGGCCAATATCCCCAACAACAGCCCACCGCCCGCGCCAATGGGCACCGCAATCAGGACCGAGGCAAGCGTAACCATCGCGCTGTCCCACTGGCCAAAGACGGCCAGATAGGTAAAGCAGCCGCCGACCAATGCCGCGAGCCCCCAGTCCCGGCAATACTGTCCCAAAGCTACTACGGCGGTGATCACTACAATCCAGCTGATCGCAGGTAGAATGACTTGCGCATCATTGCCTTGCCCGGTGACAAAACCTTCGGCCAGCAGGGACAAGACAAGGTCATAGGGCTGTTCGATCAACCAAGCGGCAGCGCGGGTAACGTCGGTGAACGAAACTGGGCCGATTGCTGCATCCTCGATCAACCAGGACATCGAAGATGAAATATAAGTTTTGAACGGGACGACCCAAGCCGACGGGAATTTGGTGATCCAGCGCGCATCCAGCGCTTTTCCCAGGTTACTGCCGAAATACCCCAGCAGGATTGTCAGTCCGACAAGCAGTAGAATGACAAGCTGGCTGCGGGACAGGCGGCTCATACCGCGTCCCCTTCACCGAATAGCACATGGGCCATAGCCTTGCGATCAATGGCGCCAATAACCAGACCATCGCTGTCTGTCACGGGAATTGGTGCATCTGCGGTGATGATCCGTTCCGCCACGGCCGAGACGCGGGTTGATTGCACAATGGGCTCACCCTTACCCGCAGCGCCGACGGTCATTACACCACCAACCGTCAAAACCTTGGAGCGCGGAATATGCCGCGTGAATTCAGCCACATAATCTGTCGCTGGATTCATCACCAGTTCCTCTGGGGTGGCAATCTGGATGACTTCACCGTCCTTCATAATGGCGATGCGGTCTGCCAAGCGGACGGCTTCTTCAAAGTCGTGCGTGATAAAGACAATAGTCTTATGCAACCGTTCCTGTAGTCGCAGAAATTCGTCCTGCATTTCGCGACGGATCAGCGGATCGAGGGCCGAAAAAGGTTCGTCCAGAAACCACAGATCGGGCTCTGTCACCAATGATCGGGCAATGCCCACACGCTGTTGCTGACCACCCGAGAGCTCTCGTGGATAGTAGTCTTCACGCCCCTTCAGTCCGACCAGTTCCACCACGTCTCTCGCCTTTGCTTCGGCCTCGTGTTTGGGCGTAGCCTGAATGGTCAGGGGGAACATCACATTCTGCAACACGGTCAGGTGCGGCAGCAGGGCAAAATGCTGAAACACCATGCCCATCTTGTGCCGGCGAATTTCAATCATTTCTTTTTCGCTGGCGCGCAGCAGGTCGGCGTCGTCGAACAGAACCTCTCCGCTCGTGGGTTCGATCAACCTGGACAGACAACGAACCAGGGTTGATTTGCCTGAACCGGACAGGCCCATGATGATGAAAATTTCACCTTCAACGATTTCAATATTGGCATTGCGTACCGCTCCGATAACACCCGCATTTCGAATGTCATCTGCAGATGGGTTCGGATTTTGCGCGAGAAGGGTCTCGGCGTTTGAACCATAAAGCTTCCAAACGTTTCGGCAGGACAGTTTTGTTGTGGGGGTCATCTGTGGTGTCCGGTACTAAGACGGAAGAAGACCGAAGCGGTAGAGGAGAGCGGGGTAACCGCTTCGGCCAAGCAGATTATTTAGAGATCCAGCCAGACCAACGGTCTTTGTTCGTCTCCATCCAATCCGCGACAACTGCATCAATATCCACACCGTCCAGATCGGCTTTGCCGACCATGGCGCTCATCTCGTCGTTATTGATGTTATAGGCTTCGATGATGTCATACGCGCCCGGCCACTTCTCTTGCAGGCCAGCCCAAGCAGCCTTCCAGATCGGACCACGCGGTTTTCCGCAGTCATAGGCCAAATCCGGGTTCACACCAACTGACGGGTCGCTGTAGCACTCGGGCGAATATGGCGGAAACTCCACGAATTCGCCGTCATATTTGGCCGGGGCCCAGTGTGGAACATAAACCCAAAGCATGATCGGATCTTCACGCTGATATGCAGATTCCAGTTCTGCAAAAAGCGCTGCATCCGTGCCTGCGTGGACAACTTCAAACTCTAGCTCTAATGCTTCGACGCGCTCGTCGTCGAAACCGCCCCAGGTCACAGGTCCACCGACATAGCGCCCATTTGGCGAGGTTTCAGCGGTGGCAAATTCCCCTGCGCAGTCTTTCAAAGCTTCCCAGTTTGGCAGGCCTGGGCAGCGGTCTTTCATGTAAGCTGGGTACCACCATTCTTCGATCGCCATCAGACCGGTTTCACCAACGTTCACCACGTTGCCAGAGGCGGTGGCTTCGTCCAGCGCTTCACGCCCGGTGGTTTCCCAGATTTCCATTGCCAGATGTAGATCACCTGTCTTCAGGCCCGCAAACTGAGCGATATAGTCCGCCTGAACATATTCAACGTTGTACCCTGCCTCTTGAAGGATTGCTCCCATTATCTTGGTGTTGATCAGCTGTCCTGACCAATCATGCAGCGTCAGTTTGATAGGGTCCGTCGATTCGACGGCCCAAGAAGCCGAAGCAGTTACGCCAGCGACTAACGCTATTGCGTGTAGTGTATTGAATTTCCTGATCATGTTGTGCTCCCTGAATGTGGCTTTTTGAGTGTTTTTCGTTTATTACACTTCCATGCTGCGCCAATCTGACAACTACGTCAATAAAAACCACATTTCTCCACGATAATTCGTTATAATTCGCACACAAAGCCCCGAATGGCACCGTATTGGGAGCAATATTGTTTTATTGGGATGACTGCCGTATCCCCCTTTCAGGAGGTCGCATGTTAAAGCCACGAAAAACCACAAATCAGCGCGAAGAAGAAATCCTTCGAGAGCTGCAACATGCGGGCGGGTCGTGCAGGGTCAGCCTCTTGGCTCAAAAACTGAATGTTTCCAATGAAACGATCCGGCGTAACGTCAAGGCACTGGAAGAGCGCAAGATCGTGAGGAAGGTTCATGGCGGCGTACATCTTAGCGAAGACGCAATTGAACCACCTTTTGAAAACCGCTTGGGAACGCAAGCGCATGCGAAAGAAGCAATAGCCCGGGCAGTCGCAAATACAATTAGCGACGGGGACTCCTTATTTCTGGATATCGGTTCGACAACCGCCTACGTCGCGCTTGCGTTGCGGAAACATAAAGACCTGTTTGTGGTTACCAATTCGGTTTTCGTCGCTTACACGTTGTCAAAGCACAACAACAACCGGGTGTTTCTGGCCGGTGGAGAATTGCGCGCCCATGATGGGGGTGCTTTCGGTGCAGAGGCATTGGATCTTGTGAAGCGTTTCAACGTACAGTTGGCAGTGTTTTCGGTTGGAGCCGTGAATGGAGATTTGGGCTTTATGCTGCATGATCTCGAAGAAGCCAATATCGCACGTGCTGCGGCTGAAAATGCGCAAGTGCGCATCGTCGTTGCCGACAGCGGAAAATTCAACAAGCGGGCTCCGATATCTCTTCACAACATGGCCGGAATTGATGTGTTTTTTACCGACCGCCGTCCTCCTGCCAATATCCAGGACATGCTCGATAAAAATGATATCGAAGTAGTTATCGCAGGGTCGGACTAGGCGCTCTGTCTCATCAGGGCAGATCAGGTCACGTGATATTTCGGGCAAGCCGGTGTGAAGGAACCCTCCGATGCTCCACCTGTTTCATTGCAAAAGAAAGATTGACTACTGAGAGCACATCGTCCCAGCGTCGCGATGTCAAGATCATACGGGCGTTTATGGACTTTGCGGAGCGGGTTCTTGGGGAGAAGGAAACCGCCGGAGATATGTGAC
>NZ_JBQFZL010000013.1:0-83999 GCF_056542225.1 Ruegeria sp. AE3 | reverse complement strand
GGCAATTCTTTTTGACGGATGGGCAAGCGTTGCCAAGCCGACCCAAAGATTAAACCTCTAGGGTGGTTTCTGTGGGTTAACCGGACTCTTTGGTTGTGTCGAAAATTTTGAACTGAGATTGACGAGCACTCAAGTTTAGTAGTCTGTTCCCGTCGAATAGTTTTCGAACAGTTTTTAAGTATGATCTCTCTGAAAGGCTGCCACTTTCCCAAGGATGCAGTTCTTTAGGCTGTGTATTTCTATTTGCGGTACACAGTGTCGTATCGTGATTTGGAAGAGATCATGGCCGAACGCGGCGTGCAGGTGGACCACGCCACTCTCAACAGGTGGGTCGTTAAGTATTCGCCGATGATCGCCGCGAGCGCGCAGTCGAAGAAGCGACCAACGCTGAGTTCCTGGCGCATGGACGAAACCTATCTCCGCGTGCGCGGCAAGTGGATGTATCTTTTTCGAGCGGTCGACAAAGCGGGAAACACCCTTGATTTCATGCTGTCTGAGCGACGAAATCGTCCAGCAGCAACCAGGTTCTTTGCCAAAGCACTGTCGTCCAACGGGATCCCAAACAAAATCGTCATCGACAAAAGTGGCGCAAATGCAGCTGGCATTCGAGAAGTGAACAGGATCCTGAAGCGGTTCGGTTGCCCAGCCAAAGTACAGACGATCAGGTCCAAATTTTTGAACAACATGATCGAACAGGATCATCGGTTCATAAAGCGGCGTGTTCGGCACATGTGTGGGTTTAAGTCGTTCGAATCCGCTTCCGCCACTTTGGACGGCATCGAGGTCGCCAACATGACCCGGAAGCAGCAATTCTCTAGTGATACGTCTTCCGGCTTTCGGTTGTTTGCTGAGATCGCAGGATAACTGCGTCTAGCATATCGCTGGCTTTCGTCGTTCCAAAAGTTTGCGACACTACCCACCCAATGGCGATAAACTGATCGTAGAAGAGCGCGAAGATCAGCGCAGTCGGAAAGGTGAGAAAATCGGCATCTCGATCCGGCCCGAGCGTGCGATGCTGTTTGATCCGGAAACCGGATTGCGGCTGCGGTAGGAGATTTGCGGCGGGATCAGTTTTGGATTCGATTTGAGTCCTGGTGACGCGAAACCCATAACCCGCCCATTTCATGCCGTGCCACGTGACTCGCCGTCAGAATTGCGATGATCCAACCCGTGACGACTGCGGTAGCCGTTCCGAACCAGACACCGATCTCGTTGAAATGCCACAGGCCGACGAAGACCCAGACAAAGAATGCGACCCCGAAGCCCTGGCGGTAGAGGCTGATCCAGACCGTCCAGATGGGTCTTTTGAGGGCCTGAAGCAGCGAATTGATGGAAAAGAGCATCATGTAAAACGGCAGAATCAGGCTGTCGACGCGCAGATAGCTGACGCCTACTCGGACGACTTCGGGGTCGGTGGTAAACAGGCGCATCAGATGCGGGCTCAGGCCCCACAGGATTGGGATGGCCATCGCCGTCATGATAAATCCGACTTTCCAGCAATAAAACAGGGCCGCCCGCACGCGCTGAAAATCCCGGGCGCCGAAATTCTGCGATGCGATTGGCAGCACAGCGCCGGTAACACCCAGCACAGGTAAAAGCAGAATTTGCTCCAGCCGAATGGCGACCCCGAAGCCTGCAATGGCATGTTCCCCGAATATTTTCAGGGCAAACTGCATGACAAATCCTGAAAGCAGCATCACCATGAAAGACACCGCCGTTGGCAGGACCTGAACGGAAATCACGGTAAAGCGATTCAGGCGCGGGGCGAAATAGGCGATCCGCATTCGCTGCATCCGGCGTCGTCGCAGCACCTGCCGGATCATGTAGATCATGACACCGGTTTGACTGATAACGGTAGAAATGGCCAACCCGTCAAAACCGATCCCCGGAATCAGCCCGGGGATGCCAAAAATAAGCAGAGGATTCAGGGCGATATTGGCGAAGAAGGCCACGATCAGGGCGCGCTGCATTGATACCGCATCCCCATGAGCCTGGAGGATTCCGTTGCACCCATGAGCCAACAGAAATCCGGGCAGTGCCAGAAGAAGCCAATAGAAATAGCGTAGCCCCGCATCACGGTATTCGCCGGGGTCGGATACAAGATGTATCAGCGCGGGGCCGTACCAGAGGCCTGACAATGCCAGAAGCCCGGCGGCGATAAAACCATATGTCAGACCCTGCGCCACCAATCGCCGGGCCATGCGGTGGTTGCCTGCCCCCAGTGCGTTGCCGACAAGGGCGCTCATGGCGGCTCCAAGACCAACCCCAACAGACAAAGTTATAAAGAAGGCCTGAAACCCAAGGGCCAGCCCGGCCTGTGCGCTTGTCGACAACAGCCCGGCAAAAAAGATGTCCACGACATTATAGAGCGTGTTGAACAGCATTCCGATTGCAGCAGGCACTGCCAGTGTCCGGAAATGTGCCGGAATAGACCCTCGGGTCAGGTCAAGATCGACTGGCTGAGCCATGTCACGCAGGCATCACGGGCGCTCGGCCTGAACAGTCAGAAAGACGAATTCCGGGGTCAGAACCTCTTCGAAGCCGTGGTTCAGTTCAGCGTCGACGCTGATCGTGTCGCCTGCGGTCAGCTTGAACCGGGCCTCGCCATACCGATAGACCGCCTCACCTTCGAGCGCCTGAACAAAAACTACGCCGTGACCGACATAAGTCGGAGGATGACCACCCTCGCGCAGAAGAGTTACGCGCCGGGCTTGAAAACGCAGGTCCTTGCGTGAATGCAATGCCAGATTGACATATTCATGGCTATGGCCTGCGGCGATACGGGTGGATTTCAAGCCTTCGCCGTGGCGGACGAGCGTATAGTCGGTGTGATCGGTGCGGGCTTCGCGGAATAGTGACACAATCGGGACTTCAAGCGCTTCGGCCAGCGCAGCCAGGGTGTCGATCGAAGGAGAGACAAGCCCGTTTTCGATACGGCTGACCATTGCGGCGGAAATACCCGATTGCTCGGCCAGTCGGCGGGCCGATTGCTTTCGGCTTTGGCGCAGCTCTTTCAGCGATGCTCCAATTGCGCGGTCGATCTGTCTTCCCGGCGGGTCTCCCTGCATGGCTTCTCCCTTCACTCGCTGCCGTAATAGCCCACAACATCTCCGTCCGTGGTCACGCCAAGCCCGTTCAACAAGCGGTTCACGTAGTTGAAATAGCCGACGATCTGATTGATTTCGAGTATCTCACCATCATCCCAACCAGTCTCTTTTAGCCCGGCCACATCAGAATCGACCATCGTACCCGGTGTCAGCGTCAGTTTTTCTGCGTAGGTCAGCGCGGCAAGATGGGCGCCGTCAAAGGCATCCTGCGGACGATGCGCCTTGAGCGCCGCCTCAATCTGGTCGGCGCGGGCGTCATCATCAATTAGATGTCGGGCGTTGGACCAGTGGTTGGCGTAAGAATAGGGGCAAGTGTTGAGGGTGGATACATAGGAACTGATGACTTCCTGAAACCACATCGGAACCGTGTTTGCCTCATCATGCAGGCAGGCCCGGTACAAAATCACGTGCCCCTTCATTGTGTTGGGGCGCAGGGAATGAACACGCATGACGTTGTCCACTGTGCCATGTGGCGTCCGGGCCAGATCCAGAGTGGCCTTCAGATGCTCGTCGGCGTCTTCGTCAGATATCATCCTGATCCAGGCAGACATTTTTGGTTCCTTCCTTAGTCGTCAGCACAAATTATGGGTCGTGTTGTACGGCGCGCTGAGTTTTTTATTGACGAGTATTGCATATTAAGCAACCATATTAATTAGCGCGCAACAGATTTAAGGATTCTCAGGCCTTGCCCGACTGCCTCACTCAGTCAAAGCGCCAATCTGGCACTAGCTTTCAGGACGGTTTCGCTACCGCCCTTTGTCGGCCCGCGCGCGCTACGGTTTCGGAGAGGCCAACTGAGAAATCACGGCGCAATTTTCACCGCAAAAGACTGCCAGGTATGGTGTCCCGAACCATGACAGGCGCGACATGACACACGCCACTCCGATGATTGAAGTGACCAATCTGGACAAGTATTATGGCACGTTCCATGCGCTGAAAGACGTTAGTTTGACGGTTCATCAGGGTGAAAAAGTAGTGATCTGCGGACCCTCTGGTTCGGGAAAGTCCACACTGATCCGTTGTTTCAATGGTCTGGAGTGGCACAATTCGGGCCGTTTGGTGATAGATGGTATCGAAGTTTACGAGGGGGCCAAGGAGATACGCGAACTGCGCCAGGAAGTTGGGATGGTTTTTCAGCAGTTCAATCTGTTTCCGCATTTGACTGTGCTGGAAAATCTTATGATCGGCCCAATGAAAGTGCGCAAAGTTTCAAAGGTACAGGCCGAAGAGACCGCGCGAAATTATCTTGAGCGCGTGCATATTCCGGAACAGGCCGACAAATATCCGGCACAATTGTCTGGCGGTCAGCAGCAGCGCGTGGCGATTGCGCGTTCTTTGTGCATGGAAACCCGGATCATGCTGTTTGACGAGCCGACCTCGGCGCTCGATCCGGAAATGATCAACGAAGTTCTGGACGTGATGGTCGAGTTGGCCGAAACCGGCATGACCATGGTTGTGGTTACCCACGAAATGGGGTTTGCCCGCAAGGTCGCAGACACGATGGTCTTTATGGAGGCGGGTCGGATCGTCGAGATATCGCCGCCTGAACAGTTCTTTACCAACCCTTCCAGCGAACGGTGCCGCCTGTTCCTGGATCAGATTCTGGCGCATTGAACGTGAGCGATCTGGGCATATCCGGGCCAAAGGGCCAGCCGTTGCCAAAGCCACCGTTTCACAAGCGGTTTTTCGACTCGGTCCTGATTTCCGTTGTCATTTATTCCATTATTGTTGGTCTAATCGCCTATGGCGCTTACGCCGGGGCGCAGAGTATGGGTTATAACTGGCAATGGTATCGTGTGCCGCAATTCCTGTACCGCAATACCGAGGTCGGGTTTGAATGGGGTGAAATCCCAATTGGGCTTGTAGCCACCATCCAACTGTCGGTGACCGCCTTTTTGCTGGCAACGGCGATAGGCCTTTTGGTGGCTCTGTTGCGGCTATCGGGGTTGGTCATCGGGTCAGCGGTTGCCGTGGGGTACCTGGAACTGATCCGCAATATTCCGCTGCTGGTTCTGCTTTATCTTTTCTATTATGTGCTCGGGCCGATCTTTGGGTTTGACCGATACACGGCAAGTATCCTGACACTTGCCGTTTTTCATTCGGCCCTGATTTCCGAGATTTTCCGCGCTGGTATCAACGCAATTCCCACGGGTCAGTGGGAGGCGGCAAAATCCATCGGGATGACACCGTATCAGACCTATCGCTATATCATTTTGCCGCAATCAGTACGGTTCATGCTGCCACCGATGACCGGTGAGGTAGTTCACCTGATCAAATCCTCAGCGATTGTAAGCGTGATCGCGGTGGCTGAACTGACCACGTTTGGACGCAACATCATATCCGATACCTACATGAGTTTCGAAATCTGGTTCACCATTGCACTGGTCTATCTGGTGGTGACCCTGATCCTGTCGATTGGCGTAACCCACCTGGAGAAGAAATATGCCGTCGACCAATAAAACTGAAAACTATGTCGGACAACAAGGAGAACCAAGATGAAGCTTTCTCGCAGAATGTTGGGGGCGGCGCTGAGCGCGGTCGTTGCAACAGGCGTCGCAACATCAGGTTGGGCGCAAAGCACAACGCAGAACCTGTCCAGCGAAAGTGTGATTGAAACCATCAAGCAGGATGGAGTGATCCGCATTGGGCTGTCGCTATTCGTACCGTGGTCGATGCGCGACAAGAACGGTGACCTGATCGGTTTCGAACTGGATGTCGGTCGCAAGCTGGCCGAAGACATGGGGGTCGAAGTTGAATTTGTTCCCACCGCATGGGACGGTATCATTCCGGCGCTGGTTTCGGGCAATTTCGACGTGATCATCTCGGGCATGTCTGTGACGCCGCAGCGAAACCTGACTGTCAACTTTACCGATCCATATGCTTTTTCCGGTCTGGCCATCTTGGTAAATAAGGAACTGACAGATGGAATGACTCAGGCTGATCTGAATTCTGCAGACGTGACGTTCGCAGCCCGTCGCGGTGCAACGCCCGCTGTCGTGATCGCGGAAAACTTCCCGGAAGCAAACTTGTTGCTATTTGATGAAGATGGCGCGTCGACGCAAGAAGTTCTTAACGGAAATGCACACGCAACAATGGCTTCACAGCCTACGCCCAACCGGGAAGCAGGGCGTAATCCTGAAACTCTGCGCGTGATGGAAGGCGATCTGTTTGATCCGCGTGGCGAAGCCTTTGCTATGCGCAAAGGTGATCCGGATGCATTGAACTTCTTCAACAATTGGATTGCTCAGCAATGGCGTTCGGGTTGGCTGGAAGAGCGTCACAATTATTGGTTCGCAACAGAAGAGTGGGCCGACCAGGTTGCTCAGTGACTAAAACAAAGGGCGGCGGCATTGCCGCCCCCGACCCTGAGGCGGAGCAATCCCGGTGCAAGATTTCCTGAAGAAACTGAGATGGCCAGATTATCTGATCGTGGTGACTCTGATCGCTTTCTTCGGGTATATCTGGCTGTCGATCGAAGGCACGCTGAACTACAAATGGCGCTGGGAATTGATCCCGGGCTATGTCGTTGGCTGGCATTCGGGCCGCGAAGAGTATTTCGCGAACCTGTTTCTGCAGGGGCTTATGGCGACAGTCCGTATCAGTATTTACTCGGGCATTCTGGCCTTGTTGCTTGGCACCATTCTGGGGGTTGCGCGGTGTTCAGCAAACCTGACGATCCGGATGCTGGCACGGACGTATCTTGAATTTCTCCGCAACGTGCCGCCGGTTGTGGTCGTTTTCATTTTCTTTTTCTTCCTGTCACAACAACTGATTGACGCGCTCAACCTCGAACGTTGGGCTCGTGGTATAGCGCGGCAAGAGGACAAAGATATCTGGACCTTCTTTTTCGGCGAAATGCGCCGTTTTCCCTCACTGGTTTCTGGTGTCATCGTTCTGGCCCTGTTTGAAAGCGCCTTTGTCGGCGAGATTGTCCGGGCTGGTATCCAGTCGATCCCGAAAGGCCAGCGCGAAGCGGCGCGCTCGATTGGTATGAGCAAACTACAGGAGATGCGTTACGTGATTCTGCCGCAGGCGTTGAAGAAAGTGGTGCCACCGCTGGCAAACCAATTCATCTCGCTGATCAAGGACAGCTCGATCCTGTCGCTGATCTCGGTGCAGGAACTCACCTACAAAACAGTCGAGCTTGTGGCCTCGTCCCGCATGATCTTTGAGGCGTGGATCACCACGGCCGGGTTCTATTTTGTTGTGTGTTTCGGCCTCAGCCGATTGTTTGCACGACTTGAAAAGCGGTCAGACAGGCGCTGACGCGAACGGCCCGGGGCAACGCGGATATATGATTTCCGGCTCTCGGGCAGTTGCCACAAAGCTCGGCTGCTGCTGTCCATGCTGCGGCTGGATCATCAATTTATCAAATCATCAATGTCAACCTGCTGAGCGGAGATCAGAACCAGGTTACATTCTTGCAGGTCAACCAGCTGAACAAGGTCCCGGTGCTGGACGACAACGGCTTTACCCTGCGCGACAGCACCGCAATCATGATGTATCTGGCACAGAAGTATGGCGCTGCAGATTGGGCGCCGGATTCGCCAGAAGAGCATGGGGACATACAGCAATGGCTGTCCTATTCAGTAAACGAGATTTTCCACGGCGTTGCAACGGCCCGCGCGATTGTTCTGATTGAACGCGACATCGATTTGACCGGGCCACAGGCACTTGGGCAGAAATCCCTGCAGAATATGGAGCAGCACCTGTCACGACGACGCTGGCTGGCATGTGATCGTCCAACGATCGCCGATCTTGCCTGTTACCCCTACATAGCACTGGCTTATCAGGGAAAGTTATCGCTGGCTCCTTACCCGGCAGTCCGTTCGTGGATCGCGCGTGTTGAAGCTCCGTCGGGATATATCCTGATGCCGGGGTTGCCGACACCGGACTAGGATTGTTCGGGGTTACGCCCTGATCTGCACCATGCCGTTTTTGATGCGGGTTTCGAATACCTTCATTGGTCGTGTCGCAGGGGCCGAAACCGCATGTCCGTCACGCACATCGAATGCGCCCTGATGCAAAGGGCACTCGATGACGTAGCCATCAAAATACCCGTCACACAGATCAGCACCGCCATGATTGCAAAGTGCCAACGAGGCATAGACGCCACCGGGAGTGTCGTAGACCGCCAGGATACGTGAGCCGATCTCGACCCGTGTGACCCAGTTCTTTTCCAGCCGAGTTGTCTCGATCACATCTTTCCAGGGTTTTTCATCCGCCATGAGTTACGCCTCCGCCTTCTGCCGGATCTGCCTCAAGATCTCGCGATGGGCGGCCAGATACCCCCCAGGCTCAACATGAATGTGGTCTTTCAGCTTCTCATGAAGGCGAGGTAACGCGTGGAAAGGAACTGAGGCTACGTAGTGATGCTCCGCGTGGTAGTTCATGTTCCAGCACAAAAAGGACCAGGGGGCGGATACCAGATTGGTGCGCGTATTTTCGGACATCTGCGCCACGGTGGGGCGTCCGACATGTTCGGTCATCCGGATAAAGCGCATCACAGGCTCACCCAAAAACAAAGGGATTATCCAGTACCAGATCAGTCCCCACCAGCCGATGATGGCCATGCCCAGAAAGATGGCCGTATAGATGGCCAGCATTCTGCGCGCATCGCGATACACCGCCTGATGTTCCACTTTCGGGATGAATCGCAGCTCGGTCTCGCTGAGGTTGCCGCTGGCATGGCGAAACAGTTCCGTGAATTTACCGCGCCAGTAGGGCAGGGCGGACAGGTACATAAGGTACTCCCTCAACGTCTCGGGCAATGGGATCAGTTCAGGGTCGTCCCCGGTCAGTTGCGTATAAGTGTGGTGATCGCAATGTTCATAGCGAAAGAACCGATGCGGCAGGATAATGATCAGGCCGCAGATCTGACCAACCAGATCATTCAGCCACCTTGTACGGAATACGGTATAGTGCACGCATTCATGCTGCAGCGAGAAGTGGTGTACCAGAACGATGCCCTGGAGTAACATTGCAGGCCATATCAGCCAGTTGTTCCATGCCAGAGTAACAAGGGTGGTCGTGCAGGCCAGCACCAGAACCCAAAGCGCCAGATGGCATAAGCCGGGACCGTTAGACCGTTGCATGAAACCTTTCAGCTCTTCACGCGTGAGCTTGCCTTCGGCCAATGCCTGAGACAGGGGCGTTACGATTGCTTGTGACATGTGAGTTCCACACAATTTGCCGGTGCGGGGGCCGCGCCCTCATCGCATTTTCCGGCACCGGAGACGGGAGTGCTCCGCACCATAGGGTCCTGTCGGGTGGACTCTATTGCTACCAGATTAGCGTGATGACACGCGTTCGATCAAGCTTGAATGATCAGCCGGTTCGGCGAAGGCCGATATCCGGATCGGGGTCGGCAAACAGTGCTGCCGCACAGGGGTGTTTGTCCAGAATGGAAGCTCCGCCGGGCAGGCGGTCAGCATGAAAAACCCCATCTTCCCAATAGGTCACACCATCGATCTTGATTGTCGGATCAAACACGTTCCAGCTGATTTCTCCGGGAGCATATGCGCCGCAAGTGTGGAAGTGCAGGATACGCGGATTGCCAAAAGCAGATCCGCCCCAGCGTTCGAAATTCTCGCGCATATCCCAAGGGTATCCGCAGCCCGGATGAATGCCAGCATGCCATGAATGCACGAAATTTCGGTCAATACCGAACTGGCCCGCGACCCGGTCATATTGTACTTCGGCCCGGGCGACATCGGTGGGCTCGCCCGTGAACCCGGTCAGGCGCCCGTTCTCAAGTGACGCAAACACCGGGCTGTCGAACTCGATCGTATAGTCTTCATAGTATCTTGATCCGGTTCCGGTTAGAAACTTCAGCGCCACACGTCCTGAAAAACTGTGCGCCGGGACTGGCGTGAAAACTGACATGGGGAATCTCAGGATCGACGTATCGCCCGCCGGATCAAGGTTCATCTTCGGCTTCCCCTGAAAGGCCGTGCCCAGAGGGCAGGTGACCCGCACATCGGTTGCCTCGTTCAGGACGGCATTGATCGCCGCCTTGATGTCGAGAAAGGCATCATGGTGCCCGTTGGAAAAGCCCGACCCGAACAGCTCACGGTTCAGCGCAAAGCTGACGATGATTTTTTTGCCCCGGGGCATCTCCGAAAACCGTAGCTGATCCCCAAGACGGGCAAGAAAGAGGATTATCTCGGCTGCTTCGAACCGCGCCAGAAGATCCGGGGACAGGTGAGGATTGTCCGGATTAAATCCTACATCCACTGCATCAACCGACAACCCCATGGATTGCGCGACGTCCGATACGATCTTGACACTGTCCGCGTCAAAATAACCAAACTCGGGGGGTTCGTAAGCGATCAGAAGTCGGTCACCCGCCGCTGCGTGAGCGCAGTTCGTCAAAAGATTTCGCGCGCCGCGCTCGGGTGTGATGTCCGACATTCGCGTCTCCTACGGATTCAAGCCCGTACAGATTAGGCCTGCACCATGCGCCTAATCTATTTGAAAGTGATTATGTCTGACATTAGGGTGACTAATATGATTGTAAATCTGCCCTATTCAGCTCTGCGTGCCTTCGAGGCAGTTGTCCGTCATTCTGGCTTTTCCCCTGCCGCGGCCGAACTTGGTGTTAGCCAAAGTGCGGTCAGTCAGCATGTGCGGACGCTTGAGGAATGGTTGGGTCGCGATCTGCTGGTACGCGGCGCGCGGTCATCGCGCCCAACCCGAGAGGGTGAACTGCTGGCGCTGGCCATCTCCGAAGGGCTGGGGCGCATTTCAGGTGTTTGCACCCAGTTGCGGGATAAGACCCGCAACGACCGGACCATCGTGATTTCATGCCTGCCAGGTTTTGCTTTCAACTGGTTGTTTCCGCGTCTTTTGAACTTTGATCTGGCCCACCCGGACCTATCGATTTCGATCGCTACGGATACTGGTCAATATCCGTTCTCCGGCGCGGATGCGGATATCGGAATCCGCTATGGGCTGGGTGATTACCCCGGCTACCAGGTGGATCTGCTGATGACCGAGCAGTTGTTTCCTGTTTGCGCACCATCTTTGATACCCAACCTGCGCGGGGTCGAGGATCTTGCGAAGCACACGATGCTGGTAGATGAGAATCTGCATCATGGTCCTGCAAGCCCAACCTGGGATTTCTGGGCACGGCAATGCGGTCTGACGCTGCCGTCACCCTTGCGCACACGGCGATTTGGCCAATCCAATCTGGTGGTTCAGGCTGCAATTGAAGGGCTGGGTGTCGCGCTGGGTCGGGAACCCCTGGTGATCGATACGTTATGTGACGGGCGTCTGGTTCGACCCTTTCCAGAACTGACCGAGTCCCCTTTGTCTTACTGGCTGGTTCGGCGACACGAAACCAAGGACAGTCCGAAAGTCGGTGAGTTTCTGAACTGGATCAGTGCTGAAGTAGAAGCGCAACCGGACATCCCGCCATCCGCCGACGCTTATAATTAGCCTGGCTTATATGAGTCATTACCATTCCGACATGGCGCAAGGACGTCTCTCTGCCCATACTGGTACAAGCCATCTGACGATCTGGAGAGCATTTCAATGTATCTGAGAAACTGCTGGTATGTCGCTGCCTGGAGTAAGGATATCGGTCGCGAACTGAAGGCCGAAACGTTTCTGGGTGAAAACATCGTGCTTTACCGGCGGGAGGACGGCACTCCGGTCGCATTGGAAGATGCTTGCCCGCATCGTAAGCTGCCGCTGTCCAAAGGCAATCTGATCGGTGATGTGGTGGAATGCGGTTATCACGGCCTGAAATTCGACTGCTCGGGCAAATGCACGGACAGCCCGACCCAGCGTGGCATGACCCCCCGGCGGGCAGTGGTAAGATCATATCCGGTAGTGGATCGGTATCGGTTCCTGTGGATCTGGATGGGTGATCCGGAACAGGCGGACCCTGACAATATTTTCCTGATTGAGAATTTCGACGATGCCAGTTGGGGCATGACTGATGGTGGAGTGATGGATATCGACTGCCACTACTTGTGGGTTTGCGACAACCTGCTGGACCCCAGCCATGTAGCCTGGGTGCATGTCTCGTCCTTTGCCGGGGCTGGCACGGACGAAGAGCCGCTGAATGTCGAAAGAACGGACCGCGGCGTGATTGTCTCGCGCTGGATCGAGAACAAGCCGCCGTCGCCCTATTATGCGAAGCTGGTGGCCTTTGACGGTGATTGCGACAGGCTACAGCATTACGAGATGTGTATGCCCGCGATAGGGCTGAACAAATCCATCTACACGCCCGTCGGAACCGGCGGCTATGACAAACCGCCCGTTGCCGAGACTTTCGTCAACGTCTCTTACAATTTCATGACCCCGATTGATGAGGATCGGACCCGGTATTTTTGGTTCCAGCACCGCAATTCCGATCCCGATAATGCCGAGGTGTCCAAATTCATGAATGATGGCGCGCGGATGGCGTTTCTTGAGGACAAGGAGGTTTTGGAGAAGGTTCATCTGGGCATGAAAAACGCCAAGACGCCAAACATTGATCTGGGATTGGACGCTGGGGCCAAACTATTCCGCAAAGCCTTGGACCGCGCGATTGAGGCTGAGGCTTTTCCGATCAACATGGTTGAGCGGGCGTAAGGTTTGTTGGCCGGTTCCGAAACCCACTAGGCATCGAGGGGGACGTGAAGCCGGGGATGCGCTGCGTCCTGTCGTTCGAACCCTCAGCCAGGTAGGCGGCTTGGGCTTCTGAATTGTCCGGGTGGGTGCCGACCATCATATAAGAGCAGGACAGAGCGCGCGCCTTTTGTTTTGCGCTTTCGAAAAGTTGCCGCCCGACACCCATGCGGCGATACAGCCGTCCAATAAAAAGGTGGTGCATGTCGATACCGCGACGGCCTAGCTGCAACTGTGTGAGCGGGCTCAGGGCGACATAGCCGATGACCTCGCCTTTCGTTTCGGCAAACAGCACATAGACCCATGGCTGATTGCCGAACACATCCCGCTCTAACACTGCGGCGTTGATGTTTGGGACATCACCGTGATGTGCGGCTAGAGCGCGGATCATTGAAAGTAGAAAAGGCATGTCATCGGGCTCTGCGTCCCGGATATGTACCTTTGCGTTAGGGTTGGTGGGTTTCATCTTTGCCTCCTGTTTCTTTGCCACAGAAGCGAGATGAAAAATGCCGCACTGTGGCGGCACTTTCTAACTACACATCAACGGTCGCACTGCTTAGGGCGCGTTGGAAAATGTGCCGCGGGGTTGGGCCATGACGATAATGGCCCAACGCTGTGACGATAGCAGAATAACGTCAAGTTATTCACTGTGCGATCAGAGGACCGGTGTCCGCCGCCGGTTACGCCGCGCCGTAGATCACTGGGAAACGCCCTCCGGCAAAAGGTGCGCCGGGGCGCAAACTGTCGTCATGCAGCCACTCTGTCACGGCATCGCGTGGCTGGTAGATGGCGCCCTCTACCGCAAATCGGACGGCATAGCCGCGTCTGCGCCGAGTTGAGGTGCGGTTGCCCATTGCCGAATGCACTGTCATGCCGTCAAATGCCAGCGCATCGCCGGGCTCCATCTTTGGGTAGTGAAAGATGTCGTAGGCGGCGCGGTTGGCCTCGAAATCAGGCATGTCGATATAATCGGGGTTGTCTTCCTCAAGATAGTGCAGGAACGCCCCAAGCTGGTCGGTTTTGAAAGGCCGGTACTTGGCACCCCAAGCGTGTGATCCACGAACGAACTCCAGCGCGCCATTGTCTGGGTCAACCGGGTCCAGAGCGATCCATATGGTCATGATTGGTCCGGCCACCGGCCAATAGGGTTGATCGGTGTGCCAGCCCGTCTGGGTTTTTGTCCCCGGCTCTTTGGCAAAAATCTGGTCATAGATAAGCGAAGTCCACGGGCTGCCCGCCACCTCAGCCACGCGGCGGCCGATATCCGATGTCAGGCAATAATCCTGAAATACGCCCGGGTTTTCGCGCATGTTCTTGTAGGCAAAATAGCGCTCGCCTTTAGAAACCTCTTCATCTACGGCCTTGCGTAGTTTGGTAAGCCAATCCTGCGGCAGAATTTGTTTCAGCAGCACGACTCCGTCGCGTGCATAGGTTTCCTGAATGATCTTCAGGTCAGATGTCTGTGTCATGTAACGTCCAATTCAACGCCTCTTCCATTGAGGCGGTTGCAGTATGCAGGCGCGTTGCACCCGGTTTGTCCGGCGTTACGTGATGGGTGAGCTGCGGCAGTTTATAATGAAACAGGGCCAAAGCGATCGGGCCGACCATTTGCCGGCAAGACGTCGATGGAACTGTTCGATGCGAAGGCTCATTGCGGCACCTTTCACCAGCCAACTTAACCTAATTTTTCGCATTGGCATAGAACACATGACGGATCGTTTTACATGGCCATAAGTCTATTGACGGAATGTGCGTATTAATTAATATTATTACTACCATGCAAAAGTATTCCATCTTCTCGCTCGCCCGGAACGCACTGACCGGGCATAAGAACTGGCCCAGAGCCTGGCGTAGTCCGCCGCTGAGGGATCGGTATGATGTAGTGGTGATCGGGGCGGGGGGGCACGGTCTGGCCACCGCCTATTATCTAGCCAAAGAGTTCGGCGTCACCGATGTGGCTGTTCTGGAACGTGGTTGGTTGGGTGGCGGCAACATTGCCCGGAACACTGTGACTATCCGATCAAACTACATGCGGGATGAATCGATCCCGTTCTACGTCAAATCCGTCGCCATGTACGAAGGTCTCACGGATGAGCTGAACTTCAACATGATGCATTCCAAACGAACCATGGTGGATGTGGTTCAGACCTGGCCCAAGCTGCGCGAACTGCGGCGGCGACAGCTGGTGATGGATATCTATGGATCGACCTATGAACAGATCAGCACCGAGGAATTGCGCCGCCGCATTCCGGCGCTGACTGGCGGCGGGCCGGATGCGCGGCTGCCGGTGATCTGCGGCATGGTGCATACGGATGCCGGCGTGAACCGGCATGATGCCGTGGCCTGGGGCTATGCCCGTGCGGCTGACGCGCTTGGAGTAGAGATTCATCAGCAGACGGCGGTGCAATCCCTGCTGCGCGGGGCAGATGGCTCGATCGAAGGGGTTGAGACCAACCGGGGCGTTGTCCGGGCAAAGAAGGTGGTTGTGGCCGTCTCGGGTCACACAACCACGCTCACTGAAACTGCCGGGTTGAAACTGCCGCTACGGACGATGAACCTGACCGCGTTTGTGTCCGAACCGGTCAAGCCGTTGGTCGATGTGATCGTGAACTGCCCGGACAGCGGGTTCTATTTCAGTCAATCCGACAAGGGCGAGATGGTGATCGGCGGTGCGCCCGACATGGGGCAGAGTTTCCGCCGTGACATCAAGCAACACGTATTCGAAGACACGGTGACCGCAATGCTGTCCCTGTTCCCGAGTTTCAAGAAGCTCAAACTGATGCGGCAATGGGGCGGGCATCTGGATATTGCCCATGATGCCTCGCCGATCATGGATCAGACAGAGATTCCGGGGCTGTTTGTCACTGCCGGATGGTGGGGCGGCTACAAGGCCATTCCAGCAGGGGGGCTGACGCTGGCTCATCTGGTGGCAAAGGGGGAACCGCACCCGCTTATGGCGCCCTTCACTCTTGGCAGGTTCCGGCATCTGGACTTCGTGATGGAAGCCGGAACCACTACGGCGCGATAGGAAAGGTCAGGATCATGATGCTTTTACCCTGCCCATTCTGCGGCAAGCGAAACGAAAACGAGTTTATTTTTGGCGGCCCGGTCGGGGCGGAGCGCCCTGACGCCAATGCTGTCAGCGATGAACAATGGGTCGAATATCTGACGGTGACGCCGAACCCATTGGGTCCGGTTGAGGAGAAATGGTGGCACGCGCGCGGATGCGGTGAATGGTTCACGATCTGGCGGGACACACGGACTCATGACATTGTGGAGGCGTCCGATGGCACAAAGTAACCGCCGCGCTTCGGGCGGGCGCATCGACCGAAACCGCCCTTTGCGATTCACATTCAATGGCAAACCCTATGAAGGGTTCGAGGGAGATACGCTGGCTTCAGCCCTGTTGGCAAACGGGGTTCGGGTCACGGCCCGCAGTTTCAAGTATCATCGCCCGCGGGGTATCATGGGGCACGGGCCCGAAGAACCCGCAACACTGGTGGAACTGGATGGCGAAGATGCTTCGGGCAACCGTCCTGCGACAACGGTGCCGCTGCGCGACGGGCTGAGCGCGCGGTCGGTCAATTGCTGGCCCTCGCCCGAGTTCGATCTGGGTGGGATCAATCAGCTGTTGACGCGCTTTATCCCCGCAGGGTTCTACTACAAAACGTTCAAGTGGCCGGACTGGCACCTGTTTGAACCCTCGATCCGTCGGGCCGCAGGGCTGGCGGCGGCACCCGCCAATCCTCCGGCGAGGGGTCATTTTGAGGCCCGGAACGCCCACGCCGATGTACTGATCGCCGGAGCTGGCCCAGCCGGTCTGCAAGCTGCGCTTGAGGCCGGTCGCGCGGGTAAACGTGTGTTTCTGGCGGATGAGGGCACCGAGGCGGGCGGTAGTCTGCTCAACCGCAATCTTTCGATCGGTGGCTGTCCCGCAATGGACTGGGTCGCGGATGCGGTGGCTGAGCTGCGCGGTATGGACAATGTCACCCATCTGCAAAATGCAACTGTCTGGGCCTATCGCGAACACAATCTGATAATGGTGAACGAACGCGAGCCGGAACAGGACAGTATTCTGGAACGCAGTTGGCGCGTGCGGGCCGGCGAAGTTGTTATTGCTACCGGAGCCACTGAACGCGCCATGGTTTTTGGCGGCAATGACCGGCCCGGTGTGATGTTGGCCTCATCCGTGCAGGCTTACGTCAACCGGTGGGGCGTGACGCCTGGGCAGCGTGTGGTGCTGTTTACCAACAACAACAGTGTTTATGCTGTGGCGGCTGATCTGTCAGCGGCAGGTACGCAGGTTATGGCCATTCTGGACAGCCGCAAGACTGTCCCGTCTGAGGTATTGGATCAGGTTCCGAATGTCCCGGTTCACACTGCAACAGTTGCAAGTGATGTACGTGGTCATAAAAGGGTTCGCGCGGTCAAAGCCGTTCCCATGACGGGAGGAGCAGGTCACTGGATCCATTGTGATGTGCTGGGCTGCTCCGGTGGGTGGAGCCCAACTGTGCACCTGTGGTCGCAATCCCGCAGCACGTTGCGGTTTGATGGGGATCTGGCAGCATTTGTCCCTGATCAGGCGGTTCAGAAGTGCCGCGCGGTGGGGGCAGCGGCAGGAGATCTGACGCTGAACAAGATCGTTGAGGGTGGCGACGATCTGCCTTATGCAATTGAAGCGCTCTGGCGGGTGGATGTTCCGGGCCAGCACGGCAAAGCCTTTTTGGATGTGCAGAACGATGTCTCGGTCAGTGATGTGCATTTGGCCTTGCGCGAAGGCTATGACAATGTCGAACACGTCAAGCGCTATACCACCGGCGGCATGGGGATCGACCAGGGCAAGACCGGCAATATCAACATCATCGGCACCGTTGCGATGCAAAAAGGCGTGCCGCTGCAAGAGGTTGGAACGACCACTTTCCGGTCTCCCTATACGCCTGTTTCCTTTGGTGCGATTGGCGGGTTGCGGGAGGGCTGGGGGCTGTTCCCCTATCGCCATACCCCTGTGACCCAGTGGAACAAGGACAACGGCGCGGTCATGTATGAGGCTGGCGCGCGCTGGCGGCGACCGGGATACTTCCCGAAACCGGGCGAAGGTCTGCAAGAGGCCGTCAATCGCGAATGTCGGGCGGTGCGGGAAGGCGTTGGCATCTATGATGGCTCGCCCCTTGGCACCTTTGAACTGAAGGGTCGGGATGTTCCGCAATTCCTCGATTTCATCTACTCCAACATCATGTCCAGCCTGAAACCGGGCAACGGGCGCTATGGGCTGATGCTGTCGGATGACGGGCTGATCCTGGATGATGGCGTTGCGTTCCGGCTGGACGAACACCGCTGGCTGGTTTCGACCTCGACGGGGCACGCGGATGCGGTCAATCAGCATATGGAAAAGTTGCTGCAAACCGAATTCCCCGGCTGGCAGGTGATGATCACTACAGTCACAAGTCAGTGGAACAACGCCACCATTTGCGGCCCCAAGGCCCGCGAAGTGATGCAGGCGCTGGGTACGGATATCGACCTTTCAACCGAGGCGTTCCCGTTCATGTCCTTCCGCGAAGGTACTGTCGCAGGCTTCCCGGCCCGAGTGGTGCGGGTGAGTTTCACCGGCGAATTGTCCTATGAAGTCAACGTTGCCACCCGCCACATGGCAGCTCTGTGGAATAAGGTGATGGAGGCCGGTGCGCCCTTTGGCATCCTGCCGGTTGGTTCAGAATCCAGCCACGTTTTGCGGGTCGAAAAAGGGTTTCTGTCGCTGGGGCATGAGGTCGACGGCACGGTAGACGCCTATGATCTGGGAATGGGCTGGGCGATGTCGAAGAAAAAGCCGGATTATCTGGGTAAACGCTCGGTCGCGCTACGTCGCGCAGGTGGCGGAACCCGACGCGAGCTGGTCGGTATTCTGGCGGATGATCCAAACCGGCAAATCCCCGAAGGTGCGCCGCTGACGCCCGGTGGCCGGAAAGAGGCTACTGACGGGTTGGTCACGGCGTGCGTCTGGAGTGTGGTCAATAAACGATGGGTCGGACTGGCGTTGCTGGAAAACGGTCACGCGCGACAGGGCGAAACCGCCCATGTCCGGCTGAAGGACGATGTGATCCCGGTCACTGTCACGAAACCGGTCTTTCACGACCCCGAGGGCAAGTTGCTTAGGTCCTGAGATGAGATATGACGTAAAAATAGAAAGACGCAGCCTGATGGCCCTATTCGACCTCAAAGGAGCGCCTGACGCGGTTTCGAATTGGGTCGGGGACGCTCTGCCGTTATTGCCGGATCGCCCGAACACCCGCGTGAATAAAGACAACACCGAGCTGTTTTACATCGGTCGTAACCACTGGGTCACCCGGGCCCCGCTGGCACAGGAAGATACGCTGGAGGCAAAGCTGAAGCCAACGGACTGCCCGGCGGATATTAGTATCGTGCGTATCTCGGACACCATGACATTCTTTCGCATTACAGGAACGGATGCGGATCAGGTGATGGCAATTGCCAGTCCGATGGACCTGCATGACAGCGTGTTCGGGCCAGATGCAGTTACCTATACCGAAGTTTTTGGTCTCAAGGCTTTGGTGATGCGGTGTCGGGATGGTATTGAGTTTGCGGTCGAACAGAGTTTTGCGGATATGATTGACGACTTTCTGACCCGCGCAACGGCCTGAGGGGGCAACTGCCATGGCCCGGACACACATCCACAAGTACCAGACGCGCTATCACGCGAAAGCAACCTATTCCAAGGCAATCCGTGCCCGGGGCGATTTTGTTTTAATGCAGGGGCAGGTTGGTACTTTGCTGGATGGTACACTGATTGGCGAAGGCGATCCCGGTGCGCAGGCGGATCAGGCCTGCCTCAATATCCAGCGCTGGATGGAAGAGGCCGGGGGCAGTTTGGCAGATGTCTGCAAACTGACAGTTTACGTCACCGACATCTTGTACCGCCCTGCCGTTTACGAGGCAATTAATCGCTGGTTCGAGGGCGTGCATCACTGCTCGACCGGTGTGGTGGTGCAGGGGTTGGCCGACCCGTCGCTGTTGGTCGAGATCGACGCAATGGCTGTCATTGATAATGATGCGAGTACCACCGGTTAGGGATTTCGGCAAATCCCGACATTACGTTGTGTTGGTGTTAAGGTCGTGAGAATGTCCGGTCAAATTTGTCCGGTTTTGTCTGAGAATAGTAATGCTGTCGACGCTAACCTCAATTCTTCCGTTCTTTCTGATCATTGCGCTGGGTCTGGCCCTGCGAAAGGGGGAATTCCCAGCACGGATTTCTGGAACCTGAATGACAAGCTTGTCTACTGGGTTCTGATGCCTTGCTTGCTGTTCAGCAAAATCTCTCTGTCCTCTTTGGATAAGTCGGCGCTGGGATTGTACTCGGTTGCCATTCTGGGCGGGTTCGTCGCGGCGCTGTTGTATGCCGTTTTCACTGCCAGACTGATGGGCTATGCGGCGCCGCAGGCGACCTCGATCCTGCAGGGCAGTGCACGGCACAATTCTTTCATAGGGCTTGCACTGGCGGCGAACCTGTATGGTCCTGCCGCGCTGGATATCGCTATCCTTGCGACCGCCATTCTGGTGCCCACCACCAATATCGTTACGGTTATCCTGATGGTCGGCGCGCTGAAAAGCGACCGGGCCAACAGCCTGCCCGTGGCCATCCTGCGGGAGCTGGCGCGCAATCCTTACGTGATCTCGATCTTTCTGGCGGTCAGCGCCAATCAGGTGATCGGAGATCGGATACCGGTCGTGTATGATGTGACGGATGTTCTGGGGGTCGGGGCATTGCTGATCACTTTGCTTGCGGTCGGGGCGAACCTGCGGGTCTGGCCATGGCGGCCAGAGCATTGCCTCTGGTTCTTGCCATTGCCGGAAAGATGGTTGTCTTCCTTGTGACTGTGCTGGTGATCGGATTGACCGTTGGTTTGCCAAGGGATGTCCTGCAGATCGCCGTAGTCTATTCGGTCATTCCGACCGGGGCGTCGTCGTACGCATTGGCCAAACAACTGGGCGGTGATGCGCCATTGATGGCGGCAATCGTAACCCTGCAGACGTTGATTGCGGCTATCAGTATTCCGGTGTCGCTTGCTTTGCTGTTGCCGCTTATCCCATAGTCGGGCGACTACTGCGCCAGAACACCGTGTGCCCAATGAGCAATATCCAGCAGCCGGGTATCGTCACCTTTTCGGCCGATCAGCTGAAATCCCAGTGGTAACCCGCTCTGATCCGCGCCAAAGGGCAAAGCGATCGAAGGCACCTGCAACAGGTTCCACATCCGCGAATACAGAGGGTTTCCGGTGGCCCCAAGTCCTTCCGGTGCCGGGCCCGGGGCGGATGGCACAAGCAAGGCATCCGTGTCCCGGAACATCTGATCCAGCATTGCTTCTGCCCGATGCCGTACCGCCAATGCTGCGTGATATTCCACATCGCTGACTTCCAAACCGGCGGTGATAAGGTCGTAAAACTGTTGGCTGATCTTCGGCACTCCAACGGCGTGCTCGGCGGCGCGCAGACGGGCGGCCTCGTATCCCATAACGGTGATATGAGCTTGTGTCAGATCTGCGAAGACATGCGGATGAGTAATTTCACCAGTGTCGGCGCCCAAGGCGGCAAGTACGGACAGGGCGCGCGTGCAGGTGTCGCGCATCTCAAGCGAACCATCTTGCCAATAGGGCCCCCGCATCAAACTGATGCGGGGAAGGGCCTCGTCGAAATCTGCCGGGGGCAGCAGATCGGTGCCGCACAGTACAGCATCGCTCAGCGCGAGGTCGCGGGGATCGCGTGCCAGAATGCCCAACGTATCGAGGCTTAGGGACAGACCCATGACACCGGTCAGATCGTAGCGTCCGGTAGTTGGCTTGAAGCCGCAGACCCCGCAATAGGCGGCTGGGCGGATCAGCGAAGCCGCGGTTTGAGATCCAAATCCCAAAGGGGCCATGAAATCAGCCACAGCCGCGGCCGAACCGGATGATGATCCACCTGGTGTATGCGCCGGGTTGGCCGGGTTTGCAGTCTTGCCGGGTCGGAAATAGGCGAATTCGGTGGTTACCGTCTTGCCGATCGGAATGGCACCTGCGTCCAGAAAGGCCTGCACACAGGTCGCGTTCCGATCAGGGCGGCGATCCGAATAAAGGTCGCTACCCCAACCGGTCGGCATGTCATCGGTGTCGATGATGTCCTTGATCACAAATGGCACGCCATGGAGCGGTCCGCCAACGGGGAGTGCGTCGGCAGATCTTGCACGCTCCATGGCGCGCTCGGCATCGAGGGTCTGAAAAGCCCCGATGACGGGTTCACGGTTTTCGATCCGGTCCAGATGATCCGCCATCACTTCGGATGGTTTCACCTCGCCAGCCCGGATCATTGCAGCCAGTGCGTGGGCGGAGTGATGGTTCAGCTGCGTCATGCCTCCAGCGCTTTCAGGGCGTCGGCAAAAGGCGTGACAGGCATGTCATAGATGCCTCCGCCCAGGCGTCCGGCTTCGCCCAGCCGGTCAAGAATGCCCAGGCCGATCACGGGCCCTGAACCCTGTTCTACTGCGCCGCGAGCGGTGCTTCCCAATTGAACATCCAATGCGCGGAAATAGGGATGCGCCCCGACCGACAGGCCGGACATGCGTGCCTGCGCATCTTCGGGCAGATAAGCCCCCAGACCCTTTTTCTGCTCCGGGCTCAGATCGATGGCCATGGCCCCCAACCCGAAGGCTTCGACGACGGCGCTGTCACCGATAGCACCAAGCGCCCGCTCCTGTGAGAGGTCTACCTCAAACGTCCCTTTGGGCGGGCTGGCCGGGATTGTGAACCACTGGCCCGGCAGACCGGAGATCTGAATGCCTGTTTCGCGCCCATTGCCGCCTGCCGCGGTGACGAAGCTGGAGCCGTCAATCCCTTCGGCCAGTTTCATCATACATTTGGTTGCCGCCATCCACAGGTTCAGAAACAGCGAAGGTGAGCTGTCCATAAAGGCCAACACATCGTCATCCGTGATCCCGCCCGGCGTGCGATCCTTGAGCTCGGCAATCAGCGCCTGCGCGGATACTGGTGTACGCCCGTGGCAATCATCCCCTCCCATCAGGCCGATCACAGCGAGCGGAACCAGAGCAATCCCTTCAGCGATCCCTTTCTCCAGCACGTCTAGAAACCGGGTATTGAGCCATTGGATATGGTCCAGCACCGCCTCGGACCGCAGCCCCAGCCGCATTGCCGGACGGCTACCCCCATTGATCGGCGCATAAACCTGCTGCCGCCCGCGCCACGCGTCATAGACCGTGTGCAGCGGCATATCCGCCGAGACCACGGCGGCCAGCGGCGTCACCACATCATGATCCTGTGCGGGTTTCAGGAGGATTTCACCTGCGTTGATCATTGCTTCGGCCTGATCGAAATTCCTCGCAAGTCCCTGCCAGACGGCAGCGACGCAGGCTGAGTTCAGGATCGGTGCAGCAATCTGATCGGGGCTGGCAAAGGCGGGGCCTGCGTGCAGCAGAACGTTCTCGTCCAAACCCAGCGCATCAGACGCGGTATTGAACCGGTTCCAGACCGGTTGGGTCACCATGGCCTTGTCAAAGGCCAGCTGATCTGCGGCGTGCAGCATCACGTATCCTCCGGCGGGATGATCCATGTTTCCGAGAAATACAGGAATGCCGTCGTCGTCTCATATCCGGCCTGGACCCGTGTACCCAGTTTGCCCGGCAAAGCATGGCCATTGACGATGATCTGCGCCGAATGGGCAGGCACCAGCAGCGAGAACATGCTCTGCTCGCCCGAGGCGACCTCATGTGGCGACAGTTCCAACGCGCGGGGTGGTTCGAACCCTTCCCAGACCAGCTCAACGGTCAGGTTCTCGCCTACGATGGTCTCGGTGTAGCGATGGCTCATCGGATCGCCTGAGGAACGCACAACCTGCGCGCCAATCTCGGGCAGGGTGGCGAAAGCAGGGGCGTTGGCGAAAGCGGCCAGTTTGCCGATGAAGTTGGTCTTCAGAAAAGCCGTGAGATCAGGGTTGTCGCTGAGAATTACGTTCGGAGCCTCAGGTGGTCCTTCCACCTGATCCGGGGTTCCGTAAAGCAAGAGCACCTGACCCTGACCGACTGGAGACCATGCCACGCGAAAGAACAGCGCCATGGCTGAGAAGTTGTCATTGTCGTCTTTGAGCAGGATGCCCGGGTTTTCGCCGGTCCAGTCGACGATGCCGGGTGTGATAGGTTCGTTCAAAGGCATCACAGATCTTCCTGCGGGGTTACCCAGGTTTCCGAGAAGGCGAGGAAGGCCGTCGACATGGTGCGGCCAAAGAACTGGCGGCTAGCGACCTGACCGGGCAGGCGGGTGCCGTTGATGACAACCTGCGCCGCCTTGGCCTCCAAAAATACCGAATACATTTCATGCGCTTTAGTAGCCGAGTTCTCCTTGGTCACCTCTACCGGCATTGGTGGACCCATGTCCTGCCAGATCATCTCGACCGTAACGCCCGAGCCGCGCAGGGTTTCGGAGTATCGGGACTTCAGATCGCGGGGGCGCTTTTCGACGCTGTCGCAGTCCAGCCAGCTCATCGCGCCGAGACCCGCCTTGCCAATGAAGGTCGGCATCTTTGTCACCCATCCATCGACGATCCAGCGCATCATCCGCTGGTTATCGGTCATGACCAGGTTTGGCACACGCGGCCAGCCCTGCGCCTGATCGGGCGCCCCGAGGATCAGTGCTGCGTGTCCACGACCATAAGGTGACAGAACCACCCGAAAGAAAAGCGCCAGCGTGTCATAGTGATCCTGGTCGGGGTCCTGTTTCAGATAGATGCCCGGGTTTTCACCGGACCAGTCCACTCGGCCGGGGTTATGGGGGATGCGCGCTGTCATGACCAGCTCGCTTCATACTCTTTCAGCGCATCAACGATGAACGACTTGCGAGCCTCACCCTGCAGGTGGTCACCGGATTTGTAGATTTCAGCTACCTGATGCGAGATCTCTTTGAGTACTGCCCCGTCGTCCCGCCCCACCTGCAATGGAATGCGCAGCATGGTGTCACCAGCATATGTCGGTATCACCTTGCCGGCGAAATTGTCAGAGGGTTGAGGCGGTCTTTCGCCACTCTTCAGAGCGCGAATGGCGTTGCGCAGCAGGCGACGCGCTTTGGCCACGCCCCGGTCGGTAAAGCTGAGGTTTTCGCGGGCGTGGATATTCTTGGGCCCCTGACTGACCCAGGCGTCATAGTCCCCCGGATCGCGTTGCCGCATCTCATACGGTCGGTCGGGATCCTGGCCGTAGAAATCGGTCATTCCAAAACCCACCTTGCTTTTATCAGTCAGACCCTTTGGATCGTCATTCGCCACAGCATCCCGGAAATGCCGCCAGGCGATGACCATCGTGTTGGTGTCGTCAATTGGAGTAATCCAGCGCGACAGCCCGCAGCGTCCAAAATAGCGCGGCCCATCCGGCACCGGGAAATGACCGCCGTTCTGGGTGAACGAGGGCAACATATGATCATGGATGCGGACCCAGACGATATCCTCCACACGCCGGACATTCGTGTAGAAATCGCCGGTCTGGCTTTCGTGAAACTCGATCATCGGCATTTCGGCAAAGGCGTCGATGAACTGGCTGCGCACAGCCAGAGTGTGCAGGTAGACCACATGGAACGGATCCCAGGCATTCTCCATCACTTGCAGCCAGTTGCAGGGGGACTTGATGAGATAGGGCACCAACTCGTCACCTTCGTCATCGAAGGTATCCATGACCGGGAAGGGGGGCTGCGCGACGGCCGGACCCATATAGGCAAAGGCCAACCCTTTGTATTCGATCACCGGATACGCCCCCAGGCAAGCCTTTTTCTTGACCTGAGAGGCAGGTGGTTCACACGGGGTTTCCAGAATGGTGCCGTCAAGTCCGTATTTCCAGCCGTGATAGGAACACCTGATGCCGCCTTCCTCTACAATGCCAAACTCAAGGCTCATATTGCGGTGGCAGCAATGCAGATGGGTCAGGCCTAGCTTGCCTTCTTTTTTTTCGCGAAACAGAACCAGATCTTCGCCCAGAATGCGCAGACGATAGGGCAGGTCGCCGATCTGGTCAGTCATCGCCACCGGCATCCAGAACCGGCGCAGATATTCGCCGCATGGCGTGCCGGGGCCGACTTCAGTCATCTCCGGGTCGGGCTCTTGTTGCCAAACGCTCTGCTGGTCGTGACCGCGGAAATTGCCCTCTGGGGTTGAGAAATGATCGTTCATGGCATCCTCCGTGCGTATCGGTGGTCAGGGGAATGGATCGGGGACTGGCGCGGTGCCGGTCCATATCGATTTGACCTGACAGAAATCCTTGATGGCGTTCGGGCCAAGTTCACGCCCATAGCCCGACAGCTTGATCCCGCCGATGGGGCTGGCAGGGTCTACGCTGCGATAGTGGTTGATGTAGACCGTGCCTGTCGCAATAGCCCCGGCGATACGCGCGCCCTTGTCGGCATCGGTCGTCCACACCCCTGCAGCCAGCCCATAGTCGCTGTCATTGGCCAGCGCGATGGCTTCGTCTTCGGTAGTGAATGAGGTTACGGCAAGAACCGGGCCGAACACTTCTTCACGCCAAAGCTGCATGTCGGGGCTTACATTGTCGAACACCGTCGGCCCGATATGGAATCCGTTCCGACCCGCTGCCGTAGCGGTTCCGTCCAGCAGGCAGGCTGCGCCATCGGCCTTGGCACGTTCGATCATCGCCGTCACCTTGCGCAGATGCGGCTCGTTGGCCAGTGGTGCGATCTGAGTGTCTGGGTCCATCGGGTCACCCATCCTAAGCGCTCGTGCCCGGTCGACCAGGCGTGATACCAGCTTGTCTTTCAACCCGGCCTCAACAATCAGCCTTGAACCGGCGACGCAGGTTTGACCGTTCGACAGGAAGATGCCGGACAGGATTCCGTTGACCACATTGTCCAGATCGCAGTCGGCAAAGACCACCTGCGGAGACTTTCCACCCAGCTCCAGCACCGCAGGGATTACTCCGGCTGAGGCAGCCTCGGCCACTTTACGACCGCCAAAATCCGAGCCGGTAAAAGTGACCTTGCGCGTCAGGGGGTGACGAACCAACGCCTCGCCCACTTCGTGACCCAGTCCGGTGACCACGTTTAACACCCCGGGCGGCAGTCCTGCTTCGTGCGCCAGCCGTGCGAATTCCAGAGTCGAGGCCGAGGCCATTTCAGAAGGTTTCACAACCACCGTATTGCCCGCCGCCAATGCCGGTGCCAGCTTCCAGGCAAGGATCATCAACGGAGAGTTCCATGGCGTGATGGCGACCACGACGCCATAGGGCAAATGGTACCCAACGCTCTGCACGCCTGGGACGTTGTTGGCTTGCGGTTCGGGTTGTAGTTTGCGCGCCTCTGCCGCGAAATACCTGAACCAGCTGTGCAGCCCGGAAAATTGTCCGCGCACCTCGGCTATGCGCTTTCCGTTGTCGCGGATTTCAGGCGTTACAAGCTCTTCCCAGCAGGTTTCCAAGATGTCTGCCAATCGGTCGAGCGCATCCGACCTCTCTGGCGGCCCCGACTTTGCCCATGGCCCGTTCCGGAAAGCATGATCGGCATCCCGGATAGCCTGATCGGCGGTTTGTGCGTCGCAACGGGCGACCTTGCACCAGACCTGACCAGTGGCGGGGTCGACGCTGGGCAGGGTTTCACCATCCCAATCAACAAAGGCACCGGAAATGAACGGAGAGCAGGTTTTCATTCAACGTCCCTCGGGCACGGGTTGGGCAACCAGCGCCAGCAAATCGCCCCGGCGTACAATGCCGCGATTGCCATGGGCCAGAACATGGCCCGTTGCGGGAAAGGTAAGCTTGACAGCTGCGCGTTCCGGTTCGGTCGGAAAGTGCAGAGTACCCGCCAGATCACCTTTGATTACCTGTTGCCCGGCAGCGCAGCGGCGGTCGAACAGGCCATCCGCAGGCGCATGGATCGAATGCAGCGGATCGGCGACTTCCACACATTGCGCCGGTGCTGGGGCAGGAGAGCCGCCCGGCAGAATGCCCAGATGTTTCAGGCAGCGTATCAGCCCGGCTTCAGCAAGGTCAGTGGCATGAGGATCGACACCCCCTCCGCCACTAAGTTCTGCTGCGATCATCGGAACTCCGGCGCGGGCAGCGGCAGCATTCACCGAGCGGTTGTCGTTATGCACGCCCAGTACCCAGATCAGCGGAAGCCCAAAGGCGCGGGCCAAATCCATGTTGGCTGCGGTCAGGTCTGTGTCATCCCCCCTTGCCGCCAGTGCGCAAGGATCGAAAACGGACGCCTTACCACCTGAGTGCAGGTCTATGGCTGCGTCAACGCGGTGCAGCAGTACGGTTTCGACAAAATGCGCCAGCATGGCCGTCGGGCCACCATCCGCATCGCCCGGAAAAGCGCGGTTCAGGTTCTGACCATCCAATGGCGAAACCCGCGACGAAGCCTGAAAGGCGGGCGCGTTCAGGGCCGGGATCAGGATCACCTGCCCGGAGAGTTCGGCAGGGTTCAGCCGTTCCGCCAGACGCAGGATTGCTGAGGGCCCTTCGAATTCGTCCCCATGTGTGCCGCCCAGAATCAGGACAGACGGCCCCGGTTTGCCCCGCAGGCTGATGATCGGGATGGGATGGTATCCCAGCGGTACGGTATTGTCGGACCATTTCAGCATAAGATCGCCAACCTGCCGACCCGGCGCATCCAGATTAATGGTCAGGTGAAGCCTGCTGGGTTGGGGTGAAAGCGTGTCGGTCATCCGGGTTCTTCTACTGGGCTGCGACTTTCATAACATAATTTTTTTGAAAGTGAATTGTCTAAAGTTATATGTTGTGTGATATATGTATGAAATTGCCATTGCCGTCACTGGCGGCGCCGGAGGATTTGGATGGTCATAGCCCGTGCTAAAGCTGGAATAGACAGGATCAAACCTCATATGATGGGTGCGGCGTCCATGGACGTTCCGCCGCCTGCGATCCTTCTGAACTCGAATGAAAGTGTGTTTGGTCCCAGCCCGACGGCCCGCTCCGCCGCCTGTGCGGCCATCAGCAGTGTCGAACGCTATGTTGAAAACCCCGATCACATTCTGGCCCCAGCAATCGCCGAGAAATTTGGGCTGGACGCCGCACGGATCACCACCGGGCAGGGATCGGACGATCTGCTGGCCCGCCTGGCCCGCGCCTATCTGGGGCAGGGCACCGAGTTGATCCGCAGCGCAAACGGCTATCTCAAAGTACCGAACTACGCCTATGCCAATGACGCCGAGGTGGTGTCGGTCGCGGACGATGCCTTCAAACCCTCAGTCGACCGAATGATCGAGGCGGTGACTAAACGTACCCGGATCGTTTACCTCGCCAATCCCGAAAACCCGGCAGGTACATATCTGAACGGATCAGAGCTGCGCCGTCTTCATGCTGCGTTGCCTGAAAATGTGCTTCTGATCATTGATGCCGCCTACGAGGAATATGCCGATGCGGCGGATTATGAGCCTGCGCACAAGCAGGTGGAGGCTGCGGACAATGTTGTCATGTGCCGGACGTTTTCAAAGATTTTCGGACTGGCGGGCGCACGCGTCGGCTGGATGTTCGGGCCTGAGGATGTGGTCGACAGCGTGCGCCGGATCAGTCTGACCTTTCCCGTGGCGTCTTCTTCGGTTGCGGCAGCAGTTGCAGCACTGGAAGACACTGTGCACACCCGTTTTGTGCGAGAGACCAACCTGAATAATCGAAAATGGCTTTCGACCGCACTAACGGAACTGGGCCTGTATGTGGTTCCAAGCCAGACCAACTTTGTGCTGGTTCAGTTTCCAGATCCCAGGAAATCTGCCGAAGCGGTGGATCGGTTCTTGCGGCAGCGCGGCGTTGCCGTCCGCCGGTTCGCCTCGCCCGCCTATCGCGACTATATCCGCATTACCATTGGCCACCGCCATGAATTGCAGGCGGCACGGGACGGGATCGCTGCGTTTCTGGCCGGAGGTGCCTGATGGTCGCGTCCCCTCAACCAGCAGAAGATGCTCCGCAGGTCGCGCATCCATCCGGCGCCGCAATCATAGCCGCAATCAAGGTGGTGGGTGTTCGTGAAATAGTTGCGCTGCCGGATATTGTTACCAGTGATGGACTTCTCTGGCCGATCTCACGCGATCCCGTATTTCGCCTGACCCGTATCTGTAAAGAAGATGAGGGCGTCAGTATTTGCGGGGCGATGTCATACAACGGTACGCGGGCGGTCTTGATGATGCAGCAAACCGGGTTGATGGATTCCCTGAATGCGATCCGGGCCATTGGCGTCGACTATGAACTGCCGGTGGTCATGATGGTTGGACTGCAAGGCAAGGAGCCACATATGCACCCGGATCAGTCAGCCTCTTATGGGGTGCGGATCGTCCGGCCTGTGCTGGATGCGATGAAGCTGTCACATTCCCTGATCGAGGAACCGGGAGATGAAGACCATATCCCGCAGGCGATCGAAGCGGCCTATGCGGCCTCAAGACCTCATATTTTCCTGATTGGCCGCGCACCGGAGGCGCCATGACAATGCACCGCGATGCCGCGTTGAAAGCCCTGATCCCTCATGTCCGCGAGGAGGACATCGTGGTTGCCGTGTATCAGAACTGTTTCGACTGGCTTGCCCTGAACCCGCGCGATCTGAACTACGTGGCTGTAGGAGCGATGGGGCAGGCATCCTCTCATGGTTTGGGTCTGGCACTGGCCAATCCTGATCGGCGTGTGATCGTGCTGGATGGCGACGGCAGCCTGCTGATGAATCTGGGAACTTTGGTGACGATTGCCAATGCGGGAGTGACAAACCTTTACCATTTCCTTTCGGCCAACCGCGTCTATGAGGTGAACGGGTCGCACCCTTTGCCCGGCGCGGACAAAGTGGATTTTACTGCTATGGCATGGGCCGCCGGTTATGCCGGAGTGCAGCGATTTACCACGCTGGATCAGTTTTCCGCGGCGCTGCCGCAGGTGCTGTCATCCACCGGCCCACAGTTTGTTTCGATGGAATTGACGGCAGGTGCTCCTTATCCGCAGGACTACGCCTATATTCACAGCGCACAGGCGCGTGCCAGTTTCCGCGAGGCGCTTAATCGCCGTTGATCTGAGATTGCACGATCTTTAGAAAGGATTGCCCGACGGCAGACAGGGGCTTGTTTTTGGACCAGAACAGAACTGCCCGAAAGGTCAGAGGTGCCGCAAAGGGCAGGGCGACACAGTCAGGAATTGTTCTGAGGTAATCCAGGCTGGCCCCGACAACCGAGACGCCCAACCCACGCGCAACAAGACGGCATACTGCGTCGGTAGTGCGCGTCTCATACTGCATCTGCCGTTGAATGCCTTTTGCCTCGAAAAACTGATCCATCTCGAACCGGAACCGCGAGGAAGGCATGTATGAGATAAAATTCTCACCAGCCAGATCCTGCGCCTGTACAAGGGTTTTCCCGGCCAGAGGGTGACCAGTTGGAACGACGCAGCACACATCGCTGTTCCGGATAACCAGACTATCAAAGGACGGGTTGGCGGGTTCGGTCGTCGTGACCCCGAAATCGTAATTCTGCGAGACCATCCATTCGACCGCATCGTCGCTGGGCGCGATTTCCATCCGGGCCATGGCCTGCGGCCAGGTGGCGGCGAATTCCTGAATCAGATCGGGGGCCAGTTGGGACGACACCCCCGGGGTGATCACAAGGCTAAGCCGCGCGTGGCCGAATTTCCCGATGGCAGTCGCAGATTCCTTGATGTGTTCCATGCCGCTGACGGCCTGCCGCACCTCTTCCACCAGCAGACGGGCCTCATCCGTGGGCACCAGCACCCGGCCCGAGCGTTGAAACAACCGAAATCCAACTTCGGCCTCAAAGTCCGAAATCAGGCGACTGACCGCGGGCTGCGAGATACCCAGCATCGCCGCCGCCTCGGTCACGGTTCCGGTCGAAACCACGGTTCGAAAAGCGTCAACCTGTTTGAAAGTGATCTTCATGCGGGGACTAGGCCTGATTGAGATTTACGGTCGGATTATTCATAGTTTCACATAATATAGGAATATGAAATGGTTCCGGTGGGTTATACGGCCCGATGCCGCCGGAATGTGATGCCTGCTTACTGCGGACGTGTTGAAACGGTGATGAATTCAATCGCATTTGACAGGATTTGATGAAAGCCATGAGGCAGCTTGGCGTCAAAGCTCAGCGTATCTCCGGCGGCCATCGTAAAATCCTCGGTCCCGCATCGATAGACCGCCGTGCCCCTGATCATATAGAGAAAGACGTACCCTTCATGCTGATAGCTTGGCAGGCTTTCTGACTGGTCACGTGAGATGGTGATATGGGCAGACTGAAACGTGCCACGGGGCCCGCCATGTTTGCCCAGCAACATGTAATCATGTGCGTGGCCCTGTGTTATGCGCCGCGATGGCAACCCGTCGCCCGCTTTGACATGATGCACATCAGCTGCCACTTCGGAATGTGCAAACAGCGCCATCAGCGCGACGTCCAAAGCATCCGCCAATGATTGCAACGTGCCAAGTGAAGGGGATACATGCCCGTTTTCGATCCGGCTGATCATCGCGGTTGAAACCTGCGCCCGGGTGGCCAGATCCGCCAGCGTCAGATTACGCTCCTGCCGTAACCTTTGCAGAGTCTGTCCGACTTCTTTTTCAGTATCCGTTTTATTTACCATCAAACGATCGCCATTCATCCTTGTCTGGATGTTGATAGCGATTGGCAGGAATGGCCGCAAACTTTTCCCGACCCGGTTCTGCGGGGAATTGTGGGTCAGTTGTAAGGTCGTTCTGGCTTAGGTTTTAATCGTACCATCCTCAACCCAGGCGTCGAACTGTGCAAGAACAGCGTCGCAGAATGCAGCGTTGTTGATGTGTGCGTCCAGTACGGTCATCGAAAGAATCTGTTGGTAGGCTGCTTAGGAATCTCCGTGTATGACCGCAAACCCTACCGGAAAGGGTACTCATTTTCTATCGCTGTTCGCATGTCCTGATCCCGATTTTCAGATCGGGCGAAAAAACGGGCGAACTCATCATGCGGCTCGATCGGCGTTCTGAATCATCCTGGGTCATCGCGCACTACGCGAAAGCCTACATCGAACGATCTGAGGTTGGATCAAAGGCAGATCGGTTGGCGGATCTGGCGTAGGTCATTGAGTAGTGAGAGGTTCCTCCTCTCGCAACACGGCGGCAACCCGGTTCTCCTGTTCGAGGCTTTGGGTAGTCACTGAATTCGGCATAGGCAGATTCGTCATAGCAATCCTGCACCCATTCGGAAACATTGCCGTGGATGTCGTGCAGTCCAAACGCGTTTGGCGCATATTCCCCAACCGGGACGGTCTTGGCCACGGTTGTATTGGCGATCCGGTCAGCGGTTGTTCTGATATCCCAGTTTGCGTCAGTTGCCAGTAATTCTGTGCCTGTATGATAGGGGGTGGTTGTGCCAGCGCGGGCGAAATACTCCCATTCGGCTTCGGTCGGCAGCCGGTAGAGATGTCCGGAAACCCCCGTCAGCCAGCTTAGGTATTGCGCAGTGTCATACCAGCTCACTAGATGACGGGCCTTGCGCCTCGACCCCAGTCGACATCCGCCGGGTCAAGCGTGCAGGTGCCTGCATCCTGGCAGAATTGCCAGTCATCAAAGGTGATCTCGAACTGGCTGACCGAGAGTCCATCCGGAACTGTGACAAGATGTACCGGCCCTTCGTCCACGCCGCGACCGGCTTCGCCGTCTGGAGATCCCATATGGTATTCTCCGCCAGGCAGAGGCACCATGCCCGGACATTGGACGCAATCCTTGAAAACGCGCGCATCATCATGGTTCTGTTGCAAAGATTTGAGCCCGCTGAGTTGTTTCAGCAATCGCTTATGAGTCAGGTGGCGAGCTCAGCGAACTGCTGAAATGGACAGAGTCTGGGTGTGAATTGGTCCTTGTGGATCATATGCGACGCTTCGATTCCGTCGAGCGTTGCCGCCGCTGAAGCGAAGGCCTTGAACCCCATCATTGGCCGCGTGCGTCTCTTGATGAAACGGTGGTCCTGTTCCACGATATTGTTATCCGCCATTCGTGCTCCCAACGCCCCAATCCCGGTGGTTCAATAATAAACCACATTGAAGTCTTCGGAACCTCCGATTGAAGCGTCGCGATCATTCATGCCGGATAATAACCTGATCGAACAGGATCATCGGCTTATTAAGCGTCGCGTACGACACATGTGCAGGTTCAAATCATTCAGATCCGCATCGGCGACTTTGGATGGTATCGAGGTCGCCAACATGATCCGGAAGCGGCATTCTCAGGCGATACGACTTCCGGCTTTCAGCTATTCGCCAAGATAGCAGGATAAGTATATCCAGTAAGTCGCTTACTCTGGCCGTCCCAAAAATTTGCGACACATCCCACACGGTTCGGGGTCGAAAGCCACTTTCGGTTCAGCTCCGCCCTGCCGGAAGACCACTTGCGAGAGGGGTTGGCAAGGCTCAACGATCTGACCGGTGATATTCTAAACCACGCGTGACGGGTAACGGATCGCAGGTTTGTTAAAACGGCGCCACTGATTCGCGCCGTTTTGGCTTGTCTGAGACCGCAATGCAGTCGCCAACCGGGCATGGAGGATGGTTCGGAATCCGCGTGGCTTCACAAAAATGTCACGAAGACTGGTCCAATCCTTAGAAAATTGCCGGCACCAAGTCGTTGGAGATATTTCTGCTTATGGTTGCTTGAAAATTCATCAAGGCTTTATCCCCAAGCCAAAAGATGTCACGCTTCGCGGCAGTGAAAGACAACTTTCGCAACTTCTTTACCGACAGAAACCAAGAAAGCTGCGACGCAGTGTTCTTTGCGACTTGGCAAAATCAAAATCGAAATGAACGAAGTCTCAGCGGGCGTCGGTCTAATCCGGCTGCTGTGTGCGTTCCCGATCAAGTGGGGCCGCGCGGCGACGAACATATGGGAGAGAAAACATGAACAGATACATTCGAAACTCAGTGGCGGGGCTTTTGTCTTCGACCATGATTACTGGTGCTGCATTTGCTGCAGGCACGCATCCTGAAACCGGCGAAGCGCTGGCAGACGACCAAACCTTTACCTACCGTATTCTGGACGAGCACAGCTCGGTCGATCCGCAGGTTGTCGAAGACGTTTCCGGTGCTGAGATTGTACGTGACCTGTTTGAGGGGCTGATGAACCAGGATGAGGATGGCAATCTGGTTCCGGGCGTCGCCACAGGCTACACCGTCGATGACAGCAAGAAAGTCTATACCTTCACACTGCGTGACAATGCGAAATGGTCGAATGGCGACCCGGTAACCGCCGGAGATTTCGTTTTCGCCTGGAAACGCGCGGTTGATCCGGCACTGTCCTCTCCTTACGCGTGGTTCATGGAGCTGATGTCGATCGAAAACGCATCAGCGATCATCGCAGGCGAAAAGCCGGTTGATGATCTGGGTGTCAAAGCCATCGATGACACGACCCTGGAAGTCACGCTGAGCGCGCCGCTGCCGTATTTCCCGCAGATGACAACGCATTCGACGACCTTCCCGGCACCTCAGAAGGTGATCGCGGAATTTGGCGATGAATGGACCAAGCCCGGAAACATCGTGTCGAATGGCGCGTATGTTCTGACCGAGCACCTGCCGCAGGAACGTTCAGTCCGTGAGCGTAACGAGATGTACTGGGACAATGACAACACCATCATCGACAAGGTTGTGGCACTGGTCATCAATGACGAAAACGTAGCCCTGACCCGCTATCTGGCCGGTGAACTGGACCGGACCGAAGTTCCCGCCGGTCAATTCCCGCGTCTGCAGGAAGAGCATCCTGATGAGGCCATCAGCTTCCCGCGCCTGTGCAACTACTACTACACGTTTAACGTGTCTGACAGCGGCCCTGAAGAATTCAAGGATCCCAAAGTTCGTCAGGCCCTGTCGCTAGCCGTTGACCGGGACATCATCACCAAGAACATCAAGGCCGGTGGCGAGCCGCCCGCATATACATTCGTTCCAGAAGCAACCGCAGGCTTTACGGTTCCGGTCGTGGAAATGGCATCGATGAGCCAGGCAGAGCGCGACGAGCTGGCCAAGGAACTGCTGGCCGAGGCCGGCTTTGGCGCGGATAATCCTTTGACCTTCTCGATGGTCTACAACACTTCGGAAGCCCACAAGAAAGTTGCAGTCGCGCTGAGCCAGATGTGGAAGCAAAAACTGGGCGCCAATGTTGAACTGGCCAACATGGAATGGAAAGTCTTTCTGGAAGAGCGGGGCAACCAGAACTTTGATCTGGCCCGCGGCGCGTGGTGCGGCGACTATAACGAAGCCTCAACCTTCCTTGACCTGTTGCAGTCGGATTCGGGCTACAACGACGGCAAGTACAACAATGCCCGCGTGGACGAGTTGCTGGCCGAAGCCAAAACTTCGGACGATCCGGCACCGCTGTACACCGAGGTCGAGCGTATTATCGCTCAGGAAACCCCCGTTATTCCGATCTACCACTATGCCGGTGTCTACATGATGGACAGCGATGTCGGAAACTGGCCGGTCAAAAACGTAGAGCAAAACTGGTACTCCAAGAACCTCTACAAAATCGCCGAGTAATCATCTTCTGACCATGACCTGCCCCGAAGTTTTCTTCGGGGCAGCGCCATCTATTGGGGGCATTGAATGCTTGCCTATGTCATTCGGCGGGTGCTGACCGCCATACCGACGATCCTGCTGTTGATCGTCGCCTGTTTCTTTTTGATGCACTATGCGCCCGGTGGGCCCTTTACCTCGGAACGGACATTGCCGCCGCAGGTTCTGGCCAATATCGAGGCGCGGTACGGTCTGGACCAGCCGTTGTGGAAGCAACTCTGGGATTATCTGTACAATATCGTTGTGCATTTCGACTTTGGCCCGTCCTTCAAGTTCAAGGACCGCGATGTGAACGACATCATCGCGCAGGGCTTTCCGATCTCGCTGACCTATGGGTCGCTGTCCTTTCTGGTCGCCACAGTGGTGGGCATCGGACTGGGGATAGCCGCCGCAATCCGGCACAACAGCTGGATCGACTACTTTGCGGTTGGGCTGGGGATTGCAGCGCAGGCGCTGCCCAACTTCATCATGGGTCCGATCCTGATCCTGACCTTCACCCTGTGGCTGGGATGGTTGCCCGGCGGTGGGTGGAATGGTGGTCAGTGGCCCTATCTAATCATGCCGGTTATCGCCCTTGCGACATCTTACATGGGGTCGATTGCGCGGATCACCCGGTCTTCAATGCTGGAGGTTCTGAATTCGAACTTCATCAGAACCGCCCGTGCCAAGGGCCTGCCGACTAGAACCGTGATCTGGCGCCATGCGATGAAGCCGACATTGCTGCCGGTCGTATCTTATCTGGGGCCGGTGTTTGTCTATGTGCTGACCGGGTCCGTCTTTGTTGACATCTATTTCTCGACCGGTGGTCTGGGGCAGGCATATGTCGGCTCGGCCTTGTCACGCGACTATGCCGTGCTGCTTGGGGTAACGATCCTCTATGGCGTTCTGACCGTTCTGGTAAACCTGCTGACCGATCTGGCCTATGCCTGGTTCGATCCGAAGATCCGCTATTGAGGGGCTGGATATGCTAGGAAAATCACAAAAAGCCGCGCATCTGGCCGAAGAAATCACCGATTATACAGCCGTTCAGGGACGTTCTCTCTGGCAGGATGCACGTATGCGCTTTGTACGAAACAAAGCGGCAATGGCCAGTGTGTTCATTCTGCTGCTTATCGTGTTGTTCACGATCATAGGCCCGTATTTTGCCGTCTGGAGCAATGAAGAGATCGACTGGAATGTCATGGGCGATGTCCGGGGCATGGGAATGCCGTCGATGGAAACGGGTCACTATTTCGGTGTCGACGATCTGGGGCGCGATTTGTACAGCCGCGTCATTCAGGCAACCACGACGTCCCTGCTTGTGGGGTTGATCGGGGCGGCGACCGCTCTGATCGTTGGAACGTGTTATGGCATTACTGCCGGGTACTTTGGGGGGCGGACGGATGGTGCGATGATGCGTTTTGTCGACATCCTTCTGGCTATCCCGACAACTCTGATCATCATCCTTCTGCTGGTTGTTGCCGGGCGATCCTTCTTCACGCTTTTCATCGCACTGGGCGCGGTTGGATGGCTGACCATGTCACGTATCGTTCGCGGGCAGACGCTTGCCCTGAAGAACCGCGAATTCATCGAGGCTGCTCGCGCCGCGGGCGTCAGTGAATTCACGATCATGTATCGCCATATATTGCCTAATCTGCTGGGTGTCGTGATCGTCTATGCGTCGCTTCTGGTGCCCGAAATGATCCTGACCGAAAGCTTCATCTCATTCCTGGGTCTGGGAATTTCCGAACCTTACACGTCGCTGGGAAGACTGATCGCAGAAGGGGCGGGAACCATGGGCTATGGAACGCTGTGGCAATTGATGTTCCCGCTGACATTCTATGTCGCCATTATCATCACGATGTTCTTCATCGGCGATGGTCTGCGTGACGCTTTGGACCCGAAGGACCGCTGATATGAGTCTGTTTTCCGTAAAGAACCTGAGCGTCCGGTTTGACACCCCCGATGGTGTCGTCGAGGCGGTCAAGGATATCAGTTTTGATATCAATCCGGGCGAATGCCTTGGTATCGTTGGTGAAAGTGGATCCGGCAAAAGCCAGACTTTCATGGCCGCTATGGGTTTGTTGCCCTCTGCCGGACACGCCAGCGGGTCAGCCAAGCTGAACGGTCAGGAGATATTGAACCTGCCAGTGAACAAGCTGAACCAGATCCGCGGCGATGATGTTGGCATGATCTTTCAGGATCCTCTGACCGCTTTGACACCACATCTGAAGATTGGGCAGCAGATGCGCGAAGTGCTGCAGGTCCACGAGGGCCTGAAGGGGTCCGCGGCGCGCGCGCGCTGTCTGGAGTGGTTGGACAGGGTGCGAATTCCCGAAGCGGGCCGTCGTCTGGACCAGTTCCCGCACGAATTATCCGGCGGAATGCGGCAGCGTGTGATGATTGCGATGTCGATGCTGTGCAGCCCCAAACTGCTTATTGCGGACGAGCCGACGACAGCGCTGGATGTTACTGTTCAGGCAGACATCCTTGACCTGATGGTTCACCTGCAAAAAGATGAGGGCACCGCAATTGCACTGATCACGCATGACATGGGCGTCGTTGCGCGCATGTGCGACCGGGTTCAGGTCATGCGGATGGGTGAATTCGTCGAAGCCGGTGAAACACGCGCGCTGTTCCGAAATCCGCAACATGAATACACGCGGGCCCTGCTGGAGGCGATGCCCCGGATTGATTCCGGCGACGCACCGCGCGCTTTGGAAAAGGCCGAAGAACCCCTTCTCAAGGTCGATGATGTCAAGGTTCATTTCCCTATTCATGTCTCTGGCGGGTTGTTCGGGCGCAAGGTTCCGCTGAAAGCTGTCGACGGTGTCAGCTTTGATATTCGCAAGGGCGAAACTCTGGGTGTCGTGGGCGAATCCGGTTGCGGAAAATCGACACTGGCGCGCGCGGTCTTGCAACTGATCGAACCCAGCGCGGGCGGCGTCAGCTGGTTGGGCCATCCGATCGTCGGCTTGAAGCGATCCGAGCTGAACAAATACCGCAAGGACCTGCAGATCGTGTTCCAAGACCCGTTGGCCAGTCTTGATCCACGCATGACCATTTCAGCGTCGATTGCTGAGCCGCTGAAAACCTACCGCCCCGATCTGACGGACCGGGAACGCAAACAGATGGTCGCCGAGATGATGGAGCGGGTTGGTCTACAGGCCAACATGATCAACCGTTACCCGCACGAGCTGTCCGGAGGGCAGAACCAGCGCGTCGGCATTGCACGGGCGATGATCAACAAGCCCAGGCTGATTATCTGTGACGAAGCGGTTTCAGCGCTCGACGTTTCCATTCAGGCACAGATTGTCGAGCTGCTAAAGGAACTTCAGCAGGAATTTGGCCTGTCGATGATATTCATCAGCCATGACTTGTCGGTTGTGCGTGCGGTATCGAACCGGATCATGGTTCTGTATCTTGGTCGGATTGTGGAAATGGGTGATGGAGAGGTGATCTGCTCGGAGCCGATCCATCCTTATACTCAATCACTGATCTCGGCCGTGCCGATACCGGACCCGGATGTAGAGCGGACGCGGCAGCGCCTTAAACTGCCGGGTGAGCTGCCATCGCCGCTGGATCCCAAAGCCGCGTTGCGGTTTTTGCCCAGCCGACTGGTCAACGGTCACAGTGATTATGTTCCAAAGCTGCAAGAAGTCGCACCAGACCATTTTGTAGCGGAACACGACACGCTGGATTCCATCATGGCCAATGGCTGATCGAAAGGTCTGTTGCAGGTTTTCGATGCTTGGTGCGTGCACCGAAAACCTGCGCAGGGACTGTTCGAAGAAACCGCAGCGTGTGGTGGGGCTTAACGTTCGGGAATGAAAGACAATCCTGACACAAGCTGTCGCAGGCCAAGAGCTGCTCCGGCAAAGATCGCCGCAAAGGTTATGGGCGCGCTATAGGCCAGCAGAGAAAAAGCGGAGATGCCTTGCCCGACACTGCATCCAACCGCAATTATTGCCCCGGGCCCCATTATCGCCGCCCCCAACATCTGCCGCTTAAGCTCACGTGGATCTTCGCAGGCTTCCCATCGGAAATGACCTTTTGACCATGACCCCAGGAAAGTACCAATCAGAACCCCTGAAACCGAACCGACCGCAAACGAGAGCGTGTTGCCTGAGGCGGTCATGAGATAGAACACGGTATCACCCAAAGGCGCGGCAAACGTGTGTGTCTGCAAGGTCTCACCGTCAAACCCGTGTGTGGCTACCCAATTGGTGCCAAGCCAGCCTGAAACGACTGCCAATCCGACCGCCGCACCCCAAAAAACCTGCGCAGGTGATTTACGAAAACGATCATTTGTCAGGGCAAACACTACTATGGCAGAGCCGACAAGCGTTCCTGTAACCCATGCAGGTATCGACGTCAGCCGTTCGGCAAGGAAGCTGACGCTTTGTGGATTACCGAGATCCATGGCTTCGGGAAAAAGCCAGATCCTGACATAGGCCAGAGGGCCGGACATGACCACATATGCGGAAAGGCCCACGATCAGGACAATGACGAATGACCGAAGGTCACCGCCGCCAAGGCGCGCGAGCGCGCCATAGCCACAGTTTCCGCTGATGGCCATGCCATATCCGAACATCAATCCGCCAATGACCGATCCGATCGGATTCCACGTCTGCGCAATATAGGTCGTGCTGAGTGGATCAATCCACCCTAACGCCATGCCCAAATGGCTGCCGACGATCGCAACACCAATCGCGACGGCCCACATACGCAGGCGCCGGTCGTCATTTGCATAAAGATAATCTTCAATCGCACCCAAGGTGCAGAACCGCCCAATGCGCGCGGCAAGCCCAAGTACAATGCCGCCGACCAGACCGACCAGCGCAACTGTATTGGCGTCTCCCAGAAGTTCGAACATGGCCAGTCTCCTCCCAAAGCTGGCGGTGTTTCTCTCGGGCTTCTACTTGTCCCGACAGAAAAGATTGTAGACGACTTCCAGAATCTGAGTCGACCGGTCGTCCGCCAATCTGTAGTAGATCGTTTTGCCTTCGCGTCGTGTCTTGACCAGCCCTTCAAAGCGCAGGCGGGACAACTGTTGGGAAACGGCAGCCTGTCTGGCCGACAGCATTTCCTCCATCTGCGTGACGGATTTCTCACCAGATGACAAATAACACAGAATCATCAGCCGCCCCTCATGGCTGATCGCCTTGAGGAAATTGGACGCCGTCTGGGCGTTATCCATCATCCTGTCCAAGTCCTCGTTGTACATGTCCTTGGTGAACACGGGCAGTTTCGACTGTTTGTCCAACAAGATCCTCTCGCTTTAGTGGCTTCACGTATTCAAAACAGTATATGTAAATCCTGGGGATTTAACCAGAGCTCTCGATCATTACTCCGGCGTCACGTAGTAAAACACCCAATAGCCCCCAGAAAAAGTCTTCGCCAGGATAACCCTCGATCCGGCCGATTTCATGACCGTCCTCCAGCAATACAAAGGTCGGCGTATAGAAAAGGGGCCGATCCAGGATAATCCATTCGGGCGTGGTTGCGTGGATGTCCGTTCGTTGCAATGGGGCAACTTTTCCTTCCGCTGTCAGCGGGTAGATTTCGGAAATCTCGGCGTCCCAGCGGGCGCACCACATGCACCCGTCTTCTTCCGCCATCAGCAACACCATTTCGGCCCGCGACGCAGCAGGCCAGATCAACAATGTGATGACGAACAATGTTTGAATTGCGTGACGCATCAAAAGCTCCGATTGACCGAGGTGGTATATCTTTATTATTTTGAATGTATGAATAATAGCCTGTCAGGACTGATTTGACCATGCTCGACATCACGTTTGCAGGGGCTCTGATCGCGGGGCTTTTGTCTTTCCTGTCCCCCTGCATTCTGCCCATAGTCCCGTTCTACCTAAGTTATCTGGCGGGTGTCGGGATGGAGCAGATTTCGGCTGGTTCGACGATCACCCCGGATGTTCGCCGCCGGGCGACCCTGTCAGCGATAGCTTTTGCCGCCGGGATCATCACGGTCTTCATGGCGCTTGGGGCCACGGCGTCGATCTTTGGTCAGATGGTACGCGCGTATTTCGACATTCTGCGATGGATCGCTGCGCTCATCATCATCGCGATGGGCCTGCATTTTCTGGGTCTTTTCCGTATCGGGTTCCTGTATCGACAGTTCCGTGCAGATAACGGCAAGACGACAAATGTAAGCGTGATCGGGGCATATGTTCTGGGGCTGTCTTTTGCCTTTGGCTGGACGCCTTGCGTCGGGCCGGTTCTGGCGGCGATCCTGTTCATGGCGGCCGGAACCGAAACCGCTTGGCGCGGTGCCGCGCTTTTGTTTGTCTATGGGGTTGGCATGACGGCGCCGTTTGTTCTGGCAGCCTTTTTGGTTCGACCCTTCATGCAATGGATGGCGCGCTTCCGGAAACATCTGGGAATCATTGAAAAGGCGATGGGTGTCTTGCTGATTCTTTTTGGCATCCTGATCGCGACCAATACCATAAATCTAATCGCACAATGGATGCTGGATCACATGCCTTGGCTGGCGGCCATCGGCTAATTCGGGAGGACACCATGACACGGGTAATACTGTTCTTGATTACAGGGCTGTTTGCAGGGGCGGTTTCCGCAGCTGAACTGGGGGATGACGGTCTGCATAAAACGCCGTGGATGCGAGACACGTTCAAAGACCTTCGTGAAGACCTTGAAGAGGCGAGGGGGGAAGGTAAGCGGCTGGTTCTGTTCATTGAACAACAGGGCTGCATCTACTGCAAAAAAATGCATGAAGAGGTTTTCCCCCAACCCGACCTGTCTTCGTATATCGAAGAAAACTTCTTTGTCGTTCAGCTGGACTTACACGGAAGCACCTTGGCCACCGATTTTGACGGAGAAGAAGCCGAGCAAAGATCACTGATGCGCAAATGGGGGATTCTGTTCACCCCTACATTGGTTTTCTTACCGGAGGACGTATCAGAGGATGCCACAGCAATCGAAGCGGCCGTTGCGGTCATGCCCGGGGCGTTCTCGAAGGGAACGACCCTCGATCTTTTTACCTGGGTCAATGAAAAACGGTACGAGCTTGATAATGGGGAAGATTTTCAACGGTATCATGCGCGCCGCATTCAAGAGCGAAACAATGTTTCGCAAGATTGATGCGGCGCAATATAAATAAAAAAATTCATTAAGATGAATTTAATGTTGCGATGAACCCTGCCCGTCGACTACGGTACACAGAGGCTTTGGGTCGCAAAGCGCCATCGGCGCGGTAGCAAATGGGAGGGATCATGAAGCTGAGACACTTGACTTTGGCTTGTATCATAACAGGCAGTGCCGCCATCGCGGCAGAAACAGGACCAAAAGACGTACAGTTTGACGATTATGGCGCGGTGGAGGCTTCGTTGACCGGCGTCGCTGGCGATGCGGCAAACGGTGCGGTCATCGTGGGCGAGAAATCCAAGGGCAACTGTGTGGCCTGTCATCAGGTCACGGCCTTGGCGGATATTCCGTTCCATGGCGAAGTCGGTCCGCTGCTGGATGGGGCCGGGGATCGGTGGTCCGAAGCGGAGCTTCGAGGATTGGTTGCAAATGCCAAGATGACGTTTGACGGAACGGTCATGCCCGCCTTCTACAAGGATGACGGATATATCCGCCCGGGCGACGCCTATACGGGCAAAGCCCCGTCAGGGCCTTTGACGTCAATCCTGACTTCACAGGAAATCGAGGACGTCGTCGCGTTCCTCGCAACCCTTAAAGAACAATAATCACGCTTTCAGGCGTGAATTCGTGAGGATCCAAAGGAGATTGAAAATGGAACTTTCTCGTCGCGAGACTCTGGCTCTCGGTCTGGGCGCTGCGGTCCTGACCCTGATGCCGTTCCGCGCAAATGCGGCTGCGGAAGACGCGATAGCTGCGTTTACTGGCGGTGCAGACATGGCCGACGGCGGTGTGACACTGACGGCGCCGGAAATTGCCGAGAACGGAAACACCGTTCCGATCGAAGTCAGCGCGCCGGGTGCGGCTGCAATCCTGATCGTAGCAGCCGGAAACCCCGAGCCCGGCGTTGCCACGTTCAACTTTGGCCCGCTGGCTGCTGCACAGGCGGCTTCGACCCGTATTCGACTTGCCGGAACGCAGGATGTCATTGCTGTGGCCAAAATGGCTGATGGCAGCTTTGCCAAGGCCTCGGCAACCGTAAAAGTGACAATTGGCGGCTGCGGCGGCTGATCGCCGCGCGCCCTGAAGAACAGGAGAACAACCAATGGCATCCGGTGTAAAACCCCGCGTCAAGGTTCCAAAAACAGCCGCTGCTGGCGAAGCAGTCACGATCAAAACGCTGATTAGCCACAATATGGAAAGCGGTCAGCGAAAGGACAAGGAAGGCAACGTTATCCCGCGGTCGATCATCAACCGATTCACCTGCGAGTTTAACGGCCAGCTCGTGATAGACGTGGCCATGGAACCAGCGATTTCGACAAACCCGTACTTTCAATTCGATGCAACCGTGCCCGAAGCCGGGGAATTCGTCTTCACGTGGTATGACGATGACGGTTCTGTTTACGACACAAAAAACTCGATTGAGATCGCCTGACGGCTCGACCGCACTGGCAGATCAGCGCCGGTGGCGAAACCTGCGCTGATCACCCAAGGGAGGAACGCAATGAATAAAAAAGCACTCACGGCGATCGCGGCAGTTCTGGCATTCCCAGTATCAGTGGCCGCCGGACCTGACGAAGACAAGTTGGTGATCAACGAAGAACTGGAAATGGTTTCGGTGACCGAAGCCCCGGCCCATGTCGAGAACTTCGATACGATCTACTCAGGGTGGCATTTCAGGACCGATGAAACCCAGGCTTTGCAGATCGACGATTTCGACAACCCGGCGATGGTATTTGTCGATCAGGCCTCGGACCTGTACCAGACTGTCGATGGGGCGGCTGGCAAAAGCTGCGCGTCCTGCCACAGTGACGTGGAAAGCTTTGAGGGGTTGCAGGCATCTATGCCCAAGGTCGATGCGGAAACCGGCAAGCTGGTGGTAATGGAAGACCTGATCAACAAGTGCCGCACGGAACGCATGGAAGCGGACGCGTGGAAGTGGTCGGGTGCGGATATGCAGGGTGTGGTGGCATTGATCGCTCTGCAATCGCGTGGATTGCCCATGAATGTCGCCATTGATGGTGATGCGGCCCCGTATTGGGAGCAGGGCAAGGAAATGTACTACACACGATATGGTCAGCTGGAGTTGAGCTGCGCCAACTGTCACGAAGACAACTGGGGCAACATGATCCGGGCCGACCATCTGAGCCAGGGGATGGTCAACGGTTTCCCGACCTATCGTCTGAAACAGGCCAAGCTGATCTCGCGCCACAATCGCTTCCGCGGCTGTATTCGCGATACACGCGCTGAAACCTTTGCAGAAGGCTCGGACGAATTCCGCGCACTGGAGCTTTATGTAGCATCGCGCGGCAATGGGCTTTCGGTCGAAACGCCGTCGGTACGCCAGTAACAAAGAACCCGCGCCGGGATTGTCGGGCGCGGGTTTTTCATTTCTACTACATTCACACATTTATATGTGAAACAGGAAAGCCGACAGATGATATCGCGACGTGATTTTCTACAGGTCTCCATGGCGGCCTCAGCGCTATATGGGGCATCCGGTTTAGGGAACTGGGCAAGGCTGGCGGCCCAGCAAAGCCTGAGCCAGGACCAGTTGCTGGAATTTGAGACCTTCGGAAATATCAGCCTGATTCACATCACCGATATCCACGCGCAGCTTAAACCGATCTACTTCCGCGAGCCCGAGGTCAATTTGGGCATCGGAGACGCGCGCGGGCAAATGCCGCATGTGACGGGGGCCGCGTTTCGCAAGGCTTACGGAATCGAAGATGGCAGCCCGTCCGCCTATGCGCTTACCTACAATGACTTTGCTGCATTGGCAAAAACGTATGGCCGCGTCGGAGGGCTTGACCGGGTCTCGACTGTTATCAACGCCATCCGTGCCGACCGGCCAGATGCGCTGTTGCTGGATGGGGGCGACACCTGGCATGGCTCGTATACCTGCTATCAGACGGCGGGTCAGGACATGGTCAACGTGATGAATGCACTCAAGCCCGATGCGATGACATTCCATTGGGAGTTCACGTTGGGCAGCGAGCGGGTCAACGAGATCGTCGAAGGTTTGCCCTTTGCGGCGCTAGGTCAGAATATCTTTGACGCGGAATGGGATGAACCTGCGGAACTATTCAGGCCCTACAAGTTCTTCGAGCGCGGCGGGGCCAAAGTTGCCGTTATCGGACAGGCTTTCCCGTATATGCCAATTGCCAACCCCAGTTGGATGTTCCCGGAATACTCGTTCGGGATCCGGGATGAGAACATGCAGGCCATGGTGGACGAGGTGCGCGACGTCGGTTCCGATGTGGTCGTTGTCCTCAGCCATAACGGCTTTGACGTGGATAAGAAGATGGCGAGCCGTGTTCAGGGGATTGACGTAATCCTGAGCGGTCACACCCATGACGCATTGCCTGAACCGGTTCTGGTCGAAAAGACGCATATCATCGCGTCCGGCTCGAACGGCAAGTTCGTCAGCCGCGTTGATCTGGACGTGCGGGATGGCCAGATGATGGGGTTGAAGCACAAGCTGATCCCGATCTTTTCAGACGTCATCGCGCCTGATCCGGCAATCACGGCCCTGATCAACGAACAGCGTGCACCATATGATGCGGCGCTAAGCGAAGTGATTGGCAAGACGGACTCGCTGCTGTATCGCCGCGGAAACTTCAATGGCACGTGGGACGATCTGATCTGTGACGCACTGATCAGCGAGCGCGAGGCGGATATTGCCATGTCGCCGGGTGTGCGCTGGGGTCCGTCGATTCTGCCCGGTCACGAGATCACGCGTGAGGATATCTGGAACATCACCTCGATGTCTTATCCGAATGCGTATCGCACGGAAATGACGGGTGAATTCATTCACGTGATCCTCGAGGATGTTGGCGACAACCTGTTTAACCCCGATCCCTATTACCAGCAGGGTGGCGACATGGTTCGTGTCGGCGGACTTGGATACCGTATCGATGTGACCAAACCGCAAGGGCAGCGGATCAGCGACATGACCCTGCTCAAGACTGGTGAGGCGATTGATCCGGCGAAATCCTATGTTGTGGCCGGTTGGGCCAGCGTCAACGAAGGCACCGAAGGCCCGCCCATCTGGGATGTCGTCGAAAACCACATTCGCAGCCAGGGTACCGTAACTGTCGAACCGAATACATCGGTCGAGGTGATCGGAGCCTGACAGCGCGAACCGAACTTCAAACATTGAATACAAGATTTGCTGATCGAATGACGGAGGCAAACAAGATGAGCGAGAACCCAAGGGGAAAAGCCCCATCGCGTCGCCAGTTTCTAAGCGGTGCCGCCGCGGTTGGCGTAGGTGCGGTCGGAGCCTCAGCGGCGCGCGCCGCAGGCCCTGACCCGCTGATCACGCAGGTTCAGGAATGGGCACAGTCAACGGGCGAAGGCGTGGATGCAACCCCCTACGGCCTGCCAATCCAATTCGAGAGTGATGTTGTACGGCGCAATGTCGAGTGGTTGACCGCAGACACGATCAGTTCGATCAATTTCACGCCGATCCACGCGCTGGACGGTACGATCACCCCGCAGGGATGCGCGTTCGAGCGGCACCATTCGGGTGCGATCGAGCTGAGCAAGGCGGACTACCGTCTGATGATCAACGGTCTGGTCGAAACTCCGCTGATCTTCACATATGAAGATCTGGAACGTTTCCCGCGTGAAAACCGTATCTATTTCTGCGAATGCGCTGCCAATACCGGTATGGAATGGGCCGGTGCGCAGCTCAACGGCGCGCAGTTCACGCACGGAATGATCCACAACATGGAATACTCCGGTGTGCCGCTGCGCACCCTGCTGGAAGAAGCGGGGGTAAAGACCGAAGGCAAATGGGTTTACGTCGAAGGCGCGGATGCTTCCTCGAACGGCCGCTCAATCCCACTGGAAAAGGCAATGGACGACGTACTTGTTGCGTTCAAAGCCAATGGAGAGGCTTTGCGCAAAGAACACGGCTATCCGGTCAGGCTGGTCGTTCCCGGCTGGGAAGGCAACATGTGGGTTAAGTGGCTGCGCCGGGTCGAGGTCACCGAGATTGCTATCGAAAGTCGCGAAGAGACATCCAAGTATACGGATACACTCGAAGACGGAACATCACGCAAATGGACATGGGTAATGGACGCCAAATCGGTCGTCACCTCGCCCAGCCCGCAAGCGCCGATCACGCATGGGCCGGGGCCGTTGGTGATCACCGGGTTGGCCTGGTCCGGGCGGGGCTCGATTACCGGCGTCGATGTGTCGGTGGATGGTGGCAAAAACTGGGTTCCGGCCCGTCTGGCGGCCCCCGGAACAGACAAGGCGCTGACCCGGTTTTACTTGGACCATAACTGGGACGGTACAGAGATGCTGTTGCAGGCCCGCGCCAAGGATTCGACCGGTTACGTCCAACCCAGCAAAGCTCAGCTGCGCGACGTGCGTGGTGAGAACTCGATCTACCACAACAATTGTATCCAGACCTGGTGGATCAAGGAAAACGGAGAGGCGGAAAATGTCGAAGTATCGTAAGCTATTGGCCGCCTCGGCCCTTGGGTTGTGCGTGGCGGTTCCAGCCCATGCAAACAAGCTTGGACTTGGGCGCCCTGCGTTGCCCGAAGAAATCGCAGCATGGGACCACGACGTTGCGCCTGACGGAACCGGATTGCCCGAAGGGTCCGGCGACGTGTTCACCGGTGAAGAGGTCTTTACCGAACGGTGCGCGATCTGTCATGGCGATTTTGCAGAAGGTGTGGGCAATTGGCCGAAACTGGCGGGCGGCGAGGGCACGCTTGCAGATAAGGACCCGCTGAAAACAGTGGGCTCCTACTGGCCGCACCTTTCGACGGTATGGGACTATGTGAACCGTTCGATGCCGTTTGGAGACGCACAAACGCTGGAGCCTGACGAAGTTTACGCGATTGTCGCCTATATCCTTTATTCAAATGACATTGTTGATGATGAGTTCACGCTGTCGCATGAAAACTTCCTTGAAGTGGAAATGCCGAATGCCGGGGGTTTCATCGCGGATGACCGCGAAACCGCCGAGGCGCATTTCTGGACGGACGAGCCATGCATGTCGGATTGCAAAGAAGGCGTGGAAATCACCATGCGCGCCGCCGTTCTGGATGTAACGCCCGACGAAGCCGGGGCTGACAGTCCGGACCAGGCGTCTGTATACGAAAAAACATCCGTCGAAGTCGAAGAACCTGCTGAGGACATAGCAGCACTTGATCCCGAAATGATCGAAAATGGCGAAAAAGTTTTCAAGAAGTGCAAGTCATGCCATCAGGTCGGCGAAGGGGCCAAGCATCGCACGGGTCCGGCATTGAACGGCGTTGCCGGTGCCAATGCGGCCGCCGTCGAAGGCTTTAAGTACTCCAAGGCCATGAAAGCTGCCGCCGAGGATGGCTTGATCTGGACGGATGAAGAGATGGCCGCGTTTCTGGCCAAGCCTAAAGCCTACATGAAGGGGACGCGTATGTCCTTTGCCGGGCTGAAGAAACAGGATGAAATCGACGCGGTCATCGTTTACCTGAAGTCGTTCGGAAGCTGATCATGTGGCGGCGGTGGGCAACAGGTGTCATGTTTGCTGCGAGTATACTGACAACTGCCGCCACCGCGACCGAAGACTTGGGCGATGCTGTAGCCGGCAAACTTGTGTTTGCCCAATGCAAAGAATGTCATCAGGTCGGCGCCGATGCTGAAAACAGGATCGGTCCGCACCTGAATGGTGTATTTGGCCGCCGGGCTGCCGGGCTAGAGGAGTTCACCTATTCCAAAAGCCTGATCCGTGCAGGTACTTCGGGGCTGGAATGGCACGCCGACACATTGTCGGCTTACATTGAAAACCCCCGCGCATTCGCATCCGGCACCAGAATGAGCTTTCGTGGGCTCGAGAACCCGGAAGATCGGGCCAATGTAATTGCCTATTTGCGTGTGTTTTCCGACAACCCGCAGGACATCCCCGAAGCCGACCCAACGGCAAAGAGAACGGACCATTCCGTCAACCCCGAAATCCTCGCGATACAGGGTGATCCGGAATACGGCGAATATCTGAGCAGCGAATGCACGACATGCCACCAGATAGAGGGAGGCGATGATGGGATTCCCTCGATCGTTTACTGGCCCGACCAGGATTTCGTTGTCGCCATGCACGCCTACAAGGACAAGCAGCGGCCCCATCCCGTCATGCAGATGATCGCGGGCCGCCTGAGCAGCGATGAGATCGCGGCATTGGCCGCTTACTTCAACAACCCACAGTGACAATGCCCAAGGGGAGGAAACGCGATGACACTCAACAGACGGACATTTCTGGGAACCGCAGGGGTACTTGCCGCCGGGCTGTCGGCCCCGATGGTGCTGGCGCAGGGAAAGCCCCGTGTCGTGGTGGTCGGGGGCGGGGCAGGCGGCGCAACCGCCGCGCGCTATATTGCCAAAGACAGCAAGGGCGAGATTGACGTCACCCTGATCGAGCCGTCCAAAACATATTACACTTGTTTTTTCTCGAACCTGTATCTGGGCGGGTTTCAGGAGCTTTCGGACATTGCGCACAGCTATGGCACGCTTGCCGCAAAATACGGTATCAACGTGGTTCACGATTGGGCCGTCGGTGTCGACCGCGACGCCAAAACCGTCTCGTTAGCGGGTGGCGGATCTATTCCATATAACAAACTGATCCTGAGCCCGGGTATCGACTTTGTCGATGGCGCGGTCGAGGGGTGGGATGTGACTGCACAGAACAAGATGCCGCATGCGTATAAGGCGGGCTCTCAAACCGAGCTGTTGAAGGCGCAGGTTCTGGCGATGCCCGAGGGTGGAACCTTTGCGATGGTCGCGCCGCCGAACCCGTACCGTTGCCCCCCCGGACCTTATGAGCGGGTTTCGATGGTTGCGCATGTGCTGAAGGCGAACAATCCGACAGCGAAAATCATCATTGCTGATCCGAAAAACAAATTCTCCAAGATGTCTTTGTTCCAGGAAGGTTGGGCCGACCACTACGAAGGCATGATCGACTGGATCGGAGAGGATTTTGGCGGCGGCAATGTCTCGGTCAATCCGGATGCCATGACGGTGACCATCGATGGTGAAGAAACCAAGGTCGATGTCTGCAACGTGATCCCGGCCATGAAAGCCGGGCGTATTTCGGAAATGGCCGGTGTGACCGATGGCAACTGGGCACCGGTGAACGCGGCGGACATGTCATCGAAAGCTGACCCTGACATCTATGTTCTTGGTGATGCCAGCCAGCAAGGCGATATGCCGAAATCCGGTTTTTCGGCCAACAGCCAGGCGAAAGTCTGCGCCAATGCCGTTCGCGGTGCATTGACCGGATCAAAGATATTTCCGGCCAAGTTTTCGAACACGTGCTGGTCGCTCATTGATACGGATGACGGGGTCAAGGTTGGTGCGACTTATGAAGCAACGCCAGAAAAGATTGCCAAGGTGGACGGCTTTATCAGCCAGACCGGCGAAGACTCCGACCTGAGAAAAGCAACCTACCAAGAGTCGCTGGGTTGGTATGCCGGTATCACATCGGACATGTTCGGTTAAGAAACGCCAAGGCTTTGACCGGTGTCAAAGCCTTGGCGGTGAAATCTGAAGAAATGTGGTTCAGGAGGAGGAACATCATCATGAAACACTTTATCGCATCAGCCGCTTTTTCGGTTGCATTAGCAAACCCGGTTTTTGCAGGGGAGGTCATTGCCGTCCCCTTTGACGGCAGCTTTGATGACGCCACCTTTGCCGTTGAATCAGCAATTGTTGGGCAGGGGCTGGTTATCGATTATGTGAGCCATGTTGGTGACATGCTGAACCGGACGGGGGCGGATGTCGGCAGCGACAAGCAGATCTTCACAGCCGCTGAAATATTTATCTTTTGTTCCGCAAAGCTCTCGCGCGAGATGATGGAGGCCGACCCGATGAATATCGGCTATTGCCCCTACGGGATCTTCGTGGCCGAGGACGAAGGCGGTGTCAAAGTGGGCTACCGAAGCTATCCTGACGGACCGATGGAGAAAGTCGAAGCCCTGTTGGCCGGTATCGTAGAAGAAGCCGTTGGAAACTGACATGAACTACCAACAGTTTTTTCGTGATCAGCTAGGGCAATTGCAGGCCGAAGGAAATTACCGGGTCTTCGCCGAGCTTGAGCGTCACTGCGGAGCATTTCCAACTGCACACAACCATGCAGAAAACGGACCTGAGAAAGTCACAGTCTGGTGCTCGAACGATTATTTGGGAATGGGTCAGCATCCAAAGGTTCTGGCGGCCATGCACCGCGCGATCGACACCTGTGGCGCAGGGGCTGGCGGGACTCGGAATATTTCGGGGACCACGCATGAACATGTTCTGCTTGAGCAGGAGCTTGCGGATCTGCATGGCAAGGAAGCAGCGCTGCTATTCACGTCCGGGTATGTTTCAAATTGGGCTGCTTTGGGAACTCTGGCTTCGCGAATTCCCGGTATCACGGTTCTGTCCGACGAATTGAACCACGCGTCGATGATCGAGGGTATCCGTCACAGTCGTTGCGCAAAGCGGGTCTGGAAGCATAACGATTTGAAGGACCTTGAACGACATCTCATGGACCTGCCATCCAACGCACCAAAACTGATCGCGTTTGAAAGTGTGTATTCGATGGATGGCGATATCGCGCCGATTGCCGAAATCTGCGATCTGGCGGATCGGTACGGCGCGATGACCTATCTGGACGAGGTTCATGCCGTCGGGCTGTATGGGCCGCGCGGTGGCGGCATCGCTGAACGCGAAGAGCTGATGGATCGCCTGACGGTTATCGAAGGCACGTTGGGTAAAGCGTTCGGCGTGGTTGGTGGATACATCGCGGCGTCAAAGGAACTTGTCGACTTTGTCCGTTCCTTTGCCAGCGGATTTATCTTTACCACAGCATTGCCCCCGGCCGTCGCCGCCGGCGCCGCAGCATCCGTCCGGCACCTCAAGCATAGCAATGAGGAGCGGTGCCTGCATCAGCAACGCGTAAGCGAGGTTCGGAGCAGGCTGGACGCTTTGGGCATCCCGCACACGCCCAACCCAAGCCATATTATCCCGGTCATGGTCGGTGATCCGGTCAAGTGCCGCTTCATCTCGGATGTTTTGATGCGCGACTACGGGATTTATATCCAGCCGATAAACTATCCTACTGTCCCGAAAGGCACCGAACGCCTTCGGATTACGCCGTCACCTGTACATTCGTCAGAAGATGTAACCCTGTTGGTCGAGGCGTTGGGTGCATTGTGGACACAGTGCCAGCTTGCGCGCAAACCGATGGCCGCACAGTGAGAACTTGACGGAAGGCAAAGACGGACACGTAAAGAGGTGAGAGTTTTGTCTATGGAACGCCTCATCGATCTGCTGGGAGATTCGGGCACATTGGCTGCCGCCGGTTTGCTTGTTGGCATCCTGTTCGGAGTCACCGCTCAGAAATCTCAATTCTGTTTGCGGGCATCCACTGTTGAAGTCGCCGAGGGCGAGCTTGGCCCCCGTCTGGCCGTCTGGCTGGTCGCGTTCACGTCGGCGCTGACGCTGGTACAGGGGTTCGTCTCGATTGAATGGCTGGATTTGTCCGAGGCGCGGTCAATTGCGTCGACAGGCAGCCTGAGTGGCGCGGTGATCGGCGGTTTGATGTTTGGCGTCGGAATGATTTTGGCGCGCGGATGCGCGTCGCGCCTGTTGGTGTTGGCCTCATGCGGCAACCTGAGGGCAATGGTGACGGGGCTGGTTCTGACGTTGGTCGCGCAAGCGGCTTACACAGGTGTGCTCAGCCCCGCGCGCGAGGCGCTGTCCGGTCTTTGGACGATCGCAGGTGGCAACGCGCGCGACCTTTCGGCACTACTTGGATTTTCGCCGATCGCATACTCAGCCTTTGCCGCGGGGACATTTGTTCTGGCCGTTGCGTTTGCAGCGCGCCAGCAGGTTGCAATGACAAAGATTGTCATGGCAGCCGGAGTTGGTGTCGCTGTGGCGCTTGGCTGGTTGATGACATTTGCGATTGCACAAGCCTCCTTCGACGTCGTGCCGGTGTCTTCGGTCACGTTCACCGGCCCGGCAACGGACACATTGATGGCGCTGGTGGCTGAGCGGAACATTGCCCTGTCCTTTGGCATTGGTCTGGTTCCGGGCGTTGCAATTGGCGCCGCTGTTTCTGCCATTCTTTCCGGCGAGTGGAAGATCGAACAATTTGGCCCGGATACTCCGATGGAGCGCTACCTTGTGGGGGCCGTCTTGATGGGATTTGGTGCAATGTTGGCAGGTGGCTGCGCCGTTGGTGCCGGATTGTCCGGGGGATCGTCCTTGTCGCTAACTGCGTGGCTTGCCGTCTTCTCGATGTGGGTCGGGGCCGTCGCCACCCATCGGATGATGATGCGAATGCTCGTTCTTCGGCGGTCCTGACTTATTCGAATTCCATCTGTTCGTAGACACGACCGGCGTTTTTTGTGGCCAGTTCCTCGAACGTGTCCAAATGGGCATAAAGGGTTTGGTCGACGTAATAGGCCTCGGCCAGATCCCCGCCTGCATCCATATGTTCGCGTATCTTTGCGCGCAGGTAGACCAGATAATCACGTGTATACCGGCGCACCTGATCCATGTTCGTAGGATGACCGTGCCCGGGGATCACATATGTGGCTTCCAGTGCCTCGAACTCATTGTCCCAGGTCTCAAGCCAATCTGCGGTGTAGGTGTCCTGAAAGATCGGCAGCATACGTTCGTGAAATGCCATGTCACCCGCGATGACAAGGCTTTGATTGGGCAACCAGATCGAAATGTCGCCGGGGCTGTGCGCAGGTCCAAGATGTTTGGCCTCGATGCGAAAATCGCCGAGTTCGACGATGTATTCATCGTCAAACGTTTCTGTCGGACCGGCCAGAAAAGTTCCTTTTGCCTTGTCCTTGTTATATGCCTGCATCCCTTCAAGGATTTGCGGCCCATATTCTTCGAATTCAGCCGCCGCATCTGAATGAGCAACGATGGGCACTCCAAGTTCCGACCAGTAGGCGTTCCCCAGCATGGCGTGCCCCTGACCGTTTTCGTTAAAGACAAGCTTCACGGGCTGATCCGTGATCGCTTGGATCTCCTTGTGAAGCGCTTCGGCAAGCGCATAAGCCGCGCCACCGTTGATGACGACAACGCCCTCTCCGGTCACGATGAAGCTGAGGTTGTTGTTGTGGCCCGAATTCTCATAGGTTGGGGGTGCGGTTGCACCGATGGCGGAAAAGACGCCGGGAATAAACTCGACAGGTTTCGAGTAAAGAACGCTCTGCGGGTACTGGTCAGCAATATCCTCACTGGCCCAGGTTTGTGTGGCCAGGGTACAGGCAATCAACAAAGCGCGCATCATGCAGGCTCTCCAATAAATCGATAGGTCGAACCGGCCTTTTCGACACGGCCAAATCCGCCATTTGGCAGATGGAATCCAATAATATTCATTTGGGCATGAGAAATCTGATCCAGCAGCGATTTCCGTGCACTTGCCGCGGCGTCGGGGTCCTGATCCGTACCGCTGCGCCAATCCGGACGCTCGAACGCGACGTGCGGATTGCCGAGCGCATCGCCCACGACCATCACCGCGTCACTGCCTTTGCGAATCTCGAAGGCCATATGTCCGGGCGTGTGCCCGAAACTAGCGCGTGCTGCGATACCGGGAAGGATTTCCTGCCCATCATCAAAAAACGCAACCATGCCTTCGATGGCTTCCATGCGCCGCTTTGCGCCCACCGCGAAGGCCGTGCGGTCGGCCCCTATCTTTTCCACGGTTGCGGGGTTCCACCAATAGTCCCATTCCGTGCGGCCAAGATGAAATCTGGCATTGGGAAAGAGGGGATCTCCGAAGTCGTCCAGCACACCCCAGATGTGATCTGGATGTGCATGGGTGAAGATCACCTGCGTGACCTCATCCGGAGACAACCCGACGGCGTCCAAAGTTTCCGGAAGTTTGCCAGCGGTTTGCATGAAGTCGGGCCCGGCTCCAACATCGAACAGTATGGTATTCTGGTCATCGCGGTAGAGCACAATGTTGCACTCGGGCTCGTATCTGGTCAGATCTACCTGATAGCGGTTCAGAAGTTCTGTCAGCTCTGCCTCGGGCATTGCGCCAAAGACCATTTCGGGCGGCAACGACAGATACCCATCTGACAAAGTCGAAATCCTTGCCGATTGGCCAAGTGTCATTTCCGCAATCGCAAAGCTGGGTCGCAGGCAGAGCGCCAGACATGCGCCCTGAGACAGGAAGGTGCGCCGGGAGAAATGTGGGTCTCTGCTCATACATAATCATTAAGATGAATGTTTTTATTTGTAAATGATGAATGGCCCGGACGGCACATTATCTCTGGGCTTTCCACCACTATAATTGTGACGTCACCCAGCCAGTGCATGCGGCAGGTGTTCAACCAGAGCCCGTTGCACGACCGCAAATCTTGGCGTGTGTGCGATTTCCTCTAGCGTCGCGACCCAAAGTGGAACCTCGATTCCGGGATCAATGTCGTTCAACCTGTGAAGCCGGGGATCAGCGTCGCCAATAAAAGCAGGTAAGAAAGCTCGCCCCACACCGGATGCAACCATCTGCTGAAGCACCAGAAAACTGTCTGCTCCGTTTGTCATGTCATCGGCGCGAACATGTTCAGCCAACCATTTGGCCGGGAGTGAACGGCTGAGAGCCCCATCAAGCCGAATCCATTTTTGGTCACGGGTACCGTCACTATAAACCCCAAAGTGCAACGTTCCTGCGCGCTCTCCGGTCAACCCTTCACCAAGTTGAACCGAAGGGCGGACAACTATATCCGCAGTTAACCTGGTCAGATCATGGTGACTGTTACCGCTGAGGATCGTCAGTTCGAGGCTCGGATAGAGGGCGGAAATTGAGTTTAGTACCTGCGGCAGGACAAACTGGCAAAGGCTGTCCGTGGACGCGATACGCACATGACCCGCTGGCGAACGATTTGCGCCCACAACGGCGCGTTCTACCGAAAGCACGGCGTCTTCAACGCTTTCCATGGCGGACAGAATTGTTCTGGCTTCGGGAAGTACTGAATACCCTGACGGGTCTTTCCGAAAAACAACACAGCCATATCGGTGTTCGAAGGCGGCAACTCTGCGCAGGACGGTTGCATGTGCAACGCCCAGGGCTGTCGCCGCCGCATTCAACGAGCCGTGTTTGCTGACGGCGAGGGCATACCGAATATCGTCCCAATTGTCGTTGTTCATAAATGAACAGGTGAGGCCGAATAACAAACAATTACAAGAAAAATCGTTCAAGCTATCATATGGCACATTAAACAGGGAGCCACACCATGATTAAGAAGTCTTCGATCTTTGCGGCAGGTCTTTTGTCCTTGGCCGTAGTTGGAACTGCAATTGCTCAGGATAGCGAAAACCCGGCTGTAAAAGCGCGGACTTCGATTATGCAGCTTTACGCTTTCAACCTTGGCACGCTGGGCGCCATGGCCAAGGGAGAGGCAGAATATGATGCCGAAGCGGCTACGCGAGCCGCAAATAATATTGTCGTTGTGTCGCAGATCGACCAGTCCGCGATGTGGCCAGCCGGATCGGATAATGTGTCAGACCCGTCAACCCGCGCCTTGCCCGCTATTTGGGAAAACTTCGCAGATGTCGGGGCCAAAGGGCAGGCACTGGCTGATGCCGCTGTTGCGATGCAGGCTGCGGCAGGTCAGGACGTTGAAGCTCTGAAAGGGGCGATGGGCCAACTTGGCGGAGCCTGCTCGGCCTGTCACAAAGCATACAGAGCACCGGAAAATTAAAGGAGTATTGATCAGTGCGGCGCATTCTACTTTTCGCCGTTCTCGTCATGCTTTTGGTCGAGTTGGCCGGTTTGCTGCTGACCCGACCGCAAAGGGTTGATCCAGCCCGGTTGGCCGGTCTGACCCCCGACGTGACCAGAGGGGCGTCTGTCTTCTATTCAGCAGGATGCGCCTCGTGCCACTCGGCCCCGGATGCCAGCGAGGAAGGAAAGCTTGTTCTAGCAGGCGGGCGCCGGTTTGAAACGGATTTCGGTACGTTTGTAGCTCCAAACATCTCCAGTGATCCAGACACCGGAATTGGATCATGGTCCGTGCTGGATCTGGCCAATGCCCTGAAACACGGAACAGGACCAAAGGGACAACATTATTACCCGGCCTTTCCCTATACCTCTTATGCCAAGATGACGGTCGAGGACGTCGCGGCGCTTCATGCGTTTTTGAACACCCTGCCTGCATCTGATGCGGCAAGTATCCCGCATGACGTTGGTTTCCCTTTCAATATCCGGCGCGGGCTGGGGTTGTGGAAATTTCTGTTTTCAGGCTCGGGCTGGGTGATTGAAGGTGATTTGACCGACCAGCAAATCCGGGGGCGGTATCTGGTGGAAGCTTTGGGGCACTGCGCGGAATGCCATTCACCGCGAAACGGACTGGGAGGGTTGAAGCGGGATCTCTGGCTGACCGGAGCGCCAAATCCGAATGGCAAGGGGCGCATCCCCGGTCTGACCACCGCCCAGCTTGACTGGTCCGAGGCTGACATCGCTGAATATCTGAAATCCGGTTTCACACCGGATTATGACAGCGCCGGAGGCGAAATGGTCGAAGTCATCGAGAACACCTCGAAACTAAGCGATGAAGACCGATTGGCCATTGCTGCTTATCTGAAATCCGTTCCCGTTCAGTGAATTGGCTACTGGTTGCAGAAACTCGGGCATTTGTCAGCGCAGGTCTTATGACACTGGTTCTGAGCAACGCAAAAAACGTTTGGATTGCTGGGTCAAACCAGCACGGCTACATTGCTCAGATCTCTGGCAATGCGGATCAGCGGGCATTGCTCTCCTATGGTTAACCGCCCCGCGTCGGATAATCCTGTCACTTCGGCGGGTATGCGAGTTGCGGCAGCCAATGCGTCTTCCAACGGCACTTCTGCCTGCGTGGTCAGAACACGCAGTGCTGTGGTCAAGTCCAAATCAGCCCCCGCTAAAGTGCCATCAGACAGTGTCAAACGGCCGTCTTTGCGGGAAATGCGGCGGCCTTCCAGTTCGAACATGCGCTGGTCTGTGCCAGCCGGTGCCATCGCATCGCTGACCAGAAATATCCGGCCTGGGCCCCGCTTGGCGGCCCAGGCTGTGCGCATGGCTTCAGGGTGAACATGAATACCGTCTGCGATCAGTCCGGCGTTTAATCGACCCGAGGTCAGAACCGCCCCGACAAGCCCGGGAGATCGATTGCCAAGTTGGCTCATTGCGTTGAACAGATGCGTGACGCAGGACGCACCGGCTTCGGCATAGGACAAGCAGGTATCAAAATCCGCATCACTGTGGCCCAGCGAAACAACGGCGCCTGCTGAGACCAGCGCTTTCACCTGCGCAATTGACACGTTTTCTGGCGCAACCGTCAGCATCAATGCGGGCAGGGCATGCGCAGCCGCGACAAGCGTCGTCAGGTCCTCGTCATCCATGGGGCGGATCAGGGCTGCATCATGGGCACCTTTCCGAGCCACCGAAAGATGCGGCCCTTCCAGATGCAGGCCAGCGATCCCCGGAACACCCGCAGAAATCGCGGCCTTGACCGCTTCGATGGCGGCGCGGGTCTTGGCTGCGGTATCCGTGATCAGGGTGGGAAGGATCGAGGTCGCCCCAAGCGTCCGGTGCGCCTTGGCGATGCGTGCCAGTGTTTCGACAGACGGGGCGGCGTTGAACATCACTCCGCCGCCGCCATTCACTTGCAGGTCAACATAACCGGGCGCCAGTATATCGCCTTGCAGGTCGACAAGCTTGCCAGCGTCTGTCTTCACGTCAACGCCTATGTCAGCTATGCGGCCCGACTCCAGCCGCAGCGCGGCACCGTCGTGCAATCTGGTGCCGTCGTAAACAAGCCCGCCGTGGTAGGTGATCGCCTGGCCGCTCATACCGTTTCCGTCACTTTTCGCAGGTGACGTGGCGCATCCGGGTTGATCCCGCGCTGTACTGCGACCTGCTCGACCATTGAATAAAAGGACACGATAGCCGCCACCGGGTCCGTCAGCCAGTGATCCGTGCGGACATGAGGCAGCACCTCGGCCTTTGTGACCATTGCGCTGGTGGCAAATACCTGTGCTCCTTTGGCCGCGAGCGTGTCGGCAACCTCGGCCAACAGCGGCTCAGCCGGATCATTGGCGGCAAAGGCAATAACCGGGAACCCGCCTTCCACGATCGAGACCGGGCCGTGCAGCACCTCGGCCGAGGAATAGCTTTCGGCATGGATCTGGCAGGTTTCTTTGAATTTCAGCGCAGCCTCGTTCGAGATTGCTACGCTTGGTCCGCGGCCAAGCGTATAAAGCGAGCTTTGGGTGACGACAGCCGCCGCTTTGCTCCAGTCACACCGCGTGGCGGCATCAAGGTGCTTGGGCAGGTCACGCAGCGCAGCCAGAAGATCTTTGTCGCCTTTCAGTTCCGCCAGCAGCCAAAGCCCGGCAACCAGCGAGGTCACGAATGTCTTTGTCGCCGCTACACTAAGCTCAGGACCCGCGTGCAGCGGCAAAGCCGCCTCAGCCGCCAGTGCAAGGGGCGACGACGGATCATTTGTGATTGCCACCGTGCTGGCCCCGGCCTTTCGGGCACTTTTCGTAAGCTGCACGATATCCGGGCTTTTTCCTGATTGTGAAACAGAAAGGCAAAGCGCCCCGGCCACATGCAGGTCGGCGCCATACACGGACGCGACTGATGGGCCGACGGATGCCATGGGCAAACCAAGAAGCAGTTCGCTTGCGTATTTCAGAAATGTGCAGGCGTGGTCCGAAGAGCCACGCGCCGCCGAAATCATGAACTTCAGCCCGCCGTTCCGGGCGACGTCCGTCGCTGTGCTCAGGGCATCTCCGCCATTGCTGAGTAATCGCTCGACAGCAACAGGAATCTCTTCGATTTCCTGACGCATCAGGGTCGTTTTCGGGGTCATCGGGGCAGCCTTTCCATCGGAATCACAGATCATGGAGTGAGTCGCAGCTCAGCCACGAAGTCGTAGGCATCGCCGCGATAGTTGGATTTTGTGAACTCGGCGACGCGCCCGCCTTCCAGATGGGAAATCCGCTGGATGCTCAGCCCTGCTGCGCCTTCGGCGACACCGAGCAGAGCGGCATCTTCAGCCTCAAGATTAACGGCGGAAATCTTCTGGATAGCGCGAACTGGTCGGCAGCCGTTTTCTTCCAGAAGATCGTAGAGTGAGTCGCGCACGGCTAGTGGGTTTGGCAGAATGTCCAATGGCAACGAGGCACGTTCGACTGCCATGGGGCGCCCGCCAGCTTCTCGCAGGCGGCAAATGCGGGCCACCTGTCCGTCAGCGGGCAGCCCGAGTACCGCCGTTTCCTCGGGTGATGGCAGAAAAACGCCCCGTTCCAACCACTTGGAGGTTGACTCCATGCCGCGCAGGCGCATGTCCTCACTGAACGAAGTCAGATGCGAAAGCGATTGTTCTAATTTCGGCGCGGCGTTCCGCACGAAAGATCCGGAACCCTGCCGCTGTACGATTGCGCCCTGTTTCACCAATTCCTGAATGGCCTTGCGCACGGTGACCCTGGACAGGCCGGTGATCTCGGCGATTTCGCGCTCGGGCGGTAATGAGGAATTCGGGGGAAGGACACCAGCGTCGATGCCTTCTTCCAGCCGCTGGCGCAGCCGGACATAGCGCGGCCCGCCGCTGTTTTCGAGCCAGTCGTCAGAAGCCAGAAAAGAAGCTGCGTTCATGCCGAATGCTCCACTTGAAAAGCCCGGGCCAACGCGATGGCCCCGTCGATAGGCGTACCTTTTGGTTCTGTTACTGCGCCACGCGCACGATCCGGCAGATACGCCTCGTAATGAGGGCCAATACCCCCGGTCAGGCATAATGGCATGGCCGGCGTCCAGCCCATTGCTTCCAGTGCCTGCAAAAGATGCACGGCGCCTTCGCGCATAAGCGAAACCGCCCGTTCATCCCCTGACCTAGCTGCCGCTGTCACCTGTCGCGCAATTTGGCCGAATTCATGAGGTCGGGCCGCAGCCGCGAAAGCGACAATGCCGCTTGTACTGCCAAATTCGTTCAGCAAGGCCTCAGTCAGGTTGGATTTTGGCACCAGCCCATCCCATGCATCCAGCGTCACCGAAAGCGCTCTGCGCCCAATCCACTGAGCAGAAGCCTCATCCCCCAGCACGGAGCCCCAGCCACCGGCAAAGCGTCGGCCGTTTTGCGATTGAAGGGCCAGAAAAGAACCCGTCCCGCAATGGGCGATTGCACCGTCGGTTGCCTGATGCGCACCCGCCAGCGCAGGGTGGCGATCATCCTCGACCAGTATACTGTCCAACGGCAAATCCGAGGCCACCCGCTGGGCGATCTGATCACCGGTAACGCCTGCCAGTCCAAAATACGCCGGTGCCGGTCTCAGGACGTCTGGCTGAACACTGAGCTTGGTCGCAAGCATTTTCAAGCCGTCTTTCAGACGTGCAATCGCACCGTCATAATCGCTGGCTACGTTGGCGGGGCCAACCTCGACCACCAGCCGCTGCTCCCCATCGTCATAGGCGATCCGACAGGTCGTTCCGCCGCCATCTGCTGCGATGATTGGATTGTTTTTCGACCTAAGCATGATGATACCTATATAATGCCTATGCTGTAATGTAAATGCCAAAGTAAATCCAATAAGGGCAGAAAGATCAAAAATACATTGATTAATAAGGCCAATAGCGGCTGAAAAAAAATTAGTGGACAAATGGTATTGTATAGGTATGCTTTCTGGCAACGAGGAGAAACACGTGCTGCCACACATTACCGAACAACTCCACCCGGACGCATATGATTTGGGCAACCGACCGCTGGAAGAAGCGGCGCTGGCCTTGTGCAGGGGTCAACAGGAAGCGGCCGGTGCCCCGCAGGGCGCCCTGCGTGCGATTTGCGACGGTGCCGACGCCATGGCCCGCAGTCTGGCATCAGGTGGTTCATTGTATTACGCGGCGGCGGGGTCTTCGGGGCTGATGGCTGCGGCTGATGCAATGGAACTGGGCGGCACTTTCGGTATCGACGAAAACTGTATCCGTATCCTGATGGCCGGAGGGCTGCCGCAATCCGCGCATATGCCCGGTGGAACCGAGGATGACACCGACGGGCTGGTTGAGGCGCTGGCCGGACTTACGTGCAACGACACGGTCATTGCTGTCTCTGCCAGCGGCACCACCCCGTATACACTTGAGGCGGCGCGACTTGCGCGTGCTGCGGGTGCATGCACGATCGGGATAGCCAACAACCTGGGCAGCCCGCTGTTGGCGCAATGCGATCACGCGATTCTGCTTGCCACCCCGCCTGAACTGATTTCAGGCTCAACCCGAATGGGCGCCGGTACAGCCCAGAAAATCGCGCTGAACATGCTTTCCAGCCTTATGGCAATCAAGTTGGGTCATGTTCATGACGGGATGATGGTCAACTTGCGAGCAGACAATGCAAAGCTGCAGGCGCGTGCGACCGGCATCGTCGCCCGGATCGCCGGAGTTGATGCAAGCACCGCCCAAAACGCCCTGGCTGAAGCGCAAGGAGACGCCAAATCCGCCATCCTCATCGCTGCTCGCGGCGTTTCACTGGCGGCAGCCGATGCGCGCCTGAAAGAAACGGGCGGAGTTCTGAGCGTGGCACTGACACCTGATAAATAACTGCAAACCAAATGGGAGAGTACAATGAAACGTAATAGCCTGAAACTGGCCTTGCTTGGTGGGACGCTGTTAGCCTCTGCCGCCTATGCCGAAGACGTCACGCTGACCATCGAAAGCTGGCGTAACGATGACCTGACCCTGTGGCAGGACCAGATCATCCCGGCCTTTGAAGCAAAGCATCCTGGCATCAAAGTCCAGTTCACGCCGTCTGCTCCGGCAGAATACAACGCGGTTTTGAACTCGAAACTTGATGCGGGGTCTGCCGGTGACCTGATTACCTGCCGCCCCTTCGATGCTTCGTTGGCGCTTTATGAGGCTGGTCACCTGACCGATCTGTCCTCGGTCGAGGCGATGAACAACTTCTCGGACGTTGCAAAGTCTGCCTGGCAGACGGATGACGGTTCGGCCAGCTTCTGCGTGCCGATGGCGTCGGTAATTCACGGCTTCATCTACAACAAGGACGCTTTTGCCGAGTTGGGGCTCGAAGTGCCGACCACGGAAGACGAGTTCTTTGCCGCCTTGGACAAAATCAAGGAAGACGGCACTTACATCCCAATGGCAATGGGTACCAACGACCAATGGGAAGCTGCCACGATGGGCTACAACAACATCGGTCCAAACTACTGGAAGGGTGAAGAAGGTCGTCAGGCGTTGATCGCAGGCGAACAGAAGCTGACCGATGAAGCCTGGACAGCCCCGTACGCAACGCTGGCCCGCTGGGGTGCCTATCTGGGTGATGGCTACGAAGCACAGACCTATCCCGACAGCCAGAACATCTTCACTTTGGGCCGCGCAGCCATCTATCCTGCGGGATCATGGGAGATTTCCGGCTTCAACGCACAAGCCGATTTCGAGATGGGAGCTTTCAAGCCTCCGGTTCAGAACGCAGGCGACACCTGCTATATCTCGGACCATACGGATATCGGCATCGGCATGAACGCGGCCACGAAGAATCCTGAAGCCGCCGAAACGTTTTTGACCTGGGTCGCAAGCCCTGAGTTTGCTGAGATCTTCGGCAACGCTTTGCCCGGATTCTTCCCGTTGTCGAGCACTCCGGTCGAGTTGCAGGACCCGCTGGCCAAGGAGATCGTCGGCTGGCGTGAAGAATGTGAATCGACGATCCGCTCGACCTACCAAATCCTGTCGCGCGGAACACCAAACCTCGAGAATGAGACCTGGGGTGCATCCGTTGCCGCGATCAAAGGTGCCAAGTCGCCCGAAGAGCTGGGTGCAGAACTACAGACGGGCCTCGCCTCGTGGTACGCACCACATCAGTAAGCTGAACCATACCCGGGCAGCATGAGTTGCCCGGGTACGCCCAGCATTCCATTGAAAGCGCTCCCCATGACCCGCCCCCGCATCCGCTGGCATATCGTCGTGTTTCTGGCACCAGCCGTGCTTGTCTACACAGCGGTGATGATCTTTCCCCTGTTCAATACGCTCCGTCTGGCCCTTTACTCTGAAGTCGACCAGAGCCGCGTATTTGTTGGACTGCAGAACTTTCAAACGCTGTTTTTCGATCCGATCTGGTCGGAACAGTTCTGGAATGCGCTGGGTAACAATTTCTGGTTCTTTCTGGTTCACATGCTGGTGCAGAACCCCATCGGCGTCGCGCTGGCCGCGCTGCTCAGCCATCCGCGCCTGCGATTTGCGGTGCTCTATCGGTCGGCGATCTTCATTCCGACAATCCTCAGCTTTGTGATTGTCGGGTTTGCATGGAAATTGATCTTGTCGCCCATCTGGGGCATCGCGCCTTCGATGCTGGACGCGGTTGGGCTGAAATCCCTCTTTGCCCCGTGGTTGGGGAAGGAGGAATACGCTCTGACCACTCTGGCGCTGATTTCGGTCTGGCAGTTTGTCGGTATCCCTATGATGCTGATCTACGCGGCCTTGCTGTCGATCCCCGAGGAAATCCTGGAAGCCGGGGAAGTGGATGGCATCACCGGTACAAGCGCCTTCTGGAAGATCAAGCTGCCGCTGATCCTGCCCTCGATCGGGATCATCTCAATCCTGACATTTGTCGGCAATTTCAACGCTTTCGATCTTATCTATGCTGCACAGGGTGCTCTGGCGGGGCCTGATTTCTCGACCGATATTCTTGGCACCTTCATGTATCGCACATTCTTTGGCTTCCAGCTGCAATTAGGTGATCCGCATATGGGTTCGGCCATTGCTGGTGCGATGTTTGCAATTATCCTGCTGGGTGTCTGTGTCTACCTATTCGGCATCCAGACCCGGATGCGCCGGTACCAGCTGTAAGGAGCAGATGACATGAACAAGGCCCGCTCCAACCCGCTAAACACCTTCGCGATGCATGGTGCACTGATCTTTTATACGCTGATCGCACTGTTTCCGGTTTTCGTGATCCTGATCAACAGCTTCAAGACCCGCAAGGCGATCTTTCGCGAACCGCTGGCGCTGCCCGATGCCGACAGTTTTTCGATGATCGGATATCAGACAGTGATGAAGCAGGGGGATTTCTTCCTTTATTTCCAGAACTCTCTGATTGTGACTGTTGCATCCCTGACATTGGTCCTGCTGTTTGGCGCAATGGCGGCTTATGCGCTGAGTGAGTACCGGTTCAAGGGCAACATGCTTATGGGTCTCTACCTGGCGCTTGGAATCATGATCCCGATCCGCATCGGCACCGTGGCCATCTTGGAAATGATGGTGGCGACCGGGCTGGTGAACACGCTGTGGGCACTTATCCTTGTCTATACGGCGCAGGGCCTGCCCTTGGCGGTGTTCATCCTAAGCGAGTTCATGAAACAGGTGAGTGACGACCTCAAGAATGCGGGCCGTATCGACGGGCTAAGCGAATACACAATCTTCTTTCGGCTTGTGTTGCCGCTGGTGCGTCCGGCAATGGCAACGGTTGCCGTGTTCAACATGATCCCGATCTGGAACGATCTATGGTTCCCGCTGATCCTGGCTCCTGCGGAAGAGACCAAGACACTGACACTGGGCAGCCAGGTCTTCATCGGTCAGTTTGTGACAGACTGGAACGCGGTCCTGTCAGCCCTTTCAATGGCGATCCTGCCGGTGCTGATCCTCTATGTGATCTTCTCGCGACAGCTTATCCGCGGCATCACGTCAGGAGCGGTGAAATGACTCGCGTCCTGATCGCAGGCCTTGGGAACATGGGGCTGAGCCATGCGCTGGCACATCACCATCACCCGGACGCGCAGATTGTCGGGCTGGTGAACCGATCCGGCCGCGTGGATCACTCTGATCTGACGCGCTATCCGGTGTATTCAAGTTTTGAAGCCGCTCTGACCGAAACCAAACCGGATCTGGTTGTTATCGCGACTTATTCGGACAGTCACGCGGATTACGCCTGCGCTGCGATGGAGGCGGGTGCCCATGTGTTTGTCGAAAAACCACTCGCCACCAACGTTGTCGATGCGCGGCGTGTGGTCGAAACAGCGGCGCGGCTGAACCGAAAGCTGGTGGTGGGCTATATCCTGCGCCACCACCCATCCTGGATGCGCCTGATCGCCGAGGCTCGCACTCTGGGTGGCCCCTATGTGTTCCGTCTGAACCTGAATCAACAATCCTCAGGGCCTGAGTGGGAGACGCACAAGGCCCTGATGCAGACCACGTCACCCATCGTGGATTGTGGTGTGCATTATGTCGATGTGATGTGCCAGATCACCGATGCAAAGCCTGTTCGCGTCCATGGCATGGGACTGCGCCTGTCGGATGAGATCGCGCCTGACATGTACAATTACGGCCAGTTTCAGGTGGTGTTCGATGACGGTTCGATCGGGTGGTACGAGGCTGGCTGGGGTCCGATGATGTCCGAAACTGCGTTTTTCGTGAAGGACATCGTTTCGCCCAACGGGTCTGTTTCGATCACCGACGGAAACAAGGGCGCGTCAGCAGACATCGATGGTCATACCAAGGTTGGTGGCCTTCTGGTTCACACGCCGCAGGGCGACCGGACTATCGACATGCCTGATGAGCCCGGTCATCAGGAACTCTGCGATGCTGAACAAGCCTATATGCTGCGCGCCATCGCCGAGGATATCGACCTGACCCGCCACATGTCCGACGCCGTACAATCCCTTGCAATCTGCCTGGCCGCTGACCAAAGCATCCGCACCGGCCAACCCGTTTCTCTTGAGGAGACCAGCCAATGACCGCCCTGTCACTGAAAAACATTCACAAATCTTTTGGCAATGTAGAGGTCCTGAAGGACATCAGTCTTGAGGTTGAGGACGGCGAGTTTGTGGTTTTTGTCGGCCCTTCCGGATGCGGAAAGTCCACTCTTCTGCGCGTTATTGCAGGGCTTGAAGACGCCACATCGGGCGAGATCAGAATTGCGGGCGAGCAGGTCAATCTGACCCCGCCCTCGAAACGCGGCATCGCCATGGTGTTCCAGAGCTACGCGCTTTATCCACACCTGAATGTACGCGGCAACCTGACCCTTGCCCTGAAACAGGAACGCCAGCCGAAAACCGTGATCGACGAGCGCGTCGCCGAGGCGAGCCGGATGCTGGGGTTGGAGCCCTACCTTGACCGCTACCCATCCGAACTGTCGGGGGGGCAGCGCCAGCGTGTTGCCATCGGTCGCGCCATCGTTCGCCAACCCAAGCTGTTTCTGTTCGACGAGCCGCTGTCCAATCTTGATGCCGCTTTGCGCATGAACACCCGGATTGAGATTGCAAATCTACACAGGCAACTCTCGGCTTCGATGATCTACGTCACGCACGATCAGACAGAAGCGATGACACTGGCCGACAAGATTGTGGTGCTGCGCGACGGACGGGTGGAACAGGTCGGCACCCCGATGGAGCTGTACAACAACCCGGCAAACCGCTTTGTCGCCGGATTTCTTGGTTCACCGTCCATGAATTTTCTGCCTGCGGACAGCCTGACCCCGGGCGATGCGCGTGAACTTGGGCTGCGCCCGGAAGACATCCGCTTGGAAAGCGGCGGACCGATTGCCGGCACCGTTTCACATGTTGAACAGTTGGGTGGTGATACAAATGTCATTCTGCAAACCAGCAACGTGCCAATCACGGTCCGGTTGTTTGGCCAGCACGCGATTGCCCCGGGTGACGATGTACAATTCGGGTTTGATCCCAGCCGCGCATATTACTTCGGGAATGACGGACAGAGATTACAGTAACGGCGGTTTTCGACCCGTTCTGCACCAGTTTGTTCTGGTGTGAGCGTGACCCAAAGAGTGCAACCGCTGGAAAACATGACTGGTTATCCAAGATTGTGGCGTGTGAACATGAATTGCCCGGATGGCAGGTTCGACCGGAAGTCAGCGGCGCGACCGGACAGCGCCCTGTAGAACTGACGCAAGCCGGGCTCGATGTCTTCAGCCAGATTTTCGCACTGTTGGCACAAGGTCTTGACCAGGCTGTTAGGGTGTCGATTTGTGATCGCCAAAATCAGCTCTGCATGTGCAGTCCTGAGATCCTGGAATGCCGTTGTTTGCAACAGGGTCTGATCGCCCACCAAAACAAAGACGGGTTCCGGGTTGGCTTTGCCTTTCAGATCAACATGCCCGGCCTCTAACATGGCCAGATTCCCATGCGTGATTTCATGGACGCCGTTTGAAACGACGATGTCGTAGTCGACCGTTCGACAGCATTGTTCGATTCGCGCTGAGACATTCACGACGTCACCGATGACCGTATAGTTGAACCGTTTCTGCGAGCCGATATTGCCGACGCAGGCCTGTCCGGTCGCAAGCCCCGTTGCCAGCGCGATAGGGGGGCGGTTTCGCATGATGTCGGATGCATTGAACTCTGCCAAAGCGCGCCGCATCTTCAGCGCGGCTAATGCAGCCCGGCACGGGTGGTCAGCGACAGGTAAAGGCGCGTTCCAGAACGCCATAACAGCGTCGCCGATAAACTTGTCGATGGTTCCTCGTTCAGCCAGTATCTGGTCGCCGATACTGGAAAAAAGCGCATTCAGCAGCGAGACCAGCTCGGTGGCAGATGCGGACTCAGACAAAGGTGTAAAACCCCGGATGTCGGAAAACATCACTGTGATATCCTGCGTCTCACCTCCCAATTGCAGCTGATGTCCCGAGGCTTCCATCTCATCAAGGATCTCCGGGGCGACGTAATGAGAAAAGACTTTTCGGATTTTGCGCTTTTCCCGTTCGGTAGACAGGAAAAGATATCCTGCCAGCAGCCCGAAATTAGCCATGCCACCGATAAGCGGAAATGTGGCGTCGAACAAAACCGACTGGTTTTGAAAGACCAGCCAACTCAATATCAGAACGGCGGCAGCGGCGACACCGCCTGCAATGAAAGATGCAACCGCACCAAAACTGGACATGACGGCAATCACGACAAGCCCGAGAAAGGCGAAGGCAAGCATTTCCTGCGCAGCGGTCACATCCGAGCGGCTTAGCATTTCGTTGGTCAGGACCTGTTCCAGCACCTGGGCGTGAATTGAAACGCCGGGAACGCTCTCGCCAAGCGCCGTCTGGTGCATATCGAATAAACCGGCGGCCGACGTTCCGATCAGTATGATCCGCCCCTCAACTTCCGCCCGAACGTCCGCATCATCCGAGCCTTTGAGGATATCGTTGGCCGAAATATACAGCTCGGGCGCATCGCGCCTGTATCTCAGCCAAATCTCGCCGTTTTCTGTCGTTGGTATCCGGTATCCCCCGACCTCAACCGCCAACATTATGCCTGTTTCATCCTGCGCACCTTCGGCCACAATATTGGTCTCGCCCAAGGCAACTCTCAGGGCTTCAATTGACAGACCCGGCAACAACCCATCCGGCCCGCGCCAAAGAACCGGCACGCGGCGCATGATACCTGTTCCCCCGATGGGCGAGACGTTGACCCCACCAATACCTGCCGCGGTCCGGTCCAACGGAGGCGCAATTGGCGTCCAATGAGGAACTGAAATTAGACCCGCGGCGGGATTTTCACCGAATTCAATGATACCTGCTTTTGCAGTGATGGGGTTTCCTTCCGCCGACATTCGTGCGGCAGTCCCAAGAACGACCGGCCAATAGGCGATTTCCATCCCAAGCAAGACATCGTTATCGAGCTTTTGAGCGTGCCGTTCAACTGTAAGAACCCCTTCCAGAGACGGATCGTTCAGAAGCCGTGAGGGGGAAAACCGGTCAGGCTCAGCGAACAACATATCAAATGCGATAGCCGCAGCACCGTATTCACCCAGATTCTGAACCATTTGCGCCACCAGAGTCCGGGGCCAGGGCCATTGCCCCCAATTGGCCAGAGAGGCTTCGTCAATATCTACAACCCGTATGGGAAGGTCGGGATTGAACTCTCGCGGAGATGACCTTTGCAGAACGTCGAAATAGATCAGACGGGTCATTCGCACCGGATAGGGATCCATGACCCGGATGAAACAGCCCACCAGGATCAGACACAATCCGACAAGGCGGAACGCCCATTTCCCTGTCTTGGTTTTGCGCTTCTCGTTGCTCACGTCGTTCTCCGAAAAAGTGAGGCAAAGCCCAATTGGTCAAAAGCGCTATTGGACCAGTTCGTTTCTCGGCTCCTGTTGTTCCGGTTCTTCCGGTTCAGGCTCTTCTGGTTCCGGTTCGGGTTCTACTTCCGGCTCTGGTTGTGACGGGGGCGATGGCGGTGCTGCGACGCTGATTGCGCGCGGCTGCGGCGCAGTTCTGCGAATGTCGGCCCTGTCGACTTTGGCCTGCTGCACGGGTGCACCTTCGCCAGAACACCCCTCAACCCTCACCTGCAATGGAGGCAGCAGGCCTTCCTGCGACTGAACAAATGGGAAACCAGATTTCAGCGCCTGATCATACTGCTCCTGATCAGCAGGCCGCCCGACTGTCCCGCCTCCGCTGGTGGCATACATGCTGCATACGCGGCCTGTGGACCTGCAAGACCCCTGTGCACTGCACATTTGAACCGTTCCGTGCAGGACAAGCATCGCACTCTGAGTTTGTGATACGACCCACATGTCGAAAGTTGTTCCACGAACGGCCATAGTCGCAGTCGGTGTCTTGATCGAATATGCACCTTTTCGGCTTTTGCCGGAAATGAATCGAAAGCTGCCACCCAAGGCCTGCACGGCAAAGCTTTTGGCCTTTCGATTGCCGCGCAGCATAGTCACGTCCAACACCATATGCGCATTGGGGCCAACGGCAATTTTTGTTTCATCCACAAATACGATCTGTACCAAACCGCTGTGATCTGTAGATATCGTATCGCCTGATTCAACGTCCATTCCTGAAATGACAGGCTGAGTGTTTCCGGCGCGAATGATCTGAGCGCCTTGCTTGGCGCTGATAACTGTTCCGATGTTGGCAAGGGCCTGCGCCGGCATGAGCGCGACAACAAATACAACCAACACAATCTTTAACCAAGTCAAACCAGAGCCCCTTCCCCCGACGGGTCTAAGTAAGCGCGAAGCGCGCCAAGCTCGATTTTTGCCCCCAGAAACGTGTTATTCTTATTCAAATGCTCTAAAATGCTAGCAATATTTATGCATTATGGTGTGTATTTGTAGCAAGTTGTTTTTTAATCCGCGTTTACCAGCTTAAACACTTACGGATATGTGGGCGATGGTCTCCGCCATGGTCAGTAGGTATGAACAACATGCTAACACCAATGGAAAAGAGAGCCGTAAGTGGGGCTAACTGGCAGGTGTTTAGCAAAGCAACTGAACAGGCCAAAGCGCAGTATCCGTCAAACTCGCGCATAGGGCACTTGGCTCATCGCTTTTCTCGCGATGAGCCTTGATGCTTTTGCAGCGTGTTGTTGAAGGATCAGAGGAATTGTTCGGGTAACAAAGCGTCTGGCATGTTTTGGTAACACACTGGTCTCAGGAACCGCCGGATTGACAATGTGCCAACCGAGGTAGCACCGAAATTGGTCGAAGCGGGGTAGGGGCCGCCATGCACCATGCTGTCGCAGACCTCGACGCCCGTGGGAAAGCCATTGGCCAGCACACGCCCGGCCTTGCGCTCGAGGATCGGCATCAGGGACCGCGCGGTGTCCATGTCCGCATCATCCATATGCAGTGTACAGGTCAGCTGACCTTGCAGGCTGTGTGCGACGGCCTGCATTTCGTCAGGCGTTTCGGCGGTCACAATAACGCCTAGCGGGCCAAAAACCTCTTCACCAAGGGTTTCGTTTGCCAGCCAGTTCACAGCATTGGTGCGATACAGGTGCGGGGACGCGGTGCGTTGGCCACACATCGAGGTCAGAACCTCCTGCACACCTGTTGTATTGGCGATCCTTGCCTGACCAGCTCGATAAGCGTCGGCGATGCCGTCGGTTAGCATGGTCTGCGCGGGTGTCTTTGACAGGGCGGTTCGCGCGGTCTCAGCGAAGCGGTCCGCTGCTGCACCCGCCAGCATAACGGCGACCCCGGGGTTGGTACAGAACTGACCTGCGCCCATGGTCAGCGACCCCGCCCAGTTCTGAGCAATGTTGTCGCCCCGGTTCGTCAGCGCAGCATCGAGAATGAACATCGGGTTGACCGAGCCAAGTTCACCGAAAAACGGGATTGGCTCAGGACGCGCGGCACACAGATCGAACAGTGCCCGACCACCAGCCAATGAGCCAGTGAATCCGACAGCCCTGATCAGCGGGTGTTGTACCAAAGCGGAACCTACGGTCCGGTCACCCCCCTGAATCAGACTGAAAACACCGGGATGAATTTTGCAGCGTTCGATGGCAGCATGTATGGCCTCGGCTATGATCTCACCGGTACCCGGGTGAGCGCTGTGCCCTTTTACGACAACGGGGCACCCAGCAGCCAAAGCGGCTGCGGTGTCGCCGCCTGCGGTTGAAAAGGCCAAAGGGAAATTCGAAGCACCGAATACAGCGACAGGGCCAATAGGGCGCTGAATCATTTTCAGATCCGGGCGCGGCAGCGGCGAGCGGTCTGGCAACGGGCCGTCGTGGCGCCGATCCAGATACTCACCGCTCAGAATATGTGTGGCAAACAAGCGAAGTTGACCCGATGTGCGACCCCGCTCCCCTTGCAGACGGGCCTCGGGCAGGCCGGTTTCCTGCGTGCCTATTGCAGTAATCGCCTCGGCGCGGGCTTCGATCTCATCTGCTATGGTATTCAGAAATGCCGCGCGGTCTTCCCGGGTCGAAAAACCATAGCTCCAGAACGCTTCTTCGGCAGCTTCCGCAGCTGCATCAACATCCTGAAGACGCCCCACCGAAAAACTGTGTGAAGATCCAAAAGCGGGCTGTGACTGAAAAACCGTGTCACCTGAAAGCCAATTTCCAGCGATGAGGTGCTTACCATGGGGGGAGCAGGTCATGAATGTTCCATATCTACGATTCTAATGTTATGGATAATGTATCCAATTAAGGAGGGCAATCAAGCGCCCTGTTAGGTCTCCTCCATGGCGCGTTTTGCCACGATCATCTCCAGCAGTTGTTCCTTTGTTCGCCGGATGTGCCGCATCAGCATGTCACAGGCTTCGTCGACGTTCCCTGCTTGCGCTAGTTTCAACAGCTCTCGATGTTCTTTTTTCGCCGGTTCCCGCTGCTTCATCACGCTCAGATGCATTCGGACATAGCGGTCTGATTGCAGATTGACGCGATCCAGCAATTCATTTGTCAGTTTCCTCTGCGATGCCGCGTAAAGGGCGGAGTGGTATTGATAGTTCAGGATCCCCCACTTCCCGACGTCATTCTCGTCATAAGACGCTTCCATCTGTGTCAATATGTCGTTGCATCGCGCAAAGTCGGCAGATGTCATCTGCGGAATGGCTCTGCGGAAAAGATCGACTTCAATAAGCATTCGAAGGTCGAATATCTCTCCGATTTCATTCAGGGAGTGCTTGGTGACTGATCCGCCCCGATTATTGGCCCATTGAATCAGGCCTTCAGCGTTCAGACGCTTCAGGGCCTCGCGGATGGGCATCCGCGATACGTCGTATTCCTCGGCCAGAGCTTCCTGGCGAATAGCTTCACCTTCGGCAAGTTCACCATTCAGTATCCGCTCACGAAGATCGTTCGCGATGACATCTGGTAGGCTTTGCTTGGTTATTGCGCGCTTTCCTGCCATATTTTTCCTGCCACTTGTTTGGGTACAGCTACCGGTTACCGGCGGTTATTCCAAGTTGAGCCGCGACGCGACCACTTAGAAAGCTGATTAAGGACACTCCGTTTAATAATGCATCCAATATCCATGTTGTTTCAACCCTGCTGAGACAGCGAGGTAAGACCAAGTGCGAATGGAACCTTCTGTGACCGCCTTTCCCTGAGAGCGGGCACGGTCAATGCACTATTTAGTCAGACACCCCAGGTGTCCGACAAGCGATACCCGCCAGGCCAGGGGTCATCTGGGTCAAGCATGTGTTGATGAATGCCGGTGATCCAGCCGCGCCCACTTATTTCGGGGACAATCGCGGCACGGCCCGCCACCTCGGTGGCATCGACGATCCTGCCAGTGAACCGTGATCCGATGATCGAGACCGCCTCGAATGTCTGACCCGGCGACATCAACCCCTTTGCAGCCATCAGCGCCATGCGTGCGGAAACCGCTGTACCCGTGGGCGATCTATCAACTTTGCCCGGTTGGATTGCGACGGCAGATTTGCCAGTTAATCCGGTCTCGGTCTGGCTGATCGGGCCGCAGAAAGCACAGAATGAAATGTGGTCCCAATCCGGGTTTTCAGGATGCGAAAACCCAAGCTGTTCATTGGCTGCATTGGTGATCTTCACCCCCAATCGGGCGATGTCACGGGCCTCGTGTTCGACAATCTCGAATCCCAATGCCTGTGCATCGACCACGACAAAACTGTCACCCCCATAGGCGGTATCAACCATGATCGTATCCAATCCGGGTAACTCAAGCGGGACGGACAGTTTGTCGGCAAAGCTGGGCAGGTTCTGCACGAAAATGCGTTGCGCTTTTCCACCGCTGCATTCCGCCCGTACACGAACCAGCCCGCCTGGGGCCTCAAGCACCATATGAGTTTCGGGTTCCTGCATCGGAATGATTCCGCCATCCAGCAATACGGTTGAAACACAGATCGAGTTCGAACCGGACATGGGTGGCGTGTCTTCGGGTTCCATAATGATAAAGGCCGCGTCGGCCTTGGGGTGTTTCGGGGGCACCAGAAGATTGACATGACGGAAAACACCGCCCCGAGGTTCGTTCAGAACGAAGTTGCGCAGCGTCTGGTCGCCCGCGACAAAGCTGCGCTGTTCCCACAAGGTATCGCCCGGTGGCGGGGCGACACCCCCAACGATAACATCCCCTACTTCGCCTTCTGCATGGGCTGAAATGACATGAACGGTTTTGCTGCTCCGCATCGGATCTCTCAATATTGTGCGACAGGCTCGCCCAGAGCGTCGAAAATCGGTGTAACGCCCAGACCCGGACGGGCGGGTGCGGTCATCCGGCCGTTGACACGCTTTGGCGCACCCTCGGCAATGTCCACCGTGCCGTAGGAATTGAAATCCGTGGCAGAGAATGTGAACTCGGACGGCGTTGAACGGGCCAGATGTGCAATCGCCGCAGTGGTAATGTCGCCACCCCAGGTGTCTTCGATCGTCATGGGGATGCCGTGCGCCACGCAGAGGTCACGCATAAGGCGGGCTTTGGTCAACCCTCCGACTTTCGAGATCTTGAGGTTGATCACATCCATCGCGTCTTCGGCAATGCCGCGGACCAGCGTGTTGGGGGTGTCGATCACCTCGTCCATCACGAAAGGCAACGCGGTGCGGCGGCGGATCGACACGCATTCCTCATACGTCAGGCAAGGCTGTTCCACATAGACATCCAGACCCGAAATCGCTCCCACCACGCGGGCGGCCTCGTGCCGGGTCCAGCCGGTATTGGCGTCCGCTACCAGCAGGTCCGTCTTTTTCAGAACGGCGCGGGTGGCGTGGATACGGTCAATGTCGTCATTGGCCTCGCCACCCACCTTGAGCTGAAACTTGGTGTAGCCTTCGGCGGCATAGCCTTCGATCTTTTTGGCCATGATCTCGGGTGCTTCCTGACTGATCGCGCGATAAAGCACCACATCGTCCTGCGCCGCGCCACCCAGCAAGGTGTAAAGCGGCTGTTCCGTGGCCTTGCCCAGCAGATCCCAGCAGGCAATATCCACCGGGGCCTTGGCATAAGGATGACCCCGCAAGGCCGCATCCATCGTGCGGTTGATCTGACCGATATTCAGCGGGTCCTGCCCGATCAAATGCGGGGCCAGCTCTGCCAGCCCGGCCCGGACGCCGAGCGCGAAAGACGGCAGATAGGCCGAGCCAAGCGGGCAGCATTCGGCATAGCCTTTCAACCCCTCATCCGTGATGATTTCCAAAACGGTGCTGTCAAACACTTCGACAAAATTGCCGTTGGACCAGCTATAGCGGCCTTCTTTCAGCGGCAGATTCACCTGATATACGTTCAGCCCGGTGATTTTCATAAGGTGTTCTCCAGATTAGAAGCGTGTGGATGCGAAAGGTGACATATCGAGCACCGGCTTGGCGTCAGTGACCAGATCGGCCACCAGTTCGGCCGTGCCTGCGGATTGGGTCAGCCCCAGATGACCATGGCCAAAGGCATAAAGCACCTTTGGTGCGCGCGAAGATCGGTCAATCACTGGCAGGCTGTCGGGCAGTGACGGGCGAAAGCCCATCCATTGCGTGCCGCCCTCTAGGTTAAGGTCTGGCATGAAGCGCCCGGCCTTGGCCAGCAACGTGTCAGCGCGCCGGTAATTCGGGGCCAGCTTCAATCCACCCAGTTCGACCGCGCCACCGATGCGCACACCGCCGTTGATCCGGGTCACCACAAACCCTTGCCCCCCAAAAGTCAGATGCGTGCGCAGGTCAAAAGCGCCTTCGGGCAGGGTCGTGTTATAACCCCGCTCGGTCTCTAGCGGGATATGATCCCCTAGGGATTTGGCCAGTTGGTGTGACCAGGCTCCGGCGGCGACAATCACCTGACCTGCCGAAATGTCACCGTTGACGGTGAAGAGACGCACGCCGTCATCGGTTGGTATCAGTGCCGTGATCCCTGCGATCTTAACCTGCCCACCGCGCGCGATGAACTGTTCCGCCAGATGCTTGGTCCAGCGGGCCGGATCGACGGTATTCATCCATGTCGGGGTAAAACCCGCATGGGTGAATCGCCGGTTCAGTCCGGGTTGAATCTCGGCAATTGCATCCGGACTGTCCAAAAGATCAAACGGAATGCCATGGTCCTTGCGCAGGTCCCAGGTGGGCAGGCTGGCACGGAATTCGCTCTCATTCTCGAACAACTGCAACTGGCCTTCGCGCTGCATCAGCGCCTCGCCGTCAACATACGCGATCTGGCGCTCCAGCGCGGCGCGGCTGTGGTTCATCAGCGCGGCTTGTGCGGACAGTGAGGCAGCATAACGATCCCGCCAACTGGCCCGCCAGAACCGGAGCATCCACGGTGCAATACTCAGCGCATAAGCGGGTGGAATCGACAAAGGCCCCAGCGGATCAAGCAGCCATTTTGGTGCTTTGCGCATGATCCCTGGGGTTGCAAGCGGCACGATATCTGTAAAGGCAAAGGCCCCGGCATTGCCCTTTGACGCTCCGGCTGCAACGCCTTCACGGTCCAGCACCAGCACCTGCCTTCCACGCTTTTGCAATTCCAGCGCAGCGCTGATGCCAATGATGCCAGCACCGATCACAACTATGTCCGTTTTGGTGTCATGCTGCATGGTTACAGGTTCTCAAATCGTGGTGCGGGGTCGGGGACCGGACAGTGTCTGTCCCCGGACTTGATTTCAAAGCGCGATACCATCACGGAACGGATCATTCGGCGCGAAAACCAACCTGCCTTCCGACATGATATGCGCCTGCCCGGTTAGGGTGGGAATGACACCCCCGTTTGGGCCGGGTTGGTAGCTCAGCACATAGGGGCTGCCGATCACGCTTTCCTGCACAATCTCTTCCCCGGCGGCCAGCGCCCCGTTTTCCGCCAGACAGGCGAGGCGCGCCGAACTGCCCGTACCGCAGGGCGACCGGTCATATTGATTGTCCGGGCACAGTACAAAGTTGCGGCTGTGAACATCCTTGTTGGGGGATTGATCCTGTAGGATCACGTGATCGACCAGTTCTCCGTTTTCACCACGCACGCCCTGTGCGATGCAGGCTTCACGTATGGCGATGGTCAGATCTGTCAACGCACGAAAATTTCCCGGATTCACCGGGATCGGGCTGGGATCAACAATGAAGAACCAATTTCCGCCATAGGCAAGATCGCCGGTTATCGACCCATGGCTGCCGACCTCAATTTGCACAGCTGCCCGCACGCGGCGGCTCTCGACATTTGTGACGCGCACGGTATTGGCGTCCAGCAACTCCACCGAGATGACCCCGACCGGGGTTTCCACCCGGTGCGTGCCCGGCCGGATCCGACCCATATGGGCCAGAGTGACACCCAAACCGATGGTGCCATGCCCGCACATGCCCAGAACGGCATCCGCATCGAAATAGATCACGCCGGTCTCGCATCTTGAATCTTCGGGCGCGACCAGAAGCGCGCCCACCATTCCGGGCTGTCCGCGCGGTTCCAGTAAGATGGATTTGTAGAACACCTCATGCTCGGTGGCCAAGCGTCGTGCACGCTCGGCCAGTGGGCCGGACCCCAGATCGGGGCCACCGTCGAGGATTACCCGCGTAGGCATTCCCCCGGTGTGACTGTCAATCACATGCATTCAGCAATGACCCCGCCCTGGTCGGACCAATCAGTAAACCAAGTGCGGAACAGGTCGTATTGCTGTTCGCAATAGTTGCGCTGGGCATCCGTCAACTCGTCGGTTTCGTTGAAGTGCAAGCGGTACTCTTCTTCGCCGTTCAGGACCAGCAGGTGTTTGTAATACAGTACCAGATCGGTGCCTTCGTCAAAGCTGGCCAGCACGCCAAAGGCTTCTTCCAGTTCCCGCGCGCGAAGGCGGGCTTCGGCATGACCGGCTGCCGCTTTCTGACACAGGGCCGCCAGCAGAAGTGCCTCTTTTGGCAGGGCAGTGCCAATCCCTGTGATCGAGCCGGTGGCGCCGCAATTGACGAAGCCATGGTAGACTTCGGTGTCTACACCAACCATCAGTGTGACCTGATCATCTTTCGAGGTAATGTGTTCCGCCGCATAGCGCAGATCGCTTTTGCCACCGAATTCCTTGAACCCAACCAGGTTGGGATGATCTGCGCGCAGTTCCAGGAACAGATCGGCGCGCGTCGCAAAGCCGTAAACCGGGCTGTTATAGATGATTGCCGGAATATCAGGTGCAGCCGACAGGATCGCTTTGAAATGGTTGCGCTGCGCCGCGATGGACGATCCACGCGACAATACACGCGGGATCACCATAAGCCCTGCCGCACCAACTTTTTGCGCATGTGCGGCAAGCGCTACGGCGGATTTCGAATTTATCGCACCGGTGCCGACGACAACAGGCAGTCCGGCCGCGATCAGACGTTCGACACCTTCCATCCGTTCGGCATCCGACAAGAGAGGCCAGTCGCCCATCGAGCCGCAATAGACCACGGCAGACATACCTGCTTCGATCATTTCCTTGCCCTTTTTCACCAGCGCGTCGAAATCCGGTGTCCGGTCCGGTTTGCAGGGGGTCATCAGGGCTGGCATGGTGCCGGTGAAGATATTCTGGGACATGAAGGTAACCTTCCTAATTGTATTGGGGCGGGGGCTTTTATCGCACATTCGACAGGAATTTGCGGGTATGTTCGGATTGGGCTTCGCTAAAAATCTGGGCAGGCGGACCGATCTCTTCCATCACGCCCTGATGAAAAAAAGCAACCCGGTCTGATACATCACGAGCGAAACCCATCTCATGCGTGACACAAATCATCGTCATCCCTTCTTCGGCCAATAACCGCATCGTGTCGAGAACCTCGCCCACCAGTTCAGGATCCAGCGCCGAGGTTGCTTCGTCAAACAGCATGTATTCCGGCTCCATCGCCAGCGCGCGGGCAATGGCAAGTCGCTGCTGCTGACCGCCCGATAAGGCCGAGGGAAAGACGTTCAGCTTCTCGCCCAACCCTACATGGGTCAACTGCTTTGCGGCAATGTCACGCGCCTCGTCCCTCGACTTGCCTTTGACAATCTTCGGGGCCAACGCAACGTTTTCCAGTGCTGTCAGGTGCGGAAAGCTGTTCCATTGCTGGAACACCATCCCCAGCTTTGTGCGCAGCTTGTTGATGTCGGTGCCTTTAGCATGAACATCAATGCCATCAACCCTGACCGATCCTTGCTGGATCGGTTCCAGCCCGTTGATGCAATAGAGAAGGGTCGATTTACCGGAGCCTGACGCACCGATCACCGACAGAACTTCTCCTTTCTGCACATCCAGATCGATGCCTTTCAGCACATGCAGCGATCCGAAATATTTGTGCAGGTCGCGAATTTCGATCATTGGGCCCACCTTTTTTCTAGTGACGCGGAATACCGCGAAATCGGATAGCTGAGCGCGAAATAGAACGCGCCAGCGATTGTCAGGATCAGGAACGGTTCCTGCGTGCGGGTGATCAGGATCTGGCTGGCCTTGAGCAGCTCGACATAGCCCAGAACTGAGACCAGTGCGCTGTCTTTCATCACACCCAACGCGACCCCGACCCATGCCGGGAACACCGCGCGCCCACCGATTGGGAAGACGACATAGCGCAGATCCTGCCAATAGGTCATGCCCAGACTGCGCGCCGCGCGGCGCATCGGATCGCCGACGGCCTCAATCCCGCCGCGCGCCACATTCGCAACCAGTGCTGCTGTGTAGATGGATAGGATCACCACGCCCGAGGCGAACGGGTCCAGATTGAGTCCGACAATAGGTGCAAAGTTGTAAAACAGCACCAGTTGGATGATCAGAGGGACCGAACGGAAGATATCCAAAACCGGAGCCAACGTCAGGGTCGCTGCCAGTTTGCCCTCGTACAGAAGCCAACCGCACACCACGCCAAAAACCGTTCCAATGGAAATCGAAAGCATTGAGATCCAGAGCGTTCGCAGCGCGGCTTCGCCCAGAAACCACAGATCGTTGATGTTGAAGCCGCTGAAAAAGCTGACAGTGGGTTGCATCTGTGCCTCCTTCAGTAGCGGAAAAGCCGGGACGCCAGCAGGCGCGAGGCAAAAAGGATGATTTTGACGATCACGTAGTAGATGACCGCGGTGACGGCGAAATATTCAAAGATTCGGAAAGTGCGCGAGGCAAAGAACTGCGTCTCGCCCGACAGTTCCCGGAAGCCGACCAGCATACCCAGTGACGACATCAAAACAGCCCAGACCATCTGGTTCGTGATCGGATGATAGACAATGCGAAACACCTGCGGGATCACGACGCGTATGTAAGCCTGCCACGCGTTCATGCCCAGCGATCGCGACGCACGTAACTGTGTCTCGGGGACGGCCTGAAAGCCGCCACGGAAGTTTTCAGCCAGATAACCGGCGCAATTGAATGTCAGTCCGGCCAGCACGATGAAGTACGGCGACAGATGCAGGCCAAAGGCACCAAGCCCGAAGCCGAAAAAGAACAGCTGGAACAGTGCCGGAGTATTGCGCGCCAGTTCGACCCAGGCTGAGGCGAACCAGTAAGGCAGTCCTTTCAGGTGCAGCCTCGTCAGTGCCAGACAAAGCCCGATGATGATGCCAAGGACCATTGCCAGCACGGCAACCTGTATCGTCAGCAGCGATGCTTCAAGCAGATCTGGCAGGCTTTTCATCACCGGCCGCCAATGGAAGTTATAGTCGAACACGGGTGTTCCTCGCGCAATTTACCAGTCCTTTCGCCCGAAGAGAACCGGGCGAAAGGTTGGTACGGTAAAGGATCAGTACATTACGCCGGGAATGCGAAGTTCGGGGGCTTCGCCACCGACATAATTTCCCCAATGCTCCTGATAGCGGCCCGAACGCACCTGGTGGGTCACGAACAGGTTCAGGAAGTTCAGCCAGGTGACATCTTCGCGCTTGCCGACAACCGAAGTGTAGTCGGTGGTCCATGGCATGCGAGGACCGGCAACAACAGTGTCATATTGCTGGGTAATCGGCAGCACGGCAGTGTTTGTGGTAATGCCGATATCGGCCTTGCCCTGAGCCACCGCCAGGAACACTTCATTCTCGGATTGATAGCCCTGATAATTGCCTTCTTCACCCCATTCGGCGGCGATCTTCAGCCATTCCTGCTCGGGCACGGTGCCGATCGCGGCGGCCACGCGCTTGCCACGGATATCCTCGAAGGTTTCAATGCCACTTTCGGCATTCACCACACCCTGCGCATAATAGATGGCGTAAGGAATGGTAAAGCCCACCGTCCGCGCCCGTTCAAGGCTGTCCGAGGTTGCTCCGAACACAACGTCTGCGCGTCCGGTGACGATCACTGGCAGGCGTTCCGCCCAGGTCAGCGGCAGGATTTCGGCCTCAACTTCAAGAGCGGCGGCCAGATCATTGCAGTATTCGACATCAAAGCCTGCCGGTTCGTTATTCGCGTCGCGATACCCAATTGGCGGAAAATCCAACACAACACCGCAGCGCAATGTCCCGCGATCTACGACATCGTCCAGCGTGTCCGCCATCGCAGGAACCGTGGTGATGGTGGTGAGGGCCGCCAGTGCGGCGAGTTTCTTGAGCATGTGATCCTCCCTGAATCAATCGATACGCGCAGCTATAGAGGATATTGTATCCAACATCCAGTATTTTGTTGAGCAGGGAAAGCCTGCTTTCAAAGGGTGTCATGGCTCTTGGGTGCGATTGAAATGACTGACTTGGCCCGCGTGGAAGGCCGTCATTTGACGGTGGCCAAATGGAATTGGCACCAGGTATTACTGAGTTGGAGGTTTTGGCCGAAAGTGGTCCGTCGTCAAACGTGAAGGTGCATTGTGCTCAGAAGCCGGGGTGCTTTCAGCTTGAGACGGAAAACGTTTTGTGATGGGAGTGTGTGACGCCTAGGCAACTCCAACCTGCGTCTCTTAAAGAAAACCGGCAATGCTGGCCCGCGCGACCAAATGTGCGTTCGGTCAGACTTTGACGGCTTGGAGTTCTTCGAGCAGGTCGAGGAGTTGATTGAGTTTTTCTTGTCCCATTTGTTTTTCGATACTTTGGTAGA
>NZ_JBQFZL010000012.1:0-101084 GCF_056542225.1 Ruegeria sp. AE3 | reverse complement strand
GCGACGGCGGCGACTGGAGCTTCGAGTTCTACATGGAACAAAAACACGTCGGCTTCGCAACAGGAAAACACAATATCATGCAGCTGGGGAAACTGTAACCGACTGCACTCGAAATACGCGCGAAGAAACTCTTACTTCAGGAGGAGACCATGGGAGAAATTGTACTTGCCGCCAAAATGACCCACGTGCCTACCCTGCTCATGTCCGAGCAGGAAGGACCGATCAAAGGCAAGCGTCAGCCGGCTATTGATGGCCACCGAGAGATTGCTCGTCGCGCCAGGGAGCTGGGCGCAACAACGGTTGTCATCTGTGATACGCATTGGGTGTTGAACGCGGGCTTTCACATAAACGCCAACGACCATTTTGAGGGTCTATTCACGTCGAATGAATTCCCGCAGTTCATTCAGGACTTGCCCTATAAATACGAGGGCAACCCCGAATTGGGTGATGCGATTGCGCGGATTGCGACCGAAAAGGGTGCCTATACGCTGGCACATCACCTGGACAGCCTTGAGGTGGAATACGGCACGCTGGTTCCGATGCGGTTTATGAGCCGTGAACACGAAATGAAAGTGGTGTCGATCGGTGCGTGGTGCACCGTGCACGCCCATGACGAGAGCCGTATCGTCGGCGAGGCAATCCGTGAAGCTGTCGAGGCCAGCGACGAAAAGGTGCTGCTGGTTGCGTCGGGTTCGCTATCGCACAAGATCTGGGCCAACAAGGATTATGCCGCCAATAACGGCACCTTCACAATCAGCTCAGAATTCAACCGCCAGATGGATCTGCACGTGCTGGAAATGTGGAAAAACGGCGATCATGCTACTTTCCTCACGATGCTGGGGGACTATGCCAACTTCTGCTGCGGTGAAGGCTCGATGCATGATACCGCGATGCTTTATGGCGCACTCGGCTGGGACGCTTACGACAAAAATGCGAGGTTGTGACCGAGTATTTCCCGTCCTCGGGCACCGGTCAGACTAACGTCATATTCCCGGTCTGAGGATCGCGGTTTTTACTCTGATTGCTTGCCCCTGATGCCTTTTGGCCGGGCAAGCCGTTGATCTATCCAATTCGAACTGATGCAGGTCCCCATATGTTTCCTTTGAATGACCCCGGTTTGCTGCGTGAGGCTGCCCTTGTAGGTACACGCTGGATTGAAGCTGACCCGGCCACCGGCCTGGCCGTCACCAACCCCGCCACCGGCGAAGTTATTGGTCATGTTCCCAATCTGGGTGCCGCCGAAACTGCCGAAGCTATTGCTGCCGCCGAGACCGCGCGCCACGGGTGGGCTAAACGAACCGCCAAGACGCGCAGTCAAATTCTGCACCGCTGGTACGAACTGATGATGGAGAACCAGGACGATCTGGGTGCCATCCTGACAGCCGAGCAGGGCAAGCCACTGGCCGAAGCCAAAGGTGAGATCGCCTATGGTGCCAGCTTCATAGAGTGGTTCGCAGAAGAGGCCCGCCGCGCCTATGGTGATGTCACACCTAGCCACGCTCCAGACAAACGCATCCTGACGATCAAACAACCCATCGGGGTTGTCGCCGCGATCACGCCGTGGAATTTCCCAAACGCAATGATCACGCGCAAGGCTGGCCCTGCACTGGCGGCGGGCTGCTCTATGGTTCTGAAACCGGCCGGCCAGACTCCGTTCTCAGCTATCGCGTTGGCAGTTCTGGCCGAGAGAGCGGGCCTGCCTGCGGGACTGTTCTCGGTCGTCACCGGCTCAGCCCGTGGCATTGGCGGCGAGATGACCGGGAACCCGACAGTGCAGAAGCTGACCTTTACCGGTTCGACCGAGATCGGCACGCTTCTATATGCGCAATGTGCGCCAACGATCAAAAAACTGGGGTTGGAGCTGGGTGGCAATGCGCCCTTCATTGTTTTCGATGATGCTGATCTGGACGCCGCTGTTGAAGGGGCGGTGATTGCCAAGTTTCGAAATAATGGTCAGACCTGTGTTTGTGCCAACCGCATTTACGTGCAGGCCGGTGTCTACGATTCCTTTGCCGCCAAGCTGCGCGACAAAGTAGCTACTCTGCCCACTGGTAATGGCTTTGACGAAGGTATCATATTCGGCCCGCTGATCGATCAGGCGGCAGTCGACAAGGTTGCTGAACACATCGCTGATGCGACCTCGAAAGGAGCCGATGTCATTCTGGGTGGCAAGTCACACGACATGGGCGGCACATTCTTTGAGCCAACCATTTTGACCGGAGTCACTTCGGAGATGGCGGTCGCGACCGAAGAGACGTTTGGCCCGGTCGCGCCCCTTTTTAAGTTCAACACCGAAAGCGAAGTCGTCGCTGCGGCAAATAACACCGAGTTCGGCCTTGCCTCATATTTCTATTCCCGCGACCTGGCTCGCGTTTGGCGAGTTTCCGAGAAGCTGGAATATGGCATGGTCGGTATCAACACCGGCCTGATCTCGACCGCGGAAGCTCCCTTTGGCGGGGTTAAGATGTCTGGTCTGGGCCGTGAAGGCTCGCGCCATGGGCTGAATGACTTCATGGAACTCAAATACCTGTGCATGGGCGGCATCGACACCGCCGAGGAGGCTTAATGCGCTTTGCTACTTTTACCGCCGAAGGGGATACCTTCTTTGGCGCGATTACCGATGATGGTGCGATCGCCCTGAACGGTGATTTTCCTGAGTTTTCCAGCCTGTATGAGGTCATCGCTACGGGTGAGTTTAGCCGGTTGGCTGCGGCGGCCGAGGTCAAGCCGGTGACCCATTCCGATTTCACCTATGAAATGGTGATGCCGGATGCCCTTCGCATTCTGTGCGTCGGCGTGAACTTCCCGGACAGGAATGCGGAATACAAGGATGGCAGCGCGCAGCCGGAATACATGTCGCTGTTCCCGCGCTTTGCTAGCGGCTTTACCGGCCACAACCGCCCGCTGATCCGCCCGCCTGAAAACCGCACGCTGGATTACGAGGGCGAAGTGGCCATTGTGATCGGCAAGGCGGGCCGTCGGATTTCGCAGGACGAAGCCTATGATCACATCGCCGCGTTGACGCTGTGCAACGAAGGCACGATCCGCGATTGGGTGCGCCATGCCAAGTTCAACGTAACTCAGGGCAAGAACTGGGACAATTCAGGGTCGATCGGCCCATGGCTGGTGCCTTTCACCGACCCGGCGCAATTGGATGACGCCCGCATTCAGACCCGCGTCAATGGTGAGTTGCGTCAGGACGATACCCTCGACCGCATGATGTTCCCGATCCGGCGCGAAATCGAGTATATCTCGACCTTCATGACCCTGAAACCGGGTGACATTATCGTAACAGGTACCCCCACCGGAGCGGGCGCGCGCTTTGACCCGCCAAAGTATCTTGTACCGGGTGACGTGGTCGAGGTCTTCGTCGAAGGTATCGGCACCCTGCGCAACACGGTCGAGGATGAGAAGGTATGACACCCGAAGAGCACGCCCGCGCGGCAGCCGACCTACTTCAGGCCGAACGCACCGGCGACCAGATCGGTCTGCTGAGCCTGCGTCACCCCGAAATGAATATGGGCGACGCCTACGAGGTGCAGAATGCCATCTATCGCCAGAAACTGGCCGAGGGGCGCAGGGTCATCGGGTGGAAGATCGGTCTGACGTCGAAAGCGATGCAATATGCGCTAAACATCGATATTCCCGACAGCGGCATCCTGTTTGATGACATGGCGTTTGAACACGGTGGTACGGTCCCTGCAGGCCGTTTCATCCAGCCCCGGATCGAGACTGAAATCGCCTTTGTCATGAAATCCGCCGTCGGCGGCGAGAATGTGAGCCGCGACGATATCATATCCGCCACCGATTACGTCGCGCCGGTGATTGAAATTCTGGACACACGTATTCAGCCTCAGGACCCCGAGACCGGCAAGATCCGAACCGTCTTTGACACGATCAGCGACAATGCCGCCAATGCGGGCATTGTGCTGGGCTCGGAACGTCACGCGATAGACGACTTCGACCTGCGCTGGGTTGGTGCCTTGACCTTCCGCAACGGTGAGATTGAGGAAACCGGCCTTGGTGCCGGCGTATTGAATGATCCAGTCGAAAGTGTTGTCTGGCTGGCCCGGCGCATGGCGCAATACGGTCAAAGTATTGAACCCGGACAAGTGATCCTGTCAGGCAGCTTCATCCGCCCTGTCGAATGCCCGCCAGGATCAGAAATCAACGCCGAGTTCGGACCCTTCGGTTCGGTCAATATCAAATTCGACTGAAGGAGAACTTCATTGCCCGCGCCAACAAACCCCTTCAAGGCCGCACTGAAAGCCGGAAAACCCCAGATCGGATGCTGGATTGGGATGGCCAACGCATATGCCGCCGAAATCGCCGCCACATCCAGATTTGACTGGCTTCTTGTGGATGGGGAACACGCCCCAAACGATCTACTGTCCATTCTGGAGCAAGCGAGGGTCATTGAAGGAACAGGTAGCCAGCCAGTAGCGCGCCTGCCAATTGGCGAGACCTGGATGATCAAGCAATATCTCGATGCTGGCATCCAAAGCATATTGGTGCCAATGGTTGAAAGCGGCGATCAAGCGCGGGAGTTGGTGCGCGCGGTGCAATATCCCCCACATGGAGTTCGAGGCGTTGGGTCTGCTCTGGCGCGAGCTTCGCGTTTTGCGGCGATTCCGGATTACCTCACAACGGCAGGTGACCAGATTTGCCTGTTGGTTCAGGTGGAAAACCGCCTTGGCCTGGATGCACTGGATGACATTCTGACCACAGATGTCGACGGCGTATTTATCGGTCCGTCAGATTTGGCCGCGGATATGGGCCACATCGGCAATGCTGGCCACACCGACGTGGTCGAAGCGGTTTTGGACGCGTTGAAACGGATCGTGGCCGCGGGCAAGGCAGCGGGCATCCTGACGTTGGACCCTGTGATGCAGCGCAAGTGCGTGGATCTTGGGGTTACGTTCCTGGCCACGAATATCGACGTAACACTTTTTGCGAAGGCTATGCGCGGGGCGGCTGAAACTGCGTTGGAAATGTTGCCGGACCAGAGCGCGTCAGGAAATGCGCCAACAGATGTGGCCAGCAAGTATCTTCAGCAGTTATGCAAGCACTGGTCCTACAAGGGGCAAGTAGAATTTGATGTAACTGAAGGGAAAGTTTCATTTGAAAACGGGTGTGCGGTCGCGATGAAAGCGACGGACGAGGGGCTGGACATAGTTGCTTCAGTCGGCCCACGTGGCGATTTGAACTCCTGGAAAGTAGTCATAGAAGACCACTTGAAACGCTTTGCATTTCGCGAAGAGTTCAAGGTTGATTGGAGTGCATAACACTGGAATGCAGGGGCAACCGAGCGACCTCCTGACATTCGGACACCGCCGCAGGCTACGATTTGTAGTCTGCGGGTATTCGACAAGACCCTGCACCGGATTCTTACTCGGGTAAGACAAGCCGCAACTGAGGATTTTCCAAACCTAAAGCGGCATCATCCTCGACAAACGTCCTGACAGCGGAAACAGACAGGCTTGCAACGAGTGGTAGATGTCCGGCTTGCCGTCAAAAATAGATGTCACTACAGCCCCTGCCCCATCCACTGCTGGAAACCAGCCGCCATGTCGATGATCCACAAGTGTTTCACTCGCATAGGTCCAGAGCTTTCTGTACCACTCCTCGTCTTCTGGCCTTCTGTCTAGCGCGATCAGAGCGGCAACCGCCCCTATGGCTTCGGTGATGGGCCACCAGAACCGCGAAGCATTGGCAACGCGACCATCAAAATCAAGAGTATAGGCCAACCCGCCGCCAGGCAGCCACGCATCATTCAAAGCCTGCGCAATCAAGCGGCGCGCCCTGTACGGAGCATTGGGGTTCGTTCGGCCTGACAAATCCCAATGCTGAAGCTGAAGCCGACCCAATTCGAACGAATGCCCCGGCGTTGTTCCGTAAGGTCTGAACATCGGGTCACCCGCATAATCCCGGTTGATCTGCCAATCAGACGAATAGTGTTCGGGAAGCCGCCAGTTTTCACCGGGTGCAATTTTGCCAATGAAGAAGTCCAGAATGCGACCGGCGCGGGACAGGAAGATTTCGTCTCCTGTGGCTTCAAAGGCGGCCAGCATTGCCTCAACGCCGTGCATATTTGCATTCATTCCGCGATATGTGGAAAACGGCGTCCAATCCCTGTTCCATTCATCGCGAAACAGGCCTGCTTCTTCGTCCCAGAAGTGTTTTTCCAGAACACTTTGGACATCTGTCATTAGCTTGTCTGCATCCGGGTGACCCGCCAGTTTCGCACTTGCCGAGGCAAGAAGGACAAAGACGTGCCCATAGGCAAGCTTGCGGTCATCCTTGATCTGATCCCCATCCAACGCCCAGAGATATCCGCCGTGGTCGCGATCTCGGTGATGGCTATCGAGATATGTCATGCCGTGATCAATGATCCGTTCAGCACCTTGGAAACCGGACAGAAGTCCTAATGCATAAGAATGAACCAACCGGGTCGTCGTGTGCAGCTCCTGCGGCTTGCCGGGCAACGGGCGGCCATCGTGACCAAGTGTATAGAACCCGGACTCATCCCGGCAGCTCGCGCTGAAGAACGTAAGTTGCCGCATGGCCTGATTCATCAACCAATCGCGATGTCTTGACGTTTCAACCCAAAACCCGGCTTCGGACTGCGACCCCGGCAGCAATAACTGGTTATCGTTCATCTAAAGATCCCGCGGATGGAGTTTTATCGCATGCGGCGAAGCCCAATCTTCCAAATTATCCACCATCTCAGCAAGCCCGTCTCAACGCTGTACCATCCGAAGCAAACAGATGTGCATTCTGTGCTTGAATGCGCAAACCGAGGCGATCCCCGGATTTCACCGGGATATTGCCATGCTTGCGCACCATCATGGGGCCGATCCCTTCGGCATTGACGTAGATGTTCGTGTCCGACCCCAGATGTTCCACAACATCCGCCACGGCCGACAGATCACCGGTGCCGTTGTCCACAACATCGATATGTTCCGGCCTTACACCCAGTTCTTTCGCCTGAGCGGTAAGGGGTTGATCGAGTATCCTGATTTCAACCCCATTCCCGACATTCACACCTGTTTTGGTTCCCAATACAGGCACAACATTCATGGTGGGTGAGCCGATAAACTGGGCAACAAATTTGTTGGCCGGCCTTTCATAAAGCTCGAGCGGACTGCCGACTTGCTGGATATCCCCTGCGTTGAGAACAACGATCCGATCTGCCAGCGTCAACGCTTCGACCTGATCATGGGTCACATAGATCATGGTCGCACCTAGTTTTTGATGAAGCCGCGCGATCTCCAGCCGCATCTCGACACGCAGAGCCGCATCAAGGTTTGACAATGGCTCGTCAAACAGAAATGCGCGTGGGTCTCGGATGATGGCCCGCCCCATGGCAACCCGCTGACGTTGACCTCCTGAAAGGGCCTTGGGCAAGCGATCCGTCAATTTGGTCAACCCCAGCGTCTCTGCCGCCTGGGCGACCTTTGATGTGCGTTCAGCCACCGGAGCTTTGCGGATTTCCATTGAGAAGCCCATGTTCCGAGCGACATCCATATGCGGATAGAGAGCGTAGGACTGGAACACCATCGCGATGTCCCGATCCCTTGGCCTCACATCATTCATGCGCTCGCCATCGATCAGAAAGTCGCCGCTTGATATCGGTTCAAGACCAGCAACCATACGCAGCAAAGTGGACTTGCCGCAGCCTGATGGGCCGACCAGAACGATGAACTCACCATCCTGAATCTCAAGGTTGATGTTGCGCAGAACCTCGACGGATCCATAGCGTTTTGCAACGTCACGAAGTTCGATACGTGCCATGATTTGGCCTCCTATCCTTTGACCGCGCCGGACGTGAGGCCCTGCACGAGATAGCGTTGAATGAAGATGAAGAAGAGGCAACTTGGGATCAGTGCCAGCACGCCGGCTGCCATCATTTGCCCCCAATCGACCGAGAATTTGGAAACAAATGTCAACAAGCCAACCGGGAATGTCATCGCGTCGTTCTTTGAAATCAGCATCAACGCAAACAACAGCTCGGACCATGCGGCAGTAAAGACAAATCCAAGCGTCGCCCCGAGACCGGGCAATGTCAGCGGGAACACCACTTTGCGCAGCGCCTGAAACCGTGTACAGCCATCCATCATCGCCGCGTCTTCAAGATCTTTGGGAATGCCGTCAAAGAATGACTGCATCAGGAATGTTGCAAAGGGGATGTTGAACGCGGTGTAGACAACAATCAGGCTTGTCAGCGAATTCAGCAGCCCCAGGTCCGCGATGATCTTGTAGATGGGTGCGATGATCATCAGCAGCGGGAACATCTGGGTGACCAGCATCAAGGCAATGATGATCCGTTTGCCCGCGAAAACAAAGCGGGAAAAGGCATAACCCGCCCCAGCCGCGAACAATGTCGTAAAGAACGCCGCCCCCAGCGACACCACAAGAGAGTTCCGGAAATAGGCCACAAAATCGGTCTGAAAAATGACTGTTTTGAAGTTTGAAAAGGTCACTTCGCTTGGAAACAGCCGGGTGCCCTCTGAAAAGATCAGTGCGTCCGGGGTCAACCCGATCTTGAGCAACCAGTAAAGCGGGAACAACGCAAAGATCAGATAGAACGCAAGTGCCGCGTATTTGCCCACAACCAGCAGGGGGTTGGGTTTCCTGACAGCTGACATGGCCTACTCCTCAAATCTTGACCAGCTTCTTGCGAAGCCAGAGCAGGATAACGGCGTAAATCAGAAGGATCACCAGCAGCGCCACAGCAATGGTTGACGCGTAGCCGAAGTCCAATTTTCGAAAAGCTGTGGTGAAGATGTAAGTCGACAGGATTTGGGTCGAATTGGCAGGCCCGCCGCCGGTCATCACGTAAATCAGGTCGGCGAAATTGGCGATCCAGATCGTCCGCAGCATCACGGTGATCGCGATCATCGGAGCAAGGAACGGCAAGGTGATCTTGGTGAAGGTCTGCCATGGGGTCGCGCCATCGACTTCTGCAGCCTCATAAAGCTCACCGGGTATCGATTGCAAAGCCGCCAACAGCGTGATCGCAAAGAAAGGAACGCCGAACCAGATATTTGCAGTGATCGGGCCCCATATGGCAAGCTCGGGATCGCCAAGGATATTGTAGGGCTCTGACAGAATGCCAAGGGCGGCCAGCCAATGCGGTAGCGGGCCGATGACAGGGTTAAAAAGCCACGCCCATGTCAGCGCAGAAAGGAAGGTCGGGACAGCCCAGGGTAGGAAAACAAGCGCCTGAAAAAGTTTCTTTCCATAGAACTGCGTATTCAAAAGCATGGCAAGACCAAGGCCAAGCAGAAACTGGAATGTTATCGACCAAAAGGTCCAAAACAGCGTGTTCTCCATCGCGATCCAGAACTTGCGGTCTCCCCACAGATCAACGTAGTTTTCAAACCCGATCCAGCCAGAAGCAAAAGGCTTCAACAGCTCAATGGATTGGAACGAATATGAAATTCCGATGATTAGCGGAACCATGATCACCGCACCGATCAGAAGAATAGCGGGTGACAAATAGAAAAACGGCTCGACCATGTATTGTAGGTAGAGCGAGCGTCGTGCCCGGGTTTCCCCGGGCCTGACAGTTTTCTGAGTGCGCGAAATCACTGTCTTGCCTTCCACTTGGCGTGTTCGTCAGTGAGGAACTCAGCCCACTCATCCGCGACGTCCTGCGCGCTGCGCTGCCCCAACAGGGCTTCCTGACTGGTTTCCAGCAGAAGCGTGCTGCCAAAATAGCCCCACTGTTCCAGGTTAGTTGGCATTGTTGTTGGCACATATTGCTCGCCGTTCAGTTCTTCGAACCAGCCTTTGAATTGCTCGGTCTGGAAATGAGGATCCTGATCGGCACCTTTGTGGATCGGAATGACACCAACACGCTTTGCCCACGCGGCATTGGCTTCGGGCGTCGACAAGGCCGCAACCAGATCAAAGGCTTCGTCCTCGTGTTCTGTCGCGCTGAAAATCGACCAACCTGCGAACCCAATGGTCGGGAAAGCTTTGCCCGAAGGTCCGACAGGCATCGGAATGACCGCAAAATCTTCGGCAGGCATCCGCTCGGCAATAGCGATCAGTGCGTCCGGATCCTGATCGAGGAATGCACATGTACCGGAATAGAAACCGGCCACGATCTCGTTAAAGCCCCAACTGACGGCGTCCTTGGGCGCATATCCGTTCTGATACATGTCGATCATGAACTGGATACCTTCGACCGAGCCGGGCTCGTTGATGCGGCTGACACCGTCTTCTGTGAAGAACTCGTTGGTGCCGTTCATGGCTGCGGCGAACATGATCCAGCCATTTGTTCCACCGGGACCACCGCGCAAACAGTACCCATACTTGCCCTCAAGCTCGGACACTGCGGCCGAGGCTGCCTTGAACTCCTCCATCGTTTTCGGGGGAGTGTCGATACCCGCTTCGGCCAGCAGTTTCTTGTTGTAGAACATCGCCCGCAGATAGAATCCGTACGGGATCATATAGAGATCACCCGCCTGGCTGCCCATAGCGACTGTCTTGTCAGTCAGCGAAGCCCCGTGTTCCCATCCGGCGACATGATCCTTGAGACTGACCAGCTGATCGGACCCAGCATAAAGAGCCTGCCAGGTATCGGGCATTTCAACCACATCAGGGATGTCGCCACCTGCCACCATTGTTGCCAGCTTTTCGAACGCGTTACCCCAAGGTAGCGATACAATCTCGACAGTGACGTCGGGATTATTGGCTTCAAACTCATCAACCAGTCCCTGAAGCACCTCTGTACGCTCGGGGCTTGTAATAACCTCGACCAGTTTCAATGTGGTCTCGGCGTAAGATGCCGAACCCATGAGCACGGCCGCAGCCGTCATTCCAGTTAGTAGTTTCTTCATGTTTTCCTCCTGTTGATTTTATTGAGCGAACGGTTCTAAGCCGTGCTTTCGGCGAGCGCCGAAAAAAAATCGGCCCATAGATCTTCTGCCGACTCGAGCCCCAAACTCAGGCGCACCAGATTGGGTGAGACCCCAAATTTCTGCATTGAGTTTTGTTCACCAGCCTGAGCAAGTCCGACGCGCGCAGGCAGGATCAGACTTTCGAAGCCACCCCAGCTCACACCGAGGCGGAAAAGGTTCAAGGCATCAGAAAGTTTGGCGATGTCGACACTGTCATCAAACTCAACCGACATAAGTCCGGACCGCCCCGTCAGCCCGGGCACGTCGTTGGCGCCTGGTGAGTTGACCCGCCTGACCTGCGGAACAGTGGCCAGGCGATCAACAAACATGTTGGCCGTCGCTTGATGCTGCATCATGCGTGCGTTCAGCGTGCGCAGGCCGCGCGTCAGCAGGAAGGCCTCAAAAGGTGCCAGTTTGGCCCCAAGCAAAGGAAGTGTCAGATCACGGATGCGGGCGATATGGTCCCGGGAGGCAACCACCACGCCCGCAACAGTGTCCGAGTGCCCCGAAATGTACTTCGAGGCCGAGTGGATGACGATGTCGATGCCCAGTGCGAGGGGGCGTTGGAACACCGGGCTTGCCCATGAATTATCGATTATCGTCAACACATTGTGGCGTCTGGCATGCTCTGCGACACGACGTAGATCCATCGCCTCAAAAACAATCGATCCGGGGCTCTCCAGATAGGCCACCGTTACACCGGCAAGCAGATCGGGGTCGTTCTCGAAACGCTCCGGCGCATGGTAGTCGATATGCACCCCGAACGGGCGCAGGATGCGCTCCATAAACCGGAATGAATCCGGATAGACGTGTTCGACGCAGGCAATCCGGTCACCGGGTTTGACAAATGCCAGCAGCGTTGAGGAAATGGCCGCCATCCCGGAAGCAAATGCAACGGCAGCCTGACCTTGTTCGGCTTCAGCCATGAGCGTTTCAAACGCGGCGACGGTCGGGTTTTCCACGCGCGTGTAGATGGCTGTTTCTGATCTTCCGGCCATCCGGTCTTCAAAACTCTGATAATTGTCAAAGGTGAATAGTGAGGTTTGAACAATAGGAGGCGTGACCGAACCTGCCTCTTCCGGGAAGATAGTTGCAAGACGCGTTGCAAGGTCTCTGTAATCAGACATTCTGACTTTCCATGATTTCTAGGACTTCTGCTTCGACCATGTCCATGATCTCGCCGATAATACGCGCGGCTTCATCTGCACGGCCTGCGACAACTGCTTCAGCCAGCTGCGCATGTATTGGAATTGAGGCTTGACCCAAGTGTGGTTGGCCGAATGGGGTGTCATATACTTCGTGAAATGCTTTCTGAATTTGCCGTATCAACTGCCCGAAAAGTGGGTTTCCGCACGCTTCATGCAGTGCCGCGTGAAACCGGTAGTCGGCCGGTCGCCAATCCTCACCCGCAGAATGAACAGCTATGAGCTCGGCAACGCGGGCCGAAATCAAAAGCCGCTGCGCGTCTGAGCAATTCAATGCAGCCAACCTTGCAGCCTCGATTTCCAGTGGCCGGCGCACGGCGTGTGTCCGCAAAAGGCTTTCGGCTTCGAGCTTCAGCGTGAGTGGGAGATGGATCGTGTTGGCAGATACCTCGGCTGCCAAACGCGTTCCTGCTTTCTTGTTCCGCACAACGATGCCCATGTTCTGCCAACTTGTCAGGGCCTCGCGAACCTTCGCCCGTCCGATTCCAAGCTGAATTGCAATTTCGATCTCTGGCGGCAGGCGATCGCCTACTTTCAAACCTTCCGCTTCGATCATTCCAGAGAGAGCTTCCAGAACGTCCCGGCCACTGCTGCCAGCCGGTAGCACCTTCAAGGTGTTGCCGACACTCTCAGCTTTTTCCTTTAGGGGCGTTCTTTTGACCACGTGCGACTTCTCCGATTCGTGTTTCATTCACTTCTACATTTAATGTAGGACAAAATAAACAATAATGTCCGACAATATAACAACACTTGCCATCCCTACAGATAAAGTCGAAAAAATTTGGTCTCGGTCATTTCGCGGCCGGATCGATACAGCCTTCCTCGCCTGCGGCTTGTTGGCGGGTCATGGTCTTTGCGTGACCGTCTTTCTTGCTGTATTCCGCCCGAATTGCCGTTATCCTGAAGCGCCCGCCTAACGGTGCCCATAATCGCCGTTAGGTTTTTTTGTCAGCTACGGCTGAATAGTGCTTCTTTACGCCAAGGACCCGCGGTTTCTTGCCCAAAAAAAGATGTGCAAACTTGGCAAGGCTGATCTAACTTTTTAAGTGCGGGGTCGCATCTCCGAATAATATGGATTTAAAACATTGAAACCTGAACACCGCGTATCCGCGGCCCCCCGACATGAACTGCGCAATGTGCGCAATCAGGGGATCGCGTTCCTTGCTTTGGCGTTCTTGTTCAGCATTTTTGTGAACCTGCTTATGCTGACAGGCCCATTGTTTATGTTGCAGGTGTATGACCGGGTATTGGGCTCGCGTGCGGTGGAAACACTGACAGCGTTGTTTTTGTTGGTGGCGTTGCTTTATGCGCTGATGGCGATGCTGGATTTTGCCCGCGGACGCATCGTTGCCCGGTTCGGCGCACGGTTCCAGTCACAGTTGGATGAGCGCGTCTTCGAAGCAACGCTGCGGCGTTCACTTATGCCGCAAATACGATCTGCCCCGGCGACGGCCTTGCGTGATCTGGAATCCATTCGAAACCTGTGTTCGTCCCCCGTTCTGCTGGCGGTGATGGATATACCATGGACGCCTGTTTTTCTGGGCGCGATTTTCCTGTTTCATCCCCTGCTGGGTTGGCTGGCCGTGACAAGCGGTGTTCTACTTGTCGTGATTGCACTGCTCAATCAGGCGCTGACCAGCAGGAAAGTCGCCGAGGCACAATCTGCAGCGGCGCGGGCAAACGCCTTTGCGGAACATGCGAGACAAGCGGCAGAGGTTGTGCGCTCTCAAGGTATGCAGGCGGACGTGACAAAGCGGTGGTTGGACCAGCGTTCGAATGCCTTACGCCAAACCATTTCTGCCAGCGATTGGACAGGCAGTTTTACATCTCTGACCAAGTCGCTACGACTGTTTCTTCAATCTGCAATGCTTGCCTTGGGCGCGTGGCTGGTTCTGCAAAATGAAATGACACCGGGCGCGATGATTGCGGGCTCAATCCTTTTGGGTCGGGCCCTCGCCCCGGTCGAACAAGCGGTTGGCCAATGGGGCATGATCGAACGTGCGCGAACAGCCTGGACTTCCCTCAGCCGGTTTTTGGATCAGACCCCACCCGAAGAGCAGCGGATCCGCTTGCCCATCCCGAAGGCGCAGCTGGAAGCAAAATCGCTGACTGTCATTCCCCCTGGGGCAACAACGCCAACGTTGCGGAACGTCAATCTGAAACTGCAACCGGGCAAGGCGCTGGGTGTCATCGGCAAAAGCGGGTCGGGAAAGACGACACTGGCCAAGGCGTTGCTGGGGCTTTGGAATCCGGCAGCCGGGGAAATTCGGCTGGGTGGTGCCACTCTGGATCAATATGACTCCAACGATTTGGGCAGCCATATCGGATATTTGCCGCAGCAGGTTACCCTATTTAACGGAACGGTGGCCGAGAACATCGCCCGGATGTCGGAGAACCCGGATTCCGAAGCGGTGGTGGCCGCGGCCAAAAAAGCCAATGCACACGACCTGATCCTGTCTTTGGAGAAAGGTTATGGCACCTTCCTTGAAGGCAATGACAGTCAGTTGTCAGGTGGACAGAAACAGCGCATCGCTCTGGCCCGCGCCCTCTATGGCGACCCTGTTCTGCTTATTCTGGACGAACCAAACTCGGCACTGGACGCGGATGGCACCGAAGCCTTGAACGCGGCCGTGAGGGGGCTCAAGGCGGCCGGCAAAGCCGCGATCATCATGACACACCGCCCGCAGGCCATTTCGGAATGTGACGATCTGGCCGTTGTCGAAAAAGGACAAGTGGTCAAGTTCGGTAGTCGTGACGAGGTTCTCAGCGCAATGGTGCAGAATGCGGGCGCGATTAAGCGCAAGCTTAGCCCCGTAGGTGAATAATGGCAAAAAACACGACCAAGAAGCAGGCGCAGGCCTGGAGTATGAGAATCCCCGCCCTGGTAGGATTCGCCGCGCTTGCCATTTTGGTCGGCGGACTGGGCCTTTGGGCAGTGAAGACACGCCTAGCTGGTGCGATCGTATCCTCAGGCGTGATCGAGGTACAAAGCAACCGTCAGGTGGTCGAACACCCTGATGGCGGCGTTGTTGGCGAAATCTTTGTACGCGATGGTGATGTGGTCGCCTCGGGCGAGATGTTGCTGAGACTGGATGATACTTTCCTATTGTCCGAACAGACGATTGTGGAAGCGCAGCTTTTCGAACTTCTGGTCCGGCGTGCCCGGCTTCAGGCCGAACGCGACGGGCTTTCGTCGCAAGAGCTGTCGGCGCAGTTGCACGAGGTACAGGAGGAATACAGCATTGATCCCGACCTGATTGTAGGGCAACAAAACTTGTTCGACGCGCGGGTGGAAACAATGTCCAAGCAGCACGAACAACTGAAAAAGCAGTTGGTTCAGATCGAAAGTGAGATCGAAGGCACACAAGCCCAACTCGTTTCCCTGCGCCGTCAGGTTGAGTTGATCGAGGATGAGCTGGAAGACCAGCAAAGCCTGTTGAAACGTGGATTGACCCAAACCAGTCGCGTGCTGGCCCTGCAACGGGAAGAAGCCAGCCTGACAGGTGAAATAGGTCGACTGGAAGCCGCTGTCGCCCGCCTCAAAGGGCAGATCGCATCAACCGAGATCCAGATCGTTGAACTGACTGCAACCCGCCGGGAGGAGGCGATTACCACTTTGCGAGACGTACAGGCCCAAATTGCTGAACTATCGGAACGCCGACTATCCCTGTCCGAGCGGATGGCACGTTTGGACATCCGCGCACCTGTCAACGGAACCGTTTACGGCAGTCAGGTCTTTGCCCTGCAGTCGGTGATTCAGCCGGGCGAACCCATGATGTATGTGGTCCCACAGGATACGCCATTGCTGGTCGCCGCGCGTGTGGACGCAATCCATGTGGATCAGCTGCACGTGGGTCAACCTGTCGCCCTGCGATTTCCGGCCTTCAATCAGCGCGAAACACCTGAATTGGACGGGCAGGTCAAAAACGTGTCTGCCGACACTTTCACGGATGAACAGTCCGGCTTCACTTTCTACCGCGCCGAGGTGATTATGAATGATGGTGAAATGGACCGTCTCAACGGTCAGGAACTTTTGCCGGGTATGCCTGTTGAGACACTGATCAAAACCGATGAGCGCACTCCGTTGTCCTATCTTGTCAAGCCGATGGCCGATTACTTCAATCGTGCATTTAGGGAATAACGGCAGGGCTATCTTTGGATTACCGCGCTTTCCCATTCGGCCAGAAACCGGCGGCGTTTTAATCTGTCCAAAAACGTCATCAACGCTGGATCCAGCCCGATCGTTTCACGTTCTTCGTCCGTGTCATAAGGCGCCAAAGGCGGGAGGGTATGGCTGCCACCTGCCCGGCTGGATTGACTGGATACAAGGTGACGGACAAAAGACGCGGCAAATTCAGGTACGGGTGTACCTTCAAGCACCATTGCCGTGCGCATCATGGTCGTCTGAAAATCCGACGGCAGAATAACCTCAAGCGTATCCTTGTGCCCGGCGCGCGCATCCGCGTAGCTGCCAAGTACATTGTAGGCGACGGTGATCTCGCCTTTAACAAGGTCGTCAATCATGTCACCCGAACAGCAGTACAGACGCACATCCAAACCGCCCATGACTTCCATCAGACGCCAGAACGTTTCTGACGCACGGGCATCCTGCGTCGCAAACAGATACCCTAGACCGGACTGGCGGATGTCATAAGTTCCCACCCGGCCCCGAAAACTGTCCGGTCGCATTCGAAGTGCTTCGATCAGTTGCTGTCGGGTCTCCGGGATAGGCGTGCCGGAAAAGGCGGCACGGTTGATCACGATGGTCGCGGGCTCAAACGTGAAGGCGAAAAGACTGCGATGCCACTGCGCCCAGGACGGCAGAGATATGTCATCGATCACGCGTCCATATCCGTCATTGGCCAGTTTCAGTTGCAGGTCCATAGCGCTGGAAATGACAATATCGAAATCTTCCGGTGCGGCACGCACGATTCGATCGATGTCGGCAGTACCCGTCACCATATACTCGACAGAAATGTCAGGGTTCTCCTTGATAAAACCGGAAATCATAGGCTCAAACAAAAACGTATCCGTGCTCGAGATGACCCGAATATGCGCCTCGTCTGCTTCGGCGTTGAATACTTGCCGATCCTCCCAGATTTGCGCCAGTGTGACAGCAGGAAACCAAAGGAAGACTAAAGCGATAATGTAACGCAAGCGCCGCCTCCCTGCCTGTTGGACAAGTCAAGCGTTCCACCATGCGCTGTTGCAACGTCCCGCGCGATGGTCAGGCCCAGACCGGACCCGATGGTGCCACTTGCGTTCTTACCCCGTTCGAAACGGCGCGTGAGAGTGTCAATTTCGTTTATGGGGAACCCCGTGCCACGATCTTTTACCCGGATTTGAACCCGTGGTTCCGAAGTGACTTCGATGCGAACAGAACTGTCGGCCGGAGCATATTTCAGTGCATTGTCAATCATGTTGCGTACGGCGTTTTGAATGAGGATGGGGTCACCTGAATACATGACCTGTGGGTCGCCACAAAGCGACAGTGACAGGTCCTTCATCTCGGCAATTGGTGTTAGGCGCTGCACAAGGTCACGGACCAAGGCGTTCAGGTCTATGTCTTCCCGCTCAAGATGATCAGCCCGGAACGTGATCATTGCGTGATCCAACAGCTGACCAGCTGCACGTGAGCTTTCGTCAATGGCGCGCACCATCGAACGCAGCGCCTCGCGGTTTTCTTCTTTTTCAACCCTTTGCAAAGTGGCATCAGCATATGACCTGACAGTGGCAAGCGGGGTGCGAACGCGGTGAGCCGCTTCGGCGATAAAATCTTCTGACTGGCTCAGTGACTGATCAAGCCGACCCATCAATGAGTTCAGTGAAGCAACCAATGGGGCCATTTCGCGGGGTACCGGCTTTTTGAACGGGCTCAAGTCCTGTGGGCCACGGCGGGTGACAGAGGTTGTCAACCTGTTCAACTGCCCGATGGTCGAGGACGTCGCCCAAAAGGAAAGAGCGGCGGCAAGGGCAAAGAACCCCACGCCCAGAATCGCCGCATTGCGCGAAATCTGGTCCAGAGTCTCCGCCAACGCATCTTGCGTTTGCCCCAGCGCGACCACGAGCTCGATTTGCTTATCCAATCCCACCAAAGTCCGGCTGGCGCTGACCTGACGAATGGTTTCACCGCGAATCTGGCTGAACCTGAAAAGCGACTTGCCGTCATGCGGTCCTATGGTCGGTGGAAAATCCTCGTATCCGGACAGAAACGACCCGTCCTGAAAGATAGAATAGAAGATTCTGTCGTCCGCAGGGGTGCTTAGCATCGCGAAGGCCGCATACGGGATATCGACCTCCAACACGCCTTCCCGCAAAGCGGCCGCATCGAGGATAGAGGCCACTGATGCGCCAAGTATGTTGTCTTGCCCCTGTAGCGCGACCTGCGCAGCATAGTTTCGTACTGCGACAAACAGCAGGAACGCAAGTATGGCCGCGCCACCGATCAGTGTCAGAACCAGCCTGTTCCGCAGTGATCCTGACACATTGGGATCAGGAGGCATGATCCAACCTGTATCCTAGCCCACGCAACGTGGTGATCTTTAGGTCCGAGGGTTCTAGATGCTTGCGCAAGCGGCCCACATAAACTTCGATCGCGTTATCAGAGACATCATCATCATAAGAAAACAGCCGGTCGGTTAGTTTTTGTTTCGAAAAAACTTGACCAGGTGCGCTAATGAACAATTCCAGCAGGCGCAGTTCACGGTTACGCAGCGACACGGTCTCGTCACCCACCGTCAGATGGCCTGCCAGAGGGTCGAATACGATGCCGCCGACTTCTATCGTTGTCTTCGTATTCCCAGACTTGCGGCGCAAAACAGCGCGGCAGCGCGCTTCAAGTTCGGCATGATCAAACGGTTTGGTGACATAGTCGTCAGCGCCCAGATCAAGCGAGCCGATTCGATCAGAAACCTGACTGCGGGCCGTCAAAACGATTACTGGCGTGTCCAAATGGCTCGCGCGATGCCGCTTGAGGAAATCGCGACCGTCCCCATCCGGCAGCATGATATCCAGCAGGATCAGATCGTATTCCTGAGTTTCAACAAAGGCAGTTGCATCGCCTAATGTGGACGCGTTATCAACCACATGCCCGTCCAACCTCATGCGGGAACTGATCGCGTTTGCGAGGTCTAGATTGTCTTCGACAAGCAGAAATTTCATCGGGCTTTAATACTATTCTCGCGCGTGACAGGTTGATGTCAGGTTGGTGTGTTTTTGTTCTTCCCAATCTGAGCCGCCATGCGGCCCGTTGTCAAATGGGAGGACATCATGACAACTTTCGAACTGGGCCGTCGCGCCCTGATCGCAGCTGTTGCTGCTGTAGGTCTTGCAGGACCCGTTCTGGCTGAAGACCAGCTGGTGGACAGCATCCACTTTCTGATCCCCGGCGGCGCCGGTGGTGGTTGGGACGGTACCGCTCGCGGCACCGGCGAAGCGCTTACCAACGCCGGTCTTGTGGGCACCGCGTCTTATGAAAACATGTCAGGCGGTGGTGGCGGCAAAGCCATCGGCTATCTGATTGAAAACGCCGACAGCAACCACGGGACGTTGATGGTAAACTCCACGCCAATCGTGATCCGTTCGTTGACTGGCGTGTTCCCTCACAACTTCCGCGACCTGACGTTGGTGTCGGGCACGATTGGAGATTACGCAGCAATTGTTGTCGGCAAAGACAGCCCTATCAACTCTATGAGTGATCTACTTGCTGCATTCGACGCCGACCCGGGCAACACGGCCATTGGCGGTGGCTCAGTTCCTGGTGGCATGGACCACCTGGTCGCAGCAATGGTGATGGAAGCCGCTGGGAAGAATGCTCTTGGCGTGAAATACATCCCATATGATGCAGGTGGCAAAGCCATGGCTGCCCTTCTGTCCGGTGAGATCGCAGCCCTGTCTACGGGTTTTTCGGAGGCCGTCGATTTGGCCAACGCAGGTGAAGTCAAGATCATTGGCGTTACATCGGCAGATCGTGTTGACGCCGCCCCAGACGCGATGACCATGAAAGAACAGGGCATCGACACCACCTTTGTGAACTGGCGCGGCTTCTTCGCGGCCCCGGGCCTGCCCGAGGACAAGCTTGCAGCCTATCAGGCCGCGATTGCAAAGATGTACGACACCCCGGAATGGGAAGAGGTTCGTGCACGCAACGGTTGGGTGAACATCCACAACTCGGGCGATGATTTCCGGTCATTTCTTGAGCAGCAAGAACAACAGATTGGTGATCTGATGAAGAAGCTGGGCTTCCTCTGAATCCAACTTGGGCAGAGCGGTAACCCGCTCTGCCATCCCTGACGACGAAAAAAGGAGGGGGTCCCATGGCGCTGGATCGCTGGATCGCGCTCATTCTTCTGGGTGTTTGTTTAACATATGGCTACGCCGCTTGGTTCACGATGGACAGTAGTCTGCCTCCTTTCATGCAAAGAAATCCCATCTGGCCAAGCACTTTTCCCAAAGTGCTGTCGATTTTGGGCATCATCACGGCCACGATCATTCTGCTGGGCTTTGAAAAGGCTGAACCCAGCGAACCTGAAATCGATTATCGGCGGTTGGGCGATTACCATCTTGGTCAGGCGATCATGCTGCTGGTTCTGATGGTCGTCTACGCATTGTGCCTGCGCCCTGTTGGGTTTCTGATCTCAACCTCGGCCTTCCTAATCTTAGGATCATTTATATTGGGCGAACGCAAATGGCATCTCATGTTTCTCGTCGCCCTGATTGCCACCGGTACAGTCTGGTATCTGGTTCAGGAAGTCCTTGGCATTTACATGCGCCCCTTGCCCGGCATTTTCGGAGGCTGACATGCTTGAAGGACTTCTGATTGGCCTGCAAACGGCATTCTCACTGCAAAACCTGCTGATGGTCGTCGCAGGCTGTCTGATCGGCACATTCATCGGAATGCTTCCGGGTCTGGGCCCGATGTCGATCATCGCCATCATGATCCCGGTGGCAATTTCCATGGGTGACCCGTCGGCAGCGCTGATCCTGCTGGCCGGCGTGTATTATGGCGCCATTTTTGGTGGCTCGACCTCTTCTATTCTGCTGAATGCCCCGGGGGTCGCGGGTACCGTCGCGTCCAGCTTTGACGGCTACCCGATGGCCCGTCAGGGCAAAGCGGGCAAAGCCTTGACCATTGCCGCAATTGCGAGCTTTGCAGGTGGCACGTTCGGTGCGTTGCTGTTGATGGTCTTCGCTCCTGCCCTGTCCTCTGTTGCGTTGCTTTTCCACTCGGCCGAGTATTTCGCGCTGATGGTTGTCGGCTTGTCCGCCATTGCCGCTTTCGCGGGAACAGGTCAGGTTGCCAAGGCTATCATAATGACAATCCTTGGATTGATTATGGCAACCGTCGGCGAAGGCGCGCTGTTCAACATGCCCCGCTTCACAATGGGCATCATGGATTTGCAGTCGGGTTTTGGCTTTATCACACTTGCAATGGCCATGTTCGCCTTACCCGAAGCTCTGTTTCTTGTTCTCAAACCCAAGGACCTTAAGGGCGAAGAAGGCGAAATCAAGGACCTGCGCATAAGCAGGGAGGAAGCCAAAGCCATTGCTCCGGTGATTGGCCGCCAGTCTATCCAAGGGTTTTTCATCGGCGTTCTGCCGGGTGCCGGTGCAACGATTGCCAGTTTTCTGGGCTATGCGGTCGAGCGTAACATCGCCCCAAAAGCCGAGCAGGACGAATTCGGCAAAGGGTCAATCAAAGGGCTGGCCGCGCCTGAAACAGCAAACAACGCCGCCTGTACCGGCTCGTTCGTACCGCTGCTGACCCTGGGCATTCCCGGATCGGGTACGACGGCGATCCTGCTTGGCGCATTGATTGCGCTGAACGTGACGCCGGGCCCACGCCTTATGCTGGACGAGCCGCAGATCTTTTGGGCGGTCATCATGTCCATGTTCATTGGCAATCTGGTGCTTCTGATCCTGAATCTGCCGCTGATCCCCTACATTGCCAAAGTTCTCTCGGTGCCGCGCAACTATCTGATCCCCTTTATTTTGTTCTTTACTCTGATGGGGGCCTATATCGGGCAGAACAATGCAACCGAACTGCTGATACTGGTAGGTTTTGGGGTATGCGCAACGGCGTTGAAATTCGCTGATTACCCATTGGCACCACTGCTGATTGGTTTCATCCTCGGCGGCATGATGGAAGACAACTTCTCACGGTCCATGCAGTTGTACGATGGCATCGCCTTTATCTGGGAACGCCCGATGACGCTGGGTCTGCTGGTTATCGCGGCGCTTCTGGTGCTCCTGCCCAGCTACCGCGCGCGCCGTGCACAGGCCCGGGCGGAAGGGGTTGCCGAAGGTGACTGACCCGCTGGCGGGAATACGGGTTCTCGATCTGACCAATGTCCTCGCGGGTCCGTATTGCTGCTACCAACTGGCATTGATGGGTGCCGACGTGATCAAGGTCGAACGCCCCGATGGTGGCGACCTTGCTCGCGTTCTGGGAGCCGATCCTGCCAGAAACAAGGCGGGGATGGGGATCAGTTTTCTGGCGCAGAATGCCGGGAAAAAATCTGTCACGCTGGACATGAAATCGGAAAAGGGCAAGGCGCTGCTGAAACGCCTTGTCCAGTCAGCCGATGTTCTGGTGGAAAACTTCCGGCCCGGAGTAATGGATCGTCTTGGTCTTGGTTACGAAGTTCTGCGCAACGTCAATTCCAACCTGATCTATTGCGCCATCAGCGGGTTCGGGCAGGATGGCCCCCGGCGCGGCGATCCGGCTTATGACCAGATTGTGCAGGGTATCAGCGGCGTGATGTCAATCACCGGCGCCCCCGACACGGCACCTTATCGCGTCGGCTATCCGTTGGCAGACACGGTCGGGGGGATGACGGCTGCCTTTGCAGTCGCGGCGGCATTGAACGCCAACCCGCGCGGCGCGTATCTGGATGTTGCGATGTCCGAAGCCGTAATTTCGACGATGGGCTGGGTTGTTTCAAATTATCTTGTGGGCGGCGTAACACCCGGAGCACACGGGAATGAGAACACAACCTCGGCCCCCTCAGGGACATTTGCCACGCTGGACAGCCCGATCAACATCGCGGCCAATCGGGACGAGCAATGGCAGGCACTTGCCCGCTGTCTGGGGCGGGATGATCTTCTGGACAACGCTGATTACGCAACGCGCGAAGACCGCAAAAGAAACCGCCACGCCTTACGTACAAAACTGGAACGAACCCTGAAAACGAAGGCTGCGGCCGAATGGGTGAGTGAATTAAACGCTTTGGGTGTTCCAGCTGGGCAAGTTCTGACCGTACCAGAGGCCCTTGCAGACCCGCAACTTTACGATCGCGGTCTGATTGGCTCTTTACAGGTTCACGGCGAACAGATGCAGCTTGCAGGTAGTCCCGTCGTAATGGATGGCACCCGGCGAATGCCGCAAATCGCGCCACCAAAACTTGGGGCCGACAACAAGGCAGTGTGGTCTGAAATCGGATTGACCGACGCGGAAATCGACGCGCTGCGCAGAGAGGGGATCATATGAACGATGTGTCAGATTGGTGGGCAACATCCATCATCGATATGGAACCTGGCCGGATCGACCTGCGCGGAGAGCCGATTCAAAACCTGATCGGACGCCTGGGTTTCGCGGAGATGATCTGGTTCATGGTACGCGGCGACCACCCATCAAAAGCGCAGGCCCAATTGTTCGAAGCCGCGCTGGTCGCGGCAGTCGACCACGGTCCGCAGGCCCCATCGATTGCGACCGCGCGCATGGCGGTGACCTGTGGCCTGCCTCTCAACAACGCGATGGCGAGCGCCGTGAACATGATGGGCGACATTCATGGAGGGGCTGGCGAGCAAACCGTGGAACTCTACCACTTTGTGGGCCTTTACCCTGGCACTTTGGAGCAGGCAATCAATGCGAGGATCGAAAGCCACGGAAAGATACTTCCGGGTTTTGGTCACAGGTTTCACACACCCACAGACCCTCGTGCGCCGCGCCTGATGGAACTGGTCGCCGAAGCGGTGAAAACCGGTGCTTGCGATGGGCAGGTCATGCGCATTGCGCAGCAGATCGAGGCAGAGCTTGCGCGGCGTAAGGGTAAACCCGTCCCGATGAACATCGATGGCGCAACCGCAGTTATTTATGCCGAGCTTGGGTTTGCGCCACCATTGGCGCGCGGCCTTTTCTGCCTGTCCCGATCAGTGGGTATTCTGGCACATGCCTGGGAGCAGATGCAGCAAGGTGGTCGCAACAAAGGGCCGACCCCACCCTCGTATCGCTGGACGTACCAGCCGGGCTAAGCACTTTTCCGATGGGATCGATTTGTCAACAGATCTGCGGCAGCACGGGCAATAACCAGCTCTTCGTTTGTCGGAATAACCATGGCCACCACACGGGACAGATTTGTCGAGATTATCCGATCATTGTCCGCGTTGGCATCGGGATCCAGTTCAATCCCCAGCCACCCCATTCCGGAACATACCCTGTCGCGTACAAGACGCGAGTTTTCTCCGATACCACCAGTGAAGATCAGGGCATCAATACCGCCCAATATTGCGGCCATTGCCCCAAGTTCGCGGCGGATGCGGAAAGTGAAATAGCTGATGGCCTGTCGGCTTTCACGGGTATCTGCTTTTTCAAGAGTGCGCATGTCGCTTGAAAGTCCGGACAGACCCAGCAAACCTGATTTGCGAAACAGAAGGTCGGAAATCTCTGAGGCGCTCAACCCTTCCTGATCCATCAGATACAACAAAACACCTGGATCGAGCTGACCGCAACGTGATCCCATCGGCAGCCCGTCCAACGACGAAAACCCCATGGTCGAACCGACGGATCGCCCCCCGATCATGGCACACATCGACGCACCGTTACCCAGGTGCGCGACCACAACCCGCCCCGCGTGCAAAAGTGGCGCGGTTTTGGCCAAATGGTCCGAAATGTACTCATAACTAAGCCCGTGAAAACCATAGCGCCGGACGCCTTTGTCGTAATACTCGCGCGGCAGAGCGAATACGTCGTTCTCCCAGGGGTGATTGCGATGAAAGGCCGTGTCAAAACAGGCAATCTGGGCGGCATTTGGAAAGCGTTCCATAGCTGCCTTGACGCCAGCCAGGTTGTGCGGCTGGTGCAGAGGTGCATACGGAGAGAGCTTGTCCAACTCCTCCAAAGCAGCGGCGGTCAACGGCAATGGCGTATCGATCTCAGGTCCGCCGTGAACAATACGATGCCCAACCGCGGTGACCTCGCAACTGGGGAAGGCACGTGACAACAGGTTCAGTACCCAGTCCAGGGCGGCGGCGTGATCGTGAATATCTCCTGCCGTGCCATTCGCCAGAACTCCACCGCCAGATGACCGCGCCTTGACGGTTGGCTCAGGCTCGCCGATCCGCTCGACCACACCGGTGCACACCATAATTGGATCGTCTTCTGTCAGTTCGAACAGGCCGAACTTCATCGAAGACGATCCGGCATTCAGTGTCACGACATGTGTCATGCATACCCTCTGGTTTACGAAAAGGTGAAGCTCAGGAAGTTTACAGATCCGCCTTGGGCCAAGGTTGTGCTTCAGACGTTATACAAGAGACTACGAACCAGCCCACCGCGACAACCCCGGTCTTTTCGAACTTTCAAGAAAGAAAAGATCAATTAGCACAGCCGTTTCTGTAGCGCCAACATCACCTTCATTCCGGTCGTCCCAGTCGTAATCATGGATTGAACCACGTGCAAGATACTAAGCTGACGCCCCTCAAAACGCGGTTTCAAGAAGGCAGCGCACTTCATCACGCGTCGTTTTGCGATCACGCGCGACGATGTCCGCCGCCACTTTGTTTTCGCATGGTCAACCCAATGCGCTTTCTCGGGACATCAACATCGACAACACGTACTTTAACCACCTGCCCGGTCTTAACCACGTCATGCGGATCTTTGACAAACCGGTCTGCCAGCTGGCTGACATGAACAAGCCCATCCTGATGCACGCCGATATCCACAAAAGCGCCAAAAGCCGCGACGTTGGTGACTGTGCCTTCCAAAACCATTCCGGGTTTCAGATCGGTGATTTCTTCGATACCATCGGTGAATGATGCGGTGACGAAACTGGGTCTGGGGTCGCGTCCGGGCTTTTCAAGTTCGGCAAAGATGTCCCGAACCGTCGGCAGGCCGAAATCCTGAGTTACAAATTGTTCCGCCCGCAACCCCTTTAACGCGCCATTATGGCCCATGATGTTTCGGATATCACGGCCGCAGGCGGCAACAACCCGGCGCGCAATGTCATAGGCTTCGGGATGTACCGAAGACGCATCCAGCGGCTCGGAACCGTCCCTGATACGCAGGAAGCCGGCACATTGTTCGAACGCGCGCGGTCCTAGGCGGGCGACGGACAGCAAATCCTTCCGCGATAGGAAGGGCCCATTCAAATCGCGGTGGGTGACAATCGCTTCGGCTTGCGCTGGCCCCAGACCTGATACGCGTGACAGCAAAGGCGCGGACGCTGTGTTCAGATCGACCCCGACAGCATTCACCACATCCTCGATCGCGGAATCCAGAGACTGTGACAGGCGATGCTGATCCACATCATGCTGATACTGGCCGACACCAATGGATTTCGGTTCGATTTTAACAAGCTCGGCCAAAGGGTCCTGCAATCGGCGCGCAATCGAGACCGCACCACGTAGCGAGACATCCAGATCCGGAAACTCGCGCGCAGCCAGTTCAGAAGCGGAATAGACCGAAGCCCCAGCTTCTGACACCACCACTTTTGTTGGTGCTTTCACCGTCTTGGGTAGTAGAGCAAGAGTGCCTGCAACCAATTTTTCGGTTTCACGGCTGGCCGTCCCGTTCCCGATTGCGATCAGTTCGATCTGATGAGCAGATATCAGATTGAGGATACTGGCCTGTGCACCACGCAAATCATTCTTCGGCTGAAATGGGTACAAGGTGTCAGTGGCAACGACCTTGCCGGTCGCATCAACGACAGCAGCCTTTACGCCCGTACGAATGCCCGGATCCAGACCCAATGTCGCCTTGGCACCTGCCGGCGCGGCAAACAGCAGGTCCTTGAGGTTTCGCGAGAAGACCTGAATGGCTTCGTCCTGCGCCCGGCTGCGCAGATCGGCCATCAGTTCGACCATCATGGACAGCGAAAGCTTTACCCGCCATGTCCAGCCCGCGACTTTGCGCAACCATGCGTCTGCCGGCCCCGTGCCACGTGTCTGTAGATGAGCGGCAACAATCGTCTCGGCCCGCGCGGCACCAAATTCCGGTTCAGGCGCGATATCCAGCGTGACGATGCCCTCTTTGGATGCCCGCAGCATCGCCAATGCCCGATGCGACGGCACGTCTGCCCACAATTCGGCATGGTCAAAGTAGTCGCTGAACTTTGCGCCGTCCTTTTCCTTGCCTTCGATGACCTTTGCGCTGATCAGAGCCTCGCGCTGCATGAAGCTGCGCAATTCGCCCAGCAGTGCGGCGTTTTCCGTCAGCCGTTCGGTCAAAATGTCCCGCGCGCCGTTCAAAGCATCCCGGGTGGTTGTTACTGCCTCGGTAAGGTATGCCGCAGCCAATGCTTGAGGGTCGCAGTTGCGGTCCGCCAGAATAGCGTCAACTAAAGATTCAAGCCCATTTTCGCGCGCAATCATAGCCTTGGTGCGCCGTTTTGGCTTGTATGGCAGATAAATGTCTTCCAACTGCGCTTTGGTTTCGGCACGTGCTATGGATTGGCTCAGATCTTCTGTCAGTTTGCCCTGATCCTTGATCGAGTTCAGGATGGTCTCACGCCGCGCTTCAAGCTCGCGCAGATAGGTCAGCCGCTCGGACAGCAGACGCAACTGGGTGTCGTCCAATCCTCCGGTTGCTTCTTTTCGATACCGGGCGACAAAAGGCACGGTTGCTCCGTCGTCCAGTAGCTTGATCGCGGCACCGATCTGCTCGGATCGTGCATTAATCTCGGTGGCGATGGTGCGGGCGATACGGTCCAATGGGGCCTCCTGAAACGACGCTGGAAGAACTTCTTAACCAGCTGTTTCGGCAAGGGGAAGACCCTTGGTTCAATCTGAACCGGTCACAGATTGAGGCCGCTCAGTTGCGGCGTGCAATCGACGATTCCAGCGTTGAGCGCAGTAGTCGCGCATCTAGCGGTTTGTAGAGCAAAGGCAGATTGGCGCGCTTGCAACGCTCGGCCAGTTCAGGTGATCGGTTGGCCGAGATAATGCAGCCGGGCAGAGGGCCAAACTCGTGCGTCAGGGCATGTATCGCGTCGACACCGGTTCTATCGTGATTTAACTGAAAATCGGCAACTATTGCGTCAGGCAGAATGTCAATTTCACGAAGTAGATTGATTGCTTCGTCTTCGCTTTCGCTCTCCAGAACCTCGACCCCCCAGGATTCGATGGTCATGGTCAGTGCACTACGGAGGTTTTCATCATTCTCAATCAACAATACGACCGTGTTACCAAGGACCTTGGAGCCCGGATCGTGGGCCGCAGGGCCGCTGCTGCAAATGGTCTGCTCTTCCTGCGCCAACGGCACTTCGACCGAGAATCCAGTTCCTTTGCCTACTTCGGAATACAGCTGGATTGGATGTTGCAACAGCCCACAGGCGCGCTCCACGATTGCAAGGCCCAATCCCATACCCTCTGCGGCGCTGGCATCAGAATGCAGGCGCTGAAATTCCTGAAAGACGAGGTCTCTTTGGTCTGACGCGATACCGATACCTGTATCCCAGACCTGCAAGGCAATTGCGCCTTTGCGACGCCGCACACCGACCAGAACCTTTCCAACCTCGGTATACCTGATCGCGTTCGAAAGCAGGTTCTGCAAAATCCGACGCAAATAGCTGGCGTCGCTGGTCACGCGCGCGTTCGTGTCAACAAAAGACAGCTCAAGCCCTTTTGCCTGCGCCACCGGGCGAAACGCATCTTCCATCTGCGAAAACAGCGTACTCACTGTTATGGTCGACAAATGCGCGGTGGCCCGCCCTGAATCAAGTTTCGAGATATCCAGCAGCGCTTCCAGAATGTGTTCAACACTGTTCAGCGCACTTTCAGCCTTTCCTGCAACGGTTCTTGCGTCGTCTTTGTCCAGACCGCTGCCCAGCGATGCAACATAAAGCTTTGCCGCTGACAGAGGTTGCAACAGGTCGTGACTGGCCGCTGCCACAAATCGCGACTTGGATGCGTTTGCACGCTCGGCCTCGTTCAAAGCGTCAGCCAGTTCCATCGTGCGCGATGTTACGCGCTGTTCCAGCAATTCTTTGGCCTCATATAAGGCCTGGGCGGATTTTCGTTCTGCGGTTACATCGGTGAAGGATATCACAAAACCGCGGTCGGGCATTTCCTGCGCAAAAACAGAAAGTATCTTCGACCTTCCACGGTGCATCTGAAATTGCAGAGGACGGCGATAGGTTTGCCGCGTCACCCAGTTAAGAAGATCGGCTTCCGTTACCCCCTTCTGGAACCTGATGTTCGCGCCAAGGCGATTGGACAGCGATTCAAACCGGGTTCCCGTCTGAAACTGTGCGATTGGAATGGCCAGCAACTCGCTAGCGCGGTTGTTCCACCCGATCAGACGGTGTTTGTTGTCAAAAATGCAAACGCCCTGTTCAATATGTTCAAGCGTTGCGCGGATCAGCCTGGCCTTGTCATCCAGTATCCGGTCACGCTCCTGCCGTTCGATCCGCATGATATCGGTCACATCGGTTTGCAGAATAACAGTGCCGCCATCCGGCGTGCGGTGTTCGGACACTTGTGACCACCGATTGCCAACAAGCCGGACGTTGAACACCACATGATCGTCCGTGTGCCGATCCAGGCGGCTTTTGGCCCAGTCTGTCGGTGTCATTGTTTCAGGCAGGGACAGAAACCCTGATCGGCTGACCAGTTCGACATATTCGGCAAAGCTCAATCCCGGGCTCAGCCGCTCCTGAATGTCGGGCATATGCAGACCAAAACGGCTGTTACACAGCACCAGTTTTTCGTCGCGATTGAAAAGGGCAAACCCCTCTTGCACCGTTTCGATTGCATTGGCCAGATCCGCGCGTGCGGCTTCGGTGTCCTTGTTCGCCTGTGCCAATCTGGCATTGGAATCGTTCAGCAATTCAAGGGCACGTTCCAGATCATTCGTCCGGGCGCGGACCTCTTGTTCAAGCACGGCCGCACGCTGAAACTGCGCATAAGCTGCGCCTGACGCATCGGTGGATTCTTCTACCCGACGCATCAGCGCTTCGGCGATCTTGCGAAGTTTCTCGTTCTGGCGGTCAACCGAGTCCGACGGGTCAGTAAGATGCTCGATCATGCGTTACTCTTTCTCGGGCGGATAAATCGCAACACCCGTCAGAGTTTGGTTCACATGGATAGAGTTGTACTGCTCTCCGTAAGTTGAAAATCCGACAACGTGATTGCGGGCCAGAATGTCCGAGATTTCGCGTGTCTTTTGCTTTTCCTGCGCTTCCAGTCGGCGGAGAATGCAATCACAGCCCAGAATTGTGTCGGGTTGCCGTTTCTCGGTCAGAAGGCCGATTTCTTCCTCAAGGTGCTCTACCATGTCCCTTGGTTCGGCCAGCGTCAGCACAAGCCCTTCATCAATGGCCGAGAAAAAGACAAGGTCCCCGTTGCCCGCCACCTGCTGAATGGCGCGGACGTGATGCTGCCCACCAATCTGCACAACAACGGGGTGCGCCGCAAAGGTGAATGTCGTCAGTTGTTCCGGATCCTTGCCAAGGATACGGGCGTACTCGCGGGCGGCGGGCTCGGCATTGATCTCCTGAACGATGCGTTTTGCCGGATCCGCCTTGGTTACGACCATACGCCGGGTCGTTGGAACCAGATGATCCGTTTTGAACACCTTGATCGGGCACCGCGTACGAACCTGAGTCAGTATGGCAGCATTGCTCAGTGCCTTGCCCTGATGCAGCACATAGGTACGCCCGAACCGGGTTCCATCACCGGCCGATCCGCCAAACAATGGCACCGGCCCCAAGCCGACGGCCAACTCGGAGGTCAACGCATCCTCTTTGGTCGACAATCCGTCGATCATCAGGAACGTAAACTCATGGCTCCAGTCGGGCGCCGTGACCATCATGGCATTTCGGTTGTGGATCATCTCGTTGATGATGCTTTCCGCCTCAAAATCGTTCAGATCGGAAACTAGGACCGTACGCGTGTCGAAATGGGATTGCGGGAGGCCGATTGCGACGATCTGGTCTTCGCAATAACCGCTATCCGCAAGTTCTCCGGCGGTGGTGCAGCCAACCACCGGCGTAGGCGCAAACACCTGCTCGGCTTTGGCAATGACCGCAGCGGCGTCCGCGTTCGGACTGACGAACAATATCACCAGCGCAAGTGGCTCAGCCCCGATTTGACGTTCGAGCACCCCAAGCGCCTGCCCGGTGTCGTAACGCACGAAAGCCGTTTTGACGATGCCTGTTGCACCGGTCCGGGCTGTCGCCCACCCGACTGCTTGGTCCATCGAGCCTCCTCCCTAAAGCGCGACGATGTGGTGAGAGTATGACGCTTAGCCTTGGTCTTGCAAGACGCTGGCAAACGAAGCTTTCTTTGCAATCAGAACGGCTTGCGTCCGGCTTTGCACACCCAGTTTCCGCATGATTGCCGTGACATGCGCTTTGACCGTGGGTTCCGCAATGGACAGGTCATAGGCAATCTGCTTGTTCAGTTTACCTTCGCAGATCAGTTGCAGGATGCGGGCTTGCTGATTTGTCAGTGTCGCAAGCCGATTGACCGCGTCGGCGTGTTCATCCTCTTCAACATTGATCAGAACGCATCCTTCGGGCACAAAAACTTTGCCGGAATGCACTGTCTCGAATGCCAGGCGAAACACATCGCGTTGGCTATGCTTGGGTACATAACCCGATGCACCCGCCTGAATCACCTGACTGACAACGCGATTATCCGTCATCGAGGACACCACAATAACCGGGGCATTCGCAGCAGCCTTCAGACGGACAAGGCCGTCCAGCCCTTCCACATCCGGCAGGTTGAGGTCCAGCATGACCGCGTCCGGTTTCAGCCCCCCTGATAGAAGTTCCATCGCGCCTTCCAGTCGGTCTGCGGTATGGATTTCGCCGATCTGCGCCACGCTTTGCAAGGTCATCGACAGCGCGTCGCAAAACAGGGGGTGGTCATCGACGATCAGCACTTTCTCGAAGCCAGACCTTACAACGGAGTCAGCAAGCATTTGGTATTGCCTTTTTTCAATCAGATTGTCCCCAGCTTACCCAATCCTAACAACGAAAGTAATCTGCGCCTACTGGCCCAAAGTCGTACATAAGACCGGCTCGGCGTCACCTACACCCAAGGTCTAATAGGCAGGGCGAAAAACACCACGTAGCGTAAGAAAAAACACCTGGAGAAGAGAAATGGAGCTTAGCGACAGCCGCGTCATCGCCGCGCCGCGATCCAAGGTCTGGGATGCGCTTTTGTCGGTTGAGGTTCTGAAAGAATGCGTTCCGGGATGTCAGGAAATGACGGGCTCGGTCGATGACGGGTTCGAAGCGACGGTGGTGCAGAAAGTTGGCCCCGTCAAAGCGACCTTCAAAGGGGCCGTTACCCTTTCTGATATCGTAACGCTTGAAAGCGTGAAGCTCTCGGGTGAAGGTAAGGGTGGGGCTGCGGGTTTTGCCAAGGGTGCGGCCGATGTCAGTTTGTCTGATGTGCCCGAAGGTACTCTGCTGACCTATACCGTCGACGCACGTGTCGGTGGCAAGCTGGCCCAGCTTGGCAGCCGGGTCATTGATGGAGTCGCCAGAAAAATGGCCGACCGGTTCTTTGAAAACTTTCAGAACGCGGTCGAACCGGAAAAAACGCCCGATCCGGAAACCTCGGATCAGGTTCAAGCCGAACCTTCGGCCGAAGATGAAGAAGGCGAAGCAAAAAAAGGTTGGTTCAAGCGCGTATTGGGCGGTTGAACCGTTGGAATTCAGGGAGGAGAAAGTCATGAAAATTTCCATGACCGTGAACGGCAAGGCCGTAAGCGGCGAGGTCGAGGGCCGGACATTACTGTCCGGCTTTCTGCGCGAGCAACTGTCATTGACGGGCACGCATGTCGGCTGTGATACGGCCCAGTGCGGCGCTTGCGTTGTACATGTGAATGGTCAGGCCGTGAAGTCGTGCAATATGCTGGCGGTCGAAGCTGACGGCGCTGATGTTGGCACCATCGAAGGTCAGGCAAATGCGGACGGTTCGCTGAACGTGATCCAGCAAGCCTTTCAGGATCATCACGGCCTTCAATGCGGGTTCTGTACTCCGGGTATGGTGATGAGCGCCGCAGCGCTGCTGAAAGACAACCCGCGCCCATCTGAGGCCGAAATCCGGAAATACCTGGAAGGCAACCTGTGCCGCTGCACAGGGTACCACAATATCGTCAAGGCGATCATGGCCGCCTCTGGCCAGGACGTCGGCAGTATCGCCGCGGAATGATGCCGCTGCGGGCGTAAATGTTGCGCCCGTGGGACAAGTGAAGGGTGCAACAGCATCCGTTTATGGGAGGAGAACAAGCAATGCCCAAAGACAGTGGCATCGGAGCCAGCTCCAAGCGGCGCGAGGACGTCCGCTTTCTGACCGGAGCAGGCAACTACACCGACGACATCAATGTACGTGGCCAGGCTTACGTATATTTCCTGCGGTCCGACATCGCGCATGGGCGGATCAATTCCGTGGATACATCAACGGCCGAGGGTATGCCCGGCGTGGTCAGGATATTCACCGGCAAAGACTTTGAAGGCGTGGGCGGAATGCCCTGTGGCTGGGAAGTGACCGACAAGCACGGCGCACCGATGCAGGAACCGCCACATCCCATTCTAGCACAGGGCAAGGTGCGCCACGTGGGCGATCCCATTGCCGCCGTGGTGGCTGACAGTCTGGAACAGGCCCGTGACGCGGTTGAGGCTATTGATCTGGATATCGAGGAACTGCCCGCCGTGATCGACATGAAATCCGCCGCGCAGGAAGGCGCGACGCTGGTTCATGACGATCTGAAAAACAACATCTGCTACGACTGGCAGCTGGGTGAGGCCGACGACGCAAAGATGAACGACGTCTTTACCAACGCGGCGCACGTTACCAAGCTGGATCTGGTGAACAACCGGCTGGTCGCCAACCCGATGGAACCGCGCGTGGCCGTGGCGGAATACAGCCGGGGCACGGATGAATATACGCTCTATACCACTTCGCAGAACCCGCATGTCATCCGCTTGTTGATGTGCGCCTTCGTTCTGGGTTTGCCGGAACATAAAGTCCGCGTCGTGGCCCCGGATGTGGGTGGTGGATTTGGCACCAAGATATTCCACTATGCGGAAGAAGCGTTCTGCACCTTTGCCGCCAAAGCCTGCAACCGCCCAGTCAAGTGGACCGCCAGCCGGTCCGAGGCGTTCATGTCGGATGCGCAGGGTCGTGACCATGTCAGCACGATTGAACTGGCTCTGGATGCGGATAACAACTTTATCGGGCTGCGGACCAACACCTATGCCAATCTGGGCGCTTATCTTTCGACCTTCTCCAGCTCGGTGCCGACATGGCTGCACGGGACGCTGATGGCAGGCAACTATAAGACCCCGGTCATTCAGGTAAATGTGAAGGCGATGTTTACAAACACGGTGCCGGTGGACGCCTATCGCGGCGCTGGCCGCCCCGAAGCAACCTTCCAGCTGGAGCGTGTCATCGACAAGGCCGCCCGCGAGTTGGGTGTGGATCCGATCGCCCTGCGTCGCCAGAACTTTGTCACGCAGTTCCCCTATGACACGCCAGTGGCGCTGACTTACGACACCGGGGACTACAACGGGACAATGGACAAGCTTGAGGCTGCTGCCGATCTGGCAGGCTTTGCCGCCCGCCGTGCAAAAAGCGAGGCCAACGGCAAGCTGCGGGGCCTGGGTGTCAACTGCTATATCGAGGCCTGCGGTATCGCGCCGTCGAACATCGTTGGCATGCTGGGGGCCCGGGCGGGTCTTTATGATGCCGCGACCGTTCGGGTTAATGCCACCGGTTCGATCAGCGTCATGGTCGGCGCGCACAGCCATGGTCAGGGGCATGAGACGGCCTTCCCGCAGGTTGTGGCCGACATGATCGGCATCGACGAGTCGATGGTTGAGATCGTGCATGGTGACACCTCGAAGATTCCGTTCGGCATGGGCACCTATGGCTCACGCTCGCTGGCGGTTTGTGGATCGGCGATGGTCAAGGCGACCGAAAAAGTGATCGACAAGGCCAAGAAGATCGCCGCCCACCTGTTGGAAGCGTCCGAGGCGGATATCGAGCTGAAGGACGGTCAGTTCAGTGTTGCGGGGACCGACAAGTCGGTGGCATGGGGGGATGTGACCCTCACGGCTTATGTCCCGCACAACTATCCGCTGGAAGTTGAACCGGGACTGGAAGAAACCGCGTTTTATGACCCGGCCAACTTTACTTTCCCGGCAGGGGCTTATGCATGTGAGGTTGAGGTTGATCCGGACACAGGTCAGGTCACGATTGAGAAGTTCACGGCTGCGGATGACTTCGGCAATATCGTCAATCCGATGATCGTTGATGGACAAGTGCATGGCGGTATTGGTCAGGGCATTGGTCAAGCCTTGCTTGAAAACTGTGCCTATGACGAGAATGGCCAACTGCTGAGCGCGTCCTTCATGGACTACGCGATGCCACGCGCTGATGACGTCCCGTTCTACAGCGTCGATCATTCAAGCCAGACGCCCTGTACACACAATCCGCTTGGTGTGAAGGGTTGCGGCGAGGCCGGAGCGATCGGTTCGCCGCCGGCGGTGGTCAACGCGGTTCTGGACGCACTGAATTCGGGCGGAAAGGCTGTTGATCATATCGACATGCCGATGAGCCCGTCACGCGTTTGGACGGCGATGCATGGTTGAGAGGTTGGGGAGCGAGGGGCCAGCCCCTCGCGCTCCCCGGGATATTTATAGCCAGATGAAGGGCGGATCAGCGCCTTTCGGAAAGGAAGAACGAAATGTACAATTTCGAGTTTGAGAAGCCCTCGACCATTGCTGACGCGGTTGCAGCATTGGCAGCAGAGGATGCGCAAGCGTTGGGAGGTGGGCAAACCCTGATCCCGACATTGAAACAGCGATTGGCGGCACCGTCCAAACTGGTGTCGATGGGCGGCATAGCAGAGATGCAAGGCGTCTGCGTTGATGATGACGGCTCGGTCTCAGTTGGGGGTGCAACACCCCACGCTGTCGTTGCTCGCGACGCTGCAGGATCTTATCCCGCGCTGGCGGCATTGGCTGGACAAATTGGCGACCCGGCAGTGCGCAATCGTGGAACCATCGGTGGTTCGGTTGCAAACAATGATCCGGCAGCCTGTTATCCGGCGGGCGTGCTGGGATCGGGCGCAACCGTGGTGACCAACGCGCGTAAAATTGCGGCAGATGACTTTTTTCAAGGCATGTTCACGACAGCCCTGGAAGAAGGCGAGATCATCACTTCGATCCGCTTTCCGGTTCCGCAGGCGGCAAGCTATCAGAAATTCCTGCAGCCAGCGTCGCGGTTTGCACTTGTTGGGGTCTATCTGGCCCGTTTCACGGACGGCGTGCGCGTGGCGGTGACCGGGGCAAGTGAGGACGGCGTCTTCCGTTGGAGCGAAGCCGAGCAGGCGCTGAACAAGGAGTTCCGCCCGGACGCCTTGATGGACCTTCGGATTAACCCTGCCAACATGATCGCTGATTTACATGGCAGCAAGGAATACCGGGCGCATCTTGTGTCGGTCATGACCAAACGCGCCGTTGAAGCCTGCATGTAGGAATTTCACGAAATGATGCTCAAAAGCCCCGGTTTTTACCGGGGCTTTTTCGTTGAGATATGGTTTTGGTGTCTCGCCACAGTCGGGCTGGCCAGCACCTTTTCGTTGTTTGAGGGTCGTGGCCAGTGTCTACGCAAAAAAAATCAGGCCGCCCAATTCCAGACGGCCTGATCACGTCATAAGCTAAGCATTTGCTTATTCGGCGGCTTGTGCACCTGTAGCGGCATGTTTGTCACGCTGACTGTCTCGGAACAAAGCTTTGGCCAATGCAATACACATCAAACCCATTACAGCAGTAAAGGGCAGTGCTCCGATGATCATTGCGTTTCGCAAAGCATCCATCGGGTTGTTTTCGCCCGCTGCGAGGACCAGCGCGCCAATCACAGCCGTCAGGATGACACCCCAGATGATGCGGTGCTTGATGCCCGTCTCCTGGCTGCCGCCCGACATGATGGTGTTCATCACCAGAATGCCCGAGTCTGCCGACGTGACGAGGAATGTCATGATCAGGATCACGCACATCACGTTCAGCAATGACAACAGACCTCCGTCAATCATGTAAGACAGGGTCACGAACAGCTTGTTGGTGTTTGATGCTCCGACGATCGCACCTTCTGCAGCGCCTGCCAGTTCCAGGTCGATCGCGGTGCCGCCCAAAACCGTCATCCAAGCAAAGCACACCAACGCCGGAGCGAACACGCAACCCACGATGAACTCGCGGACAGACCGTCCTTTCGAAATACGGGCAAGGAACAAGCCCACAAAGGGCGAGAACGCGATCCACCAGGCCCAGTAGAACGTGGTCCAGCCCGACTGCCAGCCGAACTGACGCCCCTGCTCACCCGCCGCATAAACGGCCGCCAGCATTGCTTCATCCAACTCGGCTGCTGCCCCTTCCAGGCCGCTCTTGAAACCGTCAAAGCTGCCCCACGCATTGGTAGCTCCGCCCATCAGATCATTGGCATGGGCTTGTGCTTCGGCGGGCAGAGCCGCAGCGAAGGCTTCAACTGACAGTGGACCATAGGCGTTAAAGCTGAGCGACAGGATATGAAGAATATAGTCGACCATTGCTGTGCCATAAGTGGTCATGGCAAAGACGAACGAGCCGAAGACGATAAATGTGCCCAACAGGATGATCGACAATACGAGGTTCAGGTTCGACAGGTATTTAACACCACGACCAACGCCTGATACGGCCGAAATAATCGACAGACTCATGATGATGACCAGACCGGCGATCAGACCCACTTTGCTTGGGGTTGGAACTTCACCACCCAGATCCATGACCCATTCCATACCGGTGATGGCATAAAGCCCGTCGATGAATTGGCTGACACCATAGCCGATGGTAACAGAAACACCGAGGATCGTTGCAACAACGCCCAAAACGTCAACCACATGGCCGAAGAAGCCATTGACGAAGCGGCCAAACAGGGGCGTCAGCGCCGAGCGAATGGTGAGAGGCATGTCGCGGGTATAGGCGTAATATGCCAGCGACAACCCGGTCACCACATAGATGGCCCAAGCGTGAAACCCGTAGTGCAAGAAGGTATATCGGTAAGCCGACTGCAGTGCTTCGGGTGTATTTCCCACGACCGCCTCGGACACAACTTCGGGGTTCGAACCCCACAGCCCCAACGGTTCTGCGGTTGCAAAAACCATCAGACCAACACCCAAGCCGGCGCCGAACATCATGGAGAACCATGAGAAGTTCGAAAACTCGGGCTTTTCACCGGGTGTTCCCATCACACGGCGACCCGTGGATGGAATAGCGGCGACAACGGCCAGAAAAACGAGGAACAACCCGACAATGACAATGTAGAAGCTGTTGAAAAGCTCAAGCAACCGCCCGTTCAGGCTGCCAAGCGTACCGTTTGCGTTTGCTGGGAAGATCAGTGCCCACAAAACCAGCGCGACCATGATGGACTTGCTGATCAGGGCAATTGGGACGCTGTAATTTTCGTAAAAACCGGCATCCGCCGTCTTTATCTCAACGTCCGTGAATGGATCGGGTATCGACATATTGCGTTTTCCTCCGTGTGTTCGCCATTTCTTGTTCTTCTGATTTCGGCTTGGGGTGCACCGCGCGGGACGGCGAAAATAACGTGCCCAATGCACCAAACGATCAGCGAGTTGACTGCAACTCAGCTGAGACTTACGGGGAAGACCACACACCATGTGGGATCGCCCACCGCTCTTTTCCTCCCGGATTGTTCTCGCTTGCAAAAGCTGTTGGCTCGAAGTGGCAAGTCTGTCTGCCGTTGAACCTGGTTGCAGCTTCGCAAGAAGTGGTTGCGCCCTTCAATTCGGGGAAACCTATGACAGAGGTTAGGGCGGCTCACCCAAGATTCCGACACATATGCAACTTGAAACGACGCTCACGGTTACTCGAAACAGGTGTTAGCGAGAACAAGTAAAGGGCATGAATGTGGCTCCTTCTACAGTTTCAATACCAGTTTACCCGACTTGGCCCGCGAAACGCATGTGCACAGGAACTCATGCGTTTCCTGCTCTTGCGGGGTAAGTATACCGTCGCGATGATCGACTTCGCCGGAAACGACATCCACGATACATGTTCCGCAAAGCCCTTCGGAGCAGCCGAAATCAACCTGCACACCATTGGATTGCAAAACCTCCAGAATGGATTGGTCCTTGCCAACGGGATAGACAGCACCGGTCGACTGGATCTCGATCTGGAAATCGGCGTTCGGGGCGTGTTCAATGTCCGACGCGGCGGCGAACCGTTCAAAGTGTATCGCGCCGCCGCGCAGCAAGGCACCAGCCTCCAGTACCGCATTCAGCATCGGTTCAGGGCCGCAGGTATAAACGTCTGCGCCCATCGGCATCGATTGCATGACCGATCTCAGGTCGAACACCCCGTCTGTGTTATCACAATGCAAATGATACCATTCATCCAGTCCAAGCGCCCGGAATTGTGCATCCATCGCCGCGTATTCTTTTGATCGAACAAGATAATAGACACGAAAATCCTGCCCTCGGTTCAGCAGCTCACGTGCCATTGCAACCAGTGGAGTGGCCCCGATGCCGCCTGCGATCAAAGTGACGTGCCGATCATGGCTTTCAAGTTTGAAGTGGTTGCGGGGGCCGCCGATCTCCACGGTCGCGCCCTCTTGGAGGTCATGCATCGCCAGTGACCCGCCTCGCCCCTTGTCTTCGCGTTTGACGGCCACGTTGATCAGGCGTCCATCCTGGCTCCAGCTCCACAGCGAGTATTGCCGTATCAGACCGTCTTCAAGATGGATGTCTACATGCGCTCCGGGCTCGAGGCTGGTGAAGCGCCCGCTTTCGATCTCGAAACAGAAGTCAGAGGTCTCGGGGCTGAGCGGTGTTTTTCGCACAAGGCGGGCAACTTGAGTATCCATCACTTGTCCTGTTCGGTCTCACGCGGCGCACATTCTGGGTCGTTCAGCAAACAACAGGAAAAAAGATAGATTTCAATTGCAAAATTTCTAACATTCGGATGAATTGAACTCACCTAGAGTTCAAAAGCCAACAAACCTCCATGTCTCGACGCCACTACAACCTTCCCCCACTTACGACTTTATCGGCCTTTGAAGCCGCCGCTCGGCATCTCAGTTTCAAGGAAGCCGCGAGTGAGCTTTCCGTGACGCCGGGTGCCGTCAGTCATCAGATTAAGGCGCTGGAAGGTGAGCTGGGCGCGACCCTTTTTGTCCGGAAACACCGCGGCGTGGAACTGACCGAGGATGGGCAAGACCTGTTTGAGGCACTCGGCGCTTCGTTCCGGCAGATTTCAAAGGTACTTGAAAAGATTCGCAGCAACGATGTCGAGAACCACGTAACCGTTGGGTCAACCACTGCCGTCGCCGCACTTTGGCTGTCGCCGTCTGTCATCCGGTTCTGGCAGGATTATCCGCACGTGAAAGTGAACCAGATGGCGCAGGACAAGGCGTTCACGGACCGGCCGGATATCGACTTGTTCATCCGCTATGGCCGGGACGCGAACGCGCAACTCACGCACACGAAACTGTATCGCGATATCCTGACACCCGTTTGCAGCCCCCAGATGGCCGCGGACCTTAAAGGGGCCAGTCTTGAAGACCTCGTGCAGCGGCGGCTGATCCATCTTGAAACGCAGGACAGCACCTGGACGACCTGGTCATCCTGGTTTCACGACCTCGGGTTTTCTGGAGTTGTTCCCGTGGAATCGCGGGTGAACAGCTATGCGCTTGCCCTTCAGGTGGCGCGTAAAGGGGCGGGTCTTGCGCTGGGGTGGAAACGTCTGGTCCAGCCCATGCTCGCATCAGGGAAACTCGTTGCATTAGAGGAATTCAGCCTGCCCGCCCCGGACAACTTCTATCTTGTCGGTCGTCCGGACGATCAGCTCTCGGAAGGGGCTCTGGCTCTCAAGAATTGGTTACTTAACGAACTGTCTGAAGGTTCGGTTTAGCCTGCCTCAATTTGCCATTAGGTTTTTTAGTATTGAACGTGGGCGGCCTCGGCCGCCAATGGATGCAGCGATAAACTAATTCAAAATCACTCAGGAGTGGCCGATGAACAAGCACGCACCGCTTTCGTCTGTTCTGACACCGGTAAACACCGCAAAGGGTCTGCCGAACGAGCATTATATTGATCCCGCAGTTTTTGCCGAAGAACGGGATGCGGTCTTGTTTGCGAACTGGTCCGGCATCGGCTTTGGCAAAGACATTCCAGAGGCGGGAGATGCGTATCCGATCGATTTCCTGGGTGTGCCGCTGTTGATGGTACGCGATCGCGACGGTCAGATCGGCGTGTTCCAGAACACCTGTCGCCATCGCGGCATGATTTTGGTCGACAAGCCGCAAAAAATCCGCGGCGCGATCCGCTGCCCCTATCACAGCTGGTGCTATGGCCTGAATGGTGAACTGCGGACTGCCCCTCATGTCGGTGGCCCTGGGCAAAACACCCATGAGGATCTAGATTTCGCCGAGTTGGGCCTTATCCGCATCCGCTCGTATGTCTGGCGGGATGTTGTCTTTGTCAATGTCAGCGGCGATGCTCCGGAATTCGAAAATGTCCATGGCGAGTTGATGGAACGCTGGAAAGAATTCGATCAACCAATGTATCACGGTGGCGCTGGCGCATCGGTTTATCTTGAGTTGAACTCGAACTGGAAACTGGCTGTTGAGAACTACTGCGAAAGCTATCACCTGCCTTGGGTTCATCCCGGCCTGAACAGCTATTCGCGTCTGGAAGATCACTACAACATCAACGAACTGGGCAAGTATTCGGGTCAGGGCACCTATGTCTACCGCCAGTTCGAGGGTCACGATGGCGAAAAGCTGGATGATTTCGAGAACCTGAGTGAGCAGTGGACTGACGGCGCGGAATATATCGTCGTTTACCCGAATACCCTGCTGGGTGTTCAGCGTGACCACGGCTTTGCTTTCCTCATCGATCCGATCACGCATGAGCGTTCGAACGAACGGATTGAGCTCTACTACGCCAAAAAACCCGAAGACGCGCCCGAACACGAAGCACTGCGTGCCAAGAACGCGCAACTGTGGAAGACGGTGTTCGAGGAAGACGTCTTTGTGGTTGAAGGCATGCAGAAAGGCCGTCACGGCGTGAAATTCGATGGCGGTCGTTTCTCGCCCGCGATGGACGGCCCGACCCATTGTTTTCACCATTGGGTGGCCACGCAGATCGAAAAAGCCCGCGCTGAAGCGTAAGCAATCCTGAAAAGTCGATCTGGTCAGGCCTGACTGACCAGATCGCGGGTCGGTTGCAAACACTATAGACGGGACGGCGTTGCCGTCTTTTCTTTAGTATTGGGCAGCCGGTGTGAATTCGCTGAAAGGATCACAGTGGATCTGAACGAACTCGATAAACAACTCTTGCGAGCCCATGCGGAAAAAGATGTACCCGCATTGATCCGGCTTTATCACGAAGCGGCGATTCTGGCCGAACAACGTCAGGATCATGAAGCCTCGTGTTTTTACCTGACCCACGCATTTGTGTTTGCGTTGGAATATGGCGCGCCGGAAGCAGATGAGTTGAACCTAAAGCTGTTTGAACGTGGCCGCGCACACCGATTGACGTTCTGACGAATTCGTTTGCTTAAGCGTATTGCGCCGTCAGGCATTCTCCAAATTTGAGTTTAGCTGACTTCATTCGATCTCGAATTTTGTCGACATTGTCGATGGGTCAGTCTTCATGAAAGAACAAGCGCGAACGAAAACGCGCGAGATAGCCAAAATGCGAAACGAAGCTCAGGCCGTGGTCATCGGCGGAGGAGTGATCGGGTGCTCGATCCTGTATCATTTGACCAAACTGGGATGGTCCGATGTAGTTCTGTTGGAGCGGGACGAGCTGACCTCGGGGTCAACCTGGCACGCAGCCGCCAACATTCACGGATTGCACGACAGTACCAATATCAGCCGCATCCAGCATTACACGATGAACCTGTATAAAGCGCTGGAAGCTGAAACCGGTCAAAGCTGCGGCGTATTCCAGCCCGGCTCGCTATACCTGGCCCAGACAGAAGAGCGCGAACATCAGCTGAAGCTACAGGCCGCAAAGGCCAGACTGTATGGCATGAACTTCTATGAGATCAGCATCGAAGAAGCTCAAAAGCTGAACCCGCTGGTCAATTACGACGGCATCCGTTGCGTGATGTTCGAACCCGATGGCGGCAATGTGGACCCGTCGGGCGTGACCAACGCCTATGCGGTCGGCGCACGTCAACGCGGGGCGCAGATTCACCGTTTCACGCCGGTCACTGCAACCGAGCAGCAGGAGGATGGCAGCTGGATCGTCAGAACGCCAAAAGGTGACATCAGGACACGCTGGGTGGTGAACGCAGCGGGCCTGTGGGGGCGCGAGGTTGCGGCACTGGCCGGAATCGAACTGCCGCTGCAACCTACAGAGCACCAGTATTTCGTAACCGAATCCATGGCTGATGTGAAAAGCCACGGCACCCGTCTGCCATCTGTGTCAGACCGGGATGGCGAGTATTACCTGCGTCAGGAAGGCAACGGCCTGCTGGTCGGCGCTTATGAGAAAGATATGAGGTTCTGGGCCGAAAAAGGCACGCCGCTGGATTTTGCCCACGATCTGTTCCCTGATGATCTGGAACGGATCGAAGAGAACATGATGAACGCCATCGAACGCCTGCCTGCGGTTGGTGAAGCCGGGATCAAGCGTGTCATCAACGGCCCGATGATCTGGTCGCCGGATTCAAATGTTCTGATGGGGCCGGTGCCTGAGGTCGACGGCTATTTCTGCTGCAACGGGATCATCCCCGGCTTCTCGCAATCGGGCGGCATGGGCCTGATGGCGGCGCAGTGGATCATCGAGGGTGAAATGGAATACGACATGTTCGCCTGGGATCTGGCGCGTTTTGACAGCTGGGCCACCAAGGCGTTCACCAAAGCGCGCGTGGCAGATCAATACAGTCATAGGTTCGCGATCCATTTCCCCAATGAAGAACGCAGCGCCGGTCGTCCGGCACGGGTTCGCCCGATCTATGAGGCGCAGAAAGCCATGGGTGCGGTTTTTGGCCTGAACGCCGGTTGGGAACATCCGCTGTGGTTTGCCGCAACGCCCGGCACCAAAGACACCAACGGCTTTACCCGTCAGAACTGGTGGGGACCGGTAGGTGAAGAATGCAGGATGCTGCGCGGCCGTGCCGGGATCATCGATATCTCGAACTTCGCCAAATATGTCTGCAAGGGTCCGGGTGCAGCAGACTGGCTGAATGCCGTCTTTGCAAACACCATGCCGAAAACCGTTGGTCGGTCCTGTCTGACCCCACTGATTTCAAAACGCGGCGGTATTGCAGGCGACTTTACCGTCACCCGCGTGGCTGATGACGAGTTCTGGGTGATTGGTTCGGGCATGGCAGAACGGTATCACAAACGCTTTTTCAAACAGGTTCCGCTACCTGAAGGCACCACTTTCGAAAGCAAAACCGAAGCGATGTGCGGCTTTAATGTGGCCGGCCCCAAGTCCCGCGACATCCTGCTACGTCTGACCAACACATCGCTGGCAACCGAAGATTTCCCGTTCATGCGGTCTGCCAAGATCGAGCTGGCGGGAGTCCAGGTCCTTGCCCTGCGCGTCTCCTTTACTGGCGACGTGGGGTGGGAGCTGCATTGCGCAACCCAAAATCAGGCCCGGCTGTACAATGCCTTGCTTGAGGCAGGTAAAGAGTTCGGGGCTGGCCCTGTTGGCAGCCGGGCACTGATGTCTATGCGGGTCGAAAAGGGATATGGGTCTTGGAGTCGCGAATACAGCCCGGAATACTGGCCGCATGAAGTGGGTCTTGATCGCCTCTGCAAATTCGAAAAGGACTTTCTCAACAAGGCAGCTGCGCAGAAAGTATTGCAGAACCCGGCTCGGGAACACCTGGTGATTCTGCACCTGAACGAAGCGGATGTGACAGCATCTAACGCCGACGCGACCGGTGGTGAGCCGATCTTCAAGAACGGTGAAGGGATCGGTCGGGTGACCTCGGGCACCTATGGCTACACTGTCGGAATGTCGTTGGCCTTGGGATATGTAAAAAACGCCCAGCCAGGTGATGAGGTCGAGGTTATGGTTCTGGGGCGACCGCACAGGGCCACAATCCTGCATGAACCGCCCTTTGATGCCGCGGGAAAAGCGCTTAGGGCTTAAAACCGCAATAGCTCAAGGCCTTGTCCTTCGGGGTATTCCGTCACCTCTGCCGGGATGATCGCTAATCCATCCGCTTGCGCAAGCAAAGCAACACGACCACTGTAGGACGGTTCCATCAGACGCAATCGGGGCCGTCCGTCCGGTGTATGACTGTCAATCTGAACCGGACGATATTCCTGACGGCCCGCGGTGCGGTACAAGGGTTCCGACAGAACTGCCTGCACGGCTGCCTGCGGGGTGTGGTGCAGACCGGCGCGGCGCGCCATCATCTGCGATCCGATTATCTGCCAGGTCACAAAAGCAGAAACCGGGTTGCCCGGCAGGCCAATGTAAAGTGCACTGCCACGCCGACCGAACATGATGGGCTTACCCGGTTTCATTGCGACTTTCATCACATCCGTCACGCCACCGATCTCGGTGAACAGACGCGGCATATGATCTTCATCGCCGACAGAAACACCACCGGTCGTGATGATCAGGTCAGAGGTTTCAGTCGCGTCCAGCAAGACCTGTTTCAAAAGCGCGGGGTCATCTTCAACCGGCCCCCGGTCCGTAAGTTCAATCCAGGGCTTCTGCAACAGCGCAAGCAGCATGTAACGGTTCGAGTTATAGATCTGCCCCGGGCCAAGGGGCTCACCCGGTTGGCGCAACTCACTGCCGGTTGAAAAGATCGAAACCTTCAGCTTGCGGAGAACCACGACCTCGCCACACCCGGCGGATGCAAGGGCTGCCACCTCGCGCGGGCCAATCTCGCAGCCGCGCCGCAGGATCGGCGCTCCGGCATGAAGGTCTTCACCGGCGCGCCGGATATGTTGTCCGGGCTTTGGACGGCGGCTGAAGCGAATTTGCCCCTCAACAACATCACAATCTTCCTGCATGACGATGGCGTCGTAATCAGAAGGAACAGGCGCTCCGGTAAAAATCCTCAGTGCACTGCCCGCAGGTGCAGCATGAGACCCGCTGTCCCCCGCCGCGATGCGACCCTCCACCGGCATCTGGAACAGGTCGTCATCGCCAAGATCAGCAGTTCGAACCGCATAACCATCCATTGCCGAATTGTCGAAAGCGGGCATATCGACCTTGCTGAAACAGTCGCGGCCCAATATTCGCCCTATTGCAGCGGCCAAAGGCAGCGTTTCGGTTTCTTTGACCGGATCAGCAGCGGACAGGCACCGGCGCAAGGCCTCATCCACGCTCAGATACATATGCGCGTGTCGATCACAGCCGCATCCATCAGCCATATCCAGCCTCCAACTCTGCGAACATGTCTTCCACCCATTCTAAGGTGGACTAGGTTCGCTCAACCGACACGACATCCGCGGTACTGTCATTGACATAGGTCACGTGTCACCGCGTTGCGTGCTTCGAAACGAAGAGTTGGCGGGCTAAGCGCGGCTTCCTATACAGTGGCTTCTCGGATGGCTCTCAGGCCGGGATCAGCTCTTCCTGATATGCAAACAGCGCCGGTTGCCCACCCGTATGCAACAGTACAACTTTCTGACCCTGTTGAATGGTGCCGTTTTCACGTAATTCCAACAATCCCGCAAAGGTTTTAGCCGAGTAGACCGGATCCAGAAAAATACCCTCGGCGCGCGCCATCTGTGCAAGCGCCTTCCGTGTGGACGGGCCTATCCGCCCGTATCCAGGGGGTAATGCGCCGTCCCATGTGAGGATGTCTTTCATGACCAGAGCCGGGTCAAACTCCATCATACCCGCCAACCGTTCCAATACCTTTTGCAACCGTGCATGTTGCTGGCGACGGTCGCGGCGAACACAAATGCCATAAACAGGTGCCGTGATGCCAGCCAGACGCAGCCCGGCCAGAAACCCGCCGTGGGTCGAACCGCTGCCGGATGGCACCACTGCGACGTCGAAATCGGCGATCTGATCCAGTAGTTCGGCAGCCCCGGCCACATAACCCAACGCCCCCAAGGGCGGATGATCGATGCCCAAGTTAATTACATATGGCTTTCGGCCCTCAGCGATCAGCTGATCTGCCCGCACGTGAAGGGCATTGTCGGCCCCGGCCTCGTCTTCTCCGGTGTGGTAGTGCATGTGCTCGGCACCCAGAATCCGGGCCAGAAGAACATTCCCCGAGGAATAATAGTGCTCTCCCATATCGGGCACGCGCTCTTCCAATTGAAGTACGGCCTCCATCCCAAGCTTCGACGCAGCCATGGCAGCCGTGCGCACGAAATTGGACTGCACAGCGCCGGTGATCAGAATGGTATCTGCCCCCTGTTTTTGTGCCTCGCCCATATAGAATTCAAGCTGTCGGGTCTTGTTGCCGCCAAAGCTCAACCCTGTCAGATCATCCCGCTTGATCCACAGATCCAGACCAAGCTGGTCGGACAGACGGTCGAGCCGTTCGATCGGTGTAGCAGCTGTCATCAGTCTCGCGCGGGGAAAACCGGCCAGTAGCTGTTCAATCGTCATGCCTGTGTTCCATCAACTCACCCATTCAGCATCACGCCCGATAGGGCATATCCAGCAAGAATAGGAAAGATAGTGATTGCCGGAAAGATCGCAGACCGGGAATGGCCAGTTTACTATACAGAGCAACCGTCACGCGGCTCTATTTCTCGCTCGGGTCGCTTTCCGCGTAATTCCGTAATACATCCATGTCTGCAATTTCCGCGTGGTTTCGGTTGATCTTCACCCCGACTGGTTTCAACCTCGAAAACGCTCGGCTCAGGCTTTCGGGTTTCATCCCCAGACGTCCGGCGATCAGCATCTTGTCATACGGCAGTTCAACTTCGCACTGGCCGGCATCGCTATCACACAGATTCAGCAGAAATTCCGCGACACGCTGCGCACCTGTCTGGGCCTTGAGCTGTTCGAGCTGCGCCACAAGGGAATGCAGGTGCGTGAATGTGGCCGCCAGAATCGACACGCAGATTTCCGAATCTTGCTTCATCAGCGACAGCAGCACCGGACTTGGAATGTGCATGATCTCGCAGGGAGATACCGCCTCGGCCGAAACGGGATAGGGCACATTGCGCAGCGCAACGGCTTCACCAAAGCTTTCACCGCGCGTGAAAACACTCACCACGGCTTCGGCACCGGTCGGGGAAATGCGAAACAGCTTGACCCAACCAGCCAGTACAACATGTACAGCCCTGGCTTCTTCCTCTTGCAGAAAGATTGTCTCGCCCCGATCGTATTGCCGCCAGACGGCCTGACGCAGCAAAGTATCGACATGTTGCTCTGGCAGGCTTCGCAAGAGCAGTGACTGCCGTGCAACTATCTTTTGTGCCTCGTGTGACAAGAAGGCAGCCCCTTATTCGTCCGTTCCGGGAACACCCCCGGATGATCAACCCCGTGACATGCTATGCCAAAGCCAGCGCGGGGGTGCCACCCTTTTCTCGGTCTCCAACTTGACTATTGTCATGTAAGGGCGCGAACCACTGGCATAGGTTCAACGAAATTTCAGTTATCCGGGGAGCACGCCAGATGGACTTCGAGCGATTTTTCAGCCACAGCCTCGACACTTTGAAAGACGAAGGCAACTACCGGATTTTCATCGACCTGCAACGCCGCTGTGGCGCGTTTCCGAACGCGCGCCAAACCGACGGACCGGTCCAGCGGGATGTGCGGATCTGGTGCTCGAATGACTATCTGGGCATGGGGCAGCACCCTTCGGTGATCTCTGCCATGCACGACGCTCTGGATCGCTGTGGAGCAGGCGCTGGCGGTACGCGCAATATCTCGGGCACCACGCATGATCACGTTCTGCTTGAGGCTGAGCTGGCCGATCTGCATGGGAAAGAAGCGGCATTGCTGTTCACTTCGGGATATGTGTCGAACTGGGCTGCTTTGGGGACATTGGCCGCGCGAATTCCCGGGCTGATCGTGTTTTCTGATGCGCTCAACCACGCCTCGATGATCGAAGGTATCCGGCATTCGCGTGCCCAGAAGGTGATTTGGAAACATAACGACCTGGCGGATTTGGACGCCAAACTGGCCGCAGCTGATCCCAACGCACCCAAGATGATCGCCTTTGAATCGGTTTATTCCATGGATGGCGATATCGCCCCCATCAAGGAAATCTGCGATCTGGCGGACAAGTACGGCGCGATGACCTATCTGGACGAGGTTCATGCCGTCGGCCTTTACGGCCCGCACGGGGGCGGAATTGCCGAACGCGAAGGATTGATGGATCGCCTGACGGTCATCGAAGGCACGTTGGGCAAAGCGTTCGGCGTGGTTGGTGGGTATATCGCAGCCTCAGCCGCGCTGTGTGATTTTGTCCGCAGCTTTGCCAGTGGCTTCATCTTCACCACTGCCCTACCCCCATCGATTGCAGCCGGCGCCGCCGCATCGATCCGGCATTTGAAGCATTCAAGTGCCGAGCGTGATTTGCAAAAAACCCGTGTGGCGCAGGTACGCTCCCGATTGGATGCCGAGGGCATTCCGCATTTGCCCAACCCCAGCCATATCATCCCGGTAATGGTCGGCGACCCGGTGAAGTGCAAGTTCATTTCGGACACGCTGCTTGAGGAGTTTGGCATCTACATTCAGCCGATCAACTATCCCACAGTTCCAAAAGGAACCGAGCGCCTGCGGATCACACCGTCACCCGTTCATACGGACGAGGATATCGATCATCTGGTGGGCGCATTGTCGGCGCTGTGGCAGCGCTGTCAGATCGCGCGGATGCCAATGGCCGCACAATAACCTAAGCGTCCCTTTGCTTGGTAACCTGCCGCCCCTTTTGGGGCGGCTTTTTTCAGATCAGGTAAAGTGCGAAGATCACGGCAGAGAACCCCGTCAAAACTATGGTGAAACCTCGCAGCCAGCCCGGGCTTTCAGCCAGGTCCAGATATCGGGCCAGGATCACACGGGCTTTGATCAGGGCAAGGAGCAGGATACCACCTGCAATGAGTTCGCCGGGCGTTTTCATCAGGGTCAAAAGCGTTGAGGCCAGACTGAGTGCCAGAAGCACCAGCCATGCGCTGGTGAGTGAGTTCGGACGCCTCCGGCGGGAGTATTTAGCAAAAGATGAAATTGCCGACATCTTGGTTATCCCAGAAGATAAATCACGGGAAACAGCAGGATCCAGACCAGGTCAACCATGTGCCAGAACTGTGCGCCCGCCTCGATGTTACGAGGATCATCGCGCCACGCGACCAGCAACAGGATACCCACCCCGGCCAGAACATGCGCCGCGTGAAACCCCGTCAGAAGGTAGTAGAACATGAAAAACGGGTGGGTTTCATAGGTAATGCCTTGCCCCGCCTTTCCAGCGTATTCCACGCTTTTGACAACCAGGAATGCAATCCCAAGTACAGCCGCACCTGTCAGGGCCAGCCTGGCCTTGAACCGGAATGCTGCGCGGCGCCAGTTCAGGGCCTGTGCGGCCAGATAACCAGATGTGACCAGTATTGCAGTATTGAAGGCTGCCCCTGTTCGATAAAGATGCGACTGCGCCTCGGCAAAGCCTGCGGGGTCGGTCAGGCGAACGCCCATGAACGCGATCAGCCCGGCACCAAAAACCAGCAGCTCACTGATAATCAGAACCCACATCAGCAATTCGCCCGGAAGCTCGTCGATGAAAGAAGTTTCGCTCATGCTCCGACCAGTTGGCGGTAGATCTGCGGTAGGGCCATGGTCAGGCGGTGTGGGTCAGGGATAACCGCAAACCCACCCTGTCCGAACATGCGCGGGAACCAGCTTTTGCCAGTTTTGTCGATGGTAACGCCAAAAACCGATTGCCCGGCGCGGCGTGCTTCGCGCACGGCCATGCAGGTGTCTTCAATACCGTGGCGCCCTTCGTAATGGTCAAGGTCATTGGGTTTGCCATCGGTGATCACCAGCAACAGGCGGCGTTTGCGGGTCTGGCTTGCCAGATCCTTTGAACAGTGGCGGATCGCGGCCCCAAGTCGTGTGTAATGACCGGGTCGCAGCGATGCGATACGTTGTTCAACTTTGGCACCCATCGGTTCATCAAACCGTTTGCATCGCTGGATATAGACGCGCTGACGTTTCAGCGAACTGAAGGCATGAATGGCGAAATCGTCGCCGCAGGCGTTCAGGCCCCAGGCCAAAGCGGCCAGAGCTTCACGTTCAATGTCGATCACGGCGCGACCGGTTACGGCACTTTCAGTGGAACGGCTGACATCCAGCAGGATCGAGACTGCCAGGTCGCGCGCCTCGGGGCGGGATTGTTGCCAAATGCGGTCGTTGCTTTCGCCACTGGCCATGCGGTCAGTTTCGGCACGCACGGCGGCTTCGATATCCAGCTGGTCACCATCAAGATGGCCGCGTGTCATCACACGACCGGGGCGCAGCGCCTCGAACTGGCGTTTGACCGCGCGGATGCGGCGGGCGGTGGCAGGGTCCTTGCCGAAGGCGGCAGCGTCGTCGCGGATATCCGCATCCGACAGCAGGACGTTGACGTGATCTGGCAGATACCGGCCCGAGCGCACGTCCCATTCGGGGTAGAGGATGCGACCGGACAGACGCTCGCGATTCACATCCTCGGGTGCCAGATCAAGGTGCAGCTTCAGCCGCGTTGGGGGGGCTTTTGATATCTGACCAAGGCCAATCTCTTCCTGATCATCGGCCGCTTTCTTGGCGTTGTCGGGATCGTCATCGTCGATGCGGCGGTTGATGTTCAGGAACTCGGCCCAGCTGAGGATGGCTTCGAACTTGTGCAGGATGAAACTGTCGCTGCGCTCGGCTTGATCCGATTTGCGACGGCGGGCGCGGTGGGTTTTCTCACCGGATTCCTCGGGCGGACCTTCGGTTTCGGGGTTTTCCACCTCGTTATGTTCGGAAAAGCCAACCGCGCGCAGTTCGGGCCATAGGGGAACCGGGCGCATAGGCTGATAGCCGCGGGGGGCGATCAGGTCTTCGTCCAGTGTCAGAAGCTGCTCGGCTTTCGCCGACAGCGGTTGAGGGTCACCCAGCCTATGTTGGATAAGTTCTTCGACTGCCGCCTCAACCGGTGGCAGGTTGGGGATATCGCGCTGATGCAGCACGCCCTTGCAAAGCTCGGTATATAGCGGACGCAGGCCGGGGGCGTCGTCCAGGGTCGCATCAACCATGCTCTGCGCGGCGATCAGTGCGCGCAAGTCGGCGCGCAGCGGATCGTCTTCATCAATTCGCGTTCCAGCATGGGCAGCCGCGGCGGCCAGCCAGACATACAGCGCGCCGTTTGCTTCGCGGGCTGGAAAAACCGCCAGCCGGTCCGGTAGGCGCAGAACTTCACCGTCGAACGAGGCGCGTGGCATCAGTTCTGCCTCTGTCGCCAGACGACGACGCCAACCCAGACGGTGGTGTGAAACCTCGGGCGAGACCGGGCGCAATTCTACGCCCGGACCACCGCCCAGCCCTCGAAAGAGGACGGCCAGCCGCCCCGCGACCTCAGAGAGGTCGACCGCGGCTCCATCGTGCACCAGGGGTGCATCGAGGCGGCTGGCAAGGGTGTGCCACAGTTTCCCGATCGTTTCTTCGGGTTCCCATGGCTCAAAATCGATCTTGACCATCGGCCGGCCTCACCCAAAGACAGCCGTAACAAGATCGAGGAGCCCGCGTTTGATATCCTCGTCATCTGTCAGAGGTTCGATCATAGCGGCAAGAATGGCGCGGTCGGTGGACATGCCTTGTGCGATCAGTGTCGCGGCATAAACAACCAGTCGGGTGGAAACGCCTTCCTCAAGATCCTGACCCTTGAGCCCGCGCAGCTTACCCGCCAGCCGCACCAGCGGCTTGCAACGTTCCAGCGGCAGACCGCTTTCCTGTGCAACCACTTCGGCTTCCATCTGCGCGGACGGGAAATCGAACTCCAAAGAGATGAAGCGTTGCCGAGTCGAAGGTTTCAGGGTTTTCAGGATATTCTGGTATCCGGGGTTGTACGACGCCACCAGCATGAAGCCAGGTGCGGCCTCAAGCTCTTCGCCAGTGCGGTCGATTGGCAGGATGCGCCGGTCATCGGTCAGCGGGTGCAGAACGACAGTGACGTCTTTACGGGCCTCGACCACCTCGTCGAGGTAGCAAATCGCCCCTTCGCGCACTGCGCGGGTGAGGGGGCCATCGACCCAGACGGTTTCCCCGCCTTTCAGCAGATAACGGCCAATCAGGTCGGCAGCCGCCAGATCATCATGGCAGGCGACGGTATAAAGCGGGCGGCCAAGTTTTGCGGCCATGTGGGCCACAAAGCGGGTCTTTCCGCAGCCCGTCGGACCTTTCAGCAGAACTGGCAAGTCGTTGTTATAAGCCGCGGTGAACACATCGCATTCATCGCCTTGGGGCAGGTAGAAGGGGGCGTTTGCCGCCCCCTCTTTCAGTTTTATGGAGCCATCCATATCCATTACTCCGCAGGGGTTTCGGCGGCGCCGGGTTCAATAACTTCTTTCCGGGGAACCCAGATCGAATAGATGAACAGCAGCGCACCAAGAACCACGACGATACCGGAACCCAGACGCATCCAGTAGAAGATTGCGATCTGGTCTTGTACGTCCATGAAGTAATCTCCGACCACACGCTGCATGTGCGTCTGCACGGTTCCGCCGAAGGTCAGCACGAAGGTCATAAAGACCATACCGCTGGTCATCAGCCAGAACGATCCCATGTTCAGCACCTGATTGTAAGGATCACGGTTTTTGAGGATCGGCATCGCATAGCTGAAGATCGCCAGGTTGAGGCAGACATAGGCACCGTAGAAGGCCAGGTGACCGTGGGCCGCAGTGATCTGTGTGCCGTGGGTATAGTAGTTTACCCCGTGCAGCGTATGCAAGAAACCCCAGACGCCGGCACCAAAGAAGGCAAGCGTTGCACATCCCAGAGACCATAGCAGAGCGGCCTTGTTGGGATGGTCACGACGGCCCTTCCAGACCATGACGAAGGCAAAGGCCATCATTGCGAAGAACGGGATCACCTCGAGGCTTGAGAAGATCGACCCAATCCACTGCCAGTAACCGGGGGTACCGATCCAATAGTAGTGGTGACCTGTTCCAAGAATGCCCGAGAACAGCGCGGCGGCGACAATGACATAGAGCCATTTTTCAACCACCTCACGGTCCACACCGGTCAGCTTCAGCATCAGGTAGGCCAGAATTGAGGCCATGATCAGTTCCCACACACCTTCGACCCACAGGTGGACAACATACCACCAGTATTGCTTGTCCAGGGACAGGTTGCCCGGGTTGTAGAAGGCAAACAGGAACAGCAGCGCCAGACCCCACAGGCCCAACAACAGGATATTGGTGATTGCAGTCTTCTTGCCCTTCAGAACGGTCATCGACACGTTGTAAAGGAACATCAGCGCGGCGACGACGATACCGGCCTTGACCCATTTGGGTTGCTCAAGGAACTCGCGCCCTTCTTTGCCCAGCAGCCAGTTGCCTTCGAACAGGTTGAAGACATAGGTCAGAACCACGCCCAACGTACCGACCACAAGGATGATCAGCTGCAGATAAGCCAACTTGGGCGAATGGATTTCTCGCTCGGCTTCTTCCGGAATAAGGAAGTAGGCTGCACCGAAGAAGCCCAGTATCAACCAGACGATCAGCGCGTTGGTGTGCAGCATCCGCACGATGTTGAACGGCAGAAGCTCGCTCAGGAAGTTCGGGAATACATAGATGAAGCCGGCCAGCAGGCCGCCGATCACCTGTATCGCGAACAGTGCCATGGCTACCGCAAAGTAGGCATAGGCGATTTTTTGGGATTCGTATTTCATTGCTCCATTCCCCTTCTCAGCCAGCCTCGTTGGGCGGCCAGTCCTGAGCGTCGATATTGTCCGTCCAGATCAGGAAGTTGGTCAGATCCCGGATCTCTTCGTCGCTGAGGTTGAATTGCGGCATCTGCCGACGACCGGGAATGCCGGTGGGTTGTGCCTCCATCCAGCCCTTGAGGGATTCAAAGGCCGATTCCGGGTCGTCCAACACGCCCCAACGTGTCATCACATTGCCGACCTCAGGGGCAAAGTACGCCCCTTCACCAAGGATCGTGTGACAGTTGATACAGGCGTGTTTTTCCCAAACATGTTTACCCCGAACCACACTTTCGTCGAGCTTCGCGGCATTTTCAGAATTGACGATATACAGGTGTGAATGGGCTGATAGAGCCAGAAAGATGAGGATGAAGAACAGTGACCCGCCATAGAAAATATTGCGAGCCATGCTCTTTGTCATGACTTCTCGCATCGCGCTCTCCTTTGCGCAGATTAGCTAGTGCAGGCAACATGACGTGCGGGTCACAGGGCTGCCTTAACGAAAGTCAAGACTTCTAAAGTATCCTCAGGAACGAGATCAGACATCCGCAAACAGCTAAAATAACGAAATGACCTTGGGGTTGCCTTTAAATCTGAGGCAATTGTGAACACTTTCGCGTCGACTTTTTGACATGAAGGACCTATTCAACCACCTGAGAAAATGGTGAAAAATTCCGTTTCAAAGATTGATGGGTGAAAATGGCGAACTATTCCTATATCGGTTATACCCCTGGTGTAATCACGGTGAATACGATTGGGCCGGACACGGTTACGTTGGATGTCAATTTTGATCCCGACACGGATCGTCGTTTGTTTAGTGTGACTGACGCAGCCGGTGGTTTTATTCAAAACGGAGGTGGAGCACCTGTTGTCGATACAGGGGATGTTTTCAACGGTGACCGCTTTGACGACGAAGACGGCGATGACCTGACGCAGACCGGTACTATCACCACCCTCGATGGTTCGACCACCTTTTTAAGCGGCCCAATATACTTAGAAGAATCGTACGTGCTGTCCAAACCAGGCGGAGGCACAATTACTGTATATCGCGTCGAAGTTGACGGCATATTGGGCGGCTATATTACCTCTGAACCTCTTGTGCCCGGCACGACCTACTCGATGAACATCGTGAATGTCACGCCGACCAATGCCCCCGACACAACTGACCCTGCTGCCATCATTGACGTGCCGTGCTTTGCTGCCGGAACACTTATCATGACGCCAGAAGGTCCGATGCCCATCGAGGATCTGAAGGTGGGTGACATGGTCGTCACTGCGGACAATGGACCGCAACACATACGTTGGATCGGAACGCGAAACCTATCGCATGAAGAGCTGGTGAAAAAACCCAAGCTGCTTCCAATCCTCATCAAGGCCGGGGCCTTGGGGTGTGACTTGCCAAAACGCGACCTGCTTGTTTCGCCACAGCACCGCATGCTGGTTCGATCCCGAATCGCCGTCAGAATGTTTGACGCAGAGGAAATCCTTGTTCCGGCCCACATACTTGTTGCCAGCCCTGGTATCAGCGTTGCAGATGACACCGTGTCAGTCACATATTTCCATCTATTGTTCGACCGCCATGAAATCATCTACGCAGAAGGTGCCCAGTCAGAAAGCCTTTTTGTCGGCGCACAGGCTCTGTCCAGCGTTCCCCCAGAAGCAAGGGCGGAAATCTTCGACCTGTTTCCGGAACTAGAGACCCCAATGTACGTTCCTCAAGCTGTGCGGCACATACCTGAAAACGGAAGACGCGCTCGTGCGCTCGTGTCCCGCCATGTAAAGAACGAACGCCCCTTGATATTCTGAATAGTAATACGCGGTTAAGGTTCCGTGTCAGCCGTGCTTCGCTGCGCGCGGGCCTGTCAGCGCGGGCCACATGGCAAACAGGTACAACCCGATTGCGGCAATCCATAACCCGTCAGCCGTCAGCATGGCCGTCATATATCCACCTGCCAGCCCGGACCCCAACCAGCGGACCAAAGCCGCCGCCGCCATCAGCCCGTATCCGACCGCCATAGGCGACGGTGCAACAAGGGGCCGGCCGCTGTGGCCAAGGGCGGCGCGGCTCATGACGGCAAGGGTCATGCCACCAACGCACCCGATCCCCAAAATGTGAAGCGCGCCGATCTCATTACCATATCCGATGACGGCAGACCCCCACAGCAACAACCCAAGGGCCAGCATCATCAGGCCCAGGTGCAAAGCAATCAGGATCGGCTGCCGCAGCGCCCAACCCGCTCTCCACCGTGCCATGCGCATCAGTTGGGCGCCGCCCAGCAGCAACGCGCAGATACCCGCCAAGGAAACACTGCCCAAGGTCAGCACCAACAACGGCAGCATAAGGGCAAGCGCCATCACGGCCTTTTCCAGCACCGCGTTTGAAACCGGCCACAAGGCTTCGGGCACACCGTCGCGTTTCATTGCATTGCGCGTAAAGGCCGGTGTGATACGCCCCCCCAGTATCGCTATCATTGAACACAAGGTCAGTAGCCCTGCACGAACTCCGGTATTCAGCGTGTCTGTGGTGAGTCCAATCCATTCCAGATGAACCATCAGGTTGGCCAACCATACCAAACTCAGAAGATACAGAAATATCATGTTCTGTGGCTTGGGCCTGCGTACCAGCTGGCTGGCAATTTTCAGGACAAGAATTGGAACAAAGCTCAGATCGATAATTGCGACGGTAGTCGGAGAGAGCGACCCTGATAACCACACAGCCAGCCGCCCCGCCATCCAGATCAGCGCTACGACCGTGACAAAACGCGCCCGCACTTCGGGCGTCCCGGTCCAGTTCGGAACTGCCGTCAGAAAGAACCCACCCAGCGCTGCTGTTGCATAGCCAAAAATCATCTCATGGGCATGCCACATGACCGGGGGCATTCCATAACTTTGCTCGTCATAAGGTAAAAGCCCATCCAGTGAGGCCAGCCAAATACCCCAGGCGACTCCAGCAAATACGCCATAAAGACCGGCGGAAAGGAAAAATACCCGAAATCCTTCGCTGAAAATGCGCGATATTGCAGATGACATGCCTGCTCTCCATGGCCCATCTCGTCCTTCAACAAGCAGTACCGTCCGACGGGATTGAGGCACTTAACCGAAATCAAGACGTAAAAACATGTGCGAAAAAAACAGGTTTTATTGCTGAAATCTGCACCTGGTTTTTGTCCAAAGAGCGAAGTTAGCGCCGCGCCCGTTGACTTTGGTCAAGGATGACAATCCCGTGATGGATCAGTCTCCGCATTGCCTCACCACGCAAATGGAGAGTGATCATGTCACTTGGAATCAGCTACAACAAGACCGGCCGCGCTTTTGGGGTCGGATTGGCAATGTTGTTGGGCAGCGTCGCTGCTCCAGCTTTTGCCGACGAGCCAACACTTAGCGACGAAGCCTTTGAAGCTTCGAAACAACTGTACTTTGAACAATGTGCAGGCTGCCACGGGGTTTTGCGCAAAGGCGCTACCGGTAAAAACCTGGAACCGCATTGGAAGAAGACCGCAGCCGACGGCACCGTAACCGAAGGCGGCACCCTGAAACTGGGTCAGGAACGCCTTGAGAAAATCATCGCCTGGGGAACTGAAGGCGGGATGAACAACTTCTCGGACATCATGTCTGAGCAGGAAATCAAGGATATGGCGACATACATCATGATGGAGGCCCCAAAGCCGCCTGAAATGTCGCTGGAACAGATGAAGGCAACCCGCAAGGTCTACGTCGAAGAAGCGGACTATCCGACCGAACCGCTGCACGGCCGCAACTGGGAAAACTTCTTTGTCGTCATTGAACGTGACGTCGGCAAGGTTGCAGTCATTGACGGCGACACGAAAGAAGTGCTGACGCATATTCCGACCGGCTATGCCGTGCACGTCCTGAAGGCTTCGGAGCATCACAATATCACCGAACCCGAAACGCCGGGCCGTTTCTGGTACACAATGGGCCGTGACGGCAAGATGACCAAGATCGACCTCTGGCAAACGCCGGACAAGATGCTGGTTTCGGAAGTCAAGATCGCCTATGACGCGCGCGATGTCGCCGTGTCCGGTGACGGCAAATACGTCATCGGCGGTGGGTACTGGCCGCCTCACTTTGCGATCGTTGACGCGCAGACCATGGAGCCGGTCAAAGTCGTATCGACCCGTGGCACCAACGTAGATGGCGAGTATGTGGAAGAAGCCCGTGTGGCCGCTATCTACACCACGCCGAACGAACCCACCTGGATCGTTGCCGTGAAAGAGCTGGGTCAGCTCTGGCAGGTTGACTACACCGACCTCGACAACTTGCGGATTGACAAGATCAACTCGGCCAAATTCCTGCATGACGGGTTCTTCGACCCGACAGGCCGGTACTTCCAAATCGCGGCTAACGCATCGAACAAGATGGTCGTTGTCGATACTGAAACGCACAAGCTTGAGGCGATGATCGACACCGCTGCCCTGCCGCACCCCGGCCCGGGCGCGAACTGGATTGACCCGAACTGCGGACCTGTGGCGGGCACAACCCACCTGGGTGTCGGTACCGTGACAGTCTGGGGCAACGACCCAGAAGGTCATCCGGATCAGGCCTGGAAAACCTGTTACGAGGTGGAAACCGACGGCCCCGGCCTGTTTGTCCGCACCCACCCGAACTCGGATTACATCTGGGCTGATCAGACCAAACACCCCGAGCCGGAAATTCAGCAATCGGTTCAGGTCATCTCGAAAGAGACCGGCGAGATCGTGAAAACCATCCAGATCACCGAAGACGAAGGCAGTGCCGCTGTTCACTTCGAATTCAACGCCGATGGTACCGAGGTCTGGGTTTCCAAGTGGAACCTGTCGGACTCGAAGGAACCCAACGGTCAGATTGTGATCTTCGACGCCAAGACATTGGAAGAGATCGGTCGGATTGACGGACTTTACGCCCCGACCGGCAAATTCAATGTCTACAACCGGTCGAACCACGTCACCTGACGGGTTCGCAACCTAAACCGGAAAGGGCGGGCCCCTCGCCCGCCCTTTCCTCGTTTGACAGATCCGCCAAACTCACCGGCCTGCCACCTAAGGCCAGACAAGACAGCCAAAACGGAGCCCGGATATGACTTCCGAACCGGATAAGAAAAAACCGATCTGGCGCCGGTATTTCCTGTGGGGAATGCCCGTGGCCGGTATTGCTGCGGCTTTCGCCGCCGGCATCATCTTCTGGGGTGGGTTCAACACCGCCATGGAAGCCACGAATACCAAGGAATTCTGTGTCTCGTGCCACGAGATGCGGGATTTTGTTTATGCGGAATACCAGGGCACGATCCACGACGTGAACCGGTCGGGCGTTGGTGCGGTCTGCTCGGACTGTCACGTGCCCAAGGACTGGACCCATAAGATCATTCGAAAAATAAAAGCCTCGAAAGAGCTTTATGGAAAGATGGTCGGCACCATCAACACCCGCGAGAAATTCGAAGCCAAGCGCATTCATCTTGCCATGAATGAGTGGGAGAGGATGAAATCGACGGACTCGCGTGAATGTCGAAACTGCCATGACTTTGAATCGATGATGCCCGAATTCCAGCGTCCCCGTGCGCGTCAGCAGCACCTGAACGCAATGGAAACCGGTCAGACCTGTATCGACTGCCACAAGGGCATTGCCCACTCGAACATCCGAGACCGCGCAACCGACGAGTATCTGGAGGAGCTTGAGGCGCCAAATCCGGCCTTCATCCGACAAATACCGCCAGAATACCTTGCCAGTCTTGAGCGGATCGAAGCCAAGGAAGCTGCCGAGGCCGAAGCTGAGAAAGCTGCAAAGAAAGCCCAGCAGGAGGCCGTTCAGGCCCAGATTGCGGCAGCAGTTGACGCGGCTGTCGCGGAAGAGCGGGCAACGGCTGCAACCGATGGTTCGACAACACCTGCCGGCAGTGAAAGCGGCGATGTCGGTGGCAACATCGACTGGAATGCGGTGGCCAGTGCGGAACTGAAACTGTTCTATCCAGGCCAGGCGTCATTTGAATGGGTGCAGAACGGAAAAACCCATGGCGGGGCCCGTCCGCTGACCAAAGGTGGCGATCAATGTTCGACCTGTCATGCCAAGGAACTGGATGCGATTGGTAACAAGATCGTTGCCGGTGGCGAACTGGAACCCACTCCGATCCCCGGCAAACGCGGTGTGATCGACGCAACCGTTCAGGCGGCACATGATGACGAAAACCTGTACATCCGTCTGCAATGGCCGGATTCAGGGCACAACCCTGCTCCGTTTGTTGATGGCGGCAAAATGGACCCCGAAAACCAAATCAAGGTCGCAATGATGATCACCGGAACCGGCATCGAGCTGGGCGATCAGGTCGGGTGCTGGGCGTCGTGCCACGCCGACAACACCTACATGCCCTTTGCGCCTGAGGCGGATGCAATTGCCGCAAACGGGGATGTTTCCGGTCGCCTGACCGCTCAGGACACCGTGACCAAGTACCTCAGCGAAAGCCGCACCGAGATCGAAATCAAAGGCAGGGGCGGCAAGGCTTTGGGCGGTTGGGACAAGTTGCAGGCCGCAGAACAGATCGAACAGTATCTGGCTGATGGCACCTATCTTGACCTGATGCGTGTCTACGCGGACGGCAGCGCCACAAATGGCTATCTGCTGGAACAGCGTGTAGTCAATGATGGTGAGATCGCGGCCTCGGCAAACCTGTCAGGTGGCGTGTGGACTGTTGTCTTCACACGTCCGCTGAACTCGGGCGCGCCGGGCGACATTCCACTGGAGGCTGGCCGGACCTATACCGTCGGTTTTGCCATTCATGACGATTTCGCCAACGCAAGGTTCCATCACGTGACGCTGAACACCAGCCTTGCGCTGGATGATGACAGCGCGCTTATCAACGTGGTCAAGCAATAACAGTTTGGGGCCGGTTCACCCGGCCCCAAACACCTTGGAAAGGAGACATGGACCATGAAACCCCACCGCCTTCTTCCCGCGCTGCTGCTTCTTGCCGCGCCAGCCTGGTCAGATGAAACCGCCGAAATCTGTGCTGAAGCCGAAGAGCGTTATGTCGAGCTGTTCGGACACCCCTCGGCCTCGGTCGAGGACGCCAAGGTGGTTTTGATGTACAACTACAATTTCTGCCCGTTCGAACTGACCGTAAAGGCAGGTACAACTGTCCGATGGGTGAACGTCGACAAGCGCACCAGCCACAGTGTGTTGCTCAAAGATGGCAGCGAACCCGAAAGCGACCGGCTGTTCCCGGAAGAAACGGTTGAAATAACCTTCCTGACACCGGGACCTCAGGATTATCTCTGCGGGCCCCATTGGGAGACACAGAACATGATCGGGATGATCACTGTCGAGCCCTGATCTGAGCTATTCCTACAGGCTGAAAACGGAGCGCGGGCGCAAATCCCGCGCTCCTTAACTTATGTCAAGGAGGTTGGTTTTCGATTGCGCCAATCTGCCCTCATGACACGCCCGGCCTACCCAGCAACGTCCCGCAAAAGCATTGGACTCGCGCAGGAAACCCCGGGTTTCGAAGACATTCAGACCCAGCGAGTTTGAACATGAGCGGTAAAGTTTTTCTGATAGGTGCAGGCCCCGGCGACCCTGAACTAATGACGCTGCGTGCCCTGCGAATGCTGCAGGAAGCAGATGTGGTGGTCTATGACAGACTGGTGTCTGCCGACATCCTGAATCTGCACGCCGAAGGCGCGCGGCTGATCCCTGTTGGGAAAGCGCCCAAATGCCACACCGTCCCACAGGACCGGATCAACGAAATCCTTCTGGAAGAGGCCAGCGCAGGTCACACGGTCGCCCGTCTGAAAGGTGGCGATCCGATGATCTTTGGCCGCGGCTCGGAAGAAGCCGCTTATCTGATGGCCCATGGCGTGGCGGTCGAATACGCACCGGGGATAACGGCGGCGCAGGGCGCGTCCTGCTCGACCGGCGTGCCGCTGACCCATCGCGGTCTGGCCACCTCGGTTCAATATGTCACCGGACACCGGCAGGCAGACAAAGTGCTGGATCTGGACTGGAAACGCCTGGCCGACCCAGACACGACGCTGGTGGTCTATATGGGAGTGGCCAACATCGGCCAGATCGCCATGGGGCTGATGACCGAAAACCTGCCGGGATCGACGCCGGTTCTGGCCATCGGAAATGCAACGACACCTGATGAACGCCGGCTGGTGTCACGGCTGGACCAATTGGCCAACGACGTGCGCACCTCCGGGCTGAAGGCGCCAACGCTTTTCATCATCGGCAAGGTTGTTTCACTTTATGCCGAACAGCCCGTGGCGGACATTCTGGAACGGGCCCATGGCTAAGCTGGGGTGCAGAAAACATGTGCCGTGCCCCGCGCCGAACAGAAATGTGCCTGGCCGCACGGGGTGGGTCGCCCGAACCTTTCTGACAACTGCGGTTCTGGCTGCAACGTCCGCCTTTGCTGCCGATGTTATTGATCCCAACGCACTGAAAAGACTTGTGCATCAGGATTGCGGTTCGTGCCATGGGCTGTCGCTGAAAGGCGGCCTGGGGCCCGATCTGCGCTCGAAAACACTGGAGCATTATGACGCCGAGGTTTTGACCGGCGTCATCCTTGACGGCATCCCCGATACGGCGATGCCCCCGTGGCGGCCTCTGATCAGCGAAGAAGAGGCCGAATGGATTGCCCGATACCTGCTGGAACAGGAGGCACGATGAAATACCTTATCCTCAGCCTTGCGGCGACATTGATGATGACCGCGGCCCAGGCCGAGCCGATGGCGACAGGAGACCTTGGGCTGGTGATCGAACGTGCCAGCGGATCGGTCCTGTTGGTGGACCAGTCCGACCGTGCCGCTCTGGCCCGGATAGAAGGATTGGGCGACCTGTCCCACGCCTCGTTGGTCTATTCACCGGATGAACGTTTTGCCTTTGTCTTTGGCCGCGACGGTGGATTGACCAAGGTTGACATTGTCACCCGCCAGATCGTGAACCGCGTTGTGCAGTCCGGAAACGCCATTGGCGGCGCGATCTCGGACGATGGTACGCTTGTGGCGGTATCGAATTACGAACCCGGCGGTGTGCGCGTGTTTGATGCGCAAACGCTGGAGATGGTGGCTGACATTCCCACTGGCAGCAAAACGATTGGTTTGGTCGACGCGCCGGGCCGCCGCTTCGTTTTCACCATGTGGGACACCGGCGAAACATGGATCGCGGATTTTGCACGGGGGGCGCCTGAGATCACCAGGATCACCGATATCGGCAAGAACCCCTATGACGCGCTAATCACTGCCAATGGCCGCACCTATATCGCCGGCCTGTTTGGCGAGGATGGCCTGACCGCGCTTGACCTGTGGTCCGACAACCCGGAACCGATCCGCGTTCTGCCCGGCTATGGCCGTGGTCAGGAGGAAATGCCGGTCTACAAGATGCCCCATCTGGAAGGTTGGGCGCTGACAGGGTCCGAATTCGTCTTGCCCGCCGTTGGCCACCATGAGGTTTTGTGGGTAGACGCCGCCACTCTGACCGAGACCGGACGCACACAAACCCACGGACAGCCGGTCTTTGCCATGGCCCGCCCGGACGGGCGACAGGTGTGGGTTAACTTTGCCCACCCGCTGAACGATACCATTCAGGTCATCGATACTGTCAGCAAACAGATAATTCACGAGTTCAAGCCCGGCCCGGCCGTTTTGCACATGGAGTTCACACCACGCGGGCACGAAGTCTGGATCAGTGTGCGCGATGCGAACAAGGTCATGGTTTATGACACGCGTAGTTTCGAAAAACTGCGTGAGATCGAGGCCGAAAGCCCGTCCGGCATCTTCTTTACCGCGCGTGCGCACAAAACGGGTCTGTAAGTCATGCAACACATTACAGACCCGATCGACCGTCGCTTGCTGGATGAATTTCAGCGCGATTTCCCGGTAATCGAACGCCCGTTTCAGGTTCTTGGAAACGCAGTTGGGCTTGACGAAAGCGAAGTCATCCACCGCCTGACCAGAATGCGCACCACGGGCCGCATCACGCGGGTTGGCGCAACCATTACACCCGGCGTGGTGACGGCCAGTACGCTGGCGGCAGTCTCCGTCCCGGAGGAGCGGCTGGAGGAGGTCGCCGCCCTGATCGACGCCGAACCGGGTGTAAACCACAATTATCAGCGCGAGGACGCCTGGAACCTCTGGTTCGTCGCAACCGGCCCTGATCGGGCACATGTGGATGATACCCTCACACGGATCAGCCGGGTCACCGGGCTGCGTGTTCTGGATTTGCGGCTGGTGCGCCCTTTCAACGTTGATCTCGGGTTCCGCATGATCGGCGGGGTCAAAACCGTGCCCACAGCACGTCAGGTGGATGCGTCTGCGATGCGCGAGGGTGATCGGTGTCTGCTGCAGACGCTGAGCTCGGGTTTGTCTCTGGTCGCCGAACCTTATGCAGATTTGGCACATTCACTGAACCGGGACGTTGATGATGTGATGGCGCGAGTCATCGCGTTGCATACTGCCGGTATCATTTCGCGGCTGGGCGTCATCGTACGTCACCGGGCTCTTGGCTGGTCCGCCAATGCGATGGTTGTCTGGGACTTGCCAGCAGAGCAGATCGACACAGCCGGCCCCGCTTTGGCGGCTTTCCCCGGTGTGACATTGTGTTACGAGCGCAACCCGGTGCCCGGTGTGTGGCCATATCGCCTGTATTCCATGATCCACGCGCGGTCCCGCAGCGAAGCATTGGACGTACTGGCCCGTGCGACGGCCTTGCCCGAACTGACGGGTGCACGGAACAAGGTTCTGTTCTCAACCCGCTGCTTCAAGCAGACCGGTGCGCTGATTCAAACCAAGGAGGTCGCCGCATGACGCTGGACCAAACCGACCGTGCGATTCTGAACCGTATGCAGGACGATCTGCCACTGGTTTCACATCCTTACGCAACAGTCGCCAAAGAACTTGGACTGACCGAGGCCGAATTACTGGCACGCCTGACGCGCATGAAAGAGTCCCGTGTCATCACACGTTTTGGGCCGTTTTTCGATGCCGCAGCAATGGGCGGTGCCTTTTGCCTCTGTGCGATGGCCGTTCCGGCTGGGGAATTCGAAGCGGTCCTGACCAAAGTCAATGCACATCCCGAGGTCGCCCATAATTATGAACGTACGCACCGGCTGAACATGTGGTTCGTTTTGGCCACGGAAACGCCCGAAGGGATCGAGGCCGCAGCCGATGCAATCGAACGGGAAACGGGGATCGAGGTTCTTTGTTTCCCCAAACTTCAGGAATTCTACATCGGCTTTCGGGTGGCGGCATGATCGACGCAACAGACAGACAGATTATCCAAGCACTGCAGGGCGGATTGCCGCTGGTTACCGCCCCATATGCTCAGGTTGCTGATGATCTGGGGATGCAGGAAGCCGACCTGCTTGAGAGGCTGTCAGCCCTCAAAGCACGCGGCGTAATCCGCCGCATCGCAGCCGCCCCTAACCACTACAAGCTGGGAATGACCTCGAACGGCATGACTGTCTGGGATGTCGAAGATGACCGCATCGCCGAATTGGGCGCTCAGATCGGTGCTCTACCCTTTGTCACCCATTGCTATGAACGCCCGCGCGCCTTGCCCGACTGGCCCTATAACCTGTTTGCCATGGTTCACGGTTCGGATCGGGATGAAGTCGAGGAAAAACGCGCCCAGATCAATGCGATCTTGGGTGACGCCTGCCGGGCCAAGGATATCCTCTATTCCACGCGCATCCTGAAAAAGACCGGTTTGCGCCTGAAAAAGAAAGGCTGAGACGATGTTTCGCCTGACCGAATACATGCACCAGCTGGTCAAACCGACCCCGGTGCGAAAACGCCGCCCCGGCCCTGTGAAGCCGGTGGTGATCTGGAACCTGACGCGGCGCTGCAATCTGAAGTGCCGTCATTGCTATACCGTCTCGGCGGATGTTGCGTTCCCGGGCGAGCTCAGCCACGAGCAAGCCATGGTAACCCTTGAGGATCTGGGCCAGTTTCGCGTCCCGGCCCTGATCCTCTCGGGTGGGGAACCACTGGACAGGTTCGATTTCTTCGACATTGCCAAACGTGCCCGAAACCTTGTGCCGATGCTGGCGCTGTCGACCAACGGGACACGAATTCATGATGAGACCGCCGACATGATTGCCGATGTCGGATTCAACTATGTTGGCATCTCGTTGGATGGGATCGGGGCCACGAATGACTGGTTCCGCGGTGTTGAAGGGGCTTTTGCAGACGCCCTGCGCGGTGTGCGTGAATGCAAGAGGCGCGGCATCAAGGTTGGCTTGCGGTTTTGCCTGACCGAAGGCACGCAGCATCACCTGCCGGACCTGCTTCAGCTATGCGACGACGAGGGCGTCGACAAGTTCTACCTTTCGCATCTGGTTTATGCCGGGCGCGGTGACAAGAACCGCGGCGAGGATGCCGAACATCAGCGCACCCGCAAGGGAATGGATCTGCTGTTGGAGCGCGCGTGGGAGGCTGCCTCGGGCGGTCGCCCGCTGGATATCGTGACCGGCAACAATGACGCAGATGCGGGTTATTTCCTGAACTGGATTCGTGCGCATTTCGACGCTGACAAGGCCGCGCATGTCCGCGAGCATCTGGCCGCTTGGGGAGGAAATTCCAGCGGTTTGGGCGTGGCCAATATCGATAATCTGGGCCGGGTCCATCCTGACACGTACTGGTCCGATTACACAGTAGGCAACGTTAAGACGACATCGTTTTCCGAGCTTTGGACCAGCGATGATCCGATGCTGGCCATGCTGCGCACGCGTCCGCGCCCCCTTAAGGGGCGCTGTGGGGCCTGCGAGCTAAAGGATGTCTGCGGTGGCAACACCCGCATCCGAGCCTTGCAACTGACCGGTGATCCCTGGGCCGAAGATCCGGCCTGTTACCTGACAAACGAAGAAATCGGTGTTGACGACGCAGGCGAGCGTCTGCAGGTTACGCCGTTCCGGGGGAAAAGCCATGATCCGGCGCATCAATTCTTTTAGTTCCGTCTGCTCTGAGCCTTCGACATGGGCGCCAGAGACACCTAAGGGGGCCTCCGGCGGGAGTATTTTTGAAAAGATGAAGCTCGTGTTGATGTGTTCTGTGCTGGGCGCTAGTGGTGCCTGGGCGGATGCACCAACGGATTATGCTGAACATTGTGCGTCCTGCCACGGTGAAAACCGCTTGGGCGGCGTCGGCCCGGCCTTGATCCCCGAGACGCTCCAGCGCATGCGCGGGCCCCGCATCGCAGCGGTAATAGCCGAAGGGCGCGCGGCGACGCAAATGCCTGCTTTCTCGCACGAACTTGACGCTTTGCAGATTGAAGAGCTGGCCGGCTGGCTAAAATCACCGCTGGAAACCGACCCCGAATGGGGCGAGGCCCATATCATGAACAGCCGCACGCTGGATGACGGTTACATCCCCGTTGAGGCGCCAGTGTGGTCAAGTGACCCGATGAACATCACCCTGGTGGTCGAAACCGGGGATCATCATGTCAGTGTGCTGGACGGTGACACGTTTGAGGTTCTGGACCGGTTCGAGACACCCTTCGCGGTTCACGGCGGGCCGAAGTTCAGCCCGGACGGGCGTTACGTATTCATCATGTCCCGGGATGGCTGGGTTCAGAAATACGACATCTGGGCCCTGCAACAGGTGGGGCGCGTACGGGCAGGGCTTAACAGCCGTAACATCGCAATGTCCGGCGACGGCAAGTGGCTGGCCGTTGCGAATTATTTGCCCAACAGTCTGACCTTGCTGTCGACCGAAGACCTGTCGGTGGCAAAAGTCATTGCGATCAAAGGAAAAGCGGGAAAATCCAGCCGCGTATCCGCGGTGTATCAGGCCCCCCCGCGTGAGAGCTTTGTTCTGGCGCTCAAGGATGTTCCCGAGATCTGGGAGGTCTTCTACGGAGCCAACCCGCCGCAATCCGGGCTGGGTCACGACTTTCGCATCGAAGGGCAGTTCAAGAACCCCGATCCTTTCCCGGTGCGCAAGATCACAACGCCCGACTATCTGGACGATTTCTTTTTCGATCAGAGCTATGAATACGTCATGGGTGCCGCGCGCGATGGCAAGGGCGGACAGGTGATCGACCTTGTTATTGGGCACAAGGTGGCCGATCTGGACTTGCCGGGGATGCCGCATCTAGGCTCGGGGATTACGTGGAAGCATGGCGATACGACCGTTATGGCCACGCCGCATCTGACTGACGGCACGGTGTCGGTGATCGACATGGGGACTTGGGAAACCGTCAAGCGGATCAAGACCGAAGGGCCGGGATTCTTCATGCGGAGCCACGAGAATTCGCCTTACGTCTGGGCCGATGTCTTCTTTGGCCCCAACAAGGATGCCATGCATGTGATCGACAAGCAAAGCCTTGAAATCATAAAGACTTTGCGCCCTGCCCCGGGCAAGACCGTGGCACATGTAGAGTTCACAAAGGATGGCCGCCACGCGCTTGTGTCGATCTGGGAAGATGACGGCGCGGTGATCGTTTATGACGCGCAGACGCTGGAAGAAGTGCGCCGCCTGCCGATGCGTAAACCATCTGGGAAGTACAATGTCTGGAACAAAATCACCTTCTCGGAAGGCACCAGCCACTGAGGGCAAATGGCCGGTCTGGAAACTGGCCATTCTGCTTTATCCGGCCACCATGTTGACCGTGGCTATCAACCTGTTTCTGGCCGGGCTGATCCTGCACAGTGCCGGATTCTCAGCGATAAAACCGGTTCCGGCGATCCTGTGGTCAATCCCGTTGGGCATTCCGGCGACATGGTTGGCCGGGCGCTGGGTTCGAGGGTTGATGGATGAAGCTGACGGGTAGCTGCAAATTCGCGAGCACCTGATCTAAGTCAAGTCTCCGCCTAACAGAATCCCATAGGGTTCGGGAAAGAACGCCGAGTTGGATTCTCAATGCCCACCTTCCACCCCTCGCATAGCTTGTTTGATCGCGTGTCCCGTGCGGTGTGTGGTTTGGTGGGCATTTTCCTGTTGCTTTTGCAAATGCTTGGTCCGGTGCTGGCGAGTCCCGGTGAGAGCATGTGGGTGGAGATCTGCTCGGAGGCGGGCGCGGTCTGGGTCCAAGTTGACCTTGAAGAAGGGCACGACGATCCAACCGCGCCCTGCCCGAAATGCGCGGACTGTGCGCTTTGTGCGGTGAAGGCGTCAGCACCGATGCCGGGCGCTTTGCTGTCCGCAAGCGTCGGAAATGCTCAAAGTGTACGCATTGAACATGGGGAGCAGTGCATTTTGTACAGCCCCAAACACCTGTGGCCCGAAACCCGAGGGCCCCCGTTTGCGACCCGAGAAGAATCTGAACGCGCCCCGCGCGCGTCCATGGCGTCCACCCAATTGATCGGAGGTGCGCCGTGGTCGTAAGTCGCGCAATCCATTTCCTTCTGGCCCTCGTTCTGTCCTGCAGTGTTGCAATCAGTGCACGCGCCGACAGTCTTGCCAGCTTTCTTCCTGATATCGATCCGGCTGACCTGGCCCCAGGCGCCGACGCGTTTGGCCCGGTACGCAGCGACGTGAAGGTTGCCCCGGTCCTTCGGGGTGGCGAGACGATCGCATGGGCTTTTCTGACTTCGGACTTTGTCGGCACGACCGGCTATTCCGGCAAACCCATTCACGTGGTTGCCGCCATTGATGCGGACGCTGTTCTGACCGGCGTTCAGCTGGTCAAGCATTCCGAACCCATCGTGCTGATCGGCATTCCCAATTCGCGCATGGTCGAACTGACCGAAGGCTATGCGGGCCTTGACCTGAAACGAGAGGCCGAGACCGGGGGTGAGGGGCATGACCTCGACATTATCTCGGGCGCGACCGTGACGATCATGGTGATCGATGACAGCCTTGTGCGCGGCGGGATCAAAGTGGCCCGCGCGCTGGGGCTGGGTGGATTGTCTCCGGTACAAGCTGGAGGTCCGCAACGCGAAGTCGATATGGCGCAGGATGCCATTTACGACTGGACCACATTGTCGGGAGACGGCTCGGTCCGGCGGATGACGCTGGATGTCGGGCAGGTCAATGCCGCCTTTGAAGCCACAGGGGATCAGCGCGCGATCAAGCGACCCGAACCGGGCGAGCCGGATGACACCTTCATCGACATGCATATGGCGCTTGTTTCGGTCCCGTCGATCGGCAAGTCGCTGCTGGGTGAGGCTGAATACCAGAACCTGACCAACTGGCTGGATGAGGGCGAACAGGCCATTCTGGTTCTGGGCCGCGGGGCCTATAGCTTCAAGGGATCCGGCTATGTCCGGGGTGGGATATTTGACCGGATTCAACTCATCCAGGGCGACAGCTCGGTGCGGTTCTTTGACAAGCAGCAGCGCCGTCTGGGTGAGGTTGCAGCGCCAGATGCCCCCAGCTTTACCGAACTGGATATCTTCAAGATCCCCGCTGATGCCGAGTTTGACCCGGCCGAGCCGTTCCGCCTGCAATTGCTGGTGCAGCGTGCCGTCGGGGCGGTTGAAAAGACCTTTCTGACCTTCGATCTGGGATACAAGCTGCCGGAACAGTACCTGTTGCCCGTCACCACCCCATCGGTTGTGGATGATGCAACCGGCGAAGCGGCCGCCAAGGCGGCCCTGTGGCAGCGTATCTGGAAGGATCGCACCGTCGAGATCGCCGGGCTTGGTGTCATGCTGCTGGTGTTGACGGCGACGTTCTTCTTCCAGTTCCACGCCACGATGAATGCGCGCGTCTTTTACTGGTTCCGCATCGGGTACCTGACGATGACCCTGTTCTTCATCGGCTGGTATGCCAATGCGCAGCTGAGCGTGGTGAACCTGATGGCGCTGGCGGGCAGTTTACGCACGGGGTTCTCGTGGGACGCGTTCCTGCTGGATCCGCTGGTCTTTATCCAGTGGTTTGCCGTGGCCGCCGCCCTGTTGTTCTGGGGTCGTGGAGCCTATTGCGGCTGGCTGTGCCCGTTTGGCGCGCTTCAGGAGCTGACCAATAAGATCGCACGGGCGTTTAAAGTGCCGCAATGGACTTTGCCCTGGGGTCTGAACGAGCGGCTCTGGCCTGCGAAATACATGATCTTTTTGGGTCTTTTTGGTCTGAGTTTCGTGTCGATCCCGCTGGCCGAGCAATATGCCGAGATCGAGCCGTTCAAGACCGCGATCATTCTGAAATTCATGCGCGACTGGCCGTTTGTGGTCTTTGCGCTGGTCCTGCTGGGGATCGGGCTGTTCATCGAACGGTTCTATTGCCGCTATCTTTGCCCGCTGGGCGGAGCGCTGGCGATCCCTGCCCGTATCCGCATGTTCGACTGGCTGCGCCGCTACAACGATTGTGGCACGCCCTGTCAGACCTGCGCCAATGAATGCCCCGTTCAGGCGATCCACCCCACTGGTGAGATCAATCCGAACGAGTGCGTCACCTGCCTGCATTGTCAGGTGCTCTATCAGTCCGAGGACAAATGTCCCGTCGTTATCCGCCAACTGAAACGGCGGGCCAAGACCGGGTCGGTCACACCTAAGACCCCCCTCGGGCAACCACCGGCGAACCATCCAAACGCCAAACCGAAAACCGTTTCCTAAAAGGAGGAACGACCATGTCGGACCAAGAAAACAAACTGAACATCACGCGCCGCGGTATGCTGGGGGCCACTGCCACCGGTGCCGTCATCGCCGGGACCGGTCTGGGATCGACCCTGATGACCGCGAAAGAGGCCAGCGCTGCCGCCAAGCAGCATCTGGAGCCGGGCGAGCTGGACGAATATTACGGCTTCTGGTCGTCGGGCCAGACCGGCGAACTGCGCATTCTAGGCGTGCCGTCCATGCGCGAGCTGATGCGGGTGCCGGTGTTCAACCGCTGCTCGGCCACGGGCTGGGGCCAGACCAACGAGTCGCTGAAGGTTCTGACCGAGGGCCTGCTGCCTGAAACCAAGGAGTTCCTGGCTGCAAACGGCAAGGTCACCTATGACAACGGCGACCTGCACCACCCGCATATGTCGTTCACCGACGGCACCTATGATGGCCGTTATCTGTTCATGAACGACAAGGCCAACACCCGCGTGGCCCGTGTGCGCTGTGACGTGATGAAATGCGACAAGATCATCGAGATCCCGAACGCGCATGACATCCACGGCCTGCGTCCGCAGAAATTCCCGCGCACCGGCTATGTCTTTGCCAACGGTGAGCACGAGGCCCCGCTGGTCAATGACGGCCAGATCCTTGATGATCCGTCACAATATGTGAACATCTTTACGGCCATCGACGGCGACACCATGGAAGTTGCATGGCAGGTGATGGTGTCGGGTAACCTCGATAACACCGACTGCGACTATCAGGGCAAATACGCCTTCTCGACCTCGTATAACTCGGAAATGGGTATGAACCTGGCCGAGATGACCGAGAACGAGCTGGACCATGTGGTCGTGTTCAACCTCAAAGGTATCGAAGAGGCCGTAGCGGCCGGGAACTATCAGGAACTGAACGGCGTCAAGGTCGTGGACGGGCGTAAAGAGGCGGGTGGAAACCTGACCCGGTACATCCCGATCCCGAACTCGCCACACGGTGTGAACGCAGCGCCTGACAAGAAACACATCATGATCAACGGCAAGCTGTCGCCGACCGTGTCCGTAATCGATGTGGAAAAGGTCGATGCACTGTTCAGCGAAAACGCCGATCCGCGTTCCGCTGTTGTCGCCGAGCCGCAGCTGGGTCTTGGCCCGCTTCACACGGCGTTCGACGGCAAGGGCAACGCTTATACCACCCTGTTCCTGGACAGCCAGGTGGTGAAGTGGGACATCGCCAAGGCGATCGAGGCCTATGCGGGTGCTGATGTTGACCCGATCATCGACAAGGTCGACGTGCATTACCAGCCGGGCCACAACTCGACCTCGATGGGTGAAACTGCCGAAGCCGATGGCAAGTGGCTGATTTCGATGAATAAATTCTCGAAAGACCGCTTCCTGAACGTAGGCCCGCTGAAGCCCGAAAATGAGCAGCTGATCGATATTTCCGGCGACAAGATGAAGGTGGTCCATGACGGCCCGACCTTTGCCGAGCCGCATGACTCGATCATTGTTCACCGGTCCAAGGTGAACCCGGTGAATGTCTGGGACCGCAACGACCCAATGTGGGAAGAGGCGCGCGCGCAGGCTGCCGCTGACGGCGTCGATCTGGACGAAGGTGCCGAGGAACCGATCCGGGACGGCAACAAGGTGCGGGTCTACATGACCTCGACCGCGCCCGTGTTCAGCATGGAGAAGTTCACCGTCAAACAGGGTGACGAAGTGACCGTTTATGTCACCAACCTGGATGACGTGGACGATGTGACCCACGGCTTCTGCCTGTCGAACTTCGGTATCGCGATGGAAGTTGCACCGCAGGCCACGGCCTCGGTCACGTTCATTGCCGACCGTCCGGGCGTGCACTGGTTCTATTGCCAGTGGTTCTGCCACGCGCTGCACATGGAGATGCGCGGCCGGATGTTTGTTGAGCCGCGGAGCGCATAAACATGCGTTGGCCCCTGCTCATACCGCTCCTGCTCGGCTCGCCCCTTTGGGCGGCGGACTGGGATGTGCCCAACCGGGCGGGGGCCATCAACGAGATACTGGCGCAGGCGGCGGATGGGGACACCCTTCGCCTGAGCCCCGGCGTTTACGTCGAGCAGTTGGTTCTGGACCGGCCCGTGACCCTCGACGGGCTGGGACAGGCCACCATCGACGGACAAGGCCAAGGCAGCGTGATCACAGTGACCGGGCCGGGCGTGACCCTGCGCGGGCTGACGGTGATCGGATCAGGCTCGGATCATGACGGGATCGACAGCGGCATCCAGCTGACCAAGACGGCGCGCGCGCCGGTGGTCGAGGATAACGTGATGCTGGGCAATCTTTACGGCATCGACATCCACGGTGCGAAGGACAGCATCGTACGACGCAACCGGATTGAAGGGCGACAGGATCGCCACATGAACGCGCGTGGCAATGGTGTCTATGTCTGGAACGCGCCGGGTGCGGTGGTTGAAGGCAATGACATCCGCTATGGCCGCGACGGGATCTTTGTGAACTCGTCCAAGAAGAACACCTTTACCGGCAACCTGTTCCGCGATCTGCGGTTTGCCGTTCACTACATGTATGCCGATGACTCGGTCGTCAGCGACAACGTCTCGATCGGCAACGATCTGGGCTATGCGGTGATGTTCACGACCAACGTGCGGGTCGCCAACAATGTCTCGATCGGGGACCGCGAACATGGCGTGATGCTGAATTACGCCAACAAGAGCGTCATCACCGGCAATGTGGTGAAAGGTGCCAAGGAAAAATGCACCTTCCTCTATAACTCGAACAAGAACGAATTCACCGACAACTGGTTTGAGGGATGCGGCATCGGTATCCACTTTACCGCTGGCAGTGAACGCAACCGCATCGTTGGCAATTCATTCATCGGCAACCGGACGCAGGTGAAATACGTCTCGACCAAGTGGGTCGAGTGGTCCGAAGACGGCCGCGGCAACTACTGGTCCGATTTTGCCGCCTATGATGTGGATGGCAACGGCATCGCCGATGTCCCCTATCGACCCAATGACAGTATGGACCATGTGCTGTGGACCCAACCCGCAGCCAAATTGCTGCTCGGCTCGCCTGCCGTACAGCTGGTACGCTGGTCGCAATCGGCCTTCCCGGCACTGTTGCCGGGGGGTGTGATGGACAGCAACCCATTGATGCAAGCCCCTGAACCCCCAGCTATGAAAAAGGTGCCTCATGACGGATAAGGCCCTGTCAATTGACCATGTCAGCAAGAACCGGGGGAAAACCTGCGTTCTTGACGATATCACCCTATCCCTTGCCCCCGGTCAGCGCGTGGCGCTGCTGGGCCATAACGGCGCGGGCAAGTCGACCCTGATCAAGTCCATCCTTGGCCTGACGCCCATTCGGGACGGGGCCATTCGGATCGGGGACGCCACCCCTGGCAGCGCGCAGGCGCGACGGGATACGGCGTATCTGCCCGAGGCGGTCTCGTTTCACCCGGCGTTGACGGGGCGCGAGCAGCTGACGCTGTTTACAAAACTGTCCGGGTCAAAAGCCGATGTGCCCGGCCTGTTGGAGCGCGTTGGTCTGAGCGACGCATTGGACCGCCGGATCGGGGCCTATTCCAAGGGGATGCGGCAACGTCTGGGGCTGGCGCAGGTGCTGCTGGGACAGCCGAAAGTGGCGCTGCTAGACGAGCCGACATCCGGCCTGGACCCGATCTCGCGGCAGGACCTTTATGCCATCATTGATGAATTGGCCGCGCAGGGTACCGCCGTGCTGATTGCCAGCCATGCTTTGACCGAGGTTGAGGCGCGCACCGACCGGATCGCCATCATGCGCAAGGGTCGGATGGTCGCCGATGACACGCTGAACAACCTCTCGGCGCTGGCCGGGCTGCCGATCCGCCTGAAGGTGCGTGCCAGCGCCAATGCGGATGCCTTGGCCGCCGAACTGGGCGGCAACCGGATCAACGGCGCGTCCGTTGAGCTGCTCTGCACACCCGAAGACAAGATGGAGGCCCTGCGCCGGATCGCCGGGTTGGGCGATGCGGTGGCGGATGTGGAAATGACACCGCCCAAGCTGGAGGACCTTTATCGCCACTATGCACAGGAGGAGAGGACATGACCCGCTTCCTTGCCATCACCCGAACTGAAATGCTGATCCTGCGCCGCAACCGCTGGCTGTTGGTTGCCACGCTGATCATGGTGCTGTTCGCCTTGGCGCTGACCTTTGCGGGCAGTGCGCCCACCGGCACATTGGGTGTCGATATGCTGACCGTATCGGTCGCGTCGATGACCACGTTGTCGGTCTATCTTGCGCCTTTGCTGGCGCTGATGATTTCCTTCGATGCCATCGCGGGCGATGTGGACCGGGGCAGCCTGTCGCTGCTGCTGTCCTATCCGGCCGGGCGCGGGGAAATTCTGTTGGGCAAGTTCTGCGCCCATCTGGCCGCGCTGGCCTTTGCCATGACCGTCGGTTTTGGCACCGCAGGTGCGGTAGCCGCGTACTTTGGTGGTGCGGGACCGGAAAGCCTGATGGCGCTGGTGCGACTTGTCCTGACCTCGATCCTGCTGGGCGCCGTGTTTCTGGCGCTTGGATACCTGCTGTCCGCTTTGGCGAGGGGCGCCACGGCGGCAGCGGGTCTGTCGGCCGGGCTTTGGCTGGTTTTTGTCGTCCTTTATGATCTGGGCCTGTTGGGGGCCGTCGTCATGGACAAGGGCGGCGCCTTCACCCAATCCGTCTTTCCATGGGTGATGGTGGCCAACCCGGCCGACGCTTTCCGTTTGTGGAACATCGCCGCGACCGAGGGTGTTGCCATGGCTTCGGGCATGACCGGGGCCGCACAGGCCCTGCCGGTCTGGGCCGCGCCCGCGTCGCTGCTGATCTGGCCGGTGCTGGGCTTTGCCCTCGCCCGGCTGGCTTTCCGGAGGGTTGAGCCATGAGACGTCTTGCCCTGATCGCATTGCTCGCACTGGCGGCCTGCAAGGAAGAGCTGGCCGAGGCCCCCGATCCGGTCGACCTGACACCCGATGCGCTGAGCTATTTCTGCCAGATGAATGTCGCCGAGCATGGCGGCCCCAAGGGGCAGGTTCATCTGGAAGGCTATCCGGCCCCGCTTTTCTTTGCACAGGTGCGGGACTTGGTGGCCTATCTGAAAAGCCCCGAGCGCGATGCGGATATCACGGCCATCTATGTCAGCGATATGGGCGTTGCGCCAAGCTGGCGGCAGCCGGGGATTTCGAACTGGATCGCTGCGGATGGTGCGACTTTTGTGGTTGGTGCCGATGTGGCCGGCGGCATGGGCGCGCGCGAAGTGGTGCCTTTTGCCGATCCTGCCGATGCCCAGGTTTTCGCGGATACCTATGGCGGGACCGCGATGCGCCTGCCCGACATTCCTGATGCCGAAGTGCTTGGCCCGGTCGATCTTGATCTGAAGTTGGAGACCCCCGTATGATCGCCCTGTCCCGTCGCCGATTTCTGATCATTTCGGCCGCCTGTGCGGCCTCCCCGGCCATGGCCTTTGACACGCACTGGCGCGGCACCGCCCTTGGGGCTGCGGCCAGCCTGCGGCTGGTTGGGCTGACGGATGCCGAGGCCGCACCGATCATCACCGCCGTCGAGGGTGAGGTGACCCGGCTGGAGGATATCTTCAGCCTGTACCGTCCGCAGTCACAGCTGAGCCGCCTGAACCGCGATGGTGTTTTGACCGCACCCGCGCCTGAGCTGTTGAATGTGCTGAGCCTGAGCAGTGCGCTGCATCAGGCATCCGGCGGCGCATTCGACCCCAGCATTCAGCCCCTGTGGTATGCCATGGCAACAGGCGCTGGCCCCGAAGATCTGGCTGCCGCCCGCGCTGCTGTGGGCTGGGAACGGGTGTCTTTCGATGCCGCGTCGGTGCGACTGCCGGTGCCGGGTCAGTCGGCCCTGACGCTGAACGGTATCGCCCAGGGAGCGATCACGGATCGGATCGCTGCGCTGCTGCGTGGCCTTGGCTTGCGTGATGTTCTGGTCGACATGGGAGAGGTTGCCGCCTTGGGTGTGCGTGGCGACGGCACGCCCTGGAAAGCCGGGTTGGCCGCGCCGGACCAGCGGGTTCTGAAACGGGTCGAGCTGCGTGACCGCGCGGTCGCGACATCATCGTCGCTGGGGACGCAGCTGGGACAGGGTTTGGGCCACATCATCACCCCGGACGGGCCTGCAAACCGGGACAGAACGGTTTCGGTTTCTGCCCCTGACGCGGTGATCGCAGATGGGCTGTCTACTGCGATATGCGCGGCGCCCGAAAGCCAAGTAGCTGAAATCTTGAGATATTTTATCGGAGCCCGTGTCGAGCTGAATGTATGACGCATGGTCGCAAATCTCAGGTGGGTCAGGAAAATTCACCAAGAACATGATATTCGCGAAAAACATGATATAGGTCAATTCGTGCGCTGCTTCGCGCAGTTAGGAAGTAAGGACGCGAACCAATCTATCCACACTCGAGTCGCCAGCCATGAGCCAGTTGACCAGCAGACGCGCTTTTCTGAGCGCACGTATCCTACGGGAGGATCCTGATGCGATCCGACCGCCGGGCGCGGGCGTGACAGGCTTTGCCGATCTGTGCACAGGCTGTGAAGACTGCGCCGGGGCCTGCCCGGAAGACATCATCACATTCGACGACAGCGGCTTTCCGGTTCTGGATCTTTCCGCAGGCGGCTGCACCTTATGCGGTGCATGTGCCGAAATCTGCCCGACCCCGGCGCTGTTGCCCGAGCGTGTGGCCGAGTGGCCGTGGCGCGCACGGATCGAGGCCGCAAGCTGCCTGTCGATGAACGGGGTGAGCTGCCGCCTGTGCCAGGACACTTGCGAACAGGAAGCCATCCGCTTTCGCCTGCAACTGGGCGGGCGGGCTGAACCGGCGCTTGAAACCGAAACCTGTATCGGATGCGGCATATGTTCTGCCGCCTGCCCTGCCGGGGCCATCACGATGCACCGCCCCGCCCCTTTGCACCCGGAGGTGACCCAATGAATATCTGTGGCTGTCTTGTCCACATCGCCCCCGATCACACCGACGCCGCGCGCGCGGCGATAACCGGCACCGATGGCGTCGAGCTTCATGCGGAGGCCGAGGATGGCCGGTTCGTCGTGGTTGTCGAGGATACAGCCGACCGGCTGGCCTCGGAAACCATCATGGATCTGCACCAGATCCCCGGCGTGATCTCATTGTCGCTGACCTATCACCATTTCGAAGATCCCGCGGAGGTTGCTCCGCGTCCTGATGCTCCAAGCCAACCGTCCAGCAGGAGGCCCATGCAATGACCATCTCTGAATCCCGTCGTACATTCCTGAAAGCGTCCGCAGCGGCTGCCACGGCCTCGGCTGCCGGCATCCCACTGGCCGCTGGTTCGGCCAGCGCTCAGGCCGCCGCGCCTGATATCCGCTGGGACAAGGCCGCCTGCCGGTTCTGCGGTACGGGCTGTTCGGTTCTGGTGGGCACCAAGGATGGTCGCGTAGTCGCCACGCAGGGCGACCCGGATGCGCCGGTCAACCGGGGTCTGAACTGTATCAAGGGCTATTTCCTGTCCAAGATTATGTATGGCAAGGACCGCCTGACCACGCCGCTTTTGCGCAAAACCAACGGCGAATATGACAAGAATGGCGAGTTTGAGCCGGTCAGCTGGGACGAAGCCTTTGACGTCATGGCTGCCAAGTGGAAAGAGGCGCTGGCCAAGAAAGGCCCGACCAGCGTGGGCATGTTCGGTTCTGGTCAGTGGACCGTCTGGGAAGGTTATGCGGCGGCCAAGATGATGAAGGCCGGGTTCCGGTCGAACAACATCGACCCCAACGCGCGTCACTGCATGGCTTCTGCCGTGGTCGGCTTTATCCGCACCTTCGGCATCGACGAGCCTATGGGCTGCTATGACGACCTTGAGCACGCGGATACGTTTGTTCTGTGGGGGTCGAACATGGCCGAGATGCACCCGATCCTGTGGTCGCGTCTGACCGATACGCGCCTGACCAAGCCGGGATGCGAAGTGCATGTTCTTTCGACCTTCGAGCACCGCTCGTTCGAGCTGGCCGACAATGGCATGGTGTTCAACCCGCAGACCGATCTGGCGATCCTGAACTATATCGCCAATTACATCATCCAGAATGGCGCGGTGAACGAAGAGTTCGTCAAGAACCACGTCAATATCACCAAAACAGCCACCGATATCGGTTATGGCCTGCGCGACAATCATCCGCTGCAACAAGAGGCCGCGAACCCCAATGTCGGCAAGATGGAACCGATCAGCTTTGAGGAATATGCCGAGGCGGTATCGGAATACACGCTGGAATACACTTCGGAACTGTCCGGTGTTCCGGCGGACAAGCTGGAGCGTCTGGCCCAGCAATATGCCGACCCGAACCGCAAGGTCATGAGCCTGTGGACCATGGGGTTCAACCAGCATACCCGCGGGTCGTGGGTGAACTCGTTGATGTACAACGTGCACCTGCTGGTGGGCAAGATTTCCGAGCCCGGAAACTCGCCCTTCTCGCTGACCGGTCAGCCGTCGGCCTGCGGGACCGCGCGTGAGGTTGGCACCTTTGCCCACCGTCTGCCTGCCGACATGGTTGTCATGAATGACGAGCACCGCAAGATTTGTGAAACCGCCTGGAACGTGCCTGCGGGTACCATTCCGGCCAAGCCCGGCTTTCACGCCGTGCAGCAGCACCGCAAGCTGAAGGATGGCGATCTGAACGCCTATTGGGTGCAGTGCAACAACAACATGCAGGCCGCACCGAACATCAACGAAGAAGGCTATCCCGGGTATCGCAACCCCGAAAACTTCATCACTGTATCAGACCCCTACCCGACCGTCACGGCCGTGTCCGCCGACCTGATCCTGCCTACCGCCATGTGGGTCGAGAAGGAAGGTGCCTATGGCAACGCGGAACGCCGTACCCAGTTCTGGCGGCAGCAGGTCAAGGCACCCGGCGAGGCCAAGTCGGACATGTGGCAGGTGATGGAATTCTCGAAACGCTTTACAGTCGAAGAGGTTTGGGGCGAAGAGTTGCTGGCCACCATGCCAGAGCATCGCGGCAAGACCATGTACGAGGTTCTGTTCGCCAATGGCAGCGTCGACAAGTTCCCGCTGTCGGAAACGGCCGAGGGCTTTGACAACGACGAATCCGAGCATTTCGGGTTCTACGTTCAGAAGGGTCTGTTCGAGGAATATGCCAACTTCGGGCGCGGCCACGCGCACGATCTGGCTCCGTTTGAAACCTATCACCAAGCCCGTGGCCTGCGCTGGCCGGTCGTGGATGGCAAGGAAACGCTGTATCGTTTCCGCGAAGGCTATGACCCTTATGTGCCCGAAGGTGCGGGCGTGAAGTTCTATGGCAAGAAGGATGGCAAGGCGAGCATCATCTTTGCGCCTTACGAACCTGCGGCCGAGGAACCGGATGCCGAATATGATCTGTGGCTGTGCACCGGTCGCGTGCTGGAACACTGGCATTCGGGGTCGATGACACGCCGTGTGCCAGAACTGCACCGCGCCTATCCCGCTGCTGTGGTTTACATGCATCCGCAGGACGCCAAGGATCGGGATCTGCGCCGGGGTCAGGAGATTGTTCTGTCCACCCGTCGGGGCGAGGTCACCAGCCGGGTCGAAACCCGTGGGCGCAACAAGGTGCCGCGCGGTCTGGTGTTCATGCCGTGGTTTGATGAAGGCCAGCTGACCAACAAGCTGACGCTGGACGCGACCTGCCCGCTGTCGAAAGAGACCGACTTCAAGAAATGCGCCTGCAAGGTCGAGCGCGCATAGGCAACAAGGATCGTACGGGTAAATCCTCATGTCTTTTGCCGACAAACCCCTTTCGCCGCAGCGGCGCCGGTTCCTGCAGGATTCGGCGCGGGCGGCGGGCGGCTGCGTGGTCGCCGGGACGGTGCTGGCCTATCTGGCCCGCGACGCCCGCGCCCTGCCAGCCGAGGCTTTGCGCCCGCCCGGCGCGCTGCCGGAAAAGGAGTTTCTGTCGGCCTGCATCCGCTGCGGATTATGCGTGCGGGATTGCCCATACGATACCCTGAAACTGGCCGAGTTGGGCTCGGACGCGGTGGCGACGGGAACACCCTTTTTCACCGCTCGGGATATTCCCTGCGAGATGTGCGACGACATCCCATGTGTCGCCGCATGTCCGACCGGGGCACTGGATCCCGCGTTGGACAATATCGACGATGCGAAGATGGGGGTCGCGGTTCTGGTCGATCAGGAGAACTGCCTGAACTTCCTCGGGTTGCGCTGCGATGTCTGTTACCGCGTCTGCCCCGTCATCGACGAGGCGATCACGCTGGACACCACGCACAACACGCGGTCGGGCCATCACGCGATGTTCATCCCGACCGTCCACGCCGACCGCTGCACCGGTTGCGGCATGTGCGAGAAAAGCTGTGTTCTGCCCGAGGCCGCCATCAAGGTGCTGCCTGCCCGGCTGGCGCGGGGCAGTTCGGCAGAGCACTACCGCAAGGGCTGGGAAGAAAAGGCCGCGAAAGGCGCGCCGGTGGTCGAGGGGATCATCGATCTGCCGGACCGTTTGCCCGGACCGGGCACGGACAATCTGGTCACGCCCGGCGGCTTTGCGCCGGGATATGATCTGCCGGGGGTGGGACAATGAGCGCCCGCACAGATATGCCCACAGGTCACGAGGCCATCGCCAGCAAGGGCTGGATCGGCGCGCATCGCTATCTGCTGCTGCGCCGTGCAAGCCAGCTGTTCTTTCTGGTTCTGTTTCTGCTGGGCCCATGGTTCGGCATCTGGATCGTTCAGGGCACGCTGGCCGGGTCGCTGACGCTGGACGTGCTGCCTTTGACCGATCCGTTCATCCTGTTGCAGAGCATGGTTGCAGGCCACTGGCCCGAGGTGACGGCACTGATCGGCGGGGCGATCGTTCTGGTGATCTACGCGCTGATCGGCGGGCGGGTCTATTGTTCCTGGGTCTGCCCGATCAATCCGGTGACGGATGCGGCCAACTGGCTGCATCGCAAGCTGGACCTGCCGAAGGGCTGGCAACCAAAGCGCGGCACGCGCCTGTGGATTCTGGCAACCGTCCTGCTTGTTTCGGGTCTGAGCGGCATGATCGCGTGGGAACTGATCAACCCGATCACCATGCTGCATCGCGGGCTGGTCTTTGGAATGGGCTTTGTCTGGGCCCTGATCGCCGCCATCTTTGTCTTTGACGTCTTCGTCTCGCGCCACGGATGGTGCGGGCACCTGTGTCCGGTGGGCGCGTTCTATGGCCTGATCGGAGCAAAAAGCCTGCTGCGGATCAGCGCCGCAAACCGCGCCGCCTGCGATGACTGCATGGATTGTTACGCGATCTGCCCGGAAAATCAGGTGATCTCGCCCGCGCTGAAGGGCAAACCGGGAAGTACCCCGCTGATCCTGTCACCCGACTGCACGAATTGTGGCCGCTGCATCGATGTCTGCGCGGTCGACGTCTTTACCTTTACTCACCGGTTCGACGACCACGTCGTCCAACCTTTCGATCCAGTTGCCGCGCCCGAGCCGCGCGCCGCCAGACCTATCTAGGGGAGTGCCAAGATGAAAAAATCGATCGTTACAGGCGGAATTGCCCTTCTACCCGTATTATTGCTGAGCGGTTGGGCCGTCGCGCAATCTGCTCAGGTTGAATCCCTGCGTGGTGCGGACGTGGATGAGCCGGTGCCGCTGGACCAGATCCACCGCAATGTCGAAGGGCGGCAGCAGCGCAATTACCGACAGCAGCCGCCATTGATCCCGCATTCGGTCGAACAGTACCAGATCGACATCCGTACCAACCAGTGCCTGTCCTGCCATGACTGGACCAAAGCCGGTGACCGCAACGCACCAACGCTGTCGATGACCCATTATCTGGACCGCGAAGGCCGCGAACTGGATCGGATCGCCGGAACCCGGTATTTCTGCAACCAGTGCCACGTACCGCAGGCCGACGCCCCGCCGCTGGTCGACAACGTGTTCCAGCCCTCCGCCGGCAATTGATCCAACGCAAGACTGAAAGGAGCACCGACATGGCCGACTCCCCTGAAAACCGCGGCTTGCTTGGTCGCCTCTGGAACGCGATCTGGACGCCGACGGTGCTGTTCAGTTCAGGCTTTCTGGTCCTGGCCGGATTTCTGGCCGGTATCCTGTTCTGGGGTGGATTTCACTGGACCCTTGAGCTGACGAATACCGAAGAATTCTGTACTTCGTGCCACACGATGGAAACGAACCTGGGCGAATATCGCGAAACGGTCCATTACAACAACCATTCCGGCGTTCGTGCGATCTGTTCCGACTGCCACGTGCCGGATGAATGGAGCCACAAGATCAAAGCCAAGATCATGGCCGTCAAAGACGTCTATCATGAGCTGGCCGGAACCATCAGCACACCCGAGCAATACGAGGCGCATCGCCTGAGCATGGCTTCGGCCGTGTGGAAGAAGATGAAGGAATCGGACAGCCGTGAATGCCGCAACTGTCATAACTTCGACTACATGGACTTTACCATTCAGGAAACACGGGCCGCGTCGGAACACCAGCGCGCCATTGACACCGGCATGACATGTATCGACTGCCATCAGGGCATCGCGCATAATCTGCCCGCAAACTATCTGGAACAGTACCAGAAAATAAGCGAGGCCGTGGAGGGCGAGGTTCTGCAGGAACATGCATTCGCCTCTGGCGACGACATTCGCGCGTTTCTGAACAACAGCTCGAATTGATGTGGGGACGGACATGCTAGACTTACTTGGAACAATCGGCGCCAATGTCCTGGGCCTGCCCGGCATACTAGGGCTGGCGCTTGGAATGATGACCCGCAAGCTGTGGTTGGGCGCGGCACTGGGGGCCGTTGTCGGCATGCTGGAAACGCTGGTTTTTGCGGGCTTTCAGTTTGCTCATGTGGAAGCGGTGGAACTGGGCATCTCGGTTCTGGTCGGGCTTTGCGCGGGCAGCCTTGGCACTGCCATCCGCCTGAAAGGCGCAACCGTCTGAAGAAGACACCGGTTCTGCCCATTTGGTGGAACCGGTATCCTGCCGGGTCACGTTTCCAGCGCCAAAGCGGGTGCTTGTGTCGCACGCGACGCGACTATTGACGTAGGGGGAAGCGGTAAAAGCGCGCGGCAGTGTCGAAAATCGGCAGGGTCTGATTTTCGCATTTCCACAACTTCGATAAAAGCGCACGAGGCCCTAGCGCCTATGGGAAAACACCCTTCCCCATTACGCGCGGCAAGGCAGCATGCCGGGCCCAGTTTTGCGCGTGAAAAATCAATATGAAACTGAAAGCCAATGATTTGACACGAAAAACTCAAAGTGGAGTGGAAATTCAACCCTACATCTGTCACAGCAGATAACAAGTTAACAATGGTGTCCCTGCGTCATGTGGATTGAACGTAAATTCCTCTCTATTTTTGCTTATACAAATACAATATGTTTTGAGGGGAATAAGGGGAGAAGGAAAATGGGCGGGGGCGCAGAACGATGACGGGGGTCCTTGAGGCATCGCCGCGTATCTCAAAAGTTCTTCGACTGGCTGATCTGGAAAACCATGCCACCCTGTTTCGGCAGGAAGGCGTGGATGATGATATTCTGGACGAGTTGACAGATCCCGAACTGCGCGATCTGGGGCTGACGGTTGGCGAAAGAAAGCGGTTTCGCAAGGCGCAGGCCCGTCTGAAATCTGAGGAGGCATCGACCCGGCAGGAGCTTAGGTCCGAAGCCGAGCGGCGACAGCTTACGCTGGTTTTCTGCGATCTAGTGGGGTCCACGCAGCTGGCTCAGCGGTATGACCCGGAAGACCTGATGCAGATTATGAACCTGTATCTGGATACGGCGATCGGCACCCTGAAACAGCATGGCTGTCACCTGGCCTACAGGCAGGGCGACGGGATCATGGTCTATTTCGGATATCCCAAAGCCATGGAGGACGATGCCGAACGCGCCGTTCGCGCCGTGCTGGAGACCATTGAAGCCGTACAAAACCTTGAAAACAGGTTTGGCGAAAAACTGGATCTGCGGGCGGGAATTGCCACCGGTATGGTCGTTGTGGGGGTGGTCTCGTCAACAAGTCTTGGGTCGCAGGACTTTCTGGTCGGTGAAACCGCGAACCTCGCATCCCGCCTGCAAGGTCTGGCCGAGCCGGGCGAGGTGGTCGTTTCCGCAGAGACGTGGCGGTTGACACAAGGCGCATTCGAATTCGAGCCCCGTGGCAGCCACAACCTGAAAGGATTTGACAATCAGCGCACTGTCTATCGCGCCATTTCCGAAAGCGTCGCGACCAGCCGGTTCGATGCGCGTGTCGGACAGTCAGCTGTTGATCTTGTCGCCCGGGGCGACGATCTTTCAGTCCTAACGCAGCTTTGGAAAGATGCACAGGCGGGGTCCGGCAGGTTCGCGTTTGTCGGCGGCGCCGCAGGCATTGGCAAGTCGCGGCTGATCAAGTCCCTGTCTGAAACAATTGGCGTCAAACCCTTTACGTTGCAGTGTATTCCGCATCTGGCCAGCCTTCCGCTTCATCCGATCGTGGGAGAGTTGAGGCGGGTTTCAGGAGACAAGTCCGATGATAGCATCCGAGGCGCGATTTCCGACTTTGTTCAGGCCGCCTCTCGTCTGAGCGACGCGGATTTGCCTGTTCTTCTGGATATGGCCGGGGTCGAAACGGGCGCAGCGCCGGATCCGGACCCCCTGAAGAAGGCCCGCAAGTCGCTGGACGTGTTGTTGCGCAGCATTGGCAGCCTGTGCGACAGGCGCGGCACCTTGCTGCTGGTGGTGGAGGACGTGCACTGGGCTGACGCAACCACGCTGGACGTGCTGGAGGCGCTGGCATCAGGACTGGACGGGTTCCCGATACTGGTGGTCCTGTCGCATCGCCCTGAATATGAGCCGCCAGAACATTACGAAGGCCGCGCGGCGCGCATCGATCTGACGCCTCTGGCCAGCAGTGAAGCCTCGGAACTGGTCCGGCGCGTGGCTGAGCCGTACAGTTTGCCGGTCATCCTGATCAGGCAGATTGTCGAGAAAGCCGATGGCGTGCCGCTTTACATCGAAGAGATGACCAAGGCGGTTCTGGACCAGCTGCCGCAAGATGCGCCGATCAACGCCGAGGTTCTGGATGCCCTGAGTATCCCCGCAACCCTTCAGGATTCGTTGATGTCGCGTCTTGACCGGATGGAAAACGCCAAGCCCATTGCGCAGCTTGGGTCTGTTATCGGGCGCAGTTTCACCTCGGCGATGATCCAGGCGGTGGCGCAGGAAGACATGGATGTGGAAAGCGCGCTGATGCAGCTGATGGCGGCTGGCGTTGTGCTGATCACGGGCGAAGCCGGAACGGCCACCTATACGTTCAACCACGCGCTGGTTCAGGATACGGCCTATAACTCGCTGCTGCGCGAAGACCGGCAGAAGGTTCACCTGAAAATCGCACGGGCCTTGCTGGCCGGACATAACGCATTCGGAAGCCCCGCCCCCGATACCGTGGCGCATCACTGCGACCATGGCGGGTTGAAGGATGAGGCGGTGTCCAACTGGTTTACGGCAGGCGAACAAGCCCTGTCGCGGTTGGCGAACCTGCCTGCGATCTCGGCCTTTCGCGCGGCCCTGCGCAATATCGGAACGATGCCCGCCAATGCCGAGCGTGATGGGTTCGAGCTTCGGGTGCAGATGAATATCCTGCCGGCTTACATGGCGATTTATGGATGGTCCTCCGATCAGGTCGGAGAGACAGCCGCCCGCGCGATGGAGCTTGCCCATGCTTTGGGCGATGGCGAAACCCTTTTTGCGGCCACCTTCTGCCGCTGGACCAATTTCTTTGTCGCGGGCCAGATGAACCGCGCAATGGAGATGGGACAAGCCCTGGACGCGATGGCCGGTATGAGCGGCGACACTGTTCCCAACGTGCTGGCAGCCCGCGCGCTGAGTTTCACGCATTACTTCCGTGGGGAATTCGCGGATTGCGAGCAGCAGCTTGACCGTGCCTTTGCCCTGATCACGCCCGAGCTGGACATGGCCATGATGCCGATGACCCAGTCCTCGACCACGGCGTCATTGCTGGCCATTCAGGGGTGCCTTCTGTGGCAGCAGGGCAAGTTCGATGAGGCGGAGGCCGCGCGCTTGAAAGCCATCGACGTCAGCCGGGCACTGAACCACGCGCCCAACCTTGTCTACATCATGGGCGCGTGCAGCATGTTCCTGCCCTACGCAGGCGAATGGGACCGGCTGGACGTGACCATGAAGGAAGCCCGCAAGATCGCCGACGAGGAAGGGTTCCTGTATCTTCACGCCATGCAGGATATCTACATGGGTCTTGCGCAGGCGGGAAAAGGCGACATCGAGGGCGTTCCGGCCCATACCGAAGCGTGCATGAACCTGATCTCAAAGTCTGGTGGAAACTTTACTTTTCCGCAGAATCAGATTGTTCTGTCTGAGTTGATGATCGATCAGGGGGATATTGATCAGGCCCTGGACCGGCTGGAAACCGTGTGTGCCCCCGGTTGGGAACGAGGAGAAACGCTGAACAAACCGGAATATCACCGCGTGCGGGCCAAGGCCTTTGCTGCCAAGGGTGATCGGGACAGCGCGATTGCCGAGGTTGAACTGGCATTGGCGCTTGCCCGCGAATGTGGTGCCGTTGTTCAGGAACAACGCGCCGGGGCACTACTGGACAGTTTGACGAAAGCCGAATGAACGAGACGGACTGCCCGGCCAAACAGGGCAGCATCACCAAGAGGGATTTACAATGACCGATGCATTGGATTGGAACACCGAACAGTGGAATGCCGTTAACAAGGCCGTCCATGATGAGGCGCTGCGCGCGCGGGTGGCTGCGAGTTTTCTGCCGCTTTATGGGCCGCTGCCAGCGGACACGCAATCTGTTCCCCTGAACAAGCTGGGTCTGATTGACAACGCGTCAGGCGCGGCCAAACGTCTGGAAGTAAATGATTATGACACCCTGCGGCTGACGACGGTTTCCGTCAACGTCTACCTGAAAGGCGCGCAGGTGGCTGATCCGGAACTGGCCGCGGCCATGATCATGTTCCGCCGGGCCGCCGCCGTCGTGGCCAAGGTTGAGGATGACATCATTTTCAACGGCCAGCCGGGCACCGGCGAAGCCCCCAGACATGCCGGTGGCGCACCTGCCGATCTGCCGCCGATCTATACCGTCAGCGGTGGCGGCAAATACCCGGGGCTGCTGGAGGCTGGTGAAGGTCAGTCCATTTCGATCAACGGGAAGAGAAAGCCCTGTTCCGGCCCCGAGGTTTTCGAGGCCGTGGTCGCGGGCATCAATAAACTGGAAGCGCACGGATACCTTGGGCCTTTTGCCTGCGTGATGGGCAATGGGCTGTTTCAGGCCGTGACCACGCCGATTGAGAACTCGATGGTGCTGCCGCGTGACAGTATTCTTCCGTTCCTTGACGGCCCGTTGCTGCGATCGGGGACCCTGCCCGCAAACAAGGCGGCACTTGTATCACTGCAAGGTGCGCCGGTCGAGATTGTCGTGCCTTCGGATATCGCGGTGAAATATCTGCAAACCTCGTCTGACGGCGAACATATCTTCCGCGTGCAGCAGAAATTCCATCTGAGGATCAAGGAAGCACAGGCGATCTGCACCATCACGTGCTGACCGGAGATCTGGTCATGGGGGAGTTTACAGACCGGGGCGTGACATTGCGTTGGTCCGAGCTGATCAACGAAAATGGGCTTAATCGGGTGCTGATCGAAGCCGGACCCGCCGTGTCTTCGCATGACGTGGTGCGCGTGATCTGTTCCGAAGATGGCGGCCCCGAGCGCGCCATTCGCGGCTGGCCCTTGCAATGCGACCCCAAGACCGGGTTTCAGCAGTTTGCAGCCATGCTGCCATCTGTGACCCAAGAAAAGACATTGACCTGGCGACCGGTGCTGACGACCGGTGGTCGCGAATATGATCCCGGCCGCGGAAAGGCCCCCGAACCTGCGCCGCCACGCCCGGCAAAGGCAATCACGCAAGTGCCCGCGCTGGAACATGTGGGCAGGTTTGTGGTGCCGTTCAACGACGAGTTCTATCCTTCGGGTGAAACGCCCGACGGTATCTGGCTGCATTTCGGGATCAAAAACGGCGGAACAGTTGACGGGCCTCATCTGAAGGGGACGATCGATCCGCTGGGGGGCGATTGGATGCGCGTGCGGTCCGACGGTGTGGGGCTTTTGCACGCCCGAGCGCTTATTCAACCGGTTGAAGGGGGTGCGCCGATCCTGTTTGAAGATACCGGCGTATGTGACTTTGGGCCGGATGGGTATGCCGGGCTGGCGAAGGGCAATCTGCCCGCCTCGGCCCCGGTCCGGCTGGCACCGCGATACCTGACATCAAACCCGAATTATGCCTGGATGAACAGGTTGCAGGGGTTCGGCATCGGCGAAGCCAGCCTGTCCGATATCACCCTGCGCTTTGACGTCTATTCCGCGAAAGGAACATCCGATGGCTGAAAAGGTTGTCATACTGGGCGGTGGCGTGGCCGGAATGAGCGCGGCGCATGAGCTGATCGAGCGTGGGTACGAGGTCGAGATTCACGAGCGCCAGCTGATCCCCGGCGGCAAGGCACGCAGCATCCCCGTGATGAAGGGCGAAGGCGATCACGGGTCCAAGGCGAAACACATCAAGGCGCTTGAACAATGGGCCGAGATGGACGGCGCCAGTTATCCCCCCGGTGTGAAACGCCCCTGGCTGCCCGGCGAGCACGGGTTCCGGTTCTTTCCGAATTTCTACCGCCATATCACCGATACGATGGCGCGCACGCCCTATTATGGCAAAGGCACCTGTTACGATAATCTGGTGTCCACCACTCAGGTTCTGGTCAGCCAGTTCGATGACCCAGGCATCATCGTTCCCGAACGGTTTCCCCGCACGCTGAAAGACGTGGCCGACGTGCTCAAGACGGTTGCATTCACGCTCTCGCCACGGGACCAGATCGCCTATGAGGATGTCGAACATTTCATCGCCTGCATGTGGCGCATCGCGACATCCTGCAAGGAGCGCCGGTTCGATGAATATGAACGCATCGGGTGGTGGGATTTCATCGGTGCCGAGCAGCGCTCGGAAGCGTATCAGAAGTTTCTGGCCATTGGCCTGACCCGTTCGCTGGTGGCCGCGAAGGCGACAACTGCCAGTACAAAGACCGTGGGCGACATTGCGGTTCAACTTCAGCTTGGTATCGCGACGCCCGAGCCGCATGGCAACCGGTTGTTGAACGGCCCAACAAACCTTGTGTGGATACAGCCGTGGCTGGATTACCTCAAAAGCAAGGGGGTCGTGTACAAGTTCAACTCAAAGGTCACGGGCATCGACTGCCAGGATGGCCGCATCGTCAGCGCGACGGTTGAACAGGATGGCGAAGAAAAGCAGGTCACCGGGGATTGGTTCATCAGTGCGATGCCGATCGAACGGATCGCGCCCCTCATCACCCCTGCGATGACGGCAATCGACCCGTCTCTGGCCAAGCTGCCCCTGCTGGCCGAAGACGTGCAATGGATGAACGGAATTCAGTTCTATCTGACCAAGGATGTTGAACTGACCCATGGCCATGTCATTTTCATTGACAGCCCCTGGGCCCTGACCGCGGTTTCACAAAAGCAGTTCTGGTCGGCCATCAACTTTGAAAACTGGGCAGAAGGCAAGACCAAGGGCCTGCTTTCAATAGATATCTCGGAATGGGACAAGCCGGGGCTGAACGGAAAAACCGCGCGTGATTGTAGCCGCGAGGAGATTGCGCACGAGGTTTGGGAACAGCTCAAGCGCAGCGTCAACGTGGATGGCCAGACCGTCCTGCGCGACGAGGACATGCATTACTGGTTCCTTGATCCGGATATTGTGCAGGATCCCAACGACCCCAAGCGCCAAACCAATGTGGAGCCGCTGTTGGTCAACCGCATCAACAGCTGGCGGTTGCGCCCTGAGGCGGCCACGTTGATCCCGAACTTCATGCTGGCGTCGGATTATGTACGCACCTACACCGACCTTGCCACCATGGAAGGAGCAAACGAAGCGGCACGTCGGGCGGTCAATGCCATCCTGCAACGCGGCGGATCAAAAGCAGAGCCCTGCCAAATCTGGGACCTGCACGAACCGGATATCCTGAAACCGCTGCGCGCCTATGATTTTGCCCGCTATCAGGCCGGCCTACCCTGGGACAACCGGTTTGCGGTTGCGGTCGAGGCGGCGCTGAGGATGGGACAGGATGCAGTGGGTGTTGAGCGTGGCGGCGAAGGGCCGCTTGCCGTCATTGCGAAACCGGCTACGGAATACTCAAAACCCGGCGGGATTACCGAAGACCCTGCGATTGCAGACGCGTTGCGTATGATCTGCCCTCCGAAAGAGCTGCTTGACCTGATGGTGGCCTACGAGCCGACGGCTGATCTTCCGATCCCCGGAGAGGAGATTGCAGAGGATGTTGCCTTTGATCTGGGCCGGGACAGCGGCCAGTCGGGGGTGTTGTCCAAAGCCTTGCCGCTGACGGATGCACCTTTTTCGGCGGCCGGACCCAACCTTGCCGAGACGGGCAGGAACGAGACCAAAACCCGTGTGATCATCACCCAGAAGGGATGACCTTGTGGCCACTGGCACAGCACATTTGGATCCTGCGGCACAGCAGGATTTTCTAAAAACGCTGACCTCTTACGGGGATCGGGCCCGTGAGACGCTTTTGCAGCTGTTGCCGACGGGCGAGCCGCAGGCCTATTTGTACGGGCCGATGCGAGATTACATTGAAACCTCGGGCAAGGGGTTGCGGCCCGCACTGTTGCTGGCCACCTGCGAGGCTTTCGGCGGTGACAGCGAGACCGCGAGGGTGTCAGCCGCTGTTCTTGAACTGCTGCACAACGCGTTTCTGATCCATGACGATATCGAGGATCAAAGCGATTTCAGGCGCGGGCGCGCGTGTATGCACAAGCGTCTTGGGGTCCCTTTGGCCATCAATACCGGTGACGGGATGCAATCGCTGGCCCTGCGCCTGTTGCGCCAGAACCTTGGGCCACTTGGCCCTGAAACCGGCATGCGCGTGGTGGACGAGTTTGATCATCTGTTGCAGCAGTCCATTGAAGGTCAGGCACTGGAGCTTGGCTGGATACGGGACAACCGGCTGAACGTGGATGCATCGGATTATCTGATGATGTGTCTGAAAAAGACCTGTTGGTACAGCTTCATTCACCCCATGCGCATCGGGGCGCTGATTGCCCGACCGCATGATGTCGCGTCCGGGGTGTTGAACCTGGACGATTTCAACGCGTTTGGGTTTTTTCTGGGCGCCGCGTTTCAGATACAGGATGACGTTCTGAACCTCGTGGGCTCGCAGGACAAATATGGCAAAGAGATCGGCGGGGACATTTACGAAGGCAAACGCACGCTGATGCTGGGGCGGCTTAGCTTTCAGGCGGACGAGCCCGAAAAAGCACGCCTGTCGGATATGCTGTCAAACCCGCGCGACAGCCGCTCGACGCAGGATGTGGGCTGGGTTCTGGATCGCATGGATCACTATGGCTGCATCAGATATGCACAGGACGCGGCCAATGACTTGCTGGCCTCGGCCCGTCAGGAGTTTGCGCAGGTTTTTGCGGCCACCGAAGAAGTACCCCGCGCGTTTCTGGGCCATTTCATGGACTACCTCGTAACCCGTCAGGTTTGAGCGTTCGCGACCTCATACATCACGAGGATCGAAGTTTGCACTGTACCCGTGCAGGCAATCCGGCCGTGATATTCGCCGGGATCGGCAAGGTCCGGCACGGTTACAATGACGGCAACATCCGTTGACTCGCCGGGGTTTAGCTGGATTTGCGGGGGGACAACATTAACCCGGTTTGCTGGAAGAGTGTCGCCGTTCCGGTTGATCAGGTCACCCGGTTCGAACTGTAATGCGACAGGCCCGCCACCGTTTGGTGCGTCAAAGGACAGCAATATGGTCGCGGTGCCGCCGGGGTGGCAAGTTTTGCGGCACGCAAATGGCCCCTCAAGCGGCTGTTTCGTGCCCCGTTCAGCCCCAAGCACGCGGCGTGCGATATCCGAGATCGGTTGCGCGTCCGGCTGCGGAGCGATCGGGCTGACCGGAAGCGGCGTGCTAACGTATGGTTTTCGTTCGAAATAAGGCATACCCAACTGTGCACCTGTGGCGCGGATCAGTAAATGGGAAATTTACAGGATCCGCGCGACAAACACACCGTGTTTCTATTTACCTTTCCAGACCGGGTCACGTTTTTCAGCAAATGCACGCGCGCCTTCAAGCTGGTCCTCACTGGAATAGAGGACATCCACGCTGCGCAATTGCCGTTTGGTGATGCGGTTCATGGCGTCCTGAAACTTGGCGTCTTCAGCATCGCGCACGATTTCCTTGATGGCCGCATAGACCAGCGGCGGCCCTGACGCCAGCAGGCGGGCGAGTTCCCACGTGCGGTCCATCAGCTGATCAGCGGCAATAATCTCATTCACCAGACCCCAGCGGTTGGCTTCTTCGGCATCAAACCAGCGGCCTGTCAGCAGCAGCTCCATCGCGATGTGATAGGGGATGCGCTTGGGCAACCTGACGCTGGCGGCATCCGCAACAGTGCCCGAGCGGATTTCCGGCAAGGCAAAAGTGGCGTGATCAGCGGCAAGAATCATGTCCGCGGACAAGGCCAGCTCCAGCCCGCCACCGCAGGCGATACCGTTGACGGCGGCAATCACGGGCTTGTTCAGGTCGCGCAGCTCTTGCAGGCCTCCGAACCCACCGACGCCGTAATCTCCGTCCACCGCGTCGCCGTCGGCGGCAGCTTTCAGATCCCAGCCGGGGCAAAAGAATTTTTCGCCCGCACCGGTCAGGATGGCCACGCGCAGGTCCGGGTCGTCGCGGAATTCAGCAAAGACCTCGCCCATTCTGCGGCTGGTGATCAGATCAATCGCGTTTGCCTTGGGGCGGTCCAGCGTGACCTCGAGGATTGAACCATCGCGGCGGGTTTTGATCGGGTCCATATCTCAGGCCTTTCTTATCAGGGCGTCCACGGCAACAGCCTTATCCGGCGTGCACAGGAGCGGGTTAATCTCGACCTCGCCAAGCGTGTCGGCATTTTGCATGACATAGGTCTGAACGGCCTCGACCGCGGCAACAATCGCATCCATATCAGCCGCCGGTTGGCCGCGATAGCCCGCCAGCAGTGGGGCGATCTTCAATTGACCGAGGGCGGAGCGGATGTCTCCGGGCGGGCTGGGCACCAGCAAGGATACCGTGTCGCGCAGCAGTTCGGTCAGCACGCCCCCTGCCCCAAGGGTCAGAACAAACCCATGCGCAGGGTCACGCACCACGCCAATCAGAAGCTCGGCAACGGTTCCGGTGACCATCTCTTCGATCAGGATGTCTTCGGTGCCGATATCAGCCGCGACAGCCGCGACGTCGCCGGCCCGGATGCCCAGCCGAACGGCGCTGTGTTCGGATTTATGCGCAAGCCCGACACCCTTGACGGCAAAGGGGCCTTCCATCTGGTCCGCTGCGGCACGGGCAGCTTCCGCGCCCCGCACCGTCCGGTTTTGCGGGACGCGCAGGCCGCATTCCGCCAGCGCCGCCTTCGAGGCGCCTTCAGTCAGGATTTGGGTTGGTTCCATCATACCCGGCTGCAAAACGGGCGTTGCGGATGGGGCCTTGACCTGCCCTGCGGCGCGGGTCGCAGACAGCGCCTCGCGCAGGCCCATCAAGGGTACAACACCCCCGGCCATCAGCTGTTGTGCGATGTCTTCCGGTAAAAGCTCCGGCAAGGTGGCGACAATCGCGAACCGGGCGCCGGTTTCTGCCCGTACGTTCAACGCTGCCTGCGTTGCGCAGGCCCAATCGGTGGAGTCGGTGGTCGGGTAGTCGACGATCGAGAATGTCATGTCGATATCGTCGCCTGTCATGCCCGACCAAGCCCGCGTCATCGCCAGTTCGTCACGCCAGATATAGGTGTGATAATCCAGCGGGTTGTTCAGCGCGACCATGGGCCCGAGCGCGCCGCGCAGGCGGGTCAGCTTTTCACCGCTCAGCCGTGGAAATTGCAGCCCAGTGCCAACGGCCATATCGGCAATCAGGCTCGCCTCGCCCCCCGAACAGCTGATCGAGGCGATGTTGCCCCCCGGCAGCGGCCCGTAGCAGTGCAACAGTTTGAGTGTTTCAAGGAAGTCAGGCAGCGCCGAAAGGCGTGGAATGCCAAGCCGGTCAAGCAGCGCCTGCGCCCCGGCATCGCTGCCCGCCAGTGACGCGGTATGGGAAACGGTTGCCGCCTGCGCCTGTTCCGATGCGCCGACCTTGAGGGCGACCAGCGGGACGCCTTTTGCATGGGCTTTGGCGGCCAGCGCCTCCCACTCGCGGATGTTCTTGAAGCCTTCGATATGCAGGCCCACTGCGGTCACGCGCGGGTCATCGATCAGGGCCGAGGCGATCTGCGCCTGACTGGTCTGAGCCATATTTCCGCAGGTCACCATATAGGCAATCGGCAGCCCGCGTTTCTGCATGGTCAGGTTGATCGAGATGTTCGAGCTTTGCGTCAGGATCGCCACGCCCTTGTCGACGGGCACAACCCCGTGCTGATCCGGCCACAGCAATGCCCCGTCCAGCGCGTTGATGAAGCCATAGCAGTTCGGGCCCAGAATGGGCATGTCGCCGGCCGCGTTGATCAGTTGATCCTGCAAATCCCCGCCGGTGTCGTCCTCGGCCACGGCTTCGGAAAAGCCCGAGGCGAAGCAGACAGCGCCACCCGCACCCATGCTGGACAGGACTTGAACCGCTTCAACTGTGGCGTGGCGGTTGATGCCGATGAAAACCGCGTCAGGTGCGTCGGGCAGGTCTTCGATATGGCCATAAACCTTGTGGCCCGCAATGTCAGAAGCCTTGGGATGGACCGGCCAGATCTGACCAGCATATCCCATGCGTTCGGATTGCAGAATAACCTGTTGGCACCATGCACCGCCGCCAATGACAGCGATGGATTTCGGGCGCAGCAGCCGGGTCAGGTCTTTGGTCATGGTCAGGCGCCCAGCGGACGCAGAAGATCGCGGCTGATGATGTGGCGCTGAATCTCGCTGGTGCCGTCCCAGATCCGTTCGACCCGGGCGTCGCGCCAAAACCGTTCGATCGGGAAATCATCCATCAGGCCCATGCCGCCGAAGATTTGCAGCGTCGTGTCGGTGACCCGCGCCAATGCCTCGGAGGCATAGAGCTTGGCCGAGGCGATCTCGCGGTTTGCGGGCAGGTTCTGGTCCAGGCGCCAAGCGGCGGCAAGGGTCAGCCAGTCGGCGGCGTCAATCTCGGTGATCATGTCGGCAATCTGAAAGCCCACACCCTGAAACTTGCCGATGGGCTGGCCGAATTGCTTGCGCTCGGCGGCGTAGTTCAGCGCATAATCAAAGCAGCGCCGCGCGCGCCCGACCGAAAAGGCCGCAACCGTCAGCCGGGTCGCGTAGAGCCATTCGTTCATCACGGCAAAGCCGCCATCGACCTCGCCCAGAACCTGCGCATCAGACAGGCGACAATTATCGAAATACAGGATACAGTTTTTATAACCCCTGTGGCTGACGGATTTGTAGCCGTCGCGCACTTCAAAGCCCGGTGTGCCGCGATCCACCAGGAAGGTGGTGATGCGTTTTTTGGGGCCTTTCGGGGTCTCATCCACGCCGGTGGCAACGAAGACAATGAAGAAATCCGCGTGTTCCGCGCCCGAGATGAAATGTTTCGAACCGTTGACGACCCAGTCGCCACCGTCGCGCACTGCCTGACATTTCATGCCGCGCACGTCCGATCCGGCATCCGGTTCGGTCATCGCCAGCGCGTCCATCTTTTCCCCGCGCACCGCGGGCAGCAGATAGCGTTCGCGCTGTTCGTCGTTGCAGGCCATGAGGATGTTCTGCGGGCGGCCAAAGAAATGCGTCAGCGCCATCGACCCACGGCCCAGTTCACGCTCGACCAGCGTAAAATCCAGATGCGACAGGCCCGCGCCGCCCACTTCTTCGGGGAAGTTGCAGGCATAGAACCCAAGATCGATACATTTCTGCTTGATCTCATTGCCAAGCTCCAGCGGGACCGTTCCGCTGCGTTCGACCGCGTCTTCATGCGGGTAGATTTCTTTTTCTACAAAGCTGCGGACCGTCGAGACGATCATGTCCTGTTCTTCTGTCAGACCAAACTGCATGGCGCGTGTTCCCTGGATCGGTGGTTGACCAACCAAACGCCATCGCTCATGGTCACGACATGCAGAGATAGATCAGTTTCATGCTAAATTCGAAAATATTATCGCAGCAGTACAATGTCCTTCTGTTCAACGGGTTCTCGAACCATTGCCTTGCGAACATGGTCGAACCGTTGCGGGCGGCGAACACCCTGTCGCGGCAGGCGTTATATGCGTGGCGCTTCTGTTCGCTTGACGGCAACCCTGTTCAAAGCTCAAGCGGCCTTGTCGTCACCCCGAACGGGGCCATCGGCGATCAACAGGGGGATTTTCTTGTTGTCATGCCGTCATATGGATACCTGAAGCTGGATACGCGGTCGACCATGCGTGCCGTGCTGGCAGCGGCCAAGAAACACAAGCATCTGGCCGGGCTGGATACGGGAAGCTGGCTGCTTGCCAGTGCCGGATTGCTGGATGACCACAGGGCGACCATTCATTGGGACGAGTTTTCGCGGTTCGAGGAAAGGTTTCCGGCGGTGGAGGCCGTGCGGGAAAGGTTTGTCATTGATGGCAACCGGCTGACCTGTTCCGGGGCCATGGCAGCCTTCGATCTGGCCCTGACCCTTATCCGCCGGGATCACGGCCCGCTGCTGGCGATGGAGGTCGAGCACCTGTTCATGAGCCGGAACGGGCGTGGTCATTATGACCTGCCTCTGAAATCCGAGGACACGCTGGTCAATCGCGCACTGACCGTCATGCAGGCGCATCTTGAAGCTCCGCTGTCAGTCCGAAGCGTGGCCCGGAAAATCGGATGTTCACAGAAAAGGCTCGAAACGCGTGTTCAGGCGGAACTGAAAACAACTCCGCAAGCGCTGTACCGGCGTCTGCGCCTGAACCGCGCGCGTAATCTGGCCGAGGATACGGAACAATCCATCGCCGAGATCGCGGGGCGCTGTGGATACGAAAACGCCAGTGCCATGACCCGTGCGTTCAAGGCCGAGTTCGGTCAGACGCCGACCGCATTTCGGAACGGAAACCTGTCGGGGCAGTGAACCGGGATTGGCAGGGTTCCGGTTTCAGGTGTTGAACTCGGAAACATCCCTTGCTTTTGTCGTAGCGATTTAAGGCAGCATCCGTTTGCTGGTCAAAATGTGACAAACGTTTTAGGGAGGCAATTTTCGCGAAACGCGGACAGCTGATTTACGTTAGCGCCGTAGTCCGCCCGTCAAAGCGCTGGAGAATATGCGTGGACAGTGCGCCCACGCAAGTCAGGTTTGGTGCGGGCGATCAGGCCGCAGCGATCTGGCTTGCCTTTTCAACCAGCACTTCGGCCTGACGGATCGAGGCATAGTCGATCAGACGGCCATCCAGAGACACGGCACCTTTCCCATCCGCCTCGGCCTCGGCCATGGCGACAAGGATACGCCGTGCCTTGGTAACTTCGGCATCCGAGGGCGACATCACCTCGTTGGCCAGCGCGATCTGGCTGGGGTGGATGGCCCATTTTCCTTCGCATCCCAAAACAGCGGCACGTTTGGCCGCGGCCTTATAGCCGTCGGGGTCCTGAAAATCACCGAACGGCCCGTCGATGGGACGCAATCCATTGGCGCGCGCCGCAACCACCATGCGGGCAAGTGCATAGTGCCACATGTCGCCCCAGTGGGTCAGGCGGCCTCCGTCGGCATCCGGGTCGGTCAGAACCGAATAGTCCGGGTTCACGCCCCCGATGATTGTGGTTCGCGCGCGCGTCGAGGCCGCATAATCCGCGACACCAAAATGAAGGCTTTCATTGCGCTTTGATGCCGCCGCGATCTCGCTGACATTCTGCATACCAAGCGCGGTTTCGATGATGTGTTCGAACCCGATCCGTTTCTTGTATCCCTTGGCGTCTTCGATCTGGGTCACCAGCATGTCGACCGCATACACATCTGCGGCTGTCCCGACTTTTGGGATCATGATCAGGTCCAGACGCTGGCCCGCCTGTTCGACAACATCCACGACGTCCCGGTACATGTAATGGGTGTCCAGACCATTGATCCGCACCGACATGGTCTTGTTGCCCCAGTCGATTTCGTTCAGCGCCTGAATGATGTTCCTGCGCGCCTGTTCCTTTTCATCGGGCGCGACGGCGTCTTCCAGATCGAGAAAGATGACATCCACGTCCGATTTCGCGGCCTTCTCAAACATTCCGGGCTGGCTGCCGGGCACGGCAAGCTCGCTGCGGTTCAGGCGGGCGGGGGCTTGTTCAATTGGGTGAAAGCTCATGGTTGGGACCTTTCGGCTTACAGGTTCGGGTAGATGGGGAAGCGGTTGCAGAGATCTGCGACCTGGGCGCGGACGCGGGCTTCGACTTCGGAGTTGCCGTCTTCGCCG
>NZ_JBQFZL010000011.1:0-102751 GCF_056542225.1 Ruegeria sp. AE3 | reverse complement strand
CTCGATAAATTGCGTCATCAACAACCTCCGTACCGAATACGGAAATTATACCATCAGTCCGGTCAAAATAGGGGAGTTTTCACACACCCTCTCCGCAGACCACCAGTTCGATTTCCCTTTGACTGCGCACCTGCAGCGAATGGCGGCAATGCGGGCTGCCGATGCGGCATCCGAACGGTACCCTAAATGTCTCCTTTGGGCCGCTCACAAACTTCTCGATCTAGATGTGGAATATTGAGATATTCCCTGCCAAATCGACCTGAAGACGTCGAAGCACACAATCAGCATGTCGCATTACATAGCCTCCAACGTGTGGGTGAGGCCGTTTCGGATGTGATCTTCCAACAGTTTCTTGGCCGTGTCAGCGTCTCTGGCCAGCGCGGCATCGAACATGCCCTTGTGTTCCTTGACGGCCTCTTCGCCGCGATATGTCAGCACCAGCATCTGATACCGCAGATACTTGTCGTAGATGATCGAGTGCAGAGACAGAAGGTTCTTGGAGTTGCAGGCCGCGATCATCGCTTGGTGAAACTCCCAATCATATCGTTTCCAGGTTTCTTTCTCGGACTCGTCGCCCTTGAGAAGCTGCTGTTCCATCAGGTGCAGTTTGTGGTGTGCGGCAACGAGGTTGCCTTCCCAGTCCGTGTCGCCATTCGCAATGGACAACTCTAACGCGTGGCATTCCAACAGAACGCGCAGCTCTGAAATCTCGGTCAGGTCTTCTCGTGAAACTGGCGTGACCAGAAAACCCCGTTGCTCGGGAGCTTCGACAAATCCATCGCTGGCGAGCCGGTTCAGCGTTTCACGAAGTGTCGAAAGGCTTGCCGAGTAGCGTTCCTTCAGGGCGTCCAGCTTCAGTTTGGAGCCGGGCTGCAACTCCCCGAAGATGATGTCCCGCTTGATGCGCTGATAGGTACTTGCACCTATCGTAGACGGCTGTTTCGCCATGCGTTTCACCCGATATTATCAGTTTCCTCGTTCAATTAGCATTTTTCAGAGACATCAGCAATCCAAACTGATGTATGGTAAAAATAAAAATATCATACATTATTGCGGAATCGCGAAAACCCCAATACGGTCGTGGCCAAGTTGGGCAAAGCAGCCCGATCGCAATCATCGGTTTCGGGATTTTCCGGACCCTCCGGAAGGAAGCAAAGTGTCTAAGAACTTTCGCATTGCCATTGTCGGCATTGGCCTTGTTGGACGCCGCCACGCAGACGCTATACGAGCGTTGCGCCATGTTGATCTCGTCGCGGTGGTCGACCCCAGCGATGAAGGCCGTGCTTACGCCGTTGAGCACGGGGTCGCATGTTACGAAACCCTCGAGGAAATGTTTGCAATTCAGACGCCGGACGGAGCTGTTCTTGCGACCCCGACCACGCTTCATGTTGAACAAGGCCTCACGTGTGTTCGACATGGTTGTCCCGTTCTTGTCGAAAAACCGATCGCCGTGGAAGCCACCACTGCACTGGAGCTTGTCCAAGCAGCGGAGAAGGCCAATGTGCCAATGATGGTCGGACATCATCGCAGACACAATCCTCTGATCAGGGCGGCTAAGGAAGCCATTGTCGATGGGAAGATTGGAGATGTGCGCGCTGTCCATGCGAATTGCTGGTTTTATAAGCCAGACGAATATTTTGATGCTGCGCCCTGGCGAAAGAAACCCGGCGCAGGGCCCATCTCGGTCAATCTTGTCCACGATGTGGATCTGCTGCGGTACCTGGCCGGAGAAGTCATGACCGTACAGGCGCGGTCGGCTGCATCGCAGCGGGGTTACGACAACGAAGATGTTGCCGGTGCTCTGTTGACGTTCGAAAGCGGAGCGATAGGAACCATAAGTGTGTCCGACAGCATCGTTGCTCCATGGAGCTGGGAGATGACGTCTCAGGAATATCCAATCTATCCTTCGACCACTGAGAGTAGCTACATGATAGGTGGCTCTCACGGGTCGTTGTCCGTTCCCGATCTTCGACTGTGGAGTTACCAGAGCGAGCAAAGGGATTGGTGGACGCCAATCTCATCAACCGCGCTGAAGAAGGGTGCATCCGACCCCTTGGTCAATCAACTCAGGCACTTTGTTGAAGTCGCTCGGCGCGAAGCAGATCCGATTGTGTCTGGATGGGAAGGTTTTAAAACACTCCAAGTTATTGAAGCTATACAGAATTCCTGCAGGACTGGCGAGACTGTCAGGATAAGAAACCTTCGGGAAACGCAACAACAGAGATTGCAGGTAATTAAAAATATCTGATATTTTGTAAAAAATCTTGCAAAATGTCCAAAATAGGTCAAAACTCAGAATCGGAAAATGCATCATGATGTCTCAGGGAGGAGCAAAGTGATTACCAAACTTACCCGCCGGGCTGCTGTATCAGCCCTTGTTGCAACCGGTGTTCTGTTTGGCGCGACAAGCGGTGCGCTGGCGGAAGACAAAGTGCAACTTCGCCTCGCAACATCAGGATCGGAGACCGACCAGCGCTCGGTCGCTATGGCCGAGGTTTTCGCGCCCATGGTCGCTGATTTCGCAAGCTACGAGCCCAGCTATAATGGAACCATCTTTGCCCAAGGCACCGAGTTGGACGCCATCAGCCGGGGTAACCTGGAAATGTCGATCACCTCGGCGCAGGAACTGGCACAGTTCTTCCCCGAGTTTTCGATCTTTACCGCAGGCTATGTCCACCAGGACGCCGCGCATCAGGTAGCTGTCTTCAACGATCCCTTGATGGATGCCTTTAAGCAGAAGGCCGAAGAAGAACTAGGCGTCAAACTGCTGTCGGTCATGTATCTGGGCCGTCGTCAGGTGAACCTGCGCCAGCCCAAGGATGAGCTGACAGTCACGACGCCCGCAGACTTGGAAGGCGTGAATCTGCGGATGCCGGGCACCGACGCATGGCAGTTCCTTGGCAAGGCGCTGGGTGCCGCGCCGACACCGATGGCCTTCTCCGAAGTCTATACCGCGCTGTCGACCGGTGCCGTTGACGGGCAGGATAACCCGTTGCCGACCGTCGTTGACGCCAAGTTCTATGAAGTGACCAATCAGATCGTCCTGACATCGCATCTGGTCGACCTGAACTATATAGCCATCGGCAAAGAAGTTTGGGACGGGCTGACACCGGAACAGCAAGCTAAGGTTCAGGAAGCTGCGGACGCAGCAGCTGAATCAGGCCGCCAGAAGCAGCTTCAGAAAGAAGAGGATCTTGTCAGCTTCCTGAAAGAGCAGGGCATGGAGATTTACGAACCCGATCTCGCTGCGTTCCGCGATCAGGTACAGTCTATGTATCTGGACAGCGAATTCGCTGGCTCATGGCCCGAAGGCGTTCTGGATCAGATCAACGCTCTGGGCAACTGAACCCAGTAAGACAGGGGAGGGAGAACCATAATGAAGGCCATTATGAAGGGGTTCTCCCGACTGACCGAAGCGATTGCCGGCGGGATGCTGGCGGCAATCTTCCTTATCTTCCTTCTCCAAATTCTACTACGGTACTTCTTCACCCCAGCAGGCTGGACGCTGGAATTGATCGGCATTCTTTGGGTCTGGGTGATTTTCTTCAGCTGCGCTTTCATCGTGCGCGAACGGGATCACGTGAAGTTCGACATCATCTATCTTTCGGTGCCGATGCGCGTACGGCAGGTCTTTGCGATGCTGGCGGCCGCAGCGATCGTAGTCGGTATGCTCTACAGCTTCCTTCCGACGTGGGACTACATCGACTGGATGAAAATCCGCAAGACATCGACTGTCCGCAATCCGTTCTCCGGTGAGAAGATACCGCTGCGCACAGTATTCTCGATTTACGCGGTATTCATGCTGGTCGTCGCAGCGCGCTACGCGTGGCTATTCTTCGACGTCATGCGCAATGGCCCACCAAAGACAGAGTTGGAACTGGTCGTTGGGTACAACGTGGTTGACGATCATCCCCGTGTCGACGTCGAAAAGGATGAGGAAGTTAAAAAATGAGTTTTGAACTTCTTTCCTGCCTGCTCGCTCTCTTTCTTCTGGCAGGCATCGGGACACCTATCGGCTATTCCATCCTCCTGGCCTCATTAGTGTACCTGGGCACGGCCGGACTGGACGTCGCCCTCGCGGGCGAGAAGATCCTGCAAGGCTTTTACAAAAGCACGATCCTGCTTGCCGTGCCTTTGTTCATCGTCGCCGCGAATATCATGAACGCTGGATCGATCACGGACCGTCTTTTGAACTTCTGCGTCGCTGCTGTCGGTCGTTTCAAGGGCGGCCTCGGGCACGTAAACGTGGTAGCGTCACTGATATTTTCGGGTATGTCCGGCTCGGCCGTCGCGGATGCTGCGGGGATCGGGAAGATCATCATTGAAATGATGACCAAGGATGGCCGCTACAGCCGAGGCTACGCAGCTGCAATCACGGCAGCGTCGGCAACGATCGGCCCTATTATTCCGCCCTCTATCCCGATGGTTTTGTACGCGCTCGTTTCCAAGGCCTCCATCGGGTCGCTGTTTCTCGCCGGTATTCTGCCGGGCCTGATCATGGGCGTCGTCCTCATGGCGATGAACTATTATCTGGCCGGAAAGCGGAACTTTGCATTGGAAGAACCTGTTCCACTGCGCGAGTTGCCGGCTAAAACCGCCAACGCATTTCCGGCACTGCTGATGCCCGCAATCCTGCTATACGGCATATATGGGGGCGTCACCACTCCGACCGAAGCTGCCGCCGTAGCTGCATTCTACGCCCTGCTACTGGCAGCGTTGTTCTACCGAGCGCTGACCTTTCGCGGCCTTTATCAGGTGTTCGTCGACAGTGCGCGCTCTTCCGCAGCCGTCGGGGTTGTCATTGGTGGCGCGTTCATTCTGAACTTCATCGTCATTCAGGAGCAAATTCCTCAGTCTATCTCGGCGCTGCTGGAGGGTTCCGATGTTAGCCCGATTGTGTTCCTGATCCTCGTAAACCTGCTGATCCTCGCGCTGGGATGCGTGTTAGACGCAACAACGATCATCCTGGTGATTGTGCCCCTGTTCATTCCAACCTGCGAAGCGCTTGGGATTGATCTGGTGCATTTCGGGGTGCTGGTCGTCGTGAACTCGATGATCGGTCTGATCACGCCGCCCTATGGCATTCTGCTCTTTGTGATCAACGCCGTGACGGACATTCCGCTACGCGAAATCATCTCGGAAATCTGGGCCTTCCTCGCGGTTCTCATCTTCGCCCTGGTGATCATGATGCTGATGCCTGATCTGGTCCTGTGGTTGCCGCGTATGTTTGGATATCAGGGATAATGTGCCTCTCGGTTTCGACAACGTCGATCCCCGGTGATCTGGCCGAAAAACTAAGCGCTATCGCTGACGCGGGATTCGGGGGTGTCGAATTACACGAACCGGACTTGACCGCTTTTGACGGGCCGCCATCGCAAATTCGGAACATAGCATCAGATCTCGGCCTAAAGATTTGCCTGCTGCAACCTTTCCATAACCTTGAAGGCCAGTCTGGCGGCGGACGGGAGCGCGCCTTTGATCGACTGAAGCGCAAACTCGACCTGATGAGCGAGTTGGGAACAGAATTGCTGCTTATCGGATCTGCCTTCGAGGTCGATGTCGCCGCGACCGAAGAACAGGTAATCGCAGATCTTGGCGAGGCGGCCCAGATCGCAAAAGAAATGGGGTTGCGTCTGGCCTATATGGGCTTGCCATGGTCGGATCTTATTCACTCGGATGAACAGGCGTTAGGCGTCGTTGAAGCTATCGACAGCCCTTATTTGGGGTTGGCCTTGAATTCCTTCTTCTCGCTTGCCAACGGGTCCAAACCAGCCCGCCTTCGGGACATTCCTGGAGATCGGCTGTTCCATGTGCAGCTATCCGATGCACCCCGACTTGAGATGGATATTCGCAGGCTCAAACGGCACTTTGGGCTTCTGCCGGGGCTTGGGTCACTGAACCTTGCGGGCTTTGTGCGGGTGTTGTCCCGCGCTGGGTACAAGGGGCCTTGGTCCATTGCGCGTGTCAATGAAGCAGCTCCTCAACCCGGTGGCCTGACACTGGCCCGAGACAGCTACAGGTCGCTGGTGAACCTGTTAGATGAGGTTTCCCGGACCGAACCGGGAACAGATTTCGGCATCCCGGACCTCCCGGAACGCGTCTATGCGTCAGGCTTCGAATTCGTCGAATTTACAGCCGACGAAACAAGCGGCGCGCAGCTGGCAGATATGCTGTCAGCAATGTGTTTTCGAATGGAGCGAAAACACGTAACCAAGTCCGTCGAGCTGTGGCGGCAGGGCGCGATAAACATCGTTGTGAATACCGAAAAGGAAGGTTTCGCCCATTCGGCGTTCCTGGGTCACGGCCCCTCCGTGTGTGACATGGGGTTGCGTGTCAAAGATGCGGATCAGACGGTTCAGCGAGCGACCGCGTTGGGCGCGCCGAATTTCTCACAACCGGTAGGGACTGGGGAACTGGACATCCCGGCCATTCGAGGTGTTGGTGGCAATGTTGTCCATTTCATAGATGAGAAATCCGATCTGCATCGGGTTTGGGACATCGAGTTCGAGCCAGTCGCCAAGACCAAAGCGATCCAGCCTGCCGGTCTGCGCCGCATCGACCATCTGGCGCAGACGATGCGTAACGATGAGATGCAAAGCTGGCTGCTCTATTACATTTCGACTTTTGAGATGGCAAAGTCCCCGATCGTAAACGTTGCCGACCCATCAGGTGTTGTGCAAAGCCAAGCCATCGAGAGCCCCGAGGGCGAAGTGCGTTTAAACCTGAATGGTGCAGTTGGGCGTCGAACACTGGCGGCTTCATTCCTTGAAGACGGTTTTGGTGCCGGTGTTCAGCACATAGCCTTCCAGTCGGACGACATATTTGAAACCTCAGCCCAATTGCGGAAGTCCGGCTTTCCCAGCCTGTCCATCCCAGAAAACTACTACGCTGATCTGCAAGCGACATTCGGGTTAAGTGAAGACCTGATCGCCCAAATGCGCAGGGATAACATTCTCTACGACCGCGCAGCGGGTTCCGAGTATTTTCAGATCTACAGCCGACCTATCTTTAACGGCTTCTTCTTTGAAATTGTTGAGCGCCGATCTGGCTACTCCGGCTACGGCGCGCGCAATGCTGCGTTCCGATTGGCGGCCCAAGCGCGACACCACATGGCGGAAGGAACAACCTGATATGAAGGCGGCACTAATCGGCCAAGGTATTGCTGGCTCCATGACGCCTGAGATGCACGAGGCAGAAGGTCGGGCGCAGGGTATCGATCTGAGCTACGGTAGGATCGACACTGCAAAAGAGCCATTTCGTGGAATGTCGGTCGCTGATTTACTGCATTATTCCGTTGAATTAGGCTGCGCGGCGGTCAACGTGACGCATCCCTACAAAGCATCAGTCATTGATCATCTTGATGAGCTTTCCAAGACTGCTGAGGAGCTTCAAGCTGTCAACGCGGTGGTTTTTTGTGACGACCGAATGGTTGGCCACAACACCGACTACATAGGTTTCCACAGTGCCTTCGGAGATTTTTTGGGATCATCGAAGACTGAAACGGTTCTCATGTTTGGAGCTGGTGGCGCGGGCAGTGCAGTCTCTTTGGCTTTGCTTGATTCAGGTGTTCGAGACCTGGAGATAATCGATCCTGACTTCCACCGAGCGCAGGCGCTGGTCAGTCGACTAGAGGTCTTGCGCCCTTATGCAAAGATTCAGGGTTCCCCTTCGATTTCGTTGGATCGGATCGAACTTGTGGACGGAGTGGTCAACGCAACACCACTTGGAATGGGCAAGTACCCCGGAACAGTCATTGAACCATCCCTGTTGCGGCCCGATGCATGGGTGGCAGACATCGTATATTTCCCGCTTGAGACACACCTACTGAGCAGGGCCCGCGCAACTGGGTTGAAAGTGATGAATGGTGCTGGAATGGCGGTTCATCAGGCTGCAGCGTCTTTTGAAATCTTCACCGGCTGCACCGCCTCAATCAGTCGCCTTCAAAACGTTTTCGATTCACTTCGTCAGCAGCGCATGCGCGAGTTTAGAGGTGCAACGGTATGACAAACGACGAACAAGCAATCCGCCAATGGTGGCGCACATCCATCATTGACATGAAACCCGGTAAGATCGCGTTTCGTGGCAACGCAATAGAGGATCTGATCGGGAACGTTTCTTTTCCGCAAATGATCTGGCTGATGGTGCGGGGTGATCTGCCCAGCGACGCACAAGCGCGTCTGTTCGAAGCCGCTTTGGTCGCAGGCGTGGATCACGGCCCACAGGCCCCCTCAATCGCGGCGGCGCGCATGGCTGCCACCTGCGGGGTAGGTCTCAATAATGCGATGGCGACTGCGGTGAACATGCTGGGCGATGTGCATGGCGGGGCAGGGGAGCAATGCGCCGAGCTGTATTATGATATCTCGGAACGCATGAATGCTGGGGCATCGCTGATTAATGCTGTTCAGGACGGTCTGGACAGCTGGCGCGAGACGTACGGCAAGATCGTCTCGGGCTTTGGCCACCGTTTTCACAAGCCCGTCGACCCGCGCGCGCCCAGGCTGATGCAACTTGTTCGTGATGCAGCGACAGAAGGTACAGTTTCTGGCCGCTTTGCCGATATCGGAGAAGAGGTTCAGTCCGAACTCGGTCGTCAACGCGGCGGTCGGCCGATTGCCATGAATATCGATGGTGCAACAGCCGTGATCTTCTGCGAACTTGGCTTTCCTGCGCCCTTGTCGCGAGGGCTGTTCTGCCTGTCCCGCTCGGTCGGAATACTTGCCCATGCGTGGGAGCAGATGGGTCAGGGCGGTCGGAACAAAGGGCCCATGCCCCCGAATTACTTACCCCACTACGAAGACAGGAATGATGACACGTGAGACATCGAAATCCTTCCGGGTCGGCCTTATCGGCTGTGGTCGTATCAGCGATATTTATCTAAAAACACTCTCCAATTTCTCAAACGTCGAGGTCGTCGCCTGCGCCAGCCTCGATCCTTTGGAAAGCCGCGCCAAGGCGGATCAATACGGCATCTCCAAGGCCTGCACACCGGATGAGGTGTTCGATGACCCGACGATTGACTGCGTTCTGAACCTGACGATCCCGGCAGCCCATGCCGACATCAGCCTGCGCGCCTTGGAGGCGGGCAAGCACGTCTATTCGGAAAAACCACTGGTCATGAACCGGACGGATGGCAAGGCGATTCTGTACGCGGCCGCCGAAAAGGGGCTGCTGGTCGGTTGCGCGCCCGACACGTTTCTGGGCGGTCGCTGGCAAACCGTTCGGCGCTTGATAGACGAAGGCGCAATCGGGAAACCAACTGGGGTATTTGCCCATGTCGGAACCCACGGGACGGAACGCCATCATCCCAATCCGGATTTCTACTATCAGGCGGGTGGTGGGCCATTGCTGGACCTTGGGCCTTACTACCTGACCGCCATGATCTGCTGTCTTGGTCCCGTTGATCGGGTCGCCGGAATGGCACGACGCACATTCGACAAGCGGATGATCGAGAATGGTCCCCGAAACGGGGAATGGATGGATGTCGAGGTCGACACGCATTCGCTTAGCCTGTTGCAGTTCTCATCCGGCGCCATCGGGTCGATGACAATGAGTTTCGACGTCTGGGACAGCGAAACCCCGCGCTTCGAGATCTATGGTGAAAACGGAACCATCAGCATTCCGGATCCTGACCCGGTGCATGGTGCCAATATCTTTCAAGGCGATGTTTGGCTGAAGACGCGCGAAACCTCGCGCTGGTCACATCAGCCCCGTCCAACAGGTCGCGAAGACTGGCCGGTGGTCGAGAACAAACACGGGTTCAACGAAGACAGCCGCGGCTTAGGCCTTTTGGACCTTGCTCTGGCCACACAGGAAGGGCGTCAGCCCCGTGCCAGTGGCGCGCTTGCCTACCATGTGTTCGAGGTCATGGACGCGATTGAACGGGCACCGAAATTCGGAGCCTATCAGACCATAGAAAGCCGGTGCGAGGCACCGAAGCCTCTGCCGGTCAATTTCCTGCAAGATGAGCGGAAGGAGCTGGCTCATGCCGGTTAAAAAACTCGACTTTGCGCTGCCTTTCTTTGACGTCCAGCACATCACTGATGAACAGATTTCCGTCGAGGGCCGTGCAATCGTTCTTAACCTTGGCGAACGGGGCCTCTTGATCGAGGATCAAGCCGTTGCGCCACTTTCGTCCGTGATTGTACAAAATAGCGTTTTGCACGGTGTGGAGCGCGCGGTGATCGTCCATGGCTTTGATGCCCACGGCGATGACGGCCAGCTGTTTGCAAAGGTGAAAAACACGTGGCCGTCTGCTTTTGACGTCCGGCAAGAGGAGCGTTTGCGCGGTGTCAGCCATTACATGTCGCCAAAGGTCTTCGTCGGTAACGTCGGGCTGACCATGTATCACTCGGGTTCGGTTCCGCTGAATGTCGGACTGCACATGGATCATCCGTTCTGCCCCGTACCGGGGTTTCGCGAAGTGCATACGCAAATCGTTGGCTTTGGCAAAATGCAGCAATGCCGGGAACGGGACGTTGAAACCCTTTATCTCGAAGAGTTCATGGCCCCGGGCACGACGCACAAGCCGATGTATGACACCGAAGGCAACTATCCCTGGCATCAATACGAGACGATTACCCCCAGCATCTTCATGGCGGTGGAAATCCTGCCCGAGGGCGCACGGGTCCCGGAAATGGAGGTTCAGAATGGCTGAGAGACTTCTGCCCGAAAACCTGAATTTTGACGGTCCTTTCCCCCGGTTGTCGCGCCGTTTGCGCCTGGGCGTTGTTGGCGGAGGGCGGATATCTGTCACGCAAGCAACGGCCGCGCGGATGACCGACCGGTGGGAGGTCGCCGCAGGTGCGCTCAGTTCTGACGCCGCGCGCAGCAAGGCGCGCGGGGCCGAGTGGTTTCTGCCGGCAGACCGGTGCTATGCGTCGTTCGAGGAGATGGCGCAGGCTGAGGCAGCGCGTCCGGATGGCGTGGATGCCGTGATGATCACCACTCCGAACCACGTTCATTTCGACGCGGCCAAAGCGTTTCTGGAGGCGGGCATTGACGTGCTGTGCGACAAGCCCCTGACCAATGAAGTCGCCGAGGCCGAGGGGCTTGAGGAGATCACCGCGCGCACCGGGCAGGTCTTTGCCGTCGGCTATGCGATGTCGTGCTTTCCGGTAATCCGGCAGGCGAAACAGATCGTGGCCGATGGCGGTATCGGCAAGATCAACCAGATCCATGTTGAGTTCATGCAAGACTGGATGACGCCCGAAGATGTGGCCGATGCGCCTCATGTAAAGTGGCGGCTGGATCCCAAGATTTCAGGCCCGACCAGTTGTGTCGGCGATATCGGCACCCATGCCGCGCATCTCGCCAGTTTTGTCTCGGGCCTGCCGATGACCGACCTGCGGGCCGAGTTCCACGTCTGCGGCGCGTCAAAGCCTTTGGAAGACACGGTATTCATGTTCACCAGCTATCAAAACGAGGTTCCGGGAACCCTGATGGCAACGCGCCTTGCCCCCGGAAACCGGGGCGGGTTGCGGTTGCGCATATTCGGGAGCGAAGGAGGTCTCGAGTGGGATTTGGAGAAGTCCGAGCAGCTGAAGTTCAATCGGTTTGGTGAACCGGATCGTATTATCAGCCGAGGTCACGGGCATGGCATCGGCCCCGGTGCAGAACGACTGATCCGTACCGCACGGGGTTTTCCGGAGGGGATTATCGAAGCCTGGGCCAACTTATATACGGAATTTGCCATGGGGGTGGCTGCCCGCCGGGATGGTGTCCCGGTTCCGGCTGATTGGCTTACTTATCCCAGTGTCGATCAAGGTGCAGACGGCGTGCGTTTCATTGGTGCCTCGGTCCGGTCACACCAATCCGGCGGTGATTGGGTCACAGTTTAAAACATAAATCCGAGCAGTTGGAAAACGCCCGTGGCATCGCCCGGGCGTTTCTATTTTCAGAGCAGCATTCAGAGTTGATATTTTAAAAAATATCAGATATTTTTTACTACGTGTGATGAATTTGAGATTCGCAGACACGTGGAGCTGTCGTTCATGGTGAAACCCGATGAGGCTGGCGCAAGCCCCTCTCTTTATTCCTTGGCGCATCTGACGCTGATCGGCTGCACGCCGCCCGAGTTGGTTTATATCGCCGCCCGGGCCGGTTACGATGCCGTCAGCCCGCGGTTCATTCCGATGCACGTGCCCGGTGAATTTACTCAGTCTCCAATCGACAAGGCGCAGGTGCAGGCCACCAAAACGGCTCTCTCTACCACCGGGGTGAAAGTCCTCGATGTCGAGCTTGCGCGCATCACGGAAGATGTCGATCCGCGCAGTTTTGAGCCCTCGTTGGAGATCGGAGGGGAACTCGGCGCCAAACGCATGATCATGAGCGCATGGACCAACGCCCGCGATGATCGTGACTTTCTGATCGACGTCTATTCCGAAACCTGCGAACTGGCAGCGCCCTACGGGTTAACGGTGGACTTGGAGTTTCCGAGCTTCTCCCGCTTGCGCACGCTGGATGAAGCACTGGACATTGTCCGCGCCTCTGATCAGCCCAACGGCGGTATTCTGGTTGATACGCTCTACCTGCACCTCAGCCGCGTAGATCTTGGTGAGCTGTTGCACGTTCCCTCGGACCTGTTTCACTTCCTGCATATCTCTGATTGCCTGCCCGGCATCGCCGATACGCGTGAGGGCATGATCCAACTGGCCCGCGATGCGCGGCTATATCCCGGTGAGGGATGGATCGATTTCACCGGCATCATCGAACGGATGCCACCCGTCGACTATTCCATCGAACTGCCCAACCAAAGCCGCGTGGCCGAGTTGGGATATGAAGAACACGCGCGTCGCTGTCTCAGCCACGCCAAGCGAACATTCGGCGAGGCGCGGTCACAGCGTCGTATGCACGATGCAGCAATTCCAAAACACCAAGAGGATCACCATGGGCAAAGAGCTCACTGAAAACGATCGCAACATGGCGGCCGATATGCTGGAACTCGCCCGCGCCGCCATGGCCGAGATTGAGGATTGGGATCAGGACAGGCTGAACCGCCTGTCCCAAGCAATCGCGTGGTATGCGGGGAACGAAAAAACTTTCACGCGCCTGGCCCAGCAAGGCGTGGACGAAAGCGGCATCGGAGATCGCGAAGGGCGTCCAGCGAAACGGTTCAAAATCCACATGGTACTGCGTGATGTCTTGCGCACGCCCTCGACGGGGATCGTCGAAGTCGACGAAGAAAAGGGGCTCGTGAAATACGCCAAACCTGCCGGTGTGATCGCGTCTCTGATCCCCATGACCAATCCAGCAATGACACCGCCAGTGACCGGCGTGTCCGCCGCAAATGCCCGGAATGCGGTCATCTTCAGCCCGCACCCGCGAACCGCTCACACGACCTTTGAAATGGTCGAAGTCATGCGTGCAGCTTGTCGTGCTGCCGGTGCTCCCGAGGACTTGTTTCAGTCCATTCGCAAACCGTCGATACCATTGACGCAACATCTGATGGAGATCTGCGACCTGACTTTGGCGACGGGAGGCAAGCCCATGGTCAAAGCAGCGTACAGTTCAGGGCGTCCAGCCTATGGTGTCGGCGCGGGCAATTCATCCATCGTCATCGATGAGACAGCCGACTTGGACATCGCCGCTCAGAACACCCGAATTTCCAAGACGTCTGACTTTGGTTCGGGTTGTTCGGCCGACGGTAACATCATCATCCAGCGCTCGGTTTACGACGATATGGTCAAGGCGCTTGAGGCCGAAGGTGGATACCTGTGTTCGGACGAAGAGAAGGCCATGCTCGAAGAGGCCATGTGGGACGAAAAGGGCAACCGCACGTTTCCGACCATCGCCTGTCCGCCTCAGCAAACGGCCAAGGTCGCCGGGTTCTCGATCCCAGAAGATCGCAAATTCCTGATGGTTGAAAATCAGGGGCAAATCGGGCCGCAGCACAAGTTTTCGAAGGAAAAACTGACAACGCTGATGGCGCTATATCACTTCGACACATTCGATGACGCGCTGGAAACGGTTAGCCAGATTTACAACACCGGGGGCAAGGGCCATTCCTGCGGCATCTACAGCCACAATGACGATCACATCGATCGGTTGGCGCGCCTGGCTCCGGTCAGCCGTATGATGGTGCGACAGCCTCAGTCCAAGGCCAACGCGGGTGCCTGGACCAATGGCATGCCAATGACCAGCAGCCTTGGTTGCGGCATCTGGGGCGGAAACATCACGAATGAAAATGTCACCATGAAACACATGATGAACTACACCTGGGTCAGCCGTCCGATCCCCGAGGATCGCCCCTCGGAGCCGGACCTGTTCGGTGAGTTCTACGGACAGGAGGTCGCGTGATGGACGGAGCGAAACTGGACGGCAAAACCGTTGCCGAGCACATCGTAGACTTTCTCGAACGCCGTGAGGTCAAGCATGTGTTCGGGCTTTGTGGCCATACGAATATCGCGGTTCTGGCCGCTCTGGCCGAAAGCCCGATTGATTTCGTTACCGTGCGGCACGAACAAATCGCCAGTCACGCGGCGGACGCTTATGCCCGCGTGACGGGCAAGGCCTCGGTGGTGTTGTCCCATCTCTCCCCGGGGCTTACCAATTGCGCCACCGGGGTCGCCAACGCGGCACTGGACTGTATCCCGATGGTGGTGATCGCAGGCGATATTCCCACGCATTACTACGGCAAACATCCGCATCAAGAGGTGAACCTGCACGCGGACGCCGCCCAGTGGGAAATCTATCGCCCCTTTGTCAAACGTGCATGGCGGGTAGATCGGGCTGACCTGATGGCCGAGATCCTGGAAAAGGCGTTTCATCTGGCCGAAAGCGGACAGCCCGGCCCGGTGCTGGTCAACGTGCCGATGGACATCTTCTCGGAAGTCATCCCCTCGGACAGCTTCGACCGTATTCTCGACAACACGCGCGCGCTCAAGAAACCGTCGATTGACGATGAAACGGCACGCGAGATTGTCGAAGCCTTGGCAAGGGCCGAAAACCCGGTCGCTTATGTCGGCGGCGGTATCCTTCTGGCTCAGGCCAGCGAGGAGTTGCGCGACTTCGTTGAACATATGGGCCTGCCGGTCGCGCATTCCCTGATGGGCAAGGGCGCATTGCGGGACGACCATCCGCTGGTGTTGGGCATGACCGGGTTTTGGGGCACCGAGCTGGTCAACCAGTCCTGCCTGAATGCGGATTACATCTTTGCCGTCGGCACTCGGTTCAAAGAGGCCGATTGCTCCAGCTGGTATCCCGGCTACACGTTTAACATCCCCGGTTCCAAGGTCATTCATATCGACATCGAACCGCAAGAGATTGGACGGAACTATCCCACCGAGATCGGAGTCGTTGCTGACGCCAAGGCCGCTTTGCGAGTCGTCAACCGGGTTGCCCGCGAGATGTATCCTGAGGGCTTCAAACGCCCCGCGCTGGAACAGAAGATCACCGACTTCCGAACGAACTTCAAAGCGCGCAACGTGGACATGGCGACCTCGTCGTCCTTTCCGATGATGCCCGAACGTATTTTGGCAGATACCCGCAAGGCACTGCCCGAGGATGCCATTATCACTACGGACGTGGGATGGAACAAGAACGGCGTCGGACAACAATTCGATATCCTGGCACCCGGTTCAATCCTGACCCCGGGTGGATTCGCGACGATGGGCTTTGGCCCTCCGGGAGCGATCGGCGCAAAACTGGCAGCCCCTGACCGTGTGGTGATAAGTCTTGTTGGCGATGGGGGGTTCGGTCAGAACCCGTCGATGCTGGCAACCGCGGTCGAGCTTGATCTGGGCATCATCTGGCTGGTTATGAACAACAACGCCTTCGGCACTATCGCGGGCCTTCAAAAGGCGCATTACGGTCTGACATACGGGACCACGTTCCCTGGATCAGCCGCAGCTCCAGCAAACGGACCGGGTTATGCAGATATTGCAAGAGCTTATGGTGCAGAAGGGCACAGGCTCAGTGCTGCTGATGAATTGTTGCCCGCATTGGAAGCAGCAATCGCCAGCGGCAAACCAACCGTTCTTGATGTCCCAATGATCAACAACCCAACACCAACGACCGGACATTGGAACATCTTGGACATATACTCACCGGACAAAGAGGTATCTCACGTCGCGACTTGACGAAACTGGGCGCGTTCAGACGCGCCCAGTTTCTTGTGTCAATGCTCATCCGTGTTCGAGCAAATATCAACAGCTCCGTCGCGGCGCGGTCATCGTTGTTGTGTGTCTGAACTTTTTTGTTGGTTAGTTATTCTCAACGAAGCACGTGAGATAATGTCAAATTGCAATAACGCTGAAGTATGTGCGTTCTTAGCGTCCAAGTTTTCTCTCTCGCAGCGAATGGCAGATTCGACGGGATGCGTCGCAGCATCACCAACAGGCGGCCAACGGCCTCTGTGGGTGGCTCCTGCATTGCAAGAGTTTTTTGGCGATTTCTGCGGTCGATTTCGTCAGTACTGTCGTCTGTCCGGCCTGTTCGTGCGGTGGTGTTCCGCTGGCCCTGATGAATTCCGCGAGCGAGGTTCCAATCGGCTTATCGGCCTCGGAAGAGGGCCGCTGCCATTCCCGGAGTGTCCTTGCTCTTGGTTGACTTACTTCCGCATCATCACTTCAACGTCTTGCATCTCGTGGGCAGTCGGTGTGGTTAGAACGCCGGCTGCCGGTATTCCTGTTTCTTCGTGAGCATCGCCCAGATGGCCCGCGCTGCCTTGTTTGCCATGGCGACTGTTGCCAGCCGGAACGGCTTGTCAGCGATGATCTTGGCAGTCCAGAGATCGACCTTCTCGGGTGAGCGTTTCGCCATGACCGCGCGCGATGTCATGCTCACGACCAAAAGTTTGCGAATGTAACGATCGCCTTGCTTTGTGATCTTGCCCAGCTTCTCCTTGCCGCCGCTCGACTTGTTGAGCGGGGTGAGGCCCAGCCATGCGGCCAGATCTCTTCCTGTCCGAAACTGATGCGCGTCACCGATTGTGGCGACAATTGCTGACGCTGTGATCGGCCCGATGCCAGGCATGCGCATCAATCGGCGTGCATCTGCACTCAGCAATGCATGTTGCTCGATCATCTTCGAATAGCCGTCGATGCGTTCATTCAGGCCGATGAACTGATAGCACTGTATGCCAAGCATGCCGTTCGCGATTTCAGGCATGTCGGGATGATCGCCGCTCAGATGGCGCTTCGCAAAAGCCGTCACCGCTTCGATCCCGATGGGCAATATTTGCCCAAACTCGCGCAATAGGCTGCGGATCATGTTGGCCAACTGTGTGCGCTGTCGGACGGCCAGGTCGCGCGTTCTGTGAATGGATAATATGGCCTGCTGGTCTTCCGTCTTGATATCTACGAAACGCATTGTCGGACGGCGGACCGAGGAGCAACCTAACATTTTATATAACTTATTGTTAAAAATTTATAAAGTCTTAGAAATTAAAATGCATACCACTAAATATACCACACTAATCATTGGAACTGGCGCTTCAAAGCCTCAGGTTCGAGCATGACGGAACGACCGGTAACTAAGAATAGCAGACACTCATAAAAAGTGCAGCGAACGTCTTCTTCGAGCCCAGAGTGCAAATTGCTGCGGTCGGCCCAAATACGTGCGAAGCGTGCGTCGCTGCCGTTGGTCCTACAATGGACGGCCCTTTGCTGCCCTTGGCCGTCTGGTCTGGATGCTGCGCCGCTGCTCGCCAGACAGGCCATTCACCGCGCGTGCTAAATCTGGAGATGATTGAACTCACGTTCTGTGGACGAACCTGCATTTCTCTGCAAACTGTTCAACCATTGCTGAGGGCCCTAGAGCACGTACTCAGGGCCCAATCACAACTCCAAAGCTCAGAAGTCGTCACGGGGTAAGATCCATTGCCGCCACGACCTTGTCGTAAGGAAGTCCGGCGGTATCATTCAATCGACGAACTTGATCGGCACTTTCACCATCAAACAAGCACATGCAGCGCCCGTCTTCGGGAGCAAATGTTGAACGAACATAGCTGATTTTGTCGCCATCTGCTGTCATTTTCTGTGCTGTTGCTATCGCGGCTTTTTGAGCAGCACCCAAGTCATCCATGGTGATACCCTTGAGGTTTCTTTCGACCATAAAAACAGACATCTCGTTCCCTTTCCGAACAATCAAAACCAGTGCATCTATTACACTATGGAGCGTCGGCTCGGGGAACTATCGATACCTTATGACTTAATAACTCCAGGTTTGGATAAAACGGTGTATCCTGCGTTGTGATTGTCTTTCGCCATCAGTGACGAGGTGCCCCAATATGGAGATGTCTCAGATTAGATATGTCTTATCTGCCGCAAAGCATCTGAATTTCACCAAAGCTGCCGCAGAATGCAATGTAAGCCAACCAGCGCTTACCAAGGGCGTCAAGTCATTAGAGACCGAACTTGGCGCACAGGTTTTTCATCGGGAAGGCCGGAAAATTTTGGTCAGCGACTTTGGAAAGTCAATGCTGCCGCATCTACAGCACATCGTTGACGAAGCAGAAGCTACACAAGCGCTGGCTCAGAATTTTCGTTTGCTTGAAAAGGTGCCGTTGCGCTTAGGTGTCCTTTCAACAATTGGGCACGTTCGCCTTGCACGGTTTCTGGCTCAATTCGAGAAAAACCACAGCGGCTTGGAGTTGTCAGTCAATGAAGCAAGCGCGTCGGATCTCAAGAAAAAACTTTCTGATGGTGATATCGATGTCGCTTTGATGACGCTGACTGAAGAACTGGAAGAAGAGTTTAGGGCTAGACCACTTTACGTCGAAAGATATGTGGTTGTTTTTCCGCCGGAGCACCGCCTTGGACAACTAAACTCAATTTCGCTCCAAGATTTATCTCGAGAAAACTATGTAGATCGTTTGGCTTGCGAGTTGCGCGAGATGGTAATGTCCGTTTGTCAGTCAAAAGGAGTGGAACTTTACGCTCGCTTCCGTTCTGAGCGCGAAGATTGGGTACAAGCAATGGTTGCTGCAGGCATTGGTTTTGCTTTCATGCCTGAGTATTCGGTTACTCTGCCGGGCTTGTTGCAGCGCCCGCTTGTGGAGCCAGAAGTTTCAAGAACTATCGCGGCCTTTACAGTCCCTGGCCGAAAATACTCGCCGGCTCTCGATGCGCTGATGAGGTTTTCGCAGACTTTTGCATGGCCGGGATAAAAAACTTCGGTTTTGGGCCTGCTCTGAAACCCGATTTTCCTGCCGTTTGTAGTTAGAGTTTTTCGCTCGTATTTTCCTTTGGTCGTTCCAAGAGTTTGCGACACTTTCATTAAACGGCAAGTTAACGTGACAACCCCCGTCTGCCCTATGCCCACAACCAGATTCTAAGCTAAGTCGATCCAAGCCGCATTCCTTGAAGAGCTTTGCACGCACGCGGCCACAAATTTAACGCCATTGAGCCCGTCATAGACTGTTGGATAAACAACCGAAGCGTCAGGTGAAATACCATTTCGGAAAGCTTGGATCGCTTCAGCAGCCTCTCCATAGATATTCGCGAACCCCTCAAGATATCCCTCGGGATGTCCCGGAGGAACTCTACTCAACCGGTTGGCTGCATCAGCAGCACTAGCTCCATTTCGTGTGATTAGACGCTTTGGTTCGTTGTATGGCGTGAACCACAGGTAATTGGGATCTTCCTGAGCCCACTCCAACCCGCCTTTTTCGCCATAGACGCGCAAACGAAGTGCGTTTTCGTTGCCGGGAGCCACCTGAGAAGACCACAGCATACCGCGCGCTCCGCCTTTGAAGCGAAGTAAGACGTGGGCGTTGTCATCGACTTTGCGCCCCAGCACAAAGGCCTGCAAGTCTGCCGCAAGGCTTTCCGCTTTTAGCCCGGTCACGAAGCAGGCAAGGTTGTATGCATGAGTTCCGATGTCACCGGTTGATCCACCCGCGCCCGAGCGTTCGGGATCGGTTCGCCATTCCGCCTGTTTGAAATCCTGCTGCTCGGTCAGCCAATCCTGTGGGTATTCAACCTGAACCACGCGGATCTTGCCAATGTCGCCGTTGGCAACCATTTCACGCGCCTGCCGAACCATTGGATAGCCTGTGTAATTGTGGGTCAAAATGAATAGGGCATTCGCACTTTCTGTTGCTTTGACCAGCTTTTTCGCATCGGCAAGGGTCGAGGTGAGTGGCTTGTCACAAATTACATGAATACCGCGTTTCAGGAACTCACGTGCGGCTGCATAATGAACGTGATTTGGCGTGACAATTGAGACTGCCTCGATCCCAGATTTCAGTCGGGCTTCCCTAATCGCCATTTGTTTGAAGTCTTCATAGACCCGTTCGAGCCCCAATGCCTGACCACTTTCAAGAGATTTCTCTGGCGTCGAAGACAAAGCACCGGCAACCAGCTCGAACTTGTCGTCCAATCGCGCGGCGATGCGATGAACACCCCCTATGAAGGCGTCGTTTCCGCCGCCAACCATGCCAAGCCGAATGCGTCCTGAGGTTTCTTCACTGCGTCCTGTGACCATCACTCAATCCCCAGCATTTTACGATTGGCGGCTTCGTCAGCGCCACCGTCGGCGAAATCATCAAAGGCTTTCTCGGTCACACGGATGATGTGATCTGACACAAATTGAGCACCTTCACGCGCTCCATCCTCGGGGTGTTTGAGGCAGCATTCCCATTCGACCACAGCCCAGCCATCAAAGTCATTCGCGGCCATTTTTGAGAAAACTGCACCGAAATCCACCTGACCATCGCCCAGTGAGCGGAACCGCCCGGCCCGATCTACCCAGCTTTGATACCCGGAATAAACACCTTGCCGCCCGGTCGGGTTGAACTCGGCATCTTTGACATGGAACATCCGAATTCGATCTTTGTAGATGTCGATGTTGTCCAGATAGTCGAGGCATTGCAGCACGTAATGCGACGGGTCGTATAGCATGCAGGCCCGTGGGTGATTGCCTGTCCGCTCGAGAAACATCTCGTAGGTCACACCATCGTGGAGGTCCTCTCCGGGGTGAATTTCGTAGCAGACATCGACACCGCATTCATCGGCGTGATTCAGGATGGGCACCCAACGGCGCGCAAGCTCATCAAATGCCGTTTCAATCAAACCGGCAGGGCGCTGCGGCCAAGGATAGACATATGGCCATGCCAACGCGCCTGAGAATGTCGCATGTGCCGAAATGCCTAAATTTTTCGAAGCGGATAGCGCTTTGTTGACCTGGTCTACGGCCCATTCTTGACGGGCTTTAGGGTTTCCTCTGACGCTTTCCGCTGCAAAGCCATCAAACGCACTGTCATAGGCTGGGTGAACGGCAACAAGCTGACCCTGAAGATGCGTTGAAAGCTCGGTGACTTCGACGCCATTTTCTTGGGCCTTGCCTTTGAACTCATCGCAGTAACCGACGCTGGATGCGGCCTGTTCGAGGTCGAACAACCGGCCATCCCAACTGGGAACCTGAACGCCATTGTATCCACAGTCAGCCGCCCATTTAGTGATCGCGCCCCACGAATTGAACGGCGCTTCGTCCCCGGCAAATTGTGCAAGAAACAAAGCTGGACCTTTGATTGTCTTCATTGAATTTCCTCCCCAAAACCTGAGTCTCTATGGCGGTAAATTTTCCTTCAGATAGATGTCGATACGGATACGTTCCTGGGCTTTGTTGAATGGCACTTTGTCTGAAGTTGCACGCAGCAGACGGACGGCTGAACGAACAATGTGCCCAGTGTCTTGCGAGATAAGAGCGTCAAATGTACCGAGCGTAAGCGCCTCACGACTAAGCGGAGTAAGCTCATGAGCTATGATCACCAGATCTTTGCTGAGCTTGTTTTCTGAAAGAAATTGAATCAGTCCTGCATTGCCTGCTGCGGAGGAATAAATTCCAACCAGATCCGGGTAGGTTTCAAAGATCTCGGGCATCATCTTGTAAATCAGATCCGGGTCATCCCGGCCCTCGACAGACGCTACGACTTCGAGGTGTGGAAATTCCTCAGCTACAACTAGATCAAAGCCTTGACGGCGCTCTAGGTGGTCACGTGCCAAACGGGATCCTGTAAGTACCAAAACCTTGCCGTCACGATGCACAAATCGTCCCATCAGCTGAGCTGCGGTTCGCCCTGCCGAAACGTTATCAATTCCTACAAAGTGGTCTCGCTCAGAACTCGGCAAGTCAGACACCAACGCAACCACCGGAACGCCTTTGTCCCTGAGCCTTTTTACAGCATCACGAACAGAAGGCGTTTCGGGCCCAAAAACGGCAACGCCATCAACATCCGAACTGGCGACAGCATCCAAAATATTGACGATATCTTGCGGCTCAAACGGAGCTACCTTTTTTATCGCAATGCGAGTTCGCTCGATAAATTGGTCACGTGACTGTTCTGCGATCTGACTGCTGATTGCCTCCACAAACTCGTTGTCCGTGTCCGGCAGAACAAAGAGGAAGTTGTAAACTCGGTTTCGCGCAAGGTTGGCCGCAGCGGTGTCGCGCACATACCCCAGCTCGTCAATTGCCTTTTGTACTTTCTGTACGGTAACGGCCCGCACACCGGGGCGTCTGTTCAAGACCCGGTCAACAGTCGCCAGACTGACACCGGCGACGCGCGCGAGGTCGTTGACGGTTGGCTTTTTCACCAATTCTAGTTTTTGTTTTTGGTCTTCCACGTGTTCTTCAGCCCTCAATCTCCCGCGCCAAGCCTTCAAACAACAAAGCAACAGCCTCGGCACCGGGATCGTTATGTCCAACTAGGTTTTCTTCGGGAACATAGGCCGCGCGGCCTGCCTTCGCACGACGAATATTCGCGGTGTTGTTCGCGCCTTCGCGGGCAGCCTCGGCCGCATCGGTCAGTCCAGACGGGAGGGCGGCAAGTGCAGGTGCCAGAGCGTCAATCATTGTCCGGTCACCGACCTTGGCACCCCCAACCTGGCTCACGCGATTCAGGCCTTCGACCAGAGACTTCGATACCGAAGCCCCGCTTGCACAGGCATCTCCGGCTGCATTGAAGAAGATTGCGAGTATCACACCGGACGACCCGCCCATTGTCTGGCTTAACTCATTGCCCAACGCCGGAAACAGTTGCGTCAGATCAGCAAGAGGCATGCGGTCAAGGCTACCTTGCAATGCTCTTGCGGCGGTGGCCAGTGTGCTTCCTGTATCGCCATCTCCGGACTTCGCGTCCAGCTCGTTCAGAGACTTCTCTGCGTTGATGAGCAGCTCAGATAAGCGGGTGATCGTTTCCCTCGTGGTGGGATTGTTCGAAGGGATTGGATCGATTGGTGTCAGGCCATCAGGCAACGGGGCTACTTTGATCGGGTCGATGGAATTGACGCCGGGCCATGCGGCCAGATCAACAGGTGCTTCAAGAGCTGACAATTCGTCCTGATCCACAGGCAGAATGGATACCGAAAACCCGTGCATATCCAGCGACGTCATCATCGGTGCCGGGCCAATGATATGGTGGGCAATACCAGTTTCGGACAACGCATGCGTGAGGACAGCCATTTCCAGAGGAGTTGTAGAGCCCAGGTTGTTGACCAACGCTACACAATGCCCGGCACCCACCCTTTGCTTCAGCTTCTCCACCACCGTGGACATGGCCGATACAGCATTTGAAAATTCGACTTGTTGTACACCGGGCTCGCCGTGGATGCCCAAGCCGAGTTCCGCTTTGCCAGGGGCAATCCGGTCTTCTTTTGGAGAGCCCGGAACAGTGCAGGTGTCCAAGCTCATTCCGATGCTGACAACCTTTGCTATGGTACTTCTTGCTGCTTTGGTAACGGTGTCCAGATCGGCACCCCCTTCAGCAAGCGCTCCGGCAATTTTGTGCACCAATAACGTACCTGCCACGCCACGTGGTTGCGGAAGGTCGGGCAAGGCGATGTCATCATCAACTACGACCATCTCTACTTTGCGGCCCAATGCACGGGCGCGTTCAGCCGCCAGTCCAAAATTCAATCGATCACCGGTGTAATTTTTGACGATAAGCAGGCACCCGGCCTCACCCGTGACCGCAAGAATGCCCGCCAGAACTGCCTCGACCGAGGGTGAGGCGAAAACTTCGCCGCAGACCGCGGCTGTCAACATACCGGCGCCAACGAAACCTGCATGGGCGGGCTCGTGACCAGACCCTCCGCCAGAAACCAAGGCGACTTTCGACTTGTCCCAATCCGACCGGTAGACAACCTTGATATGCGGGTATCCGTCCAGCCGTGTAAGCTGCCCGCCTGAGGAAGCCAAAAGGCCATCTATCGCCTCGGTTACCAGGGTTTCTTTTGTGTTGAGGAACTGGGCCATGCTTTTGCTCCTTAATTCACACGCGCGCCAGACGCGTCAAAATACAACGGGTTATGGGGGCGAATTTTTATAATTTTTCCAGAGGGGTAATCCTGATGAACATCAATCAGGGTGACAACCGGGTGGCCATTCAGGTCCAGGTGCAGCCGTGTTTGGTCGCCCAGATGTTCGGCACGTATGACACGCGCTTCACTGCCCTCGCCTTCAATGATGTTTTCCGGGCGAAGACCAATCTGTGGTCCTTTGTGATCGCCTCCGAACAACTCGGACGGCAGGATGTTGATTCGCGGCAGACCCAACCTGCTGGCAACGTAAACACTGCCCGGGTTTTCGTAGATATCCCGGGGTGTCCCGTATTGAACCAACCGGCCGTTCTCTAAAACGCCGATATGCGTAGCCATTGTCATGGCTTCGACCTGATCGTGGGTCACGTAAAGCAAGGTTGATCCCAGATCGGCCTGAATCCTTTTCAGTTCGACCCGCAAATCCGCCCGAAGCTTGGCGTCCAAAGAGCTGAGCGGCTCGTCCATCAGGAAAATCTGGGGATCGCGCACCAGTGCCCGTCCAATTGAAACGCGCTGCATTTCGCCGCCAGACAGTTCAGTGGCTTTGTTGTCCAGCTTGTGCGGGATCTGCAGGATCTCCGAGACTTCGTTGACCTTCCTGGCGATCTCATCCTCTGGCGTCTTCAGGATCGGTGACCTCAGAGGGAAGGACAGGTTCTCACGCACCGTCATATGGGGGTACAGCGAGTATTGCTGGAAGACCATCGCCACATCACGCTGGGCAGGTGTATCTATCCCAACGTCACGCCCGGCAATGCGCACCGTTCCGGAATCCAGTTTCTCAAGCCCGGATATCAATCTCAGCGTCGTTGTTTTTCCCGCGCCCGTCGGACCCAACAAAACCACAAAGGCACCGTTGGGGATCGTCATTGAGATATCATCCACCGCTTTGATTTCGCCGAATGACTTCGAAATGTTTTCCAGAACGACTTCAGCCATTGCTTAGTACCTCGTCGTTCAGAGCGGACCTCAACGCGCGTCCGGTAGAATTTTCGAAAAGGGTCACTGCGGATGAGCGGAACTTCAAGCCAACCGTCTCGCCGGGGTTAACGGTTTCGCGCGCATCAATGCGGGCTTTCAGCTCTCCGTTCGGGCTTTGCAGCGTCACGATCTGGGTGGTTCCAAGATATTCTGCGGCCAGGACCTTGGCTCGGTAGGCGCTGGCATCCGACAGAAAAACATGCTCAGGGCGAACACCGAAAACCAAGTCACCTTCCGCCCCTTCCAACAGTGTGGGTACGGCTTCGTCGTGACCATTCAGTCGCACCGTTTCCGAGCCAGGCGCGACCTTTCCCTGAAACGGCAGGAAGTTCATCGAAGGAGACCCGATAAAATCTGCAACGAACATCGTAGCTGGTTTGTCGTAGATTTCCTGAGGTGTGCCGAATTGCTCGATCACAGCGTTGTTCATCACCACGATCTTGTCCCCCATTTGCATGGCTTCCAGCTGATCATGTGTGACGTAAACAGTGGTCGCCCCCATGCGATCATGAAGCGCGCGCAGTTCTTCGGCCATGTGCTCACGAAATTCGGCATCCAGGGCACCAAGAGGTTCGTCCATCATGAACGCCTTGGGTTCGCGAACAATCGCGCGTCCAAGCGCCACGCGCTGCCTATCGCCGCCTGACAACCCACCTACCGGGCTATCGAGGATGTCCTTGATCCCCAGAATTCCCGCGACTTCTTCTACTTTGGCTTTGACAGCAGCACGCGGCATGCCCTGCGATATCAGGGGGTAGCTGATATTTTTTCGCACGTTCATGTGCGGATACAGCGCAAACATCTGGAACACGAAGGCAATGTCTCGCTCCGATGGGGGGCGCTGGCTGATCTCCTCGCCGTCCAGGTAGATTTCACCCGACGTCGGAAGTTCCAAGCCTGCGATCATCCGCAGCGTCGTCGTCTTTCCGCAGCCGGATGGCCCTAGCAACATGAAGAACTCACCGTCCTCAATCGTGAACGAGCTTTCGCGGACAGCCGTGAAATCGCCGAACATCTTCTTTACGTTTTTAACTACGATCTGGGCCATTTCTACTCCGGGAAATGGCTGACGATGATGAACATGACGGTTCCGATCAGCGTGACGATGAAAGAATATGTGAAGGCCCAAAGGACAAAGGGCTGCATAAGCATGAAGACACCCAGAGCGATGAGGATGGTCGCGATCATCTCCCATGGGCCCCGGCGAAAACGCATCAATCCGGTAAGAAACTCGCTCATTTGCGCACGGCTCCGAATGTGATCCCACGCAGCAGGTGTTTGCGCATCAGGATGGTGAAAATCATGACAGGGATCAGGAAGATCGTGGCACCTGCCGCCACTGCAGGCCAGTCCAGGCCGCCAATACCGATAATGGTTGGGATGAACGGTGGTGCAGTCTGCGCGTTCGCGGATGTCAGCAGCACGGCAAACGCGTACTCATTCCAGGCGAAGATCAGGCAAAAGATAGCTGTTGAGGCTATGCCGGTCGCGGCTTGCGGCAGCACCACTTTGTAAAACGCCTGAAACCTCGTGTAGCCATCTATGAGCGCGGCTTCTTCGTACTCTCTTGGGATTTCGTCGATGAAGCCTTTTAGCAACCAGACCGCCAAGGAAATATTCACGCCCGTATACAGCAGGATCATCCCCAGATGCGTGTCGCTTAATCCAAGGTTTCTGAACATCAGGAAGATTGGGATGGCGACAGCGACCGGTGGCATCATCCTTGTACTCAGGATAAAGAACAAAAGGTCGTCCTTGAGCGGGACCTTGAACCTGCTGAACGCATAGGCGGCCAGCGTACCAAGGAAGATACTCAAGAACGTCGAGCCAAATCCGATGATAACCGAATTCATAAAGCGCTCGCCAAACTTTGATGGCCCGACAATCACCATGTCGTATTGGCGGACGATCTCATCGGCCCAGTTCTGCGGCGGGTTCGCTTCCAAAAACTCCTGCGTCTGCCGCGTGCGCGTGGTGAAGAGATTTACATACCCTTCAAGCGTTGGGTCAAAGACCACTTTGGGTGGGTAGCTGATCGCATCGGCTGGAGACTTGAAACCTGTCAGTAAAATCCAAACCAGCGGGATCATTGTGATCAGCGCATAAGTGATGACCAGAAAACCGGCGATCCACTTGGAACGGTTCGAAGGTTCGGTTACGGAAAAACTGCTCATCTCTGTTTCACCTTGTTCAAGGCTTTGACGTAGATCGACGCAAGGCCGAACACGGTGACGAAAAGGATGATCGCATAGGCCGAGGCGTAACCCGTACGCCACTTCTCAAACGCCTCCCGCTTGAGATTGATTGAGGTGAGTTCCGTTACAGAACCGGGCCCTCCGCCGGTTAGCTGAACCACCAGGTCGAACATCTTGAAGTTCTCGATCCCTCGAAACAGCACGGCAAGCATCAGGAACGGCAGGACCATCGGGATGGTGATCGTAAAGAACTGCCGCAGCTTGCTGGCCCTGTCGATCTCAGCCGCCTCGTAGATGTAATCGGGAATGCTGCGCAGCCCGGCCAGACAGATTAGCATCACGAAGGGGGTCCACATCCAGGTGTCGACAATAACGATCGCCCAAGGGGCCAAAGTAACGGATCCCAGCATTTCAAAGCTCGATGGATCTTTGCCTGTGAACCATGACACGATGTAGTTAAACAGCCCGATTTGAGGTTGATACAGGAACTTCCAGAAGTTCCCGACGACTGCAGGAGACAGCATCATCGGCAGCACGATGATCGTGGTCCAAAGATCGTTGCCCTTGAATTTCTTGTTGATCAACCAGGCCAAAGTAAACCCGATCAAGACCTGGAAAAAGATCGTCCAGAACAGGAAGTGCGCCGTCGCCTGCATATTTAGCCAGGTGTCCGAGTCTGTCAGAATACGCTCGTAATTCCTGAGCCCGACATCTTTGACTTCGCGCCCGATCCGGTTGGCCTTGTAGTTGGTAAAGCTCAGTTGGATGGTCCAGATCAACGGAAAGATGTTGATCGCCAGCAATAGAAAAATCGTCGGGGAGATGAATATCCAGGCGATCGCGCGGTCGGATAACCCTCGGATTTTTCGCGCAACTCGCTCGGGCGTTGCCTGGGCAACGCGATCTACGGTCCGGTCAGACATCTCTTTGCCAGTTCTTGTTGGTTTAGGACTCACGGGTGAAGGTGGAGCGGGATTGCGCCCGCTCCTGCCTGTGTCCGGACTACAGCTTGCCTTCGTCTTCGAAGACTTCAGTCCAATCTTCGATCAAAAGATTAAGAGCTTCTTGAGCTGTACCTTGATCAGCAACGACGTAGTCGTGGATGCGTTTCTGCATGGCCAGCAGGAGTTCTGCATAGGCAGGCTCTTGCCAGAAATCCTGAACCCCAGCCATTGCTTCCAGGAAGTCACCGGCAAACGGTTGGCTGTCCACGAAACCAGGATCTTCCAGCACTGAGTTATGCGCCGAGTAGCCGCCTAGCTCCCACCACTTGGCCTGCACTTCAGGCTGTGCGAACCACTTGATGTACTCAAGTGCAGCGTCCTGTTTGTCAGAGTAGCTGACAACAGAGATACCTTGTCCGCCCAGCGTCGAACCTGCCTGATTTTGCGGTGGGTTCACAAAGAAGTCGATCTTGTCACCGCCGGTATTGGGGTCAGCATAGAGACCTGGGAAGAACGCAAACCAGTTCATGGCCATGGCGACCTGACCGGACTTGAAGGCGTCCAAGCTCTCACCCATGTAAGAGTTGGTATATCCCGGAGGCGTCGCCGTTTCGTAGAATTCCTTATAGAATTCCAGCGCCTCTACCGCTTCGGGTGAGTTTACGGCGCCTTCCATGTCATATGAGCCCGGGGTGTTTTCGTATTTAAAGCCCCAAGGATACAGTGCTCCGGTCACACCCATGGTGATCCCTTCCGAGCCGCGCTCGGTAAAGATAGCTGCGCCGTAGACTGTCTTGCCGTCGATCTCACGACCCTGAAAGAACTGGGCGATCTGTAATAGTTCTTTCTGAGATTCAGGCTCACGTAAATCCTGACCAGTTGCTTCTTTGTATGCGGCTTGGATTTCAGGATTTTCGAACCAGTCCTTGCGATAGAACCAGCCATTCGCATCGCCCATCGCAGGCAGGGCATAGTAATTGGGTGTGCCCTTGGGCCAAGTTGAATAGGCGTAGACAGTGGCCGGCGCGAAATCGTCCATGCTGATGCCTTCAGCATCGAAGAAGTCGTTCAGTTTGACATAGTGGCCATTTTCAGCGCCACCGCCGATCCATTGGCTGTCACCAATAAGCAGATCGCAGAGCTTACCACCGGAATTCAGCTCATTCAGCATCCGGTCCGCAAAATTTGGCCAGGGAACAAATTCGAAGTTCATCGTGTGGCCGGATTCTGCTTCGAATTCTTTTGATAGTTCGACAAGCGCGTTGGCCGGGTCCCATGCAGCCCAACATAGCGTCAGATCTTCAGCATTTGCCTTGGTAGAAAGAGTAGTAGCGGCAAGGACTATTGCGCTGGCCGAGGCCAGTTTTGTGTAAGTCATCCATTCCTCCCTTTTTGCGCCGTCAATCGAGGATGTGCGAATCGCGGCATACTTCCAAGGCTATTTGAGGTACGCACCTCATGTCCAGATTTTTTTGAGGTTCGTACCTCAAACTGTCAGAAGAGGCCGTCAGATATTCTTTTAGCTGTTGATTGGCTTTGTTGCGCAAAGGTTGGGTGAGGGATTCATCTTGTGAATCCAGCGTGGTAGCTGGACTGCATGAGCAGACCTATCCCGCCGAGCTACAAGACCAAGAACTGGCCAGCCTACAATGAAGCCCTCAAGCAACGTGGCTCCCTGGCGATCTGATTTGATCCGGACATGGTTTGGGTACCACCGCCGACCGGTAAGCAAGGCCGGCAGCCGCAGTATAGCGGCGCTGCGATTCAGACATGCCTGACGACGATGAAGGTCCTCTTCGGCATGGCCCTCAGGCAGACCACGGACTTCGTGGAGAGCCTGCTGCGCCTGGTCGGCCTCGACTGGTCGGTGCCGGATTTCAGCACGCTGAGCAGGCGCCAGATGACCCTGGCGGTTTCCATACCCTATCGCGGCTAGCAAGGTTCCCTGAACCTTCTGATCGACAGCGCCGGCTTCAAGGCGGAGGGCCAAGGCGAATGGCATGCCCGCAAGCATGGCCGCGCGAAACGCCGTCTCTGGCGCAAGATCCACATCGGCGTTGACGAACAGACGCTGGAGATCCGCGCCATCGAAATCACCGGTAACAACATCGGTGATGCGCCCATGCTGCCTGAACTACTCAGCCAGATCCCGGTCGATGTCGAGATCGCCTCGGTCACCGCAGACGGGGCGTATGACACGCGCAAATGCCACGATGCCATCGCAAACCGGGGTGCCCACGCCGTTATCCCGCCGCGCAAGAACGCAAAACCGCGAAAGCCATCGACAGCAGGCGCTATCGCCCGTAACGAGGCGCTGTGCGCCTCGAAATACCTTGGCCGTGCCATCCGGCGAAATTGAAGCGGATACCACCGCCGCAGTCGCGCCGAAACGAAGATGCACTGCGTGAAGCTGTTGGGGCAGAGCCTCATGGCGCGCGACTTCGAGCGTCCAGTCGCCGAACTCCCAATCCGTGCAGCCGTCCTGAACAGCTACACCGCGCTCGGCATACCGGTCACAGAGCCCACAGGATAAGTACGTCCGGGGAAAAGGGAAGTCCGGGCTTCAGGCTCTTCGCGCAACAAAGCCTAGCTGGAGTGCTAAATTGCGCCCCTTAAACCCTGAAGCTTCTCGCCGCTCAATAGGCTGGTTCCTTTATGAATGTCAAACCGTTACGCCTTGCAGAACCTGTTCCCGCGATAGCTCGTCCCGCGTGCCTTGCATCAGGACCGCGCCGCGCCGCAGGACGATGAACTTGTCGGCAAGATCATAGGCGAAATCGAAATACTGCTCGACCAGAATGATGGCCATCTCTCCTTTGGTTCGGAGGTGACGAATTACTTCGCCGATCTGCTGGATGATGTTGGGCTGAATGCCTTCGGTTGGTTCGTCCAGCAGCAAAAGTTGAGGCTTGGCGATCAGCGCCCGGGCGATGGCAAGTTGCTGTTGCTGGCCACCCGACAGATCACCCCCGCGCCGGTTCTGCATTTTCTTCAGCACCGGGAACATATCGAAGATCTCGTCCGGAACGAAATGTTCGCTTGCTGACAGGCAGGCAAAACCGGTTTCCAGATTTTCGCGCACAGTCAGCAACGGGAAAATCTCGCGCCCCTGCGGCACATAGGCCACGCCTTTCCACGCCATGCGATGGGCTGGCAGAGGCGGCAGGGCCTCGTCATTCAGCATCAGATCGCCGCCCGAGCGCGGATGCGTGCCCGAGATCGCCTTGATCAGGCTGGTCTTGCCCACACCATTGGTGCCCATCACGCAAGTCACCTCTCCTCGCGCGGCCTCCAACGAGATACAGTTGAGGATTTGCGAGTGCCCGTAATGCAGGGTCAGATCGGTCAGTTTCAGCATTGTTTAGCGCCCCAGATAAACGTCGATGACATCCTGATTTGATGTGACATGATCCAGCGAACCTTCGGCCAGAACCGAGCCTTCATGCAGAACCGTGACCCGACAATTCAGGCGGCGGACGAACTCCATGTCATGTTCCACAACCACGACGGCGCGGGTCTTGGCGGCCTGTACCAGCAGGTCGGTTGTGTGTTCGCGTTCTTGCGAGGTCATCCCGGCGGCGGGTTCGTCCACTAGCAACAGACGTGGTTCCTGCGCCAGTAGCATCCCGATTTCCAACCATTGCTTTTGTCCGTGGCTTAGTTCGCCGGATTTGCGGAGCAGTTCGCCATACAGGCCAATCTCAGCGGCCAGTTCCTCGACCTTCTCCAGATGATCCGTCGAAGGGCGATAGAACAGCACACCCAGCCAGCCCCGTTTATTCTTCAACGCCATCAGCAGGTTTTCCTGCACGGTCTGGTCCTCGAACACGGTGGGTTTCTGGAACTTACGCCCGATGCCGGCTTGCGCGATCTTGGCCTCGCTCATTCGCAGCAGGGAAACGGATTTCTCACCCCAGGTTACCCGGCCCTCGTCAGGCCGGGTCTTGCCGGTGACAATATCCATGAAGGTCGTTTTACCTGCCCCGTTCGGCCCGATAACCGCGCGAAGCTCGGCCTTGCCAATCTGGAAGGACAGGTTGTTGATGGCGCGGAACCCGTCGAAGGTGACTGAAACGCCGCTGACCTCCAGCAGAGTGCTCATTCCAAGGCCTCCATTTCGCGCAATGCGCTTTCATCGGGTCCAAGCGGGGCACCGTAGCGTTGCGGCGCGCGGTGGTTGGTCCAGAGGTCGAATAGCCCTCCAATACCCTTTGGTGCGAACAGGGTTACCAGCACGAATGAGACGCCCAGCAGCACCTGCCACCAGTCGACCCATTTGATCGTGTAGAACCCAAGTGGGATGTCCGGCGCTTGTCCACCTGTGAACCATGTGCTGAGCAGGCTGACAAACGCCGCGCCGATGACCGCTCCATACAGGCGACCACGCCCGCCGATGGCGACCCAGACGGCAAGATATATCGAGGCAATGGGGGCCATCTCCTCGGGGTTGATGATCCCCGCCTGCGGATAATACAGCGCGCCCGCGATGGCGGCGATGCAGGCGGTCAATGTGAAGACAGCCAGCTTGTAATTCTCGACCGAATAGCCAAGGAACCGCACTCGCGCCTCATTATCGCGGATGCCGCGGATAACCGAGCCGAACTTGCCCGCCACGATCCATGCCGCCAGCATGTAGCCCAGCCCCAGGGCCAGCGCTGAGGCCCAGAGGAACCAGATTGACACCAAGTCCTGCGAGGCCGTGACGCCCGGCAGGTTCTGCAGGCCCGACAGGCCGTTGTTGCCACGCATACCGCTGTCGTTCTGGAACAGGTACAGCGCCAGTGCCAATGTCATGGCTTGGGTCAGGATCGACAGGTAGACACCCGTGACCCGGCTGCGGAACGCCAGCCAACCAAAGATCAGTGCCAGAAGGCCCGGCACCAGCACGACCAGCCCCAGTTGCAGGAACAGGCTGTCCGAAAAGGCCCAGATCAGCGGGAATTCGGACGATCCGACGACGCCGAAGATTTGCGTGCCGATGGCATCCACGACCTCGGCCGATGTTGGCGGAATGTCGGCTTGGGAGAGCGACTCCACCACGATCAGGCGGGTACGTTCATACATCAGCCACATGCCGATCATGTAGCCGCCCAGCCCGAAGAACGCGAAATGGCCGAGGGACAGGATGCCCGTAAATCCCCAGACCAAATCCATGGCCACAGCGATCAGGCAAAGGCACAGGGTCTTGCCCAGCGTTTTGACAAAGCTGGTCGAGATCACGCCAATCCCGAACCCTTCGGACAGGACGGTGACGCCCAACGTGAACAGGGAGAGGATGGCCAGAAAGACCAGTACCGATGGGTTTTTGGCGACAAAGCTGCGTTCCATGGCTCAATCCCCCGCCGCACGACCTTTGAGGGCAATGATGCCCCTTGGCCGGAACTGGATGAAAATGATGATGAAGATGATCATGTATGTTTGCGCGGCGAGGGTGTTCGAGGGGTTCATCCACTCGATCCCCTTTTGCAGGAAGCCGATCATGCCCGCACCTGCCAGCGCGCCCCAGATGTTTCCGACGCCGCCAACAACCACGGTCATGAAGCTTTGCACGATATAGTCGCTGCCCAGATCGGACGTGACCTTTGCGAACAGACCAATCGCAACCCCGGCAATCCCGGCGATGCCCGAGCCCAAGCCGAAGGTCAGCATATTCACCCGCCCCGGATTGATACCCATCGACCCGGCCATGCGTGGGTTCTGTGTCACCGCGCGCATCTCAAGCCCAAGCCGCGTGCGCTTCATAATGTAGAGGAACAGTCCCAAAAAGATCGTCGCCAGCACAAAGATCGCGATGCGGATATAACTGATCGAAACCACATCGTTCAGCACCCACGCCCCATCCAGCCAGCCGGGCGCGGTCAGCGGGCGGGCCTGCGTGCCAAAAATGTTCTTGGCCAGCTGTTGCAGTGCGATTGAGATGCCAAAGGTCGCCAGCAGCGTCTCAAGCGGACGGGCATAGAGCCAGCGGATAACTAGCCGCTCCATCGCGACGCCCATCGCGAAGGTGACGGCAAAGGCCATCGGGATGGCGACGATTATCGACAGCGTGTGGTCGGGGATGAACTGCTGCACCACGTATCCGGTATAGGCGCCCATCATGATGAACTCACCATGAGCCATGTTGATCACACCCATCACGCCGAAGGTGATCGCCAGACCGATGGCTGCCAAGAAATAGATCGACGCCAATGAGATCGCGTCCAGTGTCAGGTCGAGCGTCTGGTTCAGGCCGACCTTCAGCTCGATCTGTTCAAGTGCCTGCACTGCAGCTGCGGTCACTTCGGGCGAGGGTTCCGTGTAGGTATCAATGAACACATGTTCAGCCAGCGCCGTGTTTATGTCGGCCTCGGTTACCAAGGCGGGAACGACCCTTGCCTCTGCCAAGGCTACATATGCCCGAGCGCGCGTTTCATCTGTATTCAGTTGCGCAAGCGGAATGTCACCAACGCGACCCCCGTCAATATTGGCCGCAAGAGCTGTCCGGATATCATCCCGTGACAAGCGTGGGGGCGCCAGATTGCCAGTGACCAGCAAGTCATAGGCCTCATCGCGCGTCAAATCACTCGAACCCGGTTCTAAAACGGCGGCGATATTCACATTAGACGGAAGTTCCGGTGCTGCTTGTCGCGTCGTCGCGATCAGTGGATTTAATGCGCCACGGACGTCCACGCCCAGATCGTCGGACATCTGCTCAATCGCAGCCACGCGCGCCGCGGTATCTTCGTCATATCCAATCGTCAGCAACCGTTCGAGCCGTTGTTTGTAAGCTTTCAGATCAGCATCAGCTTCATCGGCAATCGACGCGCGTAGGGGCTCCAGCAAAGCACGTTCGGGGTCACGTTGGATGGATTGCAAAGCGGCCAGCCGCCGAGCGCGGTCCGGATCTGTTAGCTGGTACTGCACCAGAGCCGTGCCAATCATCGCGCGGATGCCGCTATTGGGCTTCAACTGCTTCAGGTTGGATTTCTCGAAAATACCAACGACCTCGCCAGTATCGAAATCGGTAAGCTCATACGACCGGCCTTCGACCTTTTTGCCTGCAAAGAACAGGCCGTCCGACTTGCGCATCCACACGTCCTTGGCGGCCCATGTCTCAAGCATCACCTGCGCTTGCGGCAACCCGCTGCTGGCAATCGCATCAATCACGGGCCCGATTGTCTTGCGTGAGCTTTTGGCGATGATCTCCTGATGCTCTTGCAGGATCGGTTGCAGACCGGCCTCTTGCGCGTTGGCGGTCAGGTGGGCGCATAGAATTGCGAGGCCCGCAAGGAAAAGTCGTAACATGTGGTGAAACCCGAGTGTCTTTGGGGGCAAGGCGGGCATCACACCCACCTTGCGTGTCGGTTAGTAGTTCGACAGGGTCTGAACGCAGGTCTCGGTCTCGGTGTTGTACATACCGCAGCCCAGCTCTTTCCAATCCGATACCAGCACCGCCGATTCCGGTAGGAAGTCGGTCCAGGCGTCGCCCGGCACAACGTCGGTTTCGCTGATGATGTCGAACTGGCCGTCTTCCTGAATCTCACCGATCAGAACCGGCTTGGCCAAATGGTGGTTCGGCAGCATGACAGCGGTTCCACCGGTCAGGTTCGGGAATTCCTGCCCGTACATCGCGGCGCGCACGGCATCTACGTCGGTCGAACCGGCCTCGGTCGCGGCGTTAACCCACATGTTGAAACCGATGTAATGTGCCTCCATCGGGTCGTTGGTCACCCGGTCTTCGCCCATGGTAGCTTTCCATGTTTCAACAAATTCAGTGTTGGCGTCGGTATCCGCCGACTGAAAGTAATTCCAAGCAGCCAGATGGCCCACAAGGTTGGTTGTATCCAGGCCCGACAGTTCTTCCTCTCCGACCGAGAACGCAACGACCGGAATGTCATCCGCCGAGACGCCAGCCGCAGCCAGTTCCTTGTAGAAGCCGATGTTGGCGTCGCCATTGATGGTTGAGATCACTCCGACCTTCTTACCATCCGCACCCAGCGCAACCACATCCGCCACGATCTTGGACCAGTCGGAATGGCCAAAGGGCGTGTAGTTGACGAAGATATCACCGTCCGCGATGCCCTTTTGCTTCAGATAGCTTTCGAGGATATTGTTGGTGGTGCGGGGATAGACATAGTCTGTGCCAAGCAGCGCGAATTTCTCAACGCCAAGCTCGTCGAGGAAATAGTCGGTCGCCGGGATCGCTTGTTGGTTCGGCGCGGCACCGGTATAGAAGACGTTTTTCGAGCTTTCTTCACCCTCATACTGCACCGGATAAAACAGAAGGCCGTTCAGTTCCTCAATCACCGGCAGCACCGATTTGCGGCTGACGGACGTCCAATTGCCAAAGATCACATCCACCTCATGCACGGTCAGTAGCTCACGCGCTTTTTCCGCAAACAGCGGCCAGTCGGATGCAGGATCAACCACAACTGCCTCAAGCTGCTTGCCCAGCAGGCCGCCTTTGGCGTTCTGCTGGTCGATCAGCATCAACATCGTGTCTTTCAGCGTGGTTTCCGAAATCGCCATAGTGCCTGACAACGAGTGCAGTACGCCGACTTTGATCGTGTCTTCAGCAGACAGAGCGGCCGTTGCCATGGCGGCAAAGACAACCGATCCGAAGAGCGTGGATTTGAGAGATGTCATGTAATTCTCCTGGCGGGGCGGGCACAGAAGCCTTGCGTTGACACGCTGTCTTCTACTACCTGATCCCCGCAACTGTATGTTGCGTTACGTGTGGCGGTTGTGTCCGAGGTCCAATTCGCGCAGCCGTCACACACCCCCGGCGGTCGTTAGCCCGGCAGGCCCCACATCGATTCTGCATTGCAGCGAAATAGGCAAATCTGGCCCCATAGCATTCTGGCAAAGTGGACTGATATGCCCGATTTTTGATCTACATGCTGCATGCGTGATTAAAAATTGCACTTACGGTACGGGACTTGGTCGAAAATCTGCACCTGTCGATAGAGTTTCGACATCCCAAAGGTGAAAAAGCGCCAAACGTTCATGACGCGAAAGCCGCTGCCATCACTCAATTCACGCCCATATCATCAGCGTCACATGCGAGACCGCCACGCGCTGAAGGCCGGGTTACGCTGTCGGCCAAACTGTTCCACGGGCGCAGTGTGATTGATCGCTTGCGGCCGGCGGGTTCGTTCAAATGTCTCTTCCCACGCGGACACGGCAGCCAATTGGACGCCGTGCTTTTGAACACGGCTGGTGGTGTTACTGGCGGTGATGATTTCCGGTTTTCAGGCCGCGCAGGCCGGGGCACCGAACTGACAGTGACCACGCAGGCTTGTGAGCGGGCATACAAAGCACAACCCGGTCAGGCCGCACGCATCGTCAACACTTTAACCGCCGGTCCGCAGGCAAGGCTGAACTGGCTTCCGCAAGAGACGATCCTGTACAGTGGCAGCGCATTAAACCGGCGCTTGCGTATTGATTTGGCCGAGGATGCCTCGGCCCTTATGGTTGAACCTTTGATCTTTGGTCGTACCGCGATGGGTGAAACTCTGACGGATATCCGCCTCAGCGATCGGATCGAGATTCGGCGCAACGAAAGGATGGTGTTTCTGGACGCCACCCGGTTCACCGGCGACCTTAGCGCGCATCTGGCCCGTCAGCACATTGCAGATGGCGCGGGCGCGATGGCCTTAGTCGCATTTGCCTCGCCCAGGGCCGAAGGGCATCTGAAGGCAATCCGCCAGATGCTGCCCGATACCGCCGGGGCCAGCCTGTTTCAACCTGACCTGCTGGTCGTCCGACTGCTGGCCAAGAACGGGTATGCCCTGCGCCGAAGTCTGATGCCCGTGCTTCGGCGACTGAACAACGACTCGCTTCCAAGATGCTGGACAATCTGACATGAACCTGACTCCCCGTGAAAAAGACAAACTGCTGGTCGCCATGGCCGCTGAAGTTGCCCGTAAACGACTGGCCCGTGGTGTCAAACTGAACCATCCCGAGGCGATTGCCCTTATCACCAGCGCCGTGGTTGAAGGCGCACGCGACGGGCGGTCGGTCGCCGATATGATGCAAGCCGGGGCCGAGGTGATCACCCGCGCGCAATGCATGGAAGGCGTCCCCGAGATGATTCACGAGGTTCAAGTTGAGGCCACCTTTCCCGACGGCACCAAGCTGGTGACCGTTCACAACCCTATTCGCTAAAAAAAGGAACACTGATATGACCCGCATGCTTTTCCCTGTTCTGATCCTGGCTGGCCCCGCCGCCGCGCATAACGGCACGCATATCCACGCGCATGGCACGGACTATGCCGCTCTGGCCGTGGGCCTCGCGATTGTCGCGTTGGCTGCTGTTGCCTTGATGGTGAAGCTAAACAAATGATCCCCGGCGAGCATTTCCCCGCTGAAGGCGAAATCACGTTCAACCTGGGCGCCGAGCCGTTGACGCTGATGGTCGCCAATACTGGCGACCGCCCGATTCAGGTCGGCTCGCACTATCATTTTGCCGAGACCAACCCGGCGCTGGAATTCGACCGCGCTGCCGCCCATGGCCTGCGTCTGGACATCGCCCCCGGCACCGCCGTGCGGTTCGAACCGGGACAGGAACGCGAGGTTTCGCTGATCCCGATCGGCGGCGCACGCAAGGTCTATGGGTTCAATCAAAAGGTCATGGGGGCGTTGTGATGCCAGCAAAAATCAAACGCTCCGACTATGCCGCCATGTTCGGCCCCACCACCGGCGATAAAATGCGGCTGGCCGATACCGACCTGATCATCGAGGTCGAACGCGATCTGACCATCTATGGCGAAGAGGTCAAGTTCGGCGGCGGGAAAGTGATCCGCGACGGGATGGGGCAGTCTCAGGTCACACGGGACAAGGGGGCGGTGGATACAGTCATCACCAATGCGCTGATCGTGGATCATTCGGGTGTCTACAAGGCGGATGTCGGTCTGAAAGACGGGCGTATCGCCAGGATCGGCAAGGCGGGGAACCCCGACACGCAGCCAGGTGTCGACATTATCATCGGCCCCGGCACCGAAGCCATCGCGGGCGAGGGGCGCATCCTGACCGCAGGCGGGTTCGACAGCCATATCCACTTCATTTGCCCTCAGCAGATCGAAGACGCGCTGCATTCCGGCCTGACCACCATGTTAGGCGGCGGCACGGGTCCGGCCCATGGCACGCTGGCCACCACCTGCACCCCCGGCCCCTGGCATATCGGACGGATGTTGCAGGCGGCGGATGCCTTCCCGATGAACCTCGCCTTTGCGGGCAAGGGCAACGCCTCATTGCCAGCTGCGCTCGAGGAACAGGTCAATGCCGGGGCCTGCGCTCTGAAACTGCATGAGGATTGGGGCACGACCCCTGCCGCCATCGACTGCTGCCTGTCGGTGGCCGATTCGATGGATGTACAGGTGATGATCCACACCGATACTCTGAACGAATCCGGTTTCGTCGAAAACACTGTCGCCGCCATGAAAGGACGCACCATCCACGCCTTCCACACCGAAGGCGCAGGTGGCGGCCATGCCCCTGACATCATCAAGATTTGTGGCGAGAATCACGTTCTTCCCTCCTCGACCAACCCGACGCGACCTTTCACTGTAAACACGGTCGAGGAACATCTGGATATGCTGATGGTCTGCCATCACCTCGACAAGTCCATCCCCGAGGACGTAGCCTTTGCCGAAAGCCGCATCCGGTGCGAGACCATCGCGGCCGAGGATATCCTGCACGACATGGGTGCGTTCTCGATCATCGCGTCTGACAGCCAGGCCATGGGCCGGGTCGGAGAGGTGCTGATCCGCACATGGCAAACCGCCGACAAGATGAAGAAACAGCGAGGGCGTCTGACCGAGGAAACCGGTGAAAACGACAACCTGCGGGTCCGCCGTTACATCGCCAAGTACACCATCAACCCGGCGATTGCCCACGGTCTGAGCCATGAAATCGGCAGCATCGAGGTAGGCAAGCGCGCCGATCTTGTCCTGTGGAACCCGGCCTTTTTCGGCGTGAAACCCGAGATGGTTCTGCTGGGCGGTACAATTGCCTGCGCGCAGATGGGCGACCCAAATGCCTCGATCCCGACACCGCAACCTGTTTACAGCCGTCCGATGTTCGGGGCTTATGGGCGGTCGGTGGAGCACTCGGCGATTACCTTTGTCTCGGCAGCAGCGCAGGCGGACGGGATCGGTGAAACTCTAGGCCTGGCCAAGAAAACAGTCGCCGTGCGGAACACACGCGAGATTGGCAAACGCAATTTGCTGCTAAACGATGCGACGCCCCATGTCGAAGTAGACGCGGAAACCTACGAGGTCCGCGCCGATGGTGAATTGCTGACCTGCCAACCTGCCGAGGTGCTGCCGATGGCGCAGCGATACTTTATGTTCTGAGATACAAGGAGCACCAAGATGACCACCGCGATCAAAACCGCTCGTATCTACCACGACCATGCGCATGCACCCGCTCATGCGCAGGTCTCGCTGGACTATGATGGCCGCTTCCTGCGCCGCAAGATGCTGGCCACGGATGATGGCGAGGCGTTTCTGGTTGATCTCTCCAACACCAAATCGCTGGATCATGGCGGGGTTCTGGTATTGGAAGACGGTCGTGAGATTGAAATCGTCGCGGCCCCCGAAGAGCTGCTGGAGGTAAAGGGCGACCACCTGCTGCGCCTTGCCTGGCATATCGGCAACCGGCACACACCCTGCCAAATCGAATCTGACAGGCTGCTGATCCAGCGCGATCACGTCATTCGCGACATGCTGATGAAACTGGGTGCCGATATTCGCGAAGTCGTCGAACCCTTCACCCCCGAAGGCGGGGCCTATGGCCACGGCAGGACCCATGGTCACGCCCACTAGCTCTGACATCCTGACACTGACCCAATGGTTGTCCCCCGCCTATCCGGTTGGGGGCTTCGCCTATTCCCACGGGCTGGAGGCAGCGATTGAACTGGGCCGGGTCGCCAGCGCAAACCAGACAGGCGACTGGGTCGCCACGATACTGCAACATGGCTCGGGCTGGAATGACGCGCTATTTCTTGTGGCCGCGTATAACGCCGATGACAGGGCCGCGTTGGCCCGAATCGATGCCTCCGCCCGCGCCTTTTGCGCCGGGTCGGAACGGCTGATGGAATCCGACCTTCTGGGTCAGGCTTTCGGATCCGTGACCGGAGATATCTGGGGGCTCGACCTGCGGCGCCTCACCTACCCGGTCGCGGTGGGCCGTGCCGCGCGGATGCAGAATCTGCCGCGCCCGCTGGTGTCGCAGATGTTCCTTCAGGCCTTCATGAGCAATCTTGTGGCCTGCGCAACCCGCCTTGTCCCTTTGGGACAGACCGATGCTCAGCGGCTGATTCGTGATCTGACCCCGCTCTGCACTTCGATTGCGGAAACAGCACAACACACGGGCCTTGATGAACTGGGTTCAACCGCATTCCTGTCCGATATCTTGTCGATGAAACATGAAACTCAATATTCAAGGATATTCCGAACATGAGCAGTATGAACGGCCCCCTGCGCGTTGGTATCGGCGGCCCGGTTGGCGCTGGTAAAACGACCCTGACTGCCGCTTTGGCAGAGGCCCTGGGCGAGGCCTTTTCGATTGGTGTCATCACCAACGACATTTATACGCAAGAGGATGCCGAAGCGTTGATGCGGATGCAGATTCTGCCCCGGGACCGGATTATCGGTGTCGAAACCGGCGGTTGCCCGCATACCGCGATCCGCGAGGATGCCTCGATCAATCTGGCCGCCGTGGCAGAGATGCAGGCCCGTCACCCCGGCTTGGATATAGTTCTGATCGAAAGCGGCGGCGACAATTTGTCGGCCACATTCAGCCCGGAACTGGCGGACCTGACACTCTACGTGATCGACGTTGCAGCGGGTGAGGAAATTCCGCGCAAGGGCGGTCCTGCGATAACGAAATCGGACATTCTGATCATCAACAAAACAGATCTCGCCCCCCATGTCGGCGCGTCGCTCGAAGTGATGGAGCGCGACGCCACGCAAATTCGAAAGGGCCGACCTTTCGTGTTTTCGGCCCTACGCCACCGAACGGGCGTTGACGCGATCGTCAGTTTGTTAGCGCAGATTGGGGGTCTGAAAATTGCAGATGGATGTGTTGCAGAGGCTTCTGGCGGTTGACGTGTGCCTTTGACGGCGGAATGACGACCGAACCATGTAGCTCGTAGTCCGCTCACAATTTCGTTCTTGGGCGCGGCGAACCGGCCCGATCGCCGATACAGTGCTCCACCGCAAGGTGTCGTGCCGACACCCCCCGAGGATGAACGCAATCGTCATCAATGGGTTATCTTCGGCAAGTCTCCGAAAGAGCTCGTTTGTCTCGTTGCTCAAAGGGTCCACCAGTACTTGCAACCAGTCTTCGCCTTGCCTCAGTTTTCCACTTCAAAATTTGTTGGCGTAACCTGACCATGTTGATCAGTTTATGGGATATGGCCAAAGTATAGAACCCGCCTGAGCATTGGACTTTAGACACTAGGCGACGTGTTTGGGCGGCCAAGGAACCTAGTCATTTGAAGCAGCTAAGTCTGAGTACCCGAGTCCTCAGAACGTCCGAACTTGTGGGCGAAATCGGCCCAATCCCGACCTTCGCCTCACCTTAACGTTGCTGCAGTCGCAGCCTGCTTACCGGCCATTCGCAGCGCGTGCAAAATCTGGAGATGATCGAACTCACACTCTACGGACAAATCCGCGGTACATGAATACAAGAGACGAGGCGCCATCAAGGTTTACCCTGCGAGCCTGACAAAGTAGCGTGTGCTCGGAGGAGTTCGCCCAATGCAAAAGTTCGACGTCGCTCGATTAGCAGCCCTGTCTGACGGTGTATTTGCGATTGCTATAACTCTTCTTGTCCTGGATCTGGATCTTCCGACCGGCACGGAGAAATCTGTTGGAACACTGATCCTTGCGGACCTTCCGAAGCTGTACGGCTGGCTGATCAGTTTCTTGGCCATCGGTGCGCTTTGGCTCCACCACCATTACATCGTCGCGCAGCTCCGGTTGGCCGACATCACGGTCCTGTTGCTCAATCTGGCCTTGCTCCTGTTCATCTCCGTCGCGCCCTGGACCACCTCGCTGATCAGCGCATACGGCGATAGCCCGGTGTCGGTAATATTGTTCTCGGGCACGCTCGGAATGGGATGGTTGTCGATTGCAATGATGGCAATGCATGCGCGCGACCGCAGCCTCCTCGTCCCGGACGCACCCGCACCGGAGCCGGGACTGGCAACAACCTTGCTTTCAATTCGGGGCACATTGATCGCGATCCTGTCCATTGCACTGGCGTTTGTTGACACCACGCTGGCAATACTTGTCTGGGTCTCGCTAATCGTGATGCACCCATTTGTCTATTACCGCTGATCGCGACCCGCAAGCCAACAACTCCCGACTGGGAATTCCGCAACTCATACCGTTGCGCAATGCCAAAGGTGGAACTCAGAATGCGCGCCGATCAGGGATGGACGGCGCGCATGGGCATATGGGCCGAGCATTCGACCGACGGCCTCACTCGAGCGTGTTCTTGTGGATAACCCCGTCCTTCATGATCAAATCGAAGTTCTGGTCCGGGTCCGCCATCAAGCTTAGATCATCCAGTGGGTTGCCGGCAACGATGATCAGGTCGGCTAAGGCACCTTGGGAAATGACGCCCTTCTCCTTGGGGTATGGGTCCCGCGGCCCTGACAGCTTCAGAAGCTGCGCATTGTCATAGGTCACCATCCGAAGCGCCTCAAAGGGCGTGTAGCCGAAATGCGACCCAAGAAGTGCCACCATCTTGTTCTGCTGGATACCGCCACCTGGCGAAAACAGTATATCGGTCCCGAAGGCGACCTTCAGGTCGTGTTTTTTTGCCAATTCATAGGCTTTTGCGGTTCCCTGAACCATTATCTCTTGCTTGGCTTTCACGAACGGGTTTGCCGCGTATTCCGAGTCATCCTCAATTACAAAGGGTTGCAGAGAGAGCCAGATGTCCTTTTCGGCGAGAAGTGCCATGGTTTCATCGTCCAGAAGCTGGCCGTGCTCCACGACCTTGACCCCGGCTTCTACAGCTGTTCTGACGGCGGTGGGCGTGTAGGCGTGAACCGTGACGTAAGTGTTCCATGTGCTGGCCACCTCGACGGCCGCTTTTATCTCTTCCAGCGTGTACTGCTGCACATCGAGAGGGTCGAAACTCGACGAAGTGCCGCCACCTGCCGCCAATTTGATTTGCGTGGCACCCATCCGAAGTGCCTCACGCACGCGCTTGGTAACCTCGGGCACGCCGTCTGCCGTCATCAGGATCGCATTGCGTTCCCAGTAGTCCAGAGGGTCAGCCGGATTGGCAGGGACAGCGTTTTTGCTGCGGAAGTCAAAATGACCGGAGGTCTGGCTGATCGGCGGGCCCGATGGATAAATTCGCGGGCCCACAAGCTCGCCTGAATCCACCAACTTCTTGATTGCGAAGGGATTGCCGCCCATGTCTCTCACAGTGGTAAAACCGCGCATCACGGTGGCCTCAGCCCCAATCGCACCGCGCAGCGCAACCTCCGACACATCGCCCGCTGCAAGGATATCGACAGGAATTTCGGCAAAGCTAACGTGCCAGTGATTGTCGATCATGCCGGGCATCAGGGTTCCACCCTTGCCATCGATCACCGTCGCATCGCCTGGGTCGATCTCGTCGGTCGAGACGCTTTTGATTGTGGTGCCCTCTATTAGAACATTCGCGTTTTCGATCAGGTCGGGGTTCTGTCCATCAAAAACGGAGACGTTGGTTACCAGGACATCGGATGTCGACTGCGCTTGAGCCGTTCCCGCCAACATTATGGAAATTAATAAAAAAAAGCTTCTCACCCTAGATTCTCCTCGCCGCCAACTCGATTAGACTCTATGATAGAGCAACAAGTCGAACAACATTTTGGGGTGTGACAATCTGGGCAGATGTCGGCGTCTGATCGATTTTGCGTTGGCACCTATAGTGGGCGGACATCTTGGCGCTAAAGGCGCTCTGAGTGGTTGCAACCGACGGGGATTGAAAGGTGGATCGGAAATGGTACAACGCACGGCGAGCGCTGCGTCTGCTTTTCAGGGTCGGGGCGCGCGCATGACAGCGGTGATCGCTGGCCGCGGCTGTGCCGTCCGTTTCTGCCTGACGCTGCTAATCTCCGTCGGCGCAGCGGAGTATACCTGTGCCGAGGTGCTTGGCGGGCCTTCATCGGTCCGGTCCGATTTACTGCTCTCCTACGCGCCGCCCGATCCGAACTATCGCTTCGATTTCCCACGCAACCTGGTCCCCGGTTATTTCGACTGGAAGGACAGGCTCGAAGCGCGGGGAATCAAGTTCAACTTCGAGTATCTTTCGCTTGGCCAATCGACCAACGCGGCGTTTGGACCGGGTAAGGCCGTCGGCGGATTGGCACGGCTTTACGGCACTTGGCAGGCAACCTCCAACGGGTCGCTGACATTCAAGGTCGAGAACCGCCGCAGCTACACAAGCGTATCGCCGCAAGGTCTCGGAGAAGCATCCGGGGCGCTGTCGGTGACCGGCACCGTGTTCAGCGACGCTGGCACGATTCTTACCAATCTGTTTTGGACGCACACCGCTAAAGACAAGCGTTGGGCGGTTCGCTTCGGCTTGATCGACGTCACCGACTATCTCGATTCCTACGGTCTCGTCAGCCCGTACGCCGCCTTTCAAAATGCGGCCTTCAGCACCAGTCCGACGATTGCCGCGCCCAGTCAGGGTCTTGGCGTTGCCGGGGCCGCACAACTAGGTGACAACTTCCTTGTTTTCGGATCGGTGGCAGATGCCAATGCCGACCCGACGACCTCGCCGGACTTTGACGTTGTAGTGGATGGAGATCTCTTCAAGAGCCTCGATTTGGTCTACACGACGGATGTCGGTCTAGCCTTCTACAACAATGCTCATGTCACGATATGGCATTCGGATGCCGCCAGTGATGGCAGCCGTGCTGAGGACTACGGAGCGACTGTTTCGTTGTCAGCGATTTTGCAGAACGGATTTTACCCGTTCTTTCGGGCCGGGCGTTCGCGCGGAACAGCGGCCCTTTACGACCGTTCCATCTCTACCGGATTGGGGTATTTCGCGTCCAATGGCGATCTCGCCGCGGTCGGCTTTGACTGGTCCGGCGCCCGAGATATCGAGGGGACCCAGTTCACGGCAGAAGCGTTCTACCGGTTTTCGCTCTCGCCTGGTCTGGAACTGACCCCGTCGATCCAGTTCATCAAGAACCCGCTGCTCGACCCTTCGGGCGACGGCATTACCCTGATCAGTTTACGCGGACGTTTCGTGTTCTGAGATATGTGGTGTGGCGCAGGCGAGCGACTGTCAGAAACCGTCCGTCAACCCGCCTTCGGTTAGTTGCGGCGCGCACGTCCAGATCCCGCCATTGCCACGGAATGTTTCAGTCCGCATGAACTGCGGCTTCCGGTCGTGAACGCGTCTTCCGTGAATTCTCGTCAGAATTTCACATGGTCGGCATTCTACTCGTCGATACTGAGCGTAGCATCGAACTTGATGAACTCGGAGCCGACTTGCCCGGTGCGGAATGTCGGGTGTTAGAATCTTCGTCTGAACGTCCGCTCTATCGGTTGTCGCATTCACAGGACGCACATGCGGCGGAGGTCCGCAGTCCGCCCCAGGTGCCGGGCACGGTGGTCTTGATACGTCTTCACCGGACTTTGAAGCCTTTTGCAGCGAAATGGCGCTTGGTCCGCGAAGCAGACATTGAACAGAGTTGCGACGAATGACCGATCTGCGGACAAAGCGCCTTTTTGCTGCAATTGCGCCAATGGCCGATTTCCGAGATTGATTGGGTCGAAAGCCTCGGCTCGTGAAAGCGTTGCTGTGTTTAAGCTTTATCCCAGCAGCCCTATTGGACAGCTTCGGAAACGCGGTCCTGTCTAGGGGAGCGTCCGAATTTTCGGGCATATTCTCTGGAGAATTGAGCGGGGCTTTCATATCCGACCCCATAGGCAATCTCTGAGATCTTTGAGCCGGTGGTTTGCAGCTCATTTCGGGCATGAAGCAAGCGCAGGTCTTTCTGGTATTGCAGCGGCGAGGTTCCCGTGACTGCTTTGAACTGTTCGAAGAAGGCCGAACTGCTCATCCCCACACGAGCGGCAAGCTCTCTCACGGCAAGGGGTTTGCCCAGATCTGATCGGATCTCGTTCGTCGCCGCAAAAATCCGGCTAGCCGTGTTCTCGTGCCACACCAGTTTTCGAAGCGTGCCACCATGTTGCCCGATCAGCAGGTGGGCGTGGATTTCCCGCGCCGTGATCGGCGCCAGCAAGTGTCGTTCCTCTTCGGTTTCGCACTGGCGAAAATATCGCAACAAGGCGTCTCGCATGTCATCACCAGTGGGTGCGAGGCAAATAGAAAACGGATCCGACACACGGTGGGTGGTTGACTGCGGCAAGGCCGGAGCTAGGGCGCGAAAGTGATCCAGATCAAGGGGGAATACGAGCGCGACATAGGGAAGATCGGGCGTGGCCTCGGTGATCCTTGAAACAACGGGCAGCGCGTTGCTGACGATCAGTGACTGCCCGGCCCGCACGGTAAGCGTTCTGGAGCTGGTCCCAACCTCCTTTGCACCTTGCAGGACCGCGCACAACAGCGGGCGGTAGACATTTGCGTCATGTTGGGTGATCGCCGGATGGGTGAGAAATACCGTCCCACCGTCCTTGTGTGTCAAAACACCGTGCGTGACGCCTGAGTGATCAAGTTGAGCGAGAACATAGTCCAATAACGCCCGAGGTCCCATGAATGCCTCCTGTGGGTCGACCCATCTTTACCACGGGGGCAAAGCAAACACTTACCCAAAACTTCAGATTGTGGAGGATTGTGCAAGAAAACTGGAGAATATTGAAAGATTCATCCTGCCTTGGTGATTATCGTGACTATAGGAAGTGAGGGATTTGAGATATGAAAACGATTCTTATCACCGGGGCCTCGTCGGGAATTGGCGCAGCGACGGCCCGGCATTTCCAAGCAAACGGTTGGAATGTCATCGCCACGATGCGCAACCCCACGGACGGCCCCGAGCTCGGCGCGTTAGAAAACGTACATCTGGCCCAACTGGATGTGACGGATTCGGGTTCAATTACAACGGCCGTAGGCGAAGGCATCGAACGGTTCGGGCAGATAGATGTTTTGCTGAACAATGCGGGCTATGGCGCCTACGGTGCGTTAGAGGCCTTTTCGATGGACCGCATCCGGCGTCAGTTCGACACCAACGTGCTCGGGTTGATGGAAGTGACCAAAGCCGTTCTGCCTCATTTCCGTCAGAACCGGTCAGGCACGGTCATAAATATCTCATCCATCGGAGGACAGATCACCTTTCCACTTGGCGCGCTCTATCATGGCACCAAGTTCGCAGTGGAAGGGCTTTCTGAGGCGCTGCATTACGAGTTAGAGCCGCTTGGCATTCGTGTCCGAATTGTCCAGCCTGGAATGATCCGGACCAACTTTGGCGGCAGCTCCTTTGATTTTGCGATGGATGAGAACCTGCCGGATTACGCACCAATGGCCGAAGCTATGGGGCGCCTGTTTGGCAAGCTGGCCGCAAACCCGTCTGAACCAGAAACGGTCGCGCAGGTCATTTGGGATGCGGCCAACGAGACCGGAAACCGCCTGCGTTTTCGCGCCGGGCCTGATGCCGAAGAACTGCTCGACGCCCGCAAACAACAGGATGACGAGACGTTCATTGGTAGTCTTAAGCAAAAGATGGCGCCCTGAAGAACCGTTGAGTCATTCATAGAAAAAGGGATGCTCCATGTACCGCAAAGCAATTGATAAAGGTGGCCTGGCCGTTGTAACCGGGGCCGCAAACGGTGTCGGTAAAGCTGCGGCCCAACGATTTATTCAGGACGGTCTGGGGGTTGTGCTGGTTGACCTGGCAGGTGAGGCCTTGGACAGAGCCGAGGCGGAATTGCGCGATCTGGCTGGGGCGTCCGCAACTGTTCAGGCGGTTCCAACGGATGTCACCGACGCTACTGCTGTGAACGCCTTGGCAGATCAAGCCTTTGCGCTCGGCGAGGTGGCTGTCCTGATGAACAATGCCGGTATCGCGGCGCCGTCCGGCAGCTGGGAAAACGCGGAAAACTGGCGCAAACTGTTAGAGGTCAACCTATTTGGGGTCATGAATGGCGTGCATGCTTTCCTGCCGCGCATGATCAAGGTGGCGCGTCCGGCTGTGGTGATCAACACCGGGTCTAAACAGGGCATCACCACACCGCCCGGAAACCCCGCTTACAATACCAGCAAAGCTGCCGTGAAGGTCATGACGGAAATGTTGGCGCATGATTTGCGGCAGGCCGAAGCGGATATCACCGCCCATCTGTTTGTGCCGGGGTTCACCTATACCGGCATGATTCAGAAATTCATGCCGGAAAAACCTGCCTCAGCTTGGACAAGTGAAGAGGCAATTGACTATCTGCTAAGGCGCATGTCGGACGGGGATTTCTATATTCTTTGCCCCGACAATTATGTGTCCGAAGAGCGCGATCGCAAACGCGTTGAATGGGCCGTAGGCGATATCATCAACAATCGCCCGGCTCTTTCGCGCTGGCATCCCGACTATGTGGATGCCTTCGCGGCGCACGAGGCTTCGGAATAGCCGGTCCCAAAGAGCGGTCAAGCATAGAGCCAGTGAATCAGTTGACCAAACAACAAGGCTTACACCACTTCTAAATTCCTAACGGACGTTTATGCCAAGCGCAGCATTGGTCGAAATAGGGCTCTCAGCGGACTTTGCGGTCGTCGCGAAAGGCCCAGCTGTTCTAGTGCGTCGTCGTCATGTCAATCTAATGCAAATCGAAATATGCCTGCCGCTGCAAGCTCGTCATCCAGCTCACTTGACGTCAGAAAAGAGAGTGCCTGTGATGCACCCGGGTGGGCTTTGATGCCGAGGAAAACCGATATGTCGATATGCGTTCCAAGTTCTTCGGGAAACACGGCTGCCAGAACGATATCCGGGGTGGAAAGGATCGTCGTGAGGGGGGCGACCGCGAGTTCTGCTTCACCGGCTGCGACAGATGCAACGGGTTCACCGCCACCCATGGCCTTGCTTTTGGGAAAGACATCATCTGTTAGACCGATCCTTTCCAACGCCTTAAGATAAGTGCGGCCGCTTGTGCCGACCCCAGTGAAAGCAATGCTTTCAGCCTCACGAAAAAGGGCTTTGAGATCCTCGACATTTTCCTTCACTCGATCCTGTCGCCCTGGCCTTTGAGCAACCGCAAGCGGGACGCGGCCAAAGGCACGATGACTTCCAACTTCCGCATAACCCGCTGCAATCAATGCCTTTGCGTAGCCTGGATTGGTCATGCCCAGATCATATGCCTCTCCAGCTGAAACGCGTTCGGAAATTGTCGGGTTAAGATCGATCATTTGCTTGATCGACGCACCTGCGGCAACTTCGATGCGTTGAACGACGCCGTTGACGAACGCTCGTATGGCGGTCGGCACGAAGAAGCGAATTTCATTCGACATCACGTTTGGAAACCCCTCGGGCCTTGCGGCGCTTGATCTGCATGATGCTCATGAGCTCAGAAGTGGGCAACTGTTGCAAATACAATTACCGCTTCGGGCTCGAAGCGGCCATCGAAACAGCTCTGTCGAATGACTGCTTTAACCTTGCTTGCGAGGCAGTGCCTGGTCAGCCGATCAATTTCTGCAGTTCCCTGTCAGCGCGGATAAGTTCATTGATCGTCTTGCGCATTTCCTCGGTTTCTCTCGATCGTTCTCCGTGCTTCCATGACGGATGGCTTGGCCCAGCGGCTTGCCCACCTCCAGCCCCATGCATGCGACAAACACTCCAGCCTTGAACGGCGGGTGCGCGGCACCGCTTGCCAGTGGACTTCGCCGTTGCTGTGCACCTGGGCGCATCATTGAGCCGTTTGGTGGGGTCCATGAGGTTGTCGTTACTTTTTGTCATCCGACTGCCCCCCGTTGTGCACGTTTCCAACAATTGCCTGACCACCTTCTTTGACTTCAACGCGTTCGACCCGGACGGTTTGATCTGCCTTGGAGCGATACCGTTTCAGGGTTTCAACCTGGTTAGTGAAGGTCCGCGCAAGTTTGTTGAGCGCCCGTTCCGCCGAGTCTTGCTGCGTGAGAGTTTTTACGTGGTTCAGGCGGCGTGCCATCATCATCGTCGCCTGATGGATCGCGCCCATCTGGATCGCAAGCATCGCTTCGATCTCCTCTCGCGGCCCAACCCCGGCAACAACAGACATCACGAAGTTTGATGCTGCCTCAGAAACAGAGCTGTCCTGTTGCCCGAGAGTCGCGACTTGATCCATCACGCCTTCGAAGAACCGATAATCGACTGTGCCTAGCTCATGCATCGCCAATGCGCAGGCCGCCGTTGGGTCTTTTCCTGTGTGCCCCACCGTGAGCCTTCGTGTGTCTTCATCAAAATCCAACGTGATATCCGGGGCCCGGACGCGTGATCGCTTCCGTTCCCTCAGATCGGCAACCGCATTGGTCTCCGCTTCGGTAAGCTCGGGGTCCTTTGTCTGCAGATCATTGCCATTGTCTTTCTGTGCCTTGCTCATGTCCGCCTCGCGTAACAGGGAGTGGTTAGTATTAGTGTTCCGATTCAGAACCGAAGGACCGACGAAAAACCGGCCTGACGGGTTCTGATTTGGAACCATGCGGGGTCTTTGGGTTCTCAAACGGAACCACAGAGGATGCTGACGGGTCCGTACCAGAACCGCGTTTTGTTTTTTCGGGCTGCCAGAAACGCCAGTTGTTAGTGGCGGCTTTTTTGCCGGACCGGGTTTGTGTGGTCTTAGTCGTTAACCGCCATTCGTGGGCGCGACGGTGATACCAGTTGCCTTCCTGCTCCAGCACAAGGAAGCCTTTGTCCTGCAGATCCTCGAAAGCGCGTTGAACGGTGGCCTTACCTAGGCCTAGAATCTCTGTCGCTTCGTTCATCGACAGGAACAGCTTGCCGTTGTTGCTGCCGTTGAAGCGGGTGTGAAGCTCCAGCCAGAGCTTCACTGCAGGTCCCGACAAAGCCCGCCACGCCGGAGATTTGATCATTGCGTAGGGCAGAGGGATGTATTGCCCCTCATCCGACCGTTTGCCCTTGGGAGACCGCCGTCTACTCATCGCGACACCTCCGCTGGAAACGCTCGGGAAGGGCATCCAACTCCGGAACGTCGCAGCCGATATGCGCCCGGACGAGCCGGGTTAGGCCGGATTTGATCACACAGTACCCGAGCGTGTCCCACGCCGCTCCCCCGGCCGGAAATTTGGGTCTCTGGCGCTGAAACAGCCATTGGATACCATCGCGGCAGTCAGAGACGCGGTAGATACCATGACGAAAGAGTTCGCCGCCGTAGTTCTCAGCAGTTTCCCGATGATCGGTTCGTGAAAGAAGGCCAGTGTCTGGCCCCCTGTCGAGACTCGTGCTGTTCGGCTTGGAAAAGGACATATCAGCCATGCTTGATCCGTCCTTTCCGTATGATCACCCATTCGACCGAGTGGCTCAGGGGCGACCAGTAGTACCGGCGCTCGTTTTGTCTTGTCGGCGCGGGACATCCTGTGGCATCAACTGGACTTGCTAGGGTGGCAGTTGATGTCACTAGAAAAGCCCCATCTCCGCGCTTGGAGTTGGGGTTTTTCATTATGCAGCCTCGTTGTTGGGATCTGTGCGCCGTGCTGCCAGCCAGGCGTTCAGATCGGCGCCATGATAGGCGATCCGCCGACCGATGCGGAGAAAGGCAGGACCACACATACGGTGGCGCCATTGAGCCAGCTTTTCGCGGTTTCCCAGCAATTGCATTTCAGGGTCTTCTGGGAAATAGACCCGGTCGTCGTTGAAGACGCTTGCCATCGTTAAAGTCCCCTTGGATTAGTTTCGATGGCTCCCAATTATGGGCAGCATTCTAGACTTGTCACCAGACTTTTTCCTGCGCCTAAGCGCTTTCCAGAAGCGAGAAAACGCTTAGGCGTTTTTCTTGAACACTGCTTCGTACCTCGATTTGAAATGCTCTATTGACCGCAACTCCGTTCCGTAGTCCGCATGAGTTTTTTGCGATTTGGGGAAGTCCTTATGTTTCTCAACTGCCTTTTCCAAAGCTTGATCAACAATGCGTTCTTCACTGACAAGATTGACGGCGTCTGACAGCAGTTCAATTTCCTGCATCAACAGCTCCAAGTTTTTGAGCCTGCGTTGTCGTGATGCACGTGCCCCGGCTTTTCCCGCGTTCTCTTGAGTTTTTTTTGCAAGAATTGCGGCCTCTTCTGTCCCGCCTGCAATCGACTGTATTTCCTTGGTGTAGTAACCAGCGGCAAAATCGTCGTAAGTCACAAACTGGAACAAAAACAAATGCGCCGCAAGACTAGCCAGTGAAGAGTCCGGGAAATGGTTCAGGCAGTACTCAAATTCCGCAACGACGGACCAATTCTCTCCAAATTTCTCTTTCATCCAAGCAATGTGCTCGTCACCTAGCCATTCAAGTACACGAGGGGCTGTCTCGTAATCCCATTCATTTTTGACACCAGCTTCAGAAAGAGCCCGATAGCACACCGAGTGAACATCATCATCGTCGCAACGCCTAAACATCGCAGTCATCACCCTGCATGGATCGTCATCGGAACCAAACAAGTCTTTTAGTCGTTTTGGGTAACCGCAGTGTTCTCCGTACGTCAGGCCGATCGGCATAGACTTCAAGAATTCACGAGCCGCATCCTCGGTCGGGAAATATGAAAACCCTGTTTGTTCTTTATCCAGACCAGTACGACTTGTAACGCAAACTTGCCAAATTGTGTCTCCTTCTTGGAGTTCTTCGAAACGATCTTGGTAATACGCGCCAGTGAGCAGTTCTAGACTGGGCGAAAGCTTATCCCCTATCACTACCGGAAAGATGTGATGTGCGACTATTTCTGTGAGCCTGTTGGGTTTAACCCACTTGTTGTCTTCCGCCATCTCTAGCAGCCCTCAAGACTGGTGTTACTCACAAATCTATTCCAATCAGAAATTAAGCTTCTTCGCCGTTCCAGCAAATCCGACCGCGCGTAAGCCCTTTCCACATCTGATCCTACCTGATGGGCCAAAGCCGCCTCCGCCAGTTCGCGCGGCGCATTAGCAGCCTCTGCCGCCCAGTCCCGAAACGAGCTACGAAAGCCATGCACGGTGACGCCATCCTGCCGCATCCGGCGCAGCAACATTAGCATTGACATGTTCGACAAGGGATGATGCCGCCTTTGCCCCTCGAACACATAGTCGGAGGCCAGCGCACGCAGCGGCTCCAGAATGGCCAGCATTTCGTCAGTGAGAGGAACACGATGGACTTGCCCACCCTTCATGCGCTCCGCCGGGATGGTCCACAGGCGCGCATCAACATCGACCTCGGGCCATTTCATCTCCAGGACCTCTGAGGTTCGGCAGGCGGTCAGAATGGCGAACTGCAGCGCCTTGGCGGCCATAGCTGAGCGGGTCTGCAACTCGGCATAGAACGCGGGGACCTCCTGCCACGGCATTGCGTCGTGGTGTTGGACCTTGGCTTTGACGGTTGGCAGCACTTTACCTTCGCGGATAACGGTCACCGGGTTCTCGCCCGAGCGGAACCCCTTGGACTTTGCCACGTCGAGCACCGTTTTGATCCGCTGAGACAGTCGCTTCGCGGTTTCGTGTTTCTCGGTCCAAATGGGCGACAGGCACATCAACACTTCGGGTTGATCAATGCTGTCGACTGGCATGCGCCCGATCTTGGGGAACGCATAGTCGCGCAAAGTGTTGAGCCACTGCTGCCCATGCTTGGCATTCTTCCATGTTGGCAGGCGGTCAATGTGAACTTGTCGGCTGAGTTCCTCAAAGGTCGGGATTTCACGCTGGGCATTGAACCGAGGGTTCAGCCCTGACTTTGCCATGCGTCGATATTCGAGGGCTCTTTCTCGAGCCTGGTTCAGAGTGACAACATCAGCGCCACCCAACCCAAAATCCGTGCGCAGCGGAGCGCCCTTGCGGTTCTTCTGTCCTTTGACCGTTACACGCACGATCCAGCGCCGCGCACCAGAGGGATCAACAACAAGATACAGACCAGAACCGTCGCCATGCCGACCCGGGCCAAGATTTTCTACCAGCTTCTTTGTCAGCTTCCCGCTGAGAGCAGCCATGAAAATACCACAAAATATACCACTCAACGAAAGTATACGGGTATGATCGGACAAAATCCAACGAAACCAGCCAACGCGGCCACAGCCATAAAACACAGAGGTTTAAGAAACCTAGTGTATCTCGTTGAGATTTGGGAAAATCACCAAGTGGCGGACCGAGGAGGATTCGAACCCCCGACCCCTTGATTCGTAGTCAAGTACTCTATCCAGCTGAGCTATCGGTCCGCGTTGGTGAGGCGCTGTTTAGACCTGTGGTCAAAGACGTGCAAGCCGATTCTTCAAAAAAAAATCAAAAAGTCATGTCTCCGCGCGGAAGCCTTATTTCAAAGATCGTTCCTTCGGGCCCGGTCTCTTTCAGTGTCAGGTTACCGCCATGCCCGCGCACCAGTTCCTGAGAGATTGCAAGGCCCAGGCCAGAGCCTCCTTTGCGGACCCCACCCTGAAACGGTGTGAACAGGTTTTCACGTGCTTTTGGCGGAAGACCCGGCCCGGTGTCGCGAATTTCAAGACACCAGGCGTCCTGATATTCACACCCGTCGATGGTGATAAGACCCGGCTTACCCGAAGCTTCCAACGCCTGTCTTGCGTTACGCACGAGGTTCATGATGACACGAAACAACTGCTCGGGGTCGGCGCGGGCGATCAGATCTTCAGGCACTTCGTTCACAATCTCGACGCAGCCCCCCGCGACTGCCAGCTGTTCACTGGTGGCGACGTCAGCCGCAATTGTCCGCAAGGGCACCATCGTCAAAGTGGGTGCAGGTTCTTCCGCGCGACCGAATGCCAATGTGCTTTCACACAGCGATACAGCACGGGTGATCGAATTCACCAACTTCGGAGCCATTCGCCGGACCAGCGGGTCATCACTGGATTCGATCCTGTCCGTGAACAGCTGCGCCGATGTCAGGATGTTACGCAGGTCATGACTGACCTTTGCAACCGCCCCACCCAGTTGCGCCAGCCGCTCGCGCTGTTTGAGCGCCTGCGTCAGTTCCGTTTGCAACATCTTCAGCGCTTCTTCGGCCTCGCGCAATTCCGTCACTCTGGAATTCGGCGAGATGATGCCGCGCGCATCCTCGGGTGCGCTGGCATAGCGCTGCATATATCCCACTACGCTTTTGATTGGGCGAACAAGAACCACGCGCACCGCAAGGAACAGTAAGGACGCCGTGATGATTGAGATGACAAAGGACAGCCCCAGAATGCGCAGGCCGTAGTCAACCATCGCCATACGCAGGGGGGCGCTGTCGATCGTAACCTCAATCAGCAACCCCGCGCCCTTGACCGGCTCGCCAATGATACGGATGACTTCATTTTCGGGTATGAATATCCGGCTCACCGCATCCCGGATCAAAATCCACGGACCGGCATCCCGTAGATCGAATGTTTTGGTGATTGCCTCGGGAATTGGTGACGACAGCATGAGTTGGCGGACTTCATCCCGACGCAACACAACGTTGTAAACACCGGCATTCGCCAGCAATTCCGCCTCAAGATCTTCGGCCAGCATATCGTCAGCCAGCAACGCCAGCGATGCGATCTGGGCGCGTTCCAGACGGTTTAGCAGGAAATCCTCGCGGAACCGGGCAATCGACGGGACAAAGATCAAGATTTCGGCCAACATAACGAAGACCGTCGTCAGGATCAGAAATCGGCCCGACAGCGAGTTCAAATTACGCTCCTCTTCAGGTCAGGGAATCAAGCGCTGGACGAACCTGACCACACGTTTAACTGTCTGATTCTCAAACAGCCTTGGAGAGAAATAAGCGCCAGCAACGCGTTTGTTAAGCTCTCCGATCGTTGGATAAGGTGAAACCATAGCAGCGATCTGCCCCATCTTCAGATTATTGGCCAAAGCCAGCGACCACATGTTGATCAACTCGCCCGCCTGATGGCCCACAATCGTGGCCCCGACGGGCCTGCCCTTCACCACCATGACCTTGATGAACCCTTTGATTTTGCGCTCGGCCAAAGCGCGGTCATTGTGGTGATAGTCAAAGCGCGCAACCTGCACCCTGTCGCCATGCCGGTCGCGGGCCTGAGTTTCGGTCAGACCAACCTGCGCCAGTTCAGGGTCGGTGAACGTTGCCCATGGGATATGCGCCGTTTTCGCCCTAGCGGGCAGGCCGAACAAGGCGGATCGAATGATGATACCCGCATGATACCCGGCTACATGGGTGAATTGCAGCCCCCCCAAGACATCGCCAATCGCATAGACCCGGCGGTTTGACGTCCGCAAGCTGTCATCCGTCTTGATCCCGGTTCGGGTGCGGTCAATTCCTGCCGCGGCCAGGTTCAGACGCTCGATATTGGCTTTGCGCCCTACGGCGATCAAAAGGTGAGAGCCCCTGTGAATATCGCCATTCTCGGTCACGATTTCCACAACGCCTTCCCTTCCGCGAATCTGGGCCACCACGGCATTTTCGTGGACCATAACACCTTCGCCGCGCAAAGCCTCCAGCACCACGGACGCGGCCTCGGGGTCGTCTTTGCCCAATGCCTTCTGCCCTTCAACAACTGTTACCTTGCTGCCCAACCGGACATGAGCCTGCGCCATTTCCATACCCACCGGACCACCGCCAATGATCAGCAAGTGTTCCGGACGCTCGCGCAGGTCGAAGATGGTTTCGTTTGTTTGATAAGGCACTGTGTCCAGTCCCGGGATCGGCGGAACCATTGGCGACGACCCGGTTGCAATCACGATCCGGCGCGCGGTGATGACATGATCTCCGGCCTGCACCTTGGTCGGGGAGATAAAGCTGCCAAACTCGCGGATCACCTTGACACCCAAACCTTCGAAGCGTTGCTGGCTGTCCATTGGTTCGATCTGGGCAATCACATCCCGCACATGATCCTTCGCCGCCGCATAGTCGATCTGAGGGTTTACATCGGCCACGCCAAACGCGGCGGAATGCGCCTGACCAAAGGCCGCTTTGCCGCTTGCGATCAGCGCTTTCGACGGGACGCAGCCGAAGTTCAGGCAGTCGCCGCCCATCTTGTGCCCTTCCAGAAGGATCACCTTCGCACCCATCTGGCTGGCACCGGCCGCAACCGATAACCCTCCGGACCCGGCCCCAATGACCAAGATATCTGTCTTGAGGTGTTGCATGGGTCAGGCGTCCTTTCCGCCACGCAGGGACTTGATGACAATCGGCAAAGCAGCCAGCACACACAAGCCGACAATGGGGCCAATGACGAAGGGTTCCCACAACAAAGAAACGTCCGGTGTTTCGCCACGGTCGAACACACCGCCCAGCCCAACGCCGATCCAGGTGTAAACGATACCCCCCGGGATAATGCCCAGCGCCGTCGTGATCAGAAAATTGCGAAATTTGACGCCCACCAGCGCAGGCACCAGATTGGCCACAAAGAACGGCACAACCGGGACAAGCCGCAGCAGGAACAGCACCGAGATTTCGTTCTCGCGCAACCTGTCTTTCAGCTTCCCAATCGTCCCCTTTGAGGCATCCAACCGGGTCGTCAAAGTATTGCCCAACCCCCAGCGGGCGGCCAAAAAGATGGCCGATGCGCCTATTGTGGCCGAAAATACATTGAACACCGTTCCGGCAAACAGTCCAAACAGGAACCCACCGGTCATCGAGGTGACAGCAGCCCCGGGCAGCGAAAACGCGACGATCACGATATAGACGGCAACGAACCCGGCCACCATGGCCCAGTAGTTTGCGTCCCGCCACGCCAGCAACGCTTCGCGGTTGTCGCGCAGGGTTTCGAAAGTCAGGTAATCACCCAGCGTGAAAAACCCCACCGCGGCGACACCGAGAATCACCAGCAAAGGGATTTGGCGCGCCAACCCGTTTCGTGGAACGTGGCTTGTTTCGGACATCTGGTCTTCCGGTTCTTCTTGTTTCATCTTACGCCCAACATGCGCTGCATGCGCTTTTGGCAACAGGGGGTTCACGGGGCCTTGATCTATGCGGCCGCGAACGTGACAGTTTCAGACGATAATCGACCGATTTGAAATCTTTTCAGCAATCGGTTTACAGAATTGTTGCAAAAGCCGCGAAAACCGGACCGTTGGGGTTTGACTTACACTTCGCTTGGCAGTAGAGGACGGGCTTCGAACACTAGGGCCAGGCGAATCCGCGCCGCACCCGACCGCTATAGATTGGAGACGGAGCGATGAAACGCACCTATCAGCCTTCGAACCTGGTTCGCAAACGCCGCCACGGTTTCCGCGCGCGCATGGCCACAAAAGCCGGCCGCAAGATCCTGAATGCGCGCCGCGCCCGCGGCCGCAAATCGCTGAGCGCGTAAAACCGCCCACTGATCAGGGTATGAACATGATGCCGCCGGAGGCCCCTGAGGATGGTAAGAACCACCCCGGGAATACGCCCCCGGCGGCTTCTGTTTGTCTACCCACATCTCTGACGATCCTAAAAAAAAGAGCCGATTTCCTGAAAGCCGCGCGCGCGCGCAGACAGGGAACGTCTTCGATGATGGTGCAGGCCCGCCGACGCGCTCCGGATGAAGCGGTCGGGCTGCGCGTTGGCTTTACCTGCTCAAAGAAAGTCGGAAATGCCGTGGCCCGCAATCGTGCCAAGCGCCGCCTGAGAGAAGTCGCACGGGCGGTCTTGCCTGTGTCCGGTCTTGAGGGATGGGACTATGTGCTGATCGGGCGGGCTGATGTAACCGCCGATCTTCCTTATGATGTCCTGCTGAGCGACTTGCGGTATGCGCTTCGCAAAGTGCATGCGGGCCACAAATGACCTTCCTGTCCCATATCGTCGCCCTGCCCGTTCGCGCGTACCGGCTGATTTTCAGCCCCTGGGTTGGTTTCAATTGCCGCTATCAGCCCACATGCTCGGCCTATGCGCTGGAAGCATTGGAAAAACATGGCGCGATCCGGGGATCATGGCTGGCTGCGCACCGGATATGCCGGTGCCATCCCTGGGGCAGTGACGGTTACGATCCGGTGCCCGACAATACAGACCCTTAAATCAACGCCAGATTGCCGCGGTCGGTGAAGCTGCGGGTCGGAATGACCTCTCGGTCCAGTTTTCCCATCAATGTATGGTGCAGGTCTTCGAAAAACCGGGGCGAGTCAAAATACCAGTTGTGTGTCGCAGATGGCCCATCCCCGTATTCATCGCGGGTATTTTTGAAATAGGACCCGCAATACAGATTAACCGCTTTTTCAGGCCGGTCGTTTGGCATTCCGACACGGCCCAGTCGGCGCGATACTCCGACACGCTTGACCTCTGAGATCGACAAAACCTCGTCAAACGGGCTGTAATAACATGTCAGCCTAGTACAACGTCGCATCAGAGAGGACGTCTTGGAACTGCCGTCGCGGAACGATTTCGCGGATACATCCGCCGCGACAAACGCGATCTGGCTGGTCATCCAGCTGTGTTGCGCGGTTTCGTGGTCGTCATCGGCATAATCCATGGCTTCTCGCACCAAGAACGTGCCCATGGAATGTGCCAGAACATGGACGTTGTACCGGCAATCCGCAGTCTGCATCCGGGACAGCCCCGTGATCCCGTGACTGAACAATTTCTCTGCCGCACGCCGCGCGTCAGCCCGGTCAACGTTATAGCCCAGAACCGATCCATCGCTTGGCCAGTCATAGCTGATGACCACACCGTTAAAGCCATGCATCTCAAGACCGGTGCGAATTTTGCGGTGACGTTCCAGCATCTGGTATTGCTCGGTATTGAACCCGTGCACGAAGACAACAATATGCCCGTTCTCGGTAGCCGTCGCCCCGGCTTCGGCCTGAATCCGGCTTATCCATTGAGATTGCGGTATTTCATGCTGCCGTGCCGGTTGCCCGACATTCCCCGGAATAGCCAGATATCGCGCGGTGCCCATCTTGTTTGAATAGTGTTCGCCGCTGCGGGCGCGGACGGAAAAGAAATAGTCCATAATATACCTCCTGAAAAATACGCGCAGGGTAACACGGGTGTAACTACTATCCAAATGCGGTTGATCCTGCTTCTACGCCTTGCCCGGGCCTTCGGTCCGCTGTAACCACGGCGCATGTTTGATGATGCAGACGATATCCACCCGCTGTTTGCCGGCGCGCCCTCGACAACCGAGTTCAAGAAGCTGCGTAAACGCATTGTGCGCCAGACCCGTGAAGCGATCGAGCAATACGGGATGGTGGATCCGTCCGCCCACGACAAGGATGGCAAGCCACCCCGCTGGCTGGTCTGTCTTTCGGGTGGCAAGGACAGCTATACATTGCTGGCCGTTCTCTACGAGCTCAAGTGGCGGGGCCTGTTGCCTGTCGATCTGCTGGCCTGCAATCTGGATCAGGGCCAGCCGGGCTTTCCGGCGACGGTCCTGCCCGAGTTTCTGGGTCGAATGGACGTGCCGCATCGGATCGAATATCAGGACACATATTCCGTTGTGATGGACAAGGTTCCGCAGGGCCGGACCTATTGCGCCCTGTGTTCCCGTTTGCGCCGTGGCAACCTCTATCGCATCGCGCGCGAGGAAGGGTGCTCGGCGGTCGTCCTGGGGCATCACCGCGACGATATCCTTGAGACGTTTTTCATGAACCTGTTCCACGGCGGCCGCCTGGCCACGATGCCGCCGAAACTGGTGAACGAAGAAGGCGATCTTTTTGTATTCCGCCCGCTCGCCCATGTCGCCGAAGCCGATTGCGAGAAATTTGCCAAGGCGATGCAATACCCGATCATTCCCTGTGACCTGTGCGGCAGTCAGGATGGATTGCTGCGCCAGCAGGTCAAACAGATTCTGGATCAATGGGAAAAGAACAGCCCGGGTCGGCGACAGGTTATGTTCCGAGCGTTAACAAACGCGCGGCCATCGCACCTTCTGGATGGAAAGCTGTTTGATTTCATTAACCTTTCACTAAATTCCGACGAAAAATCTGGGAACTTAGAAGAGATTCCGCTTCTGCGTTAACGACTGACTTAGACTGGTTTCATAGGCTTTGCCTTGTGCAGATCATGCCCAAGGCCAGAAAGCTGATGCGGAACCATCCCCTTACCGACCGTTTTGTCCATTCGTTGAAAACCGTTCTGGGCGGCCCAGCCGCGCTGGCCTTTGTTCCTGCGCTTTGTCTGAGTGCGTTCTGGATTGGGGGTGAACAGGCCCTGGTTGCACTGGCCCTGATTTTGCCTCTGATCGTCGCAGGCATCAATGCATTCGCAGCCAATCCGTCGCGTAAGGGGCTTTGGCGCCCCGGCGGTCTGCTGTCAAAGGACCAGTTTGAAACATTTTTGGAGAAGGCATTTGCCGACGCCCGCCTGAAGGGGGAAAACTCGGCCTGTTTCGCGGTGGTTCTGGATGATTTCACGCAATTGCTTGATCTGCACGGACAGGCGGCGGCAAACCACGTTGCACAGCAATTCTGCTCGCGCATTTTGTCCATGATCCGCTCCAATGATTGCGCAACCCGGATGGGTGGAAACAGGATGATGGTTGTTCTGCACCCGGCACGGCAACTGGATCTGGAAGCATGTATTCAGATGTCGGGCCGTATGCAAAACGCCGTTGAAGACCCCATCATGTTGAATGGCACCGGCGTGTATATGTCCTGTTCCATTGGCTTTTGCCTGAGCAGCAATATCACTGACGGCTCGGCAATCGAATGGCAGGAAGCCGCAAATAACGCCCTTTTGGAGGCGCAACAAAACGGGCCTTCCACGATTCGCGCTTTTTCCTCTCAGACGCGCAGACGGGCGCAGGTCAGGATCAACTTGCGCAAAGAGTTCGAGGCGGCGCTGGACAGCGGTGAAATCCGCCCGTGGTTTCAACCCCAGATCTCCACCGATACCGGGCGTATCAGTGGGTTTGAGGCTCTGGCCCGCTGGGAACATCCGAAAAAAGGGGTTCTTGCCCCCAATGTGTTCCTGCCCTTTGCCGAACAGGCCGAACTGATGGACCGGCTGGGGCAGGCCATGCGGCATCATTCCTTCTCTGCAATGCGCGAATGGGATCGGTCCATGCTGTCGGTGCCGCGCATCGGGATCAATTTCTCATCTGACGAACTGCGCAATCCGGGCCTGATCGACCGTCTGAAATGGGAATTGGATCAATTCGATCTGACTCCTGACAGGCTGGCGGTCGAGGTGTTGGAAACCGTGTTCTCCAGACGGCCCGACGATGTCATCACCCGCAACGCCACCGGGCTTGCCGCAATGGGGTGCTGTATTGATCTGGACGATTTCGGGACAGGACATGCCTCGATCGGTTCTATCAAACGGTTCAACGTATCCCGTATCAAGATCGACAGGTCATTTGTTGCCAAAGCGGATCTGGACCCAAGCCAGCAACAGCTTGCCAGCGCCATTCTGATGATGGCGGAACGTTTGCATCTGGAAACTTTGGCCGAAGGTGTCGAAACACCGGGTGAACACGCTCTGATGGCCCAACTGGGTTGCGATCATGTTCAGGGGTTTGGCATCGGCAAACCCATGCCATTTGAGAAAACCAAGGATTGGATCTCGTCTTACCGCAACAAGATCGAAGGAGTTCCAAAAATCGGGCGGCAAACGCGGTAGGGAACTGGAAATCGTGACAAAGAAGACCCCTCCGTGACGAAATGACGGGCGATTCCGCTTGACCTTTGGGTCTGCACTCTGTTGAACCCTGCGGGTGTCTTTCACTGCTCAAGGTGGCTGTCCCCGATGGACGATCAGAACAAGAACCTTATCCTCGCAACCGCGCTCAGCTTTCTCGTGATCCTGGTCTGGTTCGTGCTGTTCCCCCCTCCGGAACAAACGATAACGCCGGATCAGGCTGAAATAACCAGCGTCGAAGGCAGGGAGGTTCAGACGCCCAGCACAGCCGATACCAGCACTGTCGGAGAGGCAACCGCGGCAGCTGCCGAAGCTGAACCCGAGGCCGAAGCGCCCCGCATCAATATCGACACGCCTCGCCTGACCGGTAGCCTGTCCCTTGCTGGCGGTCGGATCGACGAGCTGTCTTTGAAAGACTACAAGGTCTCACTGGCCGAGGATTCTCCGATTGTCGAGCTGTTGTCGCCGGTCGGGTCGCAATCCGCCTATTACGCCCTCTATGGTTGGGCCCCCGGCGCGGGCCTGACCGGTACAGACGTACCCGGACCAAATACCATCTGGATGCTTGAGCAGGGTGAAACCCTGGGTGTTGACACACCTGTGACACTGGCCTGGGAAAACGGCAATGGACTGACATTCCGCCGCACCATTGCGGTTGACGAGAACTATATGTTCACGGTCACGCAATCTGTCGAAAACGCCACCGGAACCGAAGTTGGACTGGCACCTTATGGCATTCTTGCGCGCCACGGCATTGGCGAAGACGGCGACCTGCCGGACCTGAAAAACTTCTTCATTCTGCATGAAGGTGTGATCGGTATGGCCGACGGCACTCTGACCGAAGTGGATTATGGCGACGTTCGTGATTTCGATATCGATCCGGACGAACGCGCGCAGGCCGAGGTATTCCAGGTCAAGGAAAACGGCTGGATCGGGTTCACCGATCATTTCTGGATGACCACGCTGATCCCGGAACCCGGTTCTGCTTTCAAGGCGGCTGCCAAATACGACTCGCGTCGCAAGATTTACCAGACAGAAACGGTACTTCCGACGCTGACCGTGGCACCGGGAACAACCGAGCAGGTGACAACGCAGCTGTTTGCTGGCGCAAAGGAATGGGAGACCATCCGCGAATACCAGGCTGACGGTGTGCAGAAATTCATCGACAGTATCGACTGGGGCTGGTTCTTCTTCCTGACCAAGCCGATTTTCTGGCTGCTGCACAACATTCATGCGCTGATCGGCAACATGGGTTGGTCCATTATTGGCCTGACGCTGATCATCAAGGCAATCCTGTTCCCGCTGGCCTTCAAGTCCTACGTCTCGATGGCGAAGATGAAGGAACTGCAACCGCAGATGGAAGCCCTGAAAGAAGCCGCGGGCGACGACCGCCAGAAGATGCAGCAGGGCATGATGGAGCTGTACAAGAAGGAAAAGGTGAACCCCGCTGCCGGTTGTTTGCCAATCCTGTTGCAGATCCCGATCTTCTTCTCGCTGTACAAGGTGATTTTCGTCACAATCGAACTGCGTCAAGCACCGTGGTTTGGCCCCTTCCAGGACCTGAGCGCACCTGACCCGACCTCAATCATGAACCTCTTTGGCTTGCTGCCCTGGGCCGGCCCGCAACCGGATACCCTGATGGCGCTGATCTTTATCGGTATTCTGCCGCTGCTGCTGGGGATCTCGATGTGGCTGCAACAGAAACTGAACCCGGCACCAACTGATGCCACACAAGCGATGATCTTCGCGTGGATGCCCTGGGTCTTCATGTTCATGCTGGGCGGCTTTGCAAGCGGTCTGGTCGTGTACTGGATTGCGAACAACACGATCACCTTTACCCAACAGTATCTGATCATGCGCAGTCAGGGCTATTCGCCGGACGTATTCGGAAACATCAAATCCGGATTTAAGCGATTGCCGAACACGGACAAGAAATGAGCGGAACTGTTTCAGGCCTTTGGCGTCACCCGATCAAAAGCCATGGGCGTGAAGCCCTGAGCCTGATTACCCTCAACCCCGGGCAGACCATGCCCGGGGATCGCGTTTGGGCGGTTGCCCATGAAGCGGCCAAGACCGACGGAACGGAATGGGCCCCGTGTGTGAATTTCAGCCGCGGTTCAAAAGCTCCCAAGCTGATGGCAATTTGGGCGAAACTGGACGGCGACCAGGTCACTTTGCACCACCCGGACCGCCCGGATCTGAGCTTTCACCCCGACACGGAGCAATCGGTTTTCCTGGATTGGGTAAAGCCGCTTATGCCCACAGACCGTGCTGCGTCTGCCCGAATTGTCCGGGTGCCCGGGCGCGGCATGACCGATACCGATTTCCCGTCAATCAGCCTGTGCAACATGGCCTCTCATCGCGCTGTTGAACAAAAGCTGGGCCAGTCTTTGTCTGCGGCGCGGTGGCGCGGAAACATCTGGTTCGAAGGCCTGCCTGAGTGGGATGAATTCGACTGGCTGGGCCGTGACCTTCGCATTGGCGAAACCGTACTCCGGGTTCGCGAGCGTATCACCCGCTGTCTGGCCACGACCGCAAATCCGGAAACCGGCGAACGCGACGCGGATACTTTGGGCGCGCTGAACAGCTGGGATCATCAGGATTTCGGTGTTTATGCAGAAGTTGTTCAGGGTGGTGAAATCCGTCTGAATGATACGCTGGAGTTGCTATGACCACGCTTCCGTTTCCGCTGGCTGAAGAGCCGGATGACTTCGCCAAAGAACGCGGTCGCAAACTGTTTGCCGGCCCGTCTGAATTTATCAAAGGCGTGGTCGCCATGACGGGCCTGCCCGCCCCTGACCGGTTAGAGGTTTGCTTTGCCGGACGCTCGAATGTCGGCAAATCCAGCCTGATCAATGCGTTAACCGGAACAAAGGGTCTGGCGCGTGCCTCGAACACACCTGGCCGCACGCAAGAAATCAACTTCTTCACGCAAGGCCCCGACCTCTATCTGGTGGACCTGCCGGGCTATGGGTATGCGAATGCACCGGTTAACGTGGTGGAAAAATGGCAGAAGCTTCTCAAGCAATACCTGAGCGGTCGTCAGACACTGCGCCGTGCCTTTGTCCTGATCGACGCGCGACACGGGGTAAAACCGGTCGACGCTGAAATCATGAAATTGCTGGATACCAGTGCCGTGACCTTTCAATGCGTTCTCACCAAGGCTGACAAGGTCAAGGCCAACGAGCGCGAAAAGGTTCTGGAGCAAACCCGCGCGGCCTTGTCCAAACATCCCGCAGCATTCCCGGAAATCGTCCTGACTTCGTCCGAAAAAGGCGACGGGATTCCGACCCTGCGCTCGATCATTGCACATCTGGAATAGCTTCGCCCTTGGCAGCGCGGTGCAAAGGCCCTAACACGGACGGTCAGAGGGACCTTAGCAATGAAGACACGTGACATGAACCGGGACTGGATCGCCACCGCAGCAACCCTGAACAGCGCATTGCCCTATCTGCAGCGCTATGATGGAGCCATCGTCGTCATCAAGCTGGGCGGGCACGCCATGGGCAGTGACGAGGCGATGGAGAGCTTTGCGCGCGATGTCGTCTTGATGCGTCAGGTCGGCGTGAACCCCGTCGTTGTGCATGGCGGTGGTCCGATGATCAACGCGATGCTGGACAAGCTGAATATCCAGTCCGACTTTGTGAACGGCAAGCGCGTGACTGACACGGCAACCGTCGAAGTTGTCGAGATGGTTCTGTCTGGCCTGGTGAACAAGCGCATCGTTCAGGCGATCAATGGTCAGGGCGGTTCGGCCGTGGGTTTGTCGGGCAAGGATGCAAACCTGATGATCTGCGACCAGACGGATGCGTCGCTGGGTTATGTCGGCACCCCTGCCGAGATGAACCCGAAAATCCTGCATGATCTGTTCTCACATGATGTGATCCCGGTAATCGCCCCGCTGGGTGCGGGCCGTGAGGGTGAAACGTTCAACGTGAACGGCGATACGGCAGCCGGGGCGATTGCCTCGGCATTGAAAGCTGACCGCCTTCTGCTGCTGACTGATGTCTCGGGCGTCAAGAACGCGGCTGGTGAAGTGGTGACCGAGCTGAAAGCCGGCCAGATCCGCGAGATGACCCGCGAAGGCACCATCGCAGGCGGCATGATCCCCAAGACCGAAACTGCCCTGGACGCCCTGCGCAGCGGCGTTCGGGCCGTCGTGATACTTGACGGGCGTGCGCCAAATGCGGTTCTGCTTGAACTGTTCACAGAACATGGCGCCGGGTCTCTGATACGGCCAGACTGATCACTGCAACAGCCGAGGGAAGATGACAGATCTCGCGCGACCTTCCTCTGGCCCGGATGCGGGAACTTATGGCCGCGTTGAACACGCGGCGCGTCAGGCGGGGTTGATTGTCATGGGCGCGCTGCATCCCCATCACGTGGCAGCCCGGCAACTCGACACAGGCACGCTGATCTTGCTGGGCGCGGGTTCTGATTTCTGGCCTGCTCTGAAAGCCTCGCCCGAATGGCGGGGGCCTGATCCAGTAGACCGCTGGTCAACCAGAGTCGTCGGCCAGATGGCACATACGTTCGGTGCACAGGCCTATTTCCCCTTTGGTGATCCACCCTATGCGCCTTTCATCGACTGGGCCCTGAAATCGGGACGCACCTTCAGCAGCCCGGTGGGGGCCTTGGTACATGACACGGTCGGCATGATGATCTCATATCGCGGCGCACTGCATTTCGCCCATGAGCTTACCATCCCTAAGGCGCCCGGCGTTTCCCCCTGTGACACCTGCGCCGCCCCGTGCACGACAGCTTGCCCTGTCGGCGCACTGAACGCGCAAAACTTCTATGACCTTGTTGCCTGCCACGACCATCTTGAAACTGCTGAGGGTCAGACCTGCATGACAGGCGGCTGTCTGGCCCGTCTCGCCTGCCCGCTCAGCGTGGGCGCAGGGCGCAACCCCGAACAATCAGCCCATCATATGAAGGCTTTTCATCCGTCATGACCCGCACCCTGATCCTGACGCGACACGCAAAATCCAGCTGGGATAACCCAGGACTTGCCGATCATGAACGCCCCCTGAACAAGCGCGGGCGCAGGTCGGCCCCGGCCATTGGTGCATGGCTGCGCGAAAACGGCTGGATGCCGGATGAAGTGCTCAGCTCGACGTCTAACCGCACCCGCGAGACATGGGATGGAATGGGGTTAAAGGCCGATAAGGTCCGCTTTCACAAAGCGCTCTACCACGCCGACGCAGAAGACATGTTGCGTGAATTGGCAGGCGCTACGGAACCCGTAATATTGATGCTGGGCCATAACCCCGGCATCGCCGAGTTCGCCAGCCAACTTGTGCGACAGTCGCCGGATCACATGCGCTTTTTAGACTATCCGACTTGTGCAACAACTGTGATGACATTTGACGCCGACAGCTGGTCGGACGTGCGCTGGCATACGGGCACTGTGCTGGGTTTCACCACCGCGCGTGAGTTGCTGGAATAGAAAAAGGCGGGACAAAACCCCGCCTTTCCACCATCTTGAAACGTTCAGTGTCCCAGAATCTGGCTGAGGAACAGTTTGGTCCGCTCACTTTGCGGGTTGTTGAAGAACTCTTCCGGTTCGTTCTGTTCCACGATCTGGCCCGCATCCATGAAGATCACGCGGTTGGCAACCTGACGGGCAAAGCCCATCTCGTGCGTCACGCACAGCATGGTCATGCCTTCCTCGGCCAGTTCGATCATGGTGTCGAGCACCTCTTTGATCATCTCCGGGTCCAACGCCGATGTCGGTTCGTCGAACAACATGATCCGCGGCATCATGCACAGTGAGCGGGCGATCGCCACACGCTGCTGCTGACCACCCGAAAGCTGACCAGGATACTTGTCGGCCTGCTCGGGGATTTTCACCTTTTCAAGGAAATGCATCGCGCGCTCTTCGGCCTCTTTCTTGGGCGTCTTGCGCACCCAGATCGGCGCCAGCGTGCAGTTCTCCAGAATGGTCAGGTGCGGGAACAGGTTGAAGTGCTGGAACACCATGCCAACCTCGGACCGGATCTTGTCGATGTTCTTGAGGTCATTCGACAACTCGGTCCCATCCACGATGATCGTGCCCTGCTGGTGTTCCTCCAGCGCGTTCAGGCAGCGGATTAGGGTGGATTTCCCCGATCCAGACGGGCCCGCGATAACAATCCGCTCGCCTTGGTTGACGGTCAGATTGATGTCGCGCAGCACGTGAAAGGACCCGTACCACTTGTTCATGTTGGTGATTTCGATGGCAACCTCGTCGCTCACCTGCATTTTGGAACGGTCGATTTCGCGGTCAATTGCAAGTTCAGACATGTGTTGAACTCCTTAACGATGGCCAGTCTGAAGCTTGCGCTCCAGATACATGGAATAACGGGACATAGAGAAGCAGACGATGAAGAACAGGAACGCGATGAACGCGAACAGTTCCCAATAGATGCCGTTCCAGGCTGTGTCGGCGCGGATAGCAGATGCCAATCCGATCACGTCGAACAACCCGATAATCGACACCAGCGTCGTATCCTTGAAGATCCCGATGAATGTGCTCACGATGCCCGGAATTGAGATTTTCAGGGCTTGCGGCATGATGATCAGCCTCTGCGCCTGCCAGTAGTTCAGGCCCAGACTGTCGGCGCCTTCGTACTGTCCTCGTGGCAGGGCAGCCAGACCACCCCGGATCACCTCGGCCATGTAGGCCGCCGAGAACAGGGTCATCATGATCATCACCCGCAGGATGATGTCAAAGTTGGTGCCCGGTGGCAGGAACAGGTTCAGAAGCAGCGACGCCACGAACAACAAGGTGATCAGCGGCACACCGCGAATGAACTCGATAAAGCCCACGCACAGGTATTTGACGATTAGCAGGTCCGACTGACGCCCCAGCGCCAGAACGATACCGATCGGAAGTGAGACACCAATGGCCACAACGCCCAGCAGGATCGCCAGCATGAAACCACCGAACTGACGGCTTTCAACAGCTTCGATGCCAATCGGCAGAACCGAGTCCAACGCGCCCGTGAAATAGCTGGACAGCACCAGCCACCAGATCACTGCGGCAACGACCGCACCGATCATACCCACCAGTTCACTCACCTGCTTGCTGAGGACCGAATACACGAACCAACCGACGACAAACCCAAGCGCGGCCGAGATTGGCCCCCAGATGGTTCCGCCCCACATCAGGAACGGCATCAGGAACGGGTAGATTGCCGTGAAGATCAGCATCTTGGTTGGGACGCGATCCGAATACAGAACCGGCGCCAATGCGACCAGCAACAGAACCAGCGCAAGGATCGGTCTCCAGTACAGATGGCTTGGATAGAAGCCGAACAGCAACTGTAACCATCGGTCATTGATAACCGCCCAGCAGGCGTGCCCATGGGTCGACCCCCAGGTGGCCATCATGATCTCGCGGCACTCGTTGAGAGAGTCGGCATTCCACACGGACTGGAAAATCCATGGCAGAACACCTGACAGCACGTAGTAGATCGCATAAAGCGAAACCACCGTCAGGATCGTGTTAAACCAACTTGAGAACAGGTTGTGCTTGACCCATCCCAGCGCACCGACCTCGGAAGCAGGCGGTGCCTGCTCGGGCAGCATTTCCGTGCGGACAAATGAAACATCACTCATATTACCGCTCCACCAGTTTTACACGGTTGTTGTACCAGTTCATCACCCCTGAGATGCTCAGCGAGATGGACAGATAGACCAGCATCAACAGCAGAACACATTCCAGCTCGCGACCGGTCTGGTTCATGGTGATGCCGCCAAGGGTCCCCGTGATGTCCATATATCCGACCGCGATCGCCAGTGACGAGTTCTTGGTCAGGTTCAGGTAGTTCGAGATCATGGGCGGAATGATCACCCGCAATGCCTGCGGCAGGATCACAAGGCGCATGGTCCGGCCCGGGCGCAGACCCAGCGCCGATGCGGCTTCGGTTTGGCCTTTTGAGATGGCCAGGATACCCGCACGAACGATCTCGGCGATGAAGGCCGCCGTGTAAAGCGACAAGGCCAGCCACAGCGCGATCAACGAGTTACGCAAATGTGTGCCGCCGGTAAAGTTGAAGCCTTTCAGCTCAGGGAAACCAAGGTGAAACCCCAGGATGGTGAGAAGGACAATCATCGGCACAAACAGAATACCCAGCTGGATGTGCCAGATAGTCGGACGATCACCGGATGCCTCTTGCTTGGCTTGTGCCCAGGCGGACACCTTGCGCATCGCAAAGATGCTGCCACCAAGCACGATCAGAATGGCGATCAGGTCCAGCGAGATATCGAACCGCAGGCTCGACGCACCGAAGATGTGTATATCACCCAGGCTGCGCGAGAACAGGAACTCCGGGATATAGACCCCGCGATTGGTCACCGCGACAGAATCGAACAGATTCATCGTGGCTTCTGGGTTTTCTCCGCGGAACGCCCTTGGTGCTGGCAGGCTTTCGATCAGAATGGCCATGGCCAGAACGATCCACAGCAGCACAGGTACGTTGCGGAACATCTCGACATAGACGGTCATGATACGCGCAACCAGCCAGTTGTTGGACAGGCGCAGAACACCAACCAAAACACCGACTATCGTTGCTGTGATACAACCAAGAACCGCCACAACCAGTGTGTTCAGCAAGCCGATAAAGGCCGCGCGCAAGTGACTGTCGCGCGAATCGTATTCAAGCAAGCGCTGGTTGATATCGTAACTGGCCGGTTCTGCGAAAAAGCCGAACTCAACCGGTTTTCCAAGCGCTTCGAGGTTTTGGATGGTATTGGAAATGATCCAGGCTGCCAGAAGCATAAAACCAATCATTGCAATGACCTGGATGGTCGCAGATCGGTACCGCGTATCATAAAGGAGCATGGACAGCCGGAACTGCTCCTTCGGCGGGTCAGTGAGAGTCGTCATGACCTATGTATATCCCCGTGCATCCCGTAAATATGTCGGCAGAGTTGATCCCTGCTCAAAACCGTACGGGCGTGATTCTTATGGATGGAAAAAGGGCGCAGGTTGCCCTGCGCCCTTCTCCGTCGATATTAGCGGAAAGGCGGCGAGTACAGCAGGCCGCCTTCGGTCCACTGTGCGTTCAGGCCGCGTGCCAGACCAATCGGGGTTTCTTCACCGATGTTCTTGGCAAACACTTCGCCATAGTTGCCGCCGGCTTTGATCGCCTTGGCTGCCCAGTCAGCGTTCAGACCCAGCATCTCGCCCAGGGTGCCTTCGGTACCCAGCAGGCGGTTGATTTCGGGGTTTTCGGTGCCAGCGGCCAGTTCATCGATATTGGCCGAGGTTACGCCCAGTTCTTCAGCCGAGATCAGCGCGTTCAGAGTCCAGCGCACAACGTCGCCCCACTCGTGGTCGCCGTGACGGACCAGCGGGCCCAGCGGCTCTTTCGAGATGATTTCAGGCAGCAGGATGTGATCACCGGGGTTTTCGAATGTGGCGCGGGTTGCCGCCAGACCCGAAGCGTCGGTGGTGTAAACGTCACATGCGCCAGCCAGGTACTGCTGCTGTGCTTCGGCGTTGGTTTCGATCGGAACCGGTTCGTAGCTGATGTTGTTCGAACGGAAGAAGTCCGCCAGGTTCAGCTCGGTTGTGGTGCCGGTCTGGATACAAACGGTTGCGCCGTCCAGTTCCTTGGCCGAGCTTACGCCCAGTGCCTTGGGAACCATAAAGCCCTGACCGTCATAGTAGTTCACACCGGTGAATTCGAACTTCAGGTCGACGTCGCGGCTGAAGGTCCAGGTGGTGTTACGCGCCAGCATGTCGATCTCGCCCGAGGCCAGAGCGGTAAAACGTGTCTTACCGGTGGTCGGAACGAATTCTACCGCGCTTGCATCGCCCAGAACAGCAGCAGCAACGGCACGGCACAGCGATACGTCAAAGCCCTGCCATTCGCCATTGGCATCGGGAGCAGCAAAGCCAACCAGACCGGTGGTCACGCCACAGTTCAGCTTGCCGCGCGCTTTAACGTCGTCAACGGTCCCTGCCACGGCTGCGCCAGCAGCAAGACCGGCAATCGTTGCCGCGCCCAAGATTACGGATTTTTTCATTTTTACCTCTTCCTGATTTCCCGCCCCATCAGAGGCGGCTCTGCCCGGCAAGTGGATGCCGGATAGGTTACTCCAAAGGTGTCTCCCCTTTAGTGGCACTGAGTTTGGGCGTATTCATAAACAAACGTCAAGGGTCGGATCATCGAAAACGATGGATCAGACCCCAACCAATTTGAACATTTGGCCAAAAATCGGAAAATAAGGATCAAACCGACATATCAAAGAAGCGTTTAGCATGCAGAAACGCGGCTTTCTTCGTTTCGGCGACCACATGGGCCTCGTCATCGTGACCCCATTGTTCGACCTGCCAGGTTTCGTCCAGCCGCGAAATGTGCCAAATTTCGGCTGGTTCGCGCCAATCCATGGCCGCCGCAAACCCGAGAATCAATGACCCCGACAAGCTGACCAGATCGTGGAACGCCGCCAGTTGAAACGCATCCAGCGCGTGGACGCGAGCACGCAGCGCCGACAGGGCAGCATCAGATTGCGGCTTGTGCAGCACACCGATAACTGGCTGCAAGCGAGCAGACAGCGCGGCCTCGGCCCAGTCCAGCGCCGGGTCCCATTCGGCGCTTTGACGTTCCTGCAACTCTGACGGGTGTGTCGCCCGATAACATAGCAGGTCGGAATCGCCATAATCCGCAAGCATATCGGCAACTTCCCCGTGCTGGGACCGAACCTTGTCGATTGCCGCATTCGCCGAACGGGTGCATGGCATTGTCGACGGATCTACCTCTTTCTGCTGGGCATCCCATTCTGCCGCAACCGCTTCGGCCATGGCGCGGGTCGGCAGGATCAACGCCGCTTTGGCAGGGGTCTTGACGCGGCGGCCATCTAGTTCAACCGTAAACCCGCCGTCGACCTCGGTGATCCGGCTTTCTTTCCAGAAGCGTTTCGGTTTCCAGTCGCTCATGTTTCAGTTCCATATCCCGGCCAGCGCATTGGGCAACTGGTCAAAGGTCTCAATCACGCAGGTGGCCGAGGTCAAAGCAGACCGATCATGGTACCCCCATGCCACGCCGATGCCGCGCACTCCGGCAGTGGCAGCCATGTCCATGTCATAGCTTGTATCGCCGACCATCACCGCGCAGTCGGGTTCGACACCCGTCTCGGCCAACGCGGACTGCACCATGGATGGGTGCGGTTTCGACGGATGGTGGTCGGCAACCTGCCGGGTGACGAAGTAGGGCTCAAGCCCATGCACTTCGATCAACGCATCAAGACCGCGCTGGGATTTGCCGGTTGCCACCCCAAGAAGCACTTCGGGCACGGCGTGCAAGGCTTCAATCGCCTCTCTTGCACCGGGATAGAGCGGAGAGCTGGCCGCGCCCAAATCCAAGCGATGCGCGTGATAGGCTTCCTTATACCCTTCAACGAGATCGTTCTGGACCAAGGAAGATTGGTCCGGCACCAACCGTGCGATGGCATGTGGCAGGGACAGCCCGACGATGGACAGGATCACCTCTCGCGTCGGTACAGGTACCGAAGCGGCCTGAAAGCTGGTGGTCATGGCGTGAACGATACTGCCCTGACTGTCGACCAGAGTGCCATCTACATCAAACAGAACCAACCGCAGGGGTGCGCTCATTGCAGCGCCTCAAACGGGTCGTCGGCGGCCAGATCCTCGGTCCAGCCGAAGGTGTCCCAGCTGTGTTTCATATGTTCCGGCAAGGGCGCTGTCACGATCACAGGTTTGCGCGTTATCGGATGCAGGAATGACAGTCGCCGCGCGTGCAGATGCAGCTTTTTGCTGATGATCCCACCCAGTTGCGCGCCCCAGCCATCACCCAGGTTTTCCTGCCCCGAGCCACCGTATTTGCCGTCGCCGATGATCGGATGCCCGATCGCTGCCATATGCGCGCGCAGTTGGTGGGTGCGGCCCGTGATTGGCTCCATCGCGACCCAAGCGGCGCGCCCGGCCACACGGTAGAGGGTCGCATAATGTGTATGTGCCCGTTTCGCACCGGGGGTGCTGTCGATCTCGTTCATATGGACGGGGATCATCTTTTCACCCTCGCCGTGCGCGCCATGACCAGCTGCTTTCACAAGACCCGTCTTGATTTCACCCAGATATGGCGTGGGAACACCTGCAACCAGCGCCCAGTAAATCTTGCGTGTATCGCGGTGGCGGAAAGCGGCTGTCAGCCCCTTTGCGGCTTCGCGCGTGCGGGCCAGCAGCAGAACTCCTGACGTGTCCTTGTCCAGGCGGTGAACCAGACGCGGGTTTTCGTCATACCCAAACCGCAACGCCTCGGACAGGCTGTCGACATGCCGGGTCTGCCCGCTGCCGCCCTGTACCGGCAGGCCCTGCGGTTTGTTCAGGGCCAGAATGTGATCATCACGGTAGATCACGCAGGACTGGATCATCTTGGCATCCGCATCCGAGATACGATGCTTAACCTCAACCGGTTTGTGATCAGGCCCCGGCAATGGCGGTACACGAACCACCTGCCCGACCTCCAATCGGGTCGAGGCCTTGGCCCGGCTGCCATCCACACGCAGTTCTCCCTTGCGGCACATCTTTTCGATGCGGCCCTGGCTGACATGCGGGAACAGGCGGCGCAACCAGCGGTCCACACGCTGATCGCCGTCCCCTTCAGCGACTGTAATCATCTGTACGCCACTCATGCCATTGCCCCTTGCGCCGCGCGGGTGATCCGCCCGGATTGTGTCTTTGTCCGTGTCCCAGAAATCATGGGGGTCTCTCGCGCGCAACGCGGCAAGAGTCAAGGTATCAGACAGGAACCTTTGGCGTTCGAGGGGGCTCAGCACCGCCCGCCACTTCTCGGCACGATCAATACATTCCCAGCCAGCCTAGCTGTTGCGCTGGGTCCGAAGCTTGGCGAAGTAATCGAGGCGCTTTTTCAGCTCACGCTCGAACCCACGCTCGACCGGTTGATACAGAACCGGGCGTTTCATCGTTTCGGGGAAATAGTTCTGACCGGAAAACCCGTCTTCGGCGTCATGGTCATACGCATAGCCGGCACCATATCCCTGATCCTTCATCATTGATGTAGGGGCATTCAGGATATGTTTGGGCGGTGGCTCGCTGCCCGATTGCTTGGCCAGCCGCATCGCTGCCTTATAGCCGACATAAGCACCGTTGGATTTCGGGGCCAGGGCCAGATAGACCAGCGCCTGCGCCAGCGCCAGCTCACCTTCGGGAGAGCCGAGCCGCTCATACGTTTCCCAGGATTGCAGGCAAATGGCCTGTGCCTGCGGGTCGGCCAGGCCGATATCCTCGACCGCCATCCGTGTGATCCGACGCGCCAGATAGCGCGGGTCTTCGCCCCCAGTCAGCATTCGCGCGAACCAGTACAGCGCCGCGTCCGGGTCGGACCCGCGTACCGATTTGTGCAAGGCTGAAATCAAGTTGTAATGTTCATCGCCCGACTTGTCATATTTCGCCGCCCGCCGCATCAGACGCGTCGACAGCGCGTCCGTGTCCAACGGCGCATCCACCTTCCAGGCCGAAACCTGTTCGATCAGGTTCAGCAAAGCCCGTCCGTCCCCATCGGCCATTTCCTGCAACGCATCGCGGGCTGCGGGTGTCAACGGCAGCGCGCGGTCCAGCTCTTTTTCGGCGCGCTGGGTCAGGCGTTCAAGATCGGAAAGGCCAAGCCGTACCAGCACCAGAACCTGCGACCGGCTGAGAACGGCAGCGTTCAGCTCAAAGGACGGGTTCTCAGTCGTGGCCCCGACCAGAAGGATCGTGCCGTCCTCCATATGCGGCAGAAACCCGTCCTGCTGTGCCTTGTTGAAGCGGTGAATCTCGTCCACGAACAGCAAGGTCCCCTGCCCATTCTGACGCCTGATCTTGGCCGCTTCGAAAACCTTCTTCAAATCCGGCACACCGGTGAAAATCGCACTGATCTGAACGAAATGCAGATCGGTTTCCTGCGCCAGCAACCGTGCGATCGTCGTCTTTCCGACACCGGGCGGCCCCCAGAAGATCAAGCTGGACAGACTGCCCGACGCCAGCATGACCCCCAGCGGCGCATTCGGGCCAAGAACCTGTTCCTGACCGATGACCTCGGCAAGAGTCTGCGGGCGCAACCGGTCCGCCAGGGGACGGTGTGGCGCAGCGGTGGGTTCCGTTGGCCCGGTATCGAACAGATCGCTCACGGGTTACAGCCGGAACCGCAATGAGACTGACCGGCCACCGCGCAGAAGACCCATCTGCACACGACGACCCGGATCTGTCAGCGCATTCTCTACATCCCCAGGACGTTCGATGTCATTGGAATTGATGCTTTCAAGAATATCCCCCGATCGCAAACCCGCGCGTCCACCATAGGGACCGGGATCAACAACAACGACACCTGTCTGGGACAGTGGCAAGCCCATATCAGAGATCACCGCAGGGTTGACGCGGGACACCACCAGCCCCGGCAGGACAGTGTCTTCATCCAATGTCGTCTCTTCAGCCGCCGGGACTTCGGGCGCTTTGATCAGTGCCACCTCAACCTCTTCGCTCTGGGTGCCACGCAGCCGTGTCAGAACCGATGTTCCCCCAACCCCTGCGACAGACATGCGAAACTTCATCTCGGCAGGTGAGTTCACTTCGTCCCCGTCCACATGGGTCACGACATCCCCCACCTTAAGCCCCGCCTCGCGCAGCGGGCTAAGGTCATGCAGGTCCGAGATGACAACACCCAGTGGGATGGCAAGACCAAGGGATTCAGCAATATCCGCGCTCATATGCTGACCGGTCATGCCTGCCCAAGGGCTGACAAAACTGTCATTGCCCTGCTGTGCCTGTTTCAGGAACTCGGCCACAAGATTTGCGGGGATGGCAAAACCGATGCCATTCGACCCGCCCGAGCGTGTCAGAATAGACGTGTTGATCCCGATCAGGTCCCCGTTCATATCAATCAGCGCACCGCCGGAATTCCCCGGATTGATCGCTGCATCTGTCTGAATGAAATACCCGCGCGCATTGCCCGTCGCCGTTCCTGTACGCGCCAAGCCCGAGATGATACCAGAGGACACCGTCTGCCCCACCCCGAACGGGTTGCCGATGGCAAGGGCCAGTTCGCCAACCTCGACCTGATCGGAATCGCGCAGGGTCAGGTAGGGCAGATCTTGCGCCTCCTCCAGACGCAGGATCGCAATATCGCTTTCTTCGTGCCCCAGTACGACCGTGGCAGAAAACTCGCGCCGATCGGTTGTCACGACCCTGATCTCGGTCGCCGAGCCTACAACATGGTAGTTGGACACAACGTAACCATCTTCAGACAGGATGACCCCGGAGCCCAGCGAGTTCTGAACCCGCGGCTGCGGTGTTCCCAGGCTGCCGCCGAAGAAATCCCGAAAGAACGGGTCCGAATAAAACGGGCTGGCCCGCCCCTGCCGCACGATCTTGGCGTAGATATTCACCACCGCAGGCGAGGCCTTTTTGACCACCGGAGCAAAGCCCAGAGAGATTTCGGACTGTGATTGCGGGACGCGGGTTTCGGCAAATGCTGGCAGGGCCATGACAAGCATAAGAGCGATAAAGGATGCGCGGATCATGGGGGCTCCGGATTTGATTATCCTTGGGATATGCGGGGCAAAGGCGATAAATGCAAGCCGCGCGCTCAGCTTCGGCGGCGCAGGAACTTGAGCCCGGACCAATCGGCGTCAACCGCGCAAACCTGCACGTCGACCCAGCCCAGCGGCAGGATTTCATTGCGCAGCATATCCTCGGTCACACCTGCGTGCAGGGGCGAAGATTTCTTGGCCCAGGAGACCCACAGCATTCCTCCGGGCCGTATGTGGGCGATTTGCTCAGCGGCCATTTCGGCGATCTGGTCCGGGTGGTTCAGGAACATGTGAACCGCATCCGCGAGATCGGCTACGGGGTCGAACAGAACACCGTCGGCACCCGCTGTCAGGTTGGGATAATGGGCCGGAGCGTTGAGCGTGCGGACCGCATATCCGGGTTTGAAACCCAGTTTCGCCCAGAGCGGTTTGCCCGAGTATCCAGTTGCAGGTTTATTTGTCATAACGGTTTGAACTTAATGGACAAACCACATGATGACAATTGGCTGGCTGAGGCACAAAAAAAGCCTGCCCGATTGCTCGGGCAGGCGCATTAGGTCGATGACCTTAGTGCTTATTCTTCGGCTGCGGCTTCTTCGGCGGCAGTACGGGCTTTGTCCGCGGCGCCTTTGGCATCAACATCGCGATCGACGAATTCGATGATCGCCATCGGAGCCATGTCACCATAGCGGAAGCCGGCTTTCAGGATGCGGACGTAACCGCCCTGACGCTCGGCATAGCGGGGGCCCAGAACTTCGAACAGCTTGGCGACGTCTTTGTCTTCTTTCAGCTGTGCTGCGGCCTGACGGCGGGCGTGCAGGTCGCCGCGCTTGCCCAGGGTGATCAGCTTTTCGATGATCGGGCGCAGTTCTTTTGCCTTGGGCAGAGTTGTCTTGATCTGCTCATGTTCGATGAGCGAGCCAGCCATGTTTGCAAACAGAGCCTTGCGGTGCTCATGAGTACGGTTCAGGCGGCGGTAACCACGTGCGTGACGCATTTTTCAATTCCTTCTTTCGCGTTTTGCTTTGTCCGGCCTCCGATGCGTGTCAGAGGCTCACCTTGGGGCGGGATTGCCCGGATTGTACGTTTTGTACCGGCTTTCAGACCCCATTGGCCCGAAATGTACAAAACCTGCGACGGCAGGTGGACCCCGCCGCCGCAGCCGAAGATGCTTAGAATGCGTCTTCGAATTTCTTTGCCAGATCTTCGATGTTGTCGGGCGGCCAATCCTCGACATCCATGCCGAGGTGCAGACCCATGCCGGACAGCACTTCCTTGATCTCGTTCAGCGACTTGCGGCCGAAGTTCGGGGTGCGCAGCATCTCGGCTTCGGTCTTCTGGATCAGGTCGCCGATATAGACGATGTTGTCGTTCTTCAGGCAGTTTGCCGAACGGACCGACAGTTCCAGCTCGTCCACTTTCTTCAACAGCAGCGGGTTGAACTCCAGACCATCGTCTTCGTCCTGACGGTTTGCCGATTCCGGCTCGTCGAAGTTGACGAAGATCGACAACTGATCCTGCAGGATGCGCGCGGCGTAGGCCAGTGCGTCATCGGGAGTGATCGAACCGTCGGTATCGATCTTCAGGGTCAGCTTGTCATAGTCCAGAACCTGACCTTCGCGGGTCGGCTGCACGTCATAGGCGACTTTCTTGACCGGCGAATAGATCGCGTCGATCGGGATCAGGCCGATGGGCGCATCTTCCGGCTTGTTCTTTTCGGCCGAAACGTAACCCTTACCGGTGTTGACGGTCAGCTCCATGAACAGGTCGGCGCCGTCGTCCAGGTGACAGATGACGTGATCGCGGTTCAGAACCTCGATACCTGCGCTTTCGCTGATGTCACCTGCGGTAACGATTGCCGGACCTTTGGCATTGATCGACAGGCGCTTGGGGCCTTCGACTTCCATGCGCAGGGCAACCTGCTTGAGGTTCAGGATGATGTCGGTGACGTCTTCGCGCACGCCTGCAACCGAGGAGAACTCGTGCAGGACGTTGTCGATCTGGACGCTGGTGATGGCCGCGCCTTGCAGCGAGCTCATCAGGACGCGACGCAGGGCGTTGCCCAGGGTCAGACCAAAACCACGCTCCAGCGGTTCGGCAACCAGAGTCGCCTGACGCGCAGGGTCGTTGCCCGGCTTGGCTTCCAGCTGGGTCGGCTTGATCAATTCTGCCCAATTCTTGTGGATCATGTAATCCCTCCATTCCTGCCCGCGCCCCATGACCAACAAGGTGCAGACGCCCGAGGTTCAAAATGACGTGCTGGGGCCGTGTAAAAACACAGCCCCAGCTTAATTTCAGATCGCTTAGACGCGACGACGCTTCGGCGGACGGCAGCCGTTGTGAGCAATCGGGGTCACGTCACGGATCGACGTGATGTTGAAGCCCACGGCAGCCAGTGCGCGCAGAGCCGACTCACGACCCGAACCGGGGCCCTGAACTTCGACTTCCAGCGTCTTGACGCCATGTTCCTGCGCTTTCTTGCCTGCGTCTTCCGCAGCCATCTGCGCGGCATACGGGGTAGATTTCCGCGATCCCTTGAAGCCCATGGTACCGGCAGACGACCACGAGATGGCGTTGCCCTGTACGTCCGAGATCAGGATCTTGGTGTTGTTGAAGGTCGAGTTCACATGGGCAACGCCCGATGCGATGTTCTTGCGCTCTTTGCGCTTGATGCGAGTCTTATCGCGTGCCATCAGTCAGACCCTCCCTTATTTCTTCTTACCGGCAATGGCCTTTGCGGGGCCTTTGCGGGTACGAGCGTTGGTGTGGGTACGCTGACCGCGAACCGGCAGGTTGCGGCGGTGACGCAGACCGCGATAGCAGCCCAGGTCCATCAGACGCTTGACGTTCATCTGAACTTCGCGACGCAGGTCACCTTCGACGGTGTAGTTGGCGTCGATATGTTCGCGGATGGCCAGAACTTCGGCATCCGACAGTTCATTGACGCGGCGGTGCGATTCAATGCCCACGGCTTCGCAGATCGCGTTGGCCGAGGTGTTGCCGATACCGGTGATATATGTGAGGGCGATTGGAACCCGCTTTGCAGTCGGGATGTTTACGCCGGCAATACGTGCCACGTGTCACTTTCCTTTTTGTTGCGGTTCCGTAACTCCGGAACCTTTTTTCACAACACTTTACCGTGGCAGTGACGCCAGAGGGTCCAGTATTATTCGAGGTGGTCGGGTCAATTGGGACGAATCCCGCATGCAGTCTTGATTCCCTTTAGGGATGGGGGTCGATATGGGCTTTTGGTGGGGCCGTCAAGCCCCAACTTTCGGTCAACCCAGTATCGCCTCGATCGACGCGGTGACTTCCTTGATATCCGCCAGCCCATTCACCGGACGCAGATCGCCCTTGGCGTAGTAATAGCCAATCAGCGGCGACGTCTTCTTGTAGTATTCCATCAGGCGCGTGCGCAGGCTGTCTTCGTTGTCGTCGGCGCGGCGTTGGAAATCATTTTCCTTGCCGCAATTGGTGCATTTACCATCTGCCGGGATCGGTTTGGTGTTGTCGTTATAGACCTCACCACAGCCACCACAGGTCGAACGCGCCGTGATCCGGCCCACCAGCGCGTCGTCATCAACGCGCATCTCGATCACGGTGTGCAGCGACTGGCCCAGCTTGGCCAGCAAAGCGGCCAGAGCATCGGCCTGCGCCAGTGTGCGGGGAAAGCCGTCAAAGATGAAACCGGCCCCTGTTTCGGTGGTCAGTTTCTCTTCGATCAGGCCGATCACGATTTCATCGGTGACCAGCTTGCCCGCGTCCATGATCGCCGCAACCTTCCGGCCCATCTCGGTGCCCGAGGTCTTGGCTTCGCGCAGCATGTCGCCCGTGCTGAGCTGCACCATGCCACGTGTTTCCACCAGGTGACGGGCCTGCGTTCCTTTCCCAGCCCCCGGGGGGCCCAACAGAATGATATTCATCGACGAGAGGGTCCCTTCCTGCCGCGTTTCTTGCTTTTGCCGCGCAGTTGAGACTTTTCGATAAGCCCTTCGTATTGATGCGCCAGAAGATGGCTCTGAACCTGCTGGATCGTATCCATGGTCACGGAGACGATAATCAGAACCGAGGTGCCGCCGAAATAGAACGGGATGGCAAACTGGTTGCGCAGAATCTCGGGCAGCAGGCAGACCAGTGCCAGATAGGCCGACCCCAGAACCAGCACGCGGTTGACCACGTATTCCAGATACTCGGCGGTTTTCTTGCCCGGACGGATACCGGGCACGAACCCGTTCTGCTTTTTCAGGTTGTCCGCCACATCATCCGGTTTGAACGACACGTTGAACGTGTAGAAATATGCAAAGAACACGATCATCGACGCGAAGAACAGCAGATACAGCGGCTGTCCGGGGCCGAAATTGGCCAGCAGCCACGACATGACCGGCCCATTTGCCGCGCCCGACGAGAAGGTCGAGATCGTCACCGGCAGCAGCAGCAGCGAGCTGGCAAAGATCGCCGGGATCACGCCCGCGGGGTTGACCTTGACCGGCAGGTGGCTGGAGCCGCCTTCGTAGATTTTCATCCCGGCCTGACGGCGCGGGTACTGAATATGGATCTTTCGCAGCGCCCGTTCCATGAAGACCACGAACATGATGACGGCAATCACCATCACGATCACGCCAACGATCACGGCGGGGCTGATTGCGCCCGAACGGCCCGACGCGAAGAACTGCGCCAAGGCGGCGGGGACCTCGGCGATGATGCCGACGAAAATGATCAGAGAGATACCGTTGCCGATGCCGCGTGCGGTGATCTGCTCACCCAGCCACATCAGGAACATGGTGCCGCCGACCAGTGTGATCATGGTCGACATGCGGAAATACAGCCCCGGATCGGTCGCCAGATCGCCCGATTCCAGCGAAACGGCCAGACCATAGGCCTGGACGGTGGCCAGCGCCACGGTGCCGAAACGGGTGTATTGGTTGATCTTCTTGCGGCCCTGCTCGCCCTCTTTCTTGAGCTGTTCGAGCGCGGGAACCATCGACGTCAGCAGCTGCACGATGATCGAGGCCGAGATATAGGGCATGATGCCAAGGGCAAAGATGCCCATTCGGCCAAGCGCCCCGCCCGTAAACATCGAAACCATGCCGCCGATGCCCTGCCCCGCCTGTTCCATGAACTCGCGCAATGCTGCTCCGTCGATCCCCGGCACCGGAATGAAGGTGCCCAGACGATAGACGATCAGCAAACCCAGCGTGAACAGGATGCGGTTGCGCAGATCGGTGGCCTTGCCAAGGGCAGCCCAGCTTGTGTTGGCTGCCATTTGTTCTGCTGCTGATACCATAAAGTCGGTCTCTCTTATGCAAACGCCGCCCGGAACCGTTTTCCGGCTCGGACGGCGTCTTGGAAAACTCTGAAGTCTATGTAAGCGGGTCTTTGCCCGCTCACAAGCGCTTACTCTGCCGCAGCGGCTTTTGTGACTTTCAGTGAACCGCCCGCTTTTTCAACTGCCTCGACAGCAGCTTTCGACGCACCGGTCACTTCCAGATCAACCTTGGCGCTGATCTCGCCTTTGGCCAGAACGCGGATACCGTCCAGCTTGCGGCGGACCAGACCGGACGCAACCAGAGCGTCTTCGGTGATCGCGGCCTTGGCGTCCAGCTTGCCGGCTTCGACGAATTTCTGGATCAGGCCCAGGTTGATGACGGCGAATTCCTTGCGGTTGGGCTTGTTGAAGCCACGCTTGGGCAGACGCTGGTACAAGGGCATCTGACCGCCTTCATAGCCATTGATGGCCACACCCGAGCGGGATTTCTGGCCTTTGATACCACGGCCACCCATTTTACCTTTGCCGGAACCCGGACCACGGCCAACGCGGGTGCGTTTTGGGGCGGCGCCAGGATTGTCGCGCAATTCGTTCAGTTTCATTTCGCTTCTCCTAAGCCGGATATGACCCCCGAAGCGTGATGGGCCAAACACGGCATTTCTTGGTTTTGATTCTCGCGGCCAAAAAGCCACCGCAGGCGTATAGGCCCGATGATCCCCCTTGGCAAGCCTGTAGATCGCCAGCCGCTTGGCCTGATCGGCCAAAGCCCCGGGACCGGCCCCGCAAGGTGAACCCAAAAGGACACCTTCACCGGGGTCTGTCCGAAAATTGAGCACGAAATATGGCGATTTTGGCAAATATCGCTTGCCATGACCGGGCGGTAGTCTATCCGGATTGCCACAAACAAGAACTTGGCAGGCGCATGACTGAAACCACTCTCTCGACCCGGAAACAGCCGGAGACTACCGCTGCACGTGACTGGGTAACAACGCTTGCCAAATATCGCGAACCCGACCAGCTGCGCAGCGCGTTTGAACTGGGCGTCAGTATCATCCCCTTCTTCGCGCTTTGGGCCTTGTCCTGGATGTCGCTGTCGGTCAGCTATTGGCTGGCTTTTGCGATTTCCGTTCTCAACGCGGCCTTTCTGTTGCGCCTGTTTGCCATCCAGCATGATTGCGGGCACGGCGCGTTCTTCAAGAACCGCACGGTCAGCGACTGGGTTGGACGCACGATCGGAGTTCTGACGCTGACACCGTATGATGTCTGGCGCCGCACGCATTCCACACATCACAACAGTTCCGGCAATCTGGGCAAGCGCGGGATGGGCGATATCCACACCCTGACCGTGGCCGAATATCAGGCGAAAACCCCGATGAACCGGTTCTGGTATCGTGTGTATCGAAACCCGATCACCCTTTTTGTCTTTGGCCCCGGTTATCTGTTCCTGTTTCAGAACCGCCTTCCACTGGGCCTGACCGACAGCGTCCGGTTCTGGGTCAGCGCGATGGCCACCAATCTTGCCATTCTGGTTGCGCTTGTGGCCATCTACTATTTTGGCGGGCTGATGCCGATGGTTCTGATCTTCCTGCCCTCGACCCTGATTGCCGCCACCGCCGGGGTATGGCTGTTCTATGTGCAACACCAGTTCGAGGACACGCATTGGGACGCCGATGAAGACTGGCAGTTGCACGAAGCGGCGCTGCACGGAAGCTCTCATTATATATTGCCGTCCGTGTTGCAGTGGTTCACCGCCAATATCGGTATCCACCACGTGCATCACCTCTACAGCCGCATTCCGTTCTATCGCCTGACCGAAGTGCTGCGCGACCATGATGAACTGGCCAACAGCAACCGGATGACCATCCGCGAAAGCCTCGCCAACGCGCGGCTGCATTTGTGGGATGAGCAAAGCCGCCGTCTGCTGTCCTTTGCCGAGGCCCGCGCGCTTTATGGGTGAGGAATTCGTTCAACGGCTCTGAACGCCGGAAAGAAAACTTCGAAAAAGCAGGAGTTCTTTTACTTAGATGAGTTTCTGCTGGGAGCCCAGACTGTATGAAAAGAACTAAGCTGGATGACATTCAGCTTCGTCTTTCCTCGCCTGCGGCATACCTACCTAAATCATCAATTGCCTCGAGAAACGCCTGACGGATTTCGGTTTGACTGAAACCATGATCCCACAACTCCGTCATCGTGTCGTGCATGATGTGTGTTAGTGGATTTACAGGTTTGCTTGGGTCCGCGTCACACAGTTCGCGGCAAATCACTGCAAAGCTCTGCGCTGTGTCAATTGCGCGCGAGTTCCAAATAGTCTCGTTATCCAGTTCCATAACGCTCTCTCTTGAGTACGAACACAACTCTAGCTATCTCAAGCCCAGTAACGCCAGAGCGAATGACTGCTCTGTCCCGCATTGCGGTCATTGCCCCTAGAGTTTGATGCGGATAGTGTCATTCTCATGAAATATATCCCCAAAGAAACGACAGATGACGCCCTTATTAAAGAGTTCCTAGATAAGGGAGGCAAAGTCAGCGTCGGAAAAACCAAACCTGCACGCGTTGAGCTGGGTTTAAGCAACAACGTTTGGAACAACAAGCTGACCAAGGACGAGAAGGCCGCGCGCGACAAAAAGTGATCGTGCAGGAGCGGATCGTCTTTCGCGCTCTTAAACGCCGAAACGTGCGTGTGCAGGCTTTCTGATATGTGCTAAGAGAATGTGCTTTATCCTATAGACACCCACCGCCAACACTGCTAAACGCTCCCAATCTTGCGGCCTCGGATTCGTTCCGGGGCCTTAGATATTTTGCAACCGGGGACCTTCGGGGCCCTATACCTTTGGCACCTACGGGGGCCTATCACATAGCGGGGGACCTCCCCTGCACTTGCTAAACGGAAGACAGAAAGCATGGCACTCAAGTCGTACAAGCCGACGACGCCGGGCCAGCGCGGGCTGGTGCTGATCGACCGTTCGGAGCTTTGGAAAGGACGTCCGGTCAAGTCTCTCACAGAGGGTTTGACCAAATCGGGCGGCCGGAACAACACCGGACGGATCACTTCACGCCGCCGCGGCGGTGGCGCAAAGCGTCTCTACCGGATCGTTGACTTCAAACGGAACAAATTTGATGTCGCGGCAACCGTCGAGCGGATCGAATATGACCCGAACCGGACCGCGTTCATCGCACTGGTAAAATACGAAGACGGCGAGCAGGCGTATATCCTGGCTCCGCAGCGTCTGGCTGTTGGTGACAAGGTCATCGCGTCGGCAAAGGCCGATATCAAGCCGGGCAACGCAATGCCGTTCTCGGGCATGCCCATCGGTACCATCGTCCACAACATCGAGATGAAGCCTGGCAAAGGCGGTCAGATCGCACGTGCGGCCGGTACTTACGCGCAATTCGTGGGCCGCGATGGCGGCTACGCTCAGATCCGTCTGAGCTCGGGCGAGCTGCGCATGGTCCGTCAGGAATGCATGGCCACCATCGGTGCCGTGTCCAACCCCGACAACAGCAACCAGAACATCGGTAAAGCCGGTCGTATGCGCCACAAGGGCGTGCGTCCGTCGGTTCGTGGTGTTGCTATGAACCCGATCGACCACCCGCATGGTGGTGGTGAGGGTCGTACCTCGGGTGGCCGTACGCCGGTTACGCCGTGGGGTAAGGACACCAAGGGTAAGCGTACCCGCAACAAGAACAAAGCGTCCCAGAAGCTGATCATCCGCTCGCGGCACGCCAAGAAGAAGGGACGTTAATCCATGTCTCGCTCTGTTTGGAAGGGTCCTTTCGTCGATGCTTACGTGCTGAAAAAAGCCGAAGCAGCGCGCGAGTCGGGCCGCAACGAAGTTATCAAGATCTGGTCGCGTCGTTCCACCATCCTGCCCCAGTTCGTGGGTCTGACCTTTGGTGTGTACAACGGCCAGAAGCATATCCCGGTAAACGTCTCGGAAGACATGATCGGTCAGAAGTTCGGTGAATACTCGCCGACCCGGACCTATTATGGCCACGCCGCAGACAAAAAAGCGAAGCGGAAGTAAGTCATGGGCAAGGAAAAGAACCCCCGCCGCGTGGCTGAAAACGAAGCAATGGCGAAAACGCGCATGCTTCGCACCAGCCCGCAGAAACTGAACCTGATAGCAGCTATGATCCGCGGCAAGAAAGTCGAGAAGGCCCTGACCGACCTGACTTTCTCGAACAAGCGTGTCGCGCAGGACGTCAAGAAGTGCCTGCAGTCCGCAATCGCGAATGCCGAAAACAACCACAACCTGGACGTTGACGAGCTGATCGTCGCCGAAGCCTGGGTTGGCAAGAACCTGGTCATGAAGCGCGGTCGCCCGCGTGCCCGTGGCCGTTTCGGCAAGATCATGAAGCCGTTCTCGGAGATCACCATCAAGGTGCGTCAAGTTGAGGAGCAAGCCTAATGGGACATAAAGTCAATCCGATCGGCATGCGCCTTCAGGTCAACCGCACCTGGGACAGCCGCTGGTACGCAGATACCAAGGACTACGGTGATCTTCTGCTGGAAGACCTCAAGATCCGTGAGTTCATCCAGAAAGAGTGCAAGCAGGCCGGTGTTGCCCGTGTGATCATCGAACGTCCGCACAAGAAGTGCCGCGTTACGATCCACACCGCACGTCCGGGTGTCATCATCGGCAAGAAAGGTGCGGACATCGAAGTCCTGCGCAAGAAGCTGGCTGCGATGACCGACAGCGAACTGCACCTGAACATCGTCGAAGTGCGCAAGCCCGAACTTGACGGTCAACTGGTTGCCGAGTCGATCGCTCAGCAGCTGGAACGCCGTGTTTCGTTCCGCCGCGCGATGAAGCGTGCCGTACAGAACGCTATGCGCATGGGCGCCCTGGGTATCCGGGTGAACGTCGCTGGCCGTCTGGGTGGTGCCGAAATCGCACGGACCGAATGGTACCGCGAAGGCCGTGTGCCGCTGCACACGCTGCGCGCCGACATCGATTACGCACATGCCGAAGCGATGACCCCCTACGGGATCATCGGGATCAAGGTCTGGATCTTCAAAGGGGAGATCATGGAGCACGATCCGCAGGCACGTGACCGTAAAGCACAGGAACTCCAGGACGGCCCTGCACCTCGTGGTGCTGGTGGCGGTCGTCGCTAAGGAGGGAAAGATATGCTTCAACCAAAGCGTACAAAATTCCGCAAGTTGCACAAAGGCCGGATCAAGGGCGAAGCCAAGGGCGGCTCTGATCTGAACTTTGGCACCTACGGCTTGAAAGCGATTGAGCCTGAGCGTGTAACCGCACGCCAGATCGAGGCTGCACGTCGTGCCATGACGCGTCACATGAAGCGTCAGGGCCGTGTCTGGATCCGCATCTTCCCCGACACTCCGGTCACGGCAAAGCCGATCGAAGTTCGTATGGGTAAAGGTAAGGGTTCGGTCGACCGCTGGGTTTGCAAGGTCAAGCCCGGTCGCGTGATGTTCGAGATCGACGGCGTCAATGACGACATCGCCCGCGAGGCCCTGCGCCTGGCTGCGATGAAGCTGCCGATCAAGACCCGCGTCGTGGTTCGCGAAGACTGGTAAGCGATCCGGGGCACCCCCGCTCGTGACTAGATTGACCCCCGTCGAAACATCGGCGGGGGTTTTTCTTTAGGGGGCTCTGCCCCCGCCGCGCGTGCCGCGCGCCTCCCCCGGGATATTTTGGGCCAGATGAAGCAGGGGATCCGTTCTTCATCTGGCTGCAAATATCCCGGAGCGCGAGGCAGAGCCTCGCAAAACAGCCATCGCCTTCACCGCGCGGCTGGTTTAAGACAGCCCCATGCCACAGATTGAATCACTCTTCGTCACCCGCCTCTATCGTGCCTCTTTGTCCGAGTTTGGTCCCCCGATCGATGCGGAGGAGTTGGAAAGCTCGTGCCTTGTCATCGCCGAGGATGACGAGGCCGGTCAGGACTGGTGCGAAGAAAACGGCTATCCCGGTTACACCAGCTATGCTTCGCTGACCGACCTGCCCTGGCGGTTTCCGATATTCGCCGATCTGGTCAAGGCGCTGGACAGCCATGTGGCGGCTTTTGCCAAGGATCTGGAGTTTGATCTGGGTGAGGGTAAGCTGAAGCTGGAAGACCTGTGGATCAACATCCTGCCCGAGGGTGGCATGCATTCCAGCCATCTGCACCCGCACAGTGTGATTTCCGGCACCACCTATGTGGCGATGCCCGAAGGCGCGAGCGCGCTGAAGCTGGAAGACCCCCGCTCAGGTCGCATGATGGCCGCGCCGACGCGGCTGAAAGGCGGGCGGCGCGATTTGCAGCCCTTCATCTATGTGAAGCCGCAGGTGGGCGATGTCCTGCTGTGGGAAAGCTGGCTGCGCCACGAAGTGCCGATGAACATGGCCGAGGAAGAGCGGATATCAGTGAGTTTCAACTATAAGTGGGAATGAGCATCAGCTCATTGCACGGTAGTTGTTCAGTGTAGCGTTTGCGAGACGAACGGGCGGCCCCCTACCAATCACGATTCACAAAGAGTTTTCGATAACACTTGCAATATGTGCCGACATGGACCATGTGAGGCACGCTTACGTTTTTCTTTTTCGACCACTGTCTCCCGATATTCGGCGTTCAGTCTCTCGATCCAGACCGACCACGCCGCGCTGTCGCAATTCCGCGGACAGCAATTATTTGGAGAATACGGATATGGCCAATGGCACCGTAAAATGGTTCAACACAACTAAAGGTTTTGGCTTCATCGCACCGGAGACCGGTGGCAAAGACGTGTTTGTACACATCTCTGCTGTCGAACGCTCGGGTCTGACCGGTCTGGCCGACAACCAGAAAGTAACATTCGACATCGAGCCCGGCCGTGACGGCCGCGAGTCGGCTGTGAACATCGCTCTGGCGTAAGTCGCCCAGACTTAGACAGTTGCAGACGCGGTCTCGTGCAAACGGGGCCGCGTTTTTCGTAAAAGCGAAATTGAGCCATCTGATCTCAATCATTCCATTGGGTTCAGACACACGATAGAATCCAAACTATGCACCCGCCCGTCATGTTGAGGTGTATTGTTCAGGATTTGGTCAGGCATTTACGATGCAAGCCCTATTCTCATTCGTTCTGGTTGCGACAATTGCCTGCACGACAAGTGCTGTGGGGCAAGTTGCGAACCCGCACCGCATATACGAAGACAGCTGTGCCGGATGCCACGCCCCCCATTCCGGTGATTTCGTTTGGGATGAGCTTGGTGTATCAGATGGCGTGCTGGTCGGAGCCCGGTCCGGACGGGCGGTCGAAAATTACCTGCGCTCCGGTCATGGCGGGGTGACTACGGACAAGGCCGAGGTACTGCTTGCTCATTTCCGGATTATCCGGGACTCGGGCGGTGTCTTCATCGAGAAATGCCGTATTTGCCATGTGACCGCCGTGGAGCTTGCGCGAAACAATCTGATCCTTGACGAAGGGAAGCTGACGGGGCGATATACCGGGCGTGACATCGGAGCGTTCCTGGACGGTCATGGCCGTCTTTCGCCGGAAGAGGTTTCCGAGATGCTGTCCGTATTGACCAGAGTGGCAAATAGCCAGGGTCTGACACGGTGACACAAGCGGGTTTTTGATTTCGGGAAATTCCCTGTTCCCGCATGGCAAACTTTCCCTTGCCACCCCACCCCTAACCCCCTATAGAGCGGCATCTTGCGGTCTCCCGGCGTTGTCGGGCGATTCGTATGTCTATCATTCATCCACCAGGTCAAAGGTGACCCGAGTACGGGGCCTTCTGGTGTTTTGAGCAAAGGAAAAGGCGATGAACGCCCAAGAACTGCGTGACAAGACCCCTGATCAGCTCCGCGAGGAACTGGTCAACCTGAAGAAAGAAAGCTTTAACCTGCGCTTTCAACAGGCAACCGGTCAGCTGGAAAACACTGCTGGCATCAAAGCGGCCCGCCGCAACGCTGCCCGCGTCAAAACCATCCTGAACGAAAAGGCCGCTGCTGCGGCATCCGAGGAGTAATCAGATGCCCAAGCGTATCCTGCAAGGCACCGTGACCAGCGACGCCAACGAACAGACCATCACCGTGCTGGTCGAGCGCCGTTTCAAGCACCCGCTGCTGCACAAAACCGTTCGTAAGTCCAAGAAATACCGGGCTCATGACGAAAAGAACGCCTTCAAGGTCGGCGACTCTGTACGCATCATCGAATGCGCGCCGAAATCGAAGACGAAACGTTGGGAAGTTCTGGAAGCGTAAGCTTCCGGGATTTTTCATTTGTCGAAACCCTGGGGGATTTAATCAGACCAGCCCCCACAGGTCGGGAGAAACCACATGATCCAGATGCAGACCAATCTGGATGTCGCTGACAACTCTGGCGCACGCCGAGTTCAGTGCATCAAGGTCCTGGGTGGTTCCAAGCGTAAATACGCCTCCGTTGGCGACATCATTGTCGTCTCGGTGAAGGAATCCATCCCGCGCGGCCGCGTAAAGAAAGGTGACGTCCGTAAGGCCGTCGTCGTACGCACCGCCAAGGAAGTCCGTCGCGAAGACGGCACCGCGATCCGTTTCGATCGCAACGCCGCCGTCATCTTGAACAACAACAACGAGCCCGTAGGTACCCGTATCTTTGGCCCCGTTGTTCGTGAACTGCGCGCGAAGAACTTCATGAAAATCATCTCGCTGGCTCCGGAGGTGCTGTAATCATGGCTGCTAAACTCCGCAAAGGCGACAAGGTCGTCGTGCTGTCCGGCAAGGACAAGGGCAAAGAGGGAACTATCACCTCGGTTGACCCCAAAGCCGGCAAAGCTGTGGTCGATGGCATCAACATCGCCATCCGCCACACCCGCCAGTCGCAAACCTCGCAAGGCGGCCGCCTGCCCAAAGCTCTGCCGGTCGATCTTTCGAACCTGGCACTGCTGGACAAGAACGGCAAAGCAACCCGCGTTGGCTTCCGCGTGGAAGGCGACAAGAAAGTTCGCTTCGCCAAGACCACAGGGGACGTGATCGATGCTTGATAACGCAACCTACACCCCGCGTCTGAAAGCGCAGTACGCCGAGACCATCCGTGCCGCTCTGAAAGAAGAGTTCGGCTACAAGAACGACATGCAGCTGCCCAAGCTGGAAAAAATCGTTCTGAACATCGGCTGTGGTGCCGAGGCCGTCAAAGACTCGAAGAAAGCGAAAGCTGCTGTCGAGGATCTGACTGCAATTGCCGGTCAACAGGCCGTTTCAACCAAGGCGAAGAAGTCGATCGCGGGTTTCCGCGTCCGGGAAGACATGCCGCTGGGTGCGAAAGTGACCCTGCGCGGTGACCGGATGTACGAATTCCTGGATCGTCTGATCACGATCGCAATGCCGCGTATTCGTGACTTCCGCGGTGTTAAGCCTTCTTTCGACGGTCGTGGCAACTTTGCCATGGGCATGAAAGAGCACATCGTGTTCCCGGAAATCGACTTCGACAAGGTCGACGAGGTCTGGGGCCTGGATATCGTAATTGCCACCACAGCGAAAACCGACGCTGAAGCAAAGGCATTGTTGAAAGCATTCAACATGCCGTTCAACGCGTAAGCGCCGGGAGGATTGAGACATGGCTAAAAAAGCAATGATCGAACGCGAAAAGAAGCGCGAACGCCTGGTGGCCAAATATGCCGCAAAGCGTGCCGAGCTGAAAGAAATCGCGAATGACGAGAGCAAGCCGATGGAAGAGCGTTTCAAAGCGCGTCTGAAACTGGCGAAACTGCCGCGCAACAGCTCGGCTACCCGTCTGCACAACCGTTGTCAGCTGACCGGTCGTCCCCACGCTTACTACCGTAAGCTGAAGGTCAGCCGTATCATGCTGCGCGAGCTGGGTTCTGCTGGTCAGATCCCCGGCATGGTGAAATCGAGCTGGTAAGGGAGACATAGATATGAATGATCCTATCGGCGATATGCTCACCCGTATCCGCAACGCGCAAATGCGCGGCAAATCCACCGTATCCACTCCGGCGTCAAAGCTGCGTGTTTGGGTTCTGGACGTGCTGGCGGACGAAGGCTACATCCGTGGCTATGAAAAGACGACCGGCGAAAACGGTCATCCGGCCATCGAAATCAGCCTGAAATACTACGAAGGCACTCCTGTCATTCGCGAACTGAAGCGGGTTTCGAAACCCGGTCGCCGCGTATACATGGGCGTCAATGACATCCCGCAGGTCCGTCAGGGTCTGGGCGTGTCGATTGTCAGCACTCCGAAAGGTGTGATGTCGGACGCAAACGCTCGCTCCAACAATGTTGGCGGCGAAGTGCTCTGCACCGTCTTCTAAGGAGGTCTGCAATGTCTCGTATTGGTAAAAAACCGGTCGAGCTGCCCAGCGGCGTAACCGCCTCTGTGTCGGGTCAGACCATCGAAGTCAAAGGTCCGAAAGGCACCCGCAGCTTCACCGCCACCGACGACGTGACGCTGTCGGTTGAAGACAACGTGGTCAAGATCGACCCTCGCGGCATGTCCAAGCGTGCCCGCCAGCAGTGGGGCATGAGCCGCACCATGGTTGCCAACCTGGTAACCGGTGTGACTGAAGGCTTCAAAAAAGAGCTGGAGATCCAGGGTGTTGGTTACCGGGCGCAGATGCAGGGCAACACCCTGAAGCTGAACCTGGGCTATAGCCACGATGTTGATTTCACGGCTCCGGAAGGTGTCACCATCACCGCACCGAAGCAGACCGAAATCGTTGTGGAAGGTATCGACCAGCAGCTGGTGGGCGAAACCGCGGCCAAAATCCGCGAGTGGCGCCGCCCCGAGCCGTACAAAGGCAAGGGCATCCGCTATAAGGGCGAGTTCATCTTCCGCAAGGAAGGCAAGAAGAAGTAAGGACGCAGACAATGGCAAACAGCAAAAGAACCCTGTTTCTGAAGCGCCGCCTGCGCGTTCGGAACAAACTTCGCAAGGTCAACGCGGGTCGTCCGCGCCTGTCCGTACACCGTTCGAACAAGAACATCTCTGTTCAGCTGATCGACGACGTACGTGGCGTGACCCTGGCCTCGGCCTCGACCCTGGAAAAAGATCTGGGTGTTGTTGGCAAGAACAACGTCGAAGCGGCGACGAAAGTCGGCGCGGCCATCGCCGAGCGTGCCAAGAAGGCAGGCGTCGAAGAGGCCTATTTCGATCGTGGCGGCTTCCTGTTCCACGGCAAAGTGAAGGCTGTCGCCGACGCTGCGCGTGAAGGTGGCCTGAAGATCTGATGGTGTGCCGGGCTTCAGCCCGGCACCGGCACTTTGAAGGCGGGTCCGCCCGCCTCGATGATCGGGGAGCCCCAGAATGTCATTCACGGGTTCACTTCGATTGAGTAATTGGCGCCGCAAGCGCCTCTAGAGGAAAAGGGATGCCAAATGGCAGAACGTGAAAACCGTCGGGGCCGTGGCCGCGACCGTGAAGAAACACCGGAATTTGCAGATCGCCTGGTCGCAATCAACCGCGTGTCGAAAACCGTAAAAGGTGGTAAGCGCTTTGGCTTCGCCGCTCTGGTGGTTGTCGGCGATCAGAAAGGCCGCGTCGGCTTTGGCAAGGGTAAAGCGAAAGAAGTACCTGAGGCCATCCGCAAGGCGACTGAGCAAGCCAAGCGTCAGATGATCCGCGTGCAGCTGCGCGAAGGTCGGACCCTGCACCACGACATCGAGGGCCGTCACGGCGCCGGTAAAGTGGTTATGCGCGCCGCGCCTGAAGGTACCGGTATCATCGCCGGTGGTCCGATGCGTGCCGTGTTCGAAATGCTGGGCGTCAAGGACGTTGTGTCCAAGTCGCTGGGCTCGCAGAACCCGTACAACATGATCCGCGCCACCATCGACGGCCTGCAGAAAGAGCAGAGCCCGCGTTCGGTTGCTGCACGTCGTGGCAAAAAGGTTGCTGACATCCTGCCCAAGCGGGACGAAGCACCGGCTGCTGCTGAAGCAGAAGCATAAGGAGAGCACGTCATGGCAAAAACCATCGTCGTCAAACAGGTCGGTTCGCCGATCCGTCGCCCCGCCGAACAGCGCGCAACCCTGATCGGCCTGGGCCTGAACAAGATGCACAGAACCCGTGAGCTGGAGGATACTCCTTCGGTGCGCGGCATGATCCGCAAGATCCCGCATCTGGTTGAGATCGTCGAAGAGCGCGGTTAAGCCCGCCTTCATCGGAAAGAACAAAAACGCCTCCGGTCAATTCGGGGGCGTTTTTTGTTGGCACTTCAGCTTCTTGGGGATTCCTTCCTCCAACCCGGATCTCAGGAGCGGCGTGTTCTGATTGATCTGTATCAATGACCAAATGGGTTGTGATGAACTACCCAGCGTGTTCCACGCAGGAGGTTCTTGAAGTGAGTGCGGATAAGACAGGACGGATCGTATGGCATGACCTCTTTACGCCTGATCTGAACGCTTCCGAGGCTTTCTATGGCCGTGTAGCGTTGTGGGATTTCATTAAGGAAAGCACCGAAGACTATGTCTGGGGTCGGGGAAAAGGGGAATTCACTCTTGCTCTTCTGAATGGGGAGGCCGGAAGTGGATTGACCAAAACTCCAGCGGGTTTTGATGCCGGCTGGCTTCCCTATTTCGAAGTTCCCGATGTTGACAAGTATTCAAAGCGTGCCGAGAAGCTGGGCGCGCACATCATTCGACGCCCCTTTGATGTGCCCGGCGTTGGGCGAAACTGCCTATTGTTGGACCCCTTGGGAGCCAGGTTTGGCATTTCCGTTTCACAACACGATTACCCGATACCTACACAACAGTTCACAACAGAGGTTTATCTGAGCGAAAGCCCGGAGTTTCCAGTCGAATTCTACCAATCGTTGTTTGACCGAACATCTTCGAAGACGGATGGCACGGGCGCGGCCGGGCCAGGTCAGTGGCTTACACATATTCCTGTGGTTGCTTCACCAGATATAAAGATACGTGAAAGATGCGCCTGGCTACCTGGAATTAAGGTCACCGCTATCGAGGATGCGGTACGTGATGCTTTGACGCTTGGAGCGTCCGAAGTGCGTGTTCGATCACGGCAAAGCGCGCAGCATGCACCGCGTGTGTTTCGTGATCCGACGGGACTTTATTTTGCATTTCAGCAGGTGGGTCCGGTATTGGGAACAAACTGAAAGTCGCTGCAAACCGCAGATGGCCATCGCGTCAATCTGCAGGTCAACTGCAAAATCCATGCCAATAGGAACAGGAACCAGGCTACGAGCAATCCAACCAGCGAAAGTTATTCGCCGCATGCATACCGGCTAGACCAAAATCTGCGTTGTTAGCGATAGCAAACGCTCCTATCTCTGCCTTGTCCAATGAAGGAACTCAAAAGGAAACGTCAGGGAATACGCCCTGATACGAGAAAGGAATACAGAGATGACAACTGCGACACTGACCCATACCGGCTTCAACTTCGGCACCCGGATCGCTGACATGATCACACGGATCAAAACAGCCCGCGCTCGTGCTGCTGAGTATCAACGCACCTATACCGAGTTGCAGCGTCTGAGCAACCGTGAGCTGGACGATATCGGCATCCGCCGCTGCGACATCGCAGATATCGCGCACCGGCACGTATATTGCTCATAACCACGCACACAATTAAAACGACCCAAAGGCGCCTTAACGGCGCCTTTTCTATATCCGTTGCAGGCTCTGCCCCGCTTGCAGGCCGCTCAGAGGCCGCCAGAGGGTGCGATGGCTGTTGAGGCGGCCAATGAGCCCGAAACGTCAGAACCGCCCTGAGGCGACCGCTGGAGGGCGTGTGACCGCCCTGCCCTGACGCGCGTCCCCAGCTTCGACGCCTGAAACGAAATCGGCCCCGGCGGAGTGATCCACCGGGGCCGTAAAGTGTCGCTGTAAGCGTCGGATCAGAGACCGGTGCTTACGTCGATTGTGTTACCCTCTTCCAGGGTCACATATGCTTTCTTGACGTCCTTCCGACGGCCCAGCTGGCCGCGGAACCGCTTGACCTTGCCTTTGGTCACGGTGGTGTTCACCGCCTTGACCTTCACACCAAACAGCGCCTCAACGGCCTCTTTGATCTGCGGCTTGTTGCTTTCGATCGCCACTTCAAAGACAACCGCGCCATTTTCGGACGCCATGGTCGACTTTTCGGTGATGATCGGCTTGCGGATCACGTCGTAGTGTTCTGCCTTCGCGCTCATTTCAGACGAGCCTCCAGTGCTTCGACAGCCGCTTTGGTGAGCACCAGGGTGTCACGCTTGAGGATGTCATAAACGTTTGCACCCATCGACGGCAGGATATCCAGACCTTCGATGTTGCGCGACGCCTTCAGGAACCCTTCGTTCACGGTCGCGCCGTCGATGACCAGAGCGCGTTTCCAGCCCAGGTTTGCAACCTGTTTGGCCAGTGCGGCGGTCTTGCCTTCGGCTTCGGCGTTCTCGATCACAACCAGTTCACCTGCTTTGGCTTTTGCCGACAGAGCATGGCGCAGGCCAAGCTTACGGAACTTCTTCGGCAGGTCGTGGCCGTGCGAACGAGGGGTCGGGCCCTTGTAAACACCACCCTTGCGGAAGATCGGTGCGTTACGGTCACCATGGCGTGCGCCACCGGTGCCTTTCTGGCGATAGATCTTCTTGGTCGAGTAGCTGGTTTCCGAGCGGGTCTTGACCTTGTGGGTGCCGGCCTGCGCATTGTTGCGCTGCCAACGGACCACACGGTGCAGGATGTCCGCGCGCGGCTCGAGGCCGAACAGGTCTGCATCCAGCTCGATGTCGCCGGCCTTGCCGCCGTCCAGTTTGATTACATCAAGTTTCATGCTTCACCACCTTCCGCGGATACTTCTTCCGCAGGTGCTTCGGTTGCAGCCGATTTCACAGCAGCCGGGAAAGGCAGGCCTTCCGGTGCTTTCTTCTTCACGGCGTCCTTGACGGTGACCCAGCCCGATTTCGGCCCGGGAACGGCGCCTTTGATGAAGACCAGACCACGGTCGGCGTCGGTTTTGACAACCTCGAGGTTCTGGGTGGTAACACGGGCAGCACCCATGTGACCGGCCATCTTCTTGCCTTTGAACACCTTGCCCGGATCCTGACACTGACCGGTCGAACCGTGCGAACGGTGGCTGATCGACACACCGTGCGAGGCGCGCAGACCACCGAAGTTGTGGCGCTTCATCGCACCGGCAAAGCCTTTACCGATCGAGGTGCCCGAAACGTCAACCTTCTGACCGGCCAGGAAATGCTCTGCCGAGATTTCGGCACCCACTTCGATCAGGCCATCTTCGGAGACGCGGAACTCGGCCAGCTTACGCTTGGGCTCGACCTTGGCAGCGGCATAGTGGCCGCGCATGGCCTTCGAGGTGCGTTTTGCCTTGGCAGCACCAGCGCCCAGCTGAACGGCGGTGTAGCCGTCTTTTTCAGCGGTCCGCTGTGCTACAACCTGCAGGTTGTCCAGGTGAAGAACGGTCACAGGGATCTGCTTGCCGTCTTCCATGAACAGGCGGGTCATGCCAACTTTTTTTGCGATAATACCAGAGCGCATAATCTATACCCTCCGATCTTACGACTGCAGCTTGATCTCGACATCCACACCAGCAGCCAGGTCGAGCTTCATCAGCGCGTCCACAGTCTGGGGGGTCGGATCAACGATGTCGAGCAGACGCTTGTGCGTGCGGATCTCGAACTGGTCGCGGGATTTCTTGTCAACGTGAGGGCCACGGAGAACCGTGAACTTCTCGATCTTGTTCGGCAGCGGGATCGGGCCGCGCACATTCGCGCCGGTCCGCTTGGCAGTGTTGACGATCTCTTGCGTGCTGGCATCCAGAACGCGATAGTCAAATGCCTTCAGCCGAATACGGATATTTTGGCTTTGCATAATAACAGCCTTTTATCAGGCGTTGAGGTTGAGAGGAGGACAGACGCGCATCGCCAACCCTCATCGAACCCAAAAGGCGGGAATCATCCCGCCTTGATGTTCTTGTTGAGAACCTGCGCGTATTAGTGGGGTTGGCGGGGTTTGGCAAGGGGCAAACGTCACAAAGAACACCGTTTTATTCGCCGCCAGACACGCCATTGGTTAGCCATGCGTCTTCTACCTTCATCCCTTGGTAAACCGCATGCAGATACAGATGGGCAATCACAGGATCATTTGAGAACGGCGAGTAATCCAATTTGCCCTCTCGGACACCCACTTCGGCTTCATAAACAATCTCGTCGCCCTTCACGGTTACAAGCACTTCTAGTTCCGCCAGTGTTTCTGGGTCAACGGATGTGGGGTCGTCTGACAGGATCACGAAATCCGCAACTTTGCCAACCTCAATGGACCCCTTTTCATCTTCCTCGAAATGCTGCCAAGCGGGCCAGATTGTCATGGCTTTCAAGGCAGTCATAACATCGACCCTCTGATGCGGCCCCAAAATATCTCCAGAGCGTGTGCGTCGAGTAACCGTCGCAGCAAGAACACGCATGCTATCTGGAAAGGCCACCGGGGCATCGTGGTGTGTGCCAAACATCATGTCCCGCTCGAGCAGCCATCCTGTGGGTGAGATATTGTCTGCATTGACCGGCCCAACGGTGTGATCACGATGCCAATCCCCCCAGTAAAACGTGTGCATCGGGAAAAGCGATGGGAATACGCCGAGGCGTTTAAAACTCGCAACCTGATCCTCTCTTAGAAACTGACCGTGGATCAGAACCGGACGATTCCCCGGGTCGCCATACTTCATCTGTGCCTCTTCGAGAGCTGCTATCAGCATGTCAGAAGCCCCTTCCCCGTTAGAGTGCACAAGGATTTGGAACCCATTTTCGTAACACCAATTAACGGCGTCCTGTAGCTGCTCCATCGTAATAGCAGCATACCCTGAATAACCGGCGGAGTAGCTTCCGACTGGATCATAATAGGGCCGATCCCTCAAAGCCGTGAAACCCTGAGGCGAGCCGTCAATCGTTAGCTTGCAGCCCCCGACCCGAACCCGGTCGTCGTAGTTCTTGGAGGTGTTTGCACCTATATATTCCCTGGCCCCAAGAACATCCGGGAAGGCTACCACGTCAATTGGGAGCCCATCTTCGGCGGCAACTTTCTTGAGAACGTCAACAATTTCTCCTGAGGTTCGGCCTTCTTGTCCGGTCGTGTATCCAAACTGTGCCCAAAGTTCGGTTCCAGCTTTGGCAAATGCCGCCAGGCCTTCTTCACCCAGATTTCCCAACATGGGCACAAGGACCGAAAAGAACGCATACTCTTCCAGAACACCGTTTGGCTCACCGGCGTCATCGCGTTGAATCACTCCGCCCGGAGGGGCTTTTGAAGCGGCTGTGATGCCTGCCAACTCTAGAGCTTTCGAGTTTGCTACTCCCAAATGCCCGGACTGATGAACGATAACGACCGGCAAGTCCTCAGACACAATGTCCAGTTCTTGTCGCGTAGGGTGGCGCAGTTCCTTTAATTGAGCATTGTCGTAACCAAAGCCGATGATCATTTTGACCTGTTCAACGGCTTGCGCATTTTCGTCGGCCCAGTCAGTCAACGTGGCTTGCAGACTGGCGATATCAACGACTTTCCCATCAGGCGGCGCAAGAAGGTTGGCGGACAATGCCTGCACCCCCCCCATGACCACATGACCGTGGCTATCTACAAAACCCGGAAGCATCGCGCGGCCTTCCAGGTCAAACGTTTCGGTTTCTTCACCGCGATGCATCGACAAATCAGACAACGAACCCACAGCAAGAACGCGTCCGTCTTTGACTGCGACCGCTTCAGCGGACGGAGCCTTATCGTTCATCGTTAACACAGGCCCTCCGAGATAAATCCTGTCCGCGATCTGCTGTGCGGACGCTGATGTGGATAAATAAACAAGTGCAGCAACTAGACCAACTGAACGCGCCAATAAGTGCATGCTGTGACCTCTTTCTAATTGTGATGCCTCAATATGAGAGAAGTAGCATTACAATCAGCTTAGGCAAAAACGAAAAAAGGGCGTCCCGAGGGAAGCCCTTTTCGTTGGTTCATTCGCTTGTGCGAATTATTCAGTAATCTTCGACACGACGCCGGCGCCGACGGTGCGGCCGCCTTCGCGGATGGCGAAGCGCAGGCCCTG
>NZ_JBQFZL010000010.1:0-108148 GCF_056542225.1 Ruegeria sp. AE3 | reverse complement strand
TGCGTCATTGGGACGAAAGCGGTGACAAAACAACCGAACGGGTCGAGGGTGAGGAATTCATCAATTCGATGGCCGTGCGCGATCTGATCCATTCCTTTGATCCACCACCACCGCCCGAGGTGGTCGAGGCTGCCGATCGCCTGAAGTATCGTGATTTCCTGATCGTGACCCTGATCCTGGATCACGCCGATCCGTTCCCGGACAACTGGATTTACATCCACAGTCCCAAGGTGAAGGTCGGTCGCATTCAGAATTTCCGCGCCTGGTCCAAGGAGATGCTGCCCGATCAGAATACCTCGTCCATCGGGATGGAGTATTTCTGTCAGAAGGGCGATGGCCTGTGGTCTTCTTCTGATACGGATCTCAAGGAACTTGCCAGCCACGAACTGGAACAGCTGGGCTTGGCCAAAGCTTCCGATGTCATAGACTTTAGCGTGATCCGGCAGCCCAAGGCCTATCCGGTCTATGATAGCGAATATAAACAAGCGCTGGACACTGTCAGTAACTGGCTGAGGACGCTTGAGAATTTCCAGACCGTCGGTCGCAACGGCCTGCATCGTTATAACAATCAGGACCATTCGATGTTGTCTGCCATGTATGCGGCGCGCAATATTATGGGTGAGAAAAATGACATTTGGGATGTAAATGTCGAAAGGTCCTACCATGAGGAGTTCGAGGCAAAGCCCGGGAAAAAAACCTCTGAAAGAGTGTTTGACAAAGGACGCCGCACTCGAATGAGCGGGTGAGCTTCGGGCTCACCTGTCTGTGCAGGTGTTTTTGGACGAACAGCCTCCTGATTTTCGAAACGACGGATCGACTGGAACAGTGAAGCAATTTCGATATCTTGTCTTGCTGGCACTTCTGGTCGGTATTGCTTGGAGTGGGCAGGATATTGCAGGCCCGATTGCGGCAAAAGTCGCATTTGCAGACGAACCCTCGCCCTATTTCATCGCTGGCGATGCGCTGTTTTTGTATGTTTGGGTGCCTCTGGTAGCCCTGTCGGCGTCGGCGCTTATTCTTGCCCCCGGTCTGCTGTTGGCGCTGGGGATTGCCCGGCCCGATGACCGTTTCGAGCTTATCCTGCTAAAAGGGTTTACGCTGTCCCTGTTCGGCGTATCCACGCTAGCGGCCATCGTGCAGGCCATCAGCGGCATCCAGATGACGGGAACGGCCTTCATCCTGCTGACCGCTCTGCTTTGTCTGCCCGGGATTGTCTTAATCCGGAGAAAGCCTGCGTCAGACATCTTCCTGGGCCGGGGGGGGGATGTGGTTGGCATCCTGCTGCTGCCCCTGCTGGTTTTGCTGTTTCTGACGCCCAAATTTTATTGGGAAGCGCTTAATGATGACGGGGCGCACAGCTTACTGAGCGCGACCCTGTTCATCGCCCGTGGTCTACCGTTCTGGCCTCCGGATTCTGGTCCGCTGACCAGCTATCCAAATCCGAAAATGATGACCGAAGTTTTCCTGCAAACCAGCTTTATTCGGGTGTTTGGTTCGTCCGAGGCTGCCCTTCGGTTCGCGTATCTGCCCGGCGTGTCTGTTTTGTTCGGCGTGACGCTGGCATTTATCCGTTTACCGGAAAACCGCACGACTGTGTGGGGCGCTTGCGGGCTGGGTGCGGCCTTGCTTCTGTTTTCTTTCGCGATGGCGTTTAATCCATCCTACAACCCGTATTTTGCTGATATCGCCATGCCGATGACGCGTGAGCCGCTTATCCTGCTTGGGGTTCTGGGCTATATCCTGTTCTTCCGTGACAGAAAATTCGGCTGGATGGCGGGTGTTTCGACGCTGGCCCTTTGCACGGCACCGAACGGCATTCTGCTGATTGGGTTCTTCTTGGTGGCGCATCTGCTTTTGGGCCGGTTCCAACCCATCAAGCAGGTGATCCTGGGCGGGCTGATTGCCCTGGCGGTTTTGATGTTGACCTCTTTGGCCATGGCCGTGCTGGAAAAAACGGGCCTGACAGGCGTTTCCGGCGAATTCAGCACAGGCGCCATTCTGCGACGTCTGCGCTATGTAACGATATTCGATACACATCGGTTTTTGTTCTGGCTGTTGCCCTGTGGGGTTTTACCCGGTCTGGCGCTGTTGGCGTGGCGCTGGCAGGACACGCTGTCCAGAACGCTGACACTGATGACTGTAGCCTATGTTCTGTTCTTCTACGTTCAGGCCTACCGCATTCTGCCACATCATTTTGCCCCGGTGATTGTGTTTCCGTTGGTTGTGTTCTGGCGATTGCGCCCGGTTCAGGCTGCTCCTGCCCCTGCATTTGCCTTGGCGTTAGTGGGTCTTGTCTGCGGTGCCTGGCTCAGCTGGCCCGAGACATTGCGCCCCTTTACCGTGACCCGGGATCTGGGGCAGCGCATTGCGATTGAAATCGAAGCTGACCCGTTTTTTGACCTTGAGGAGATCCGGGTCACGCCGACCCTGATCCGAAATGCTTTTCCTCCGGTATGGTCCGACGCCGAATTGCAGGACCAGTACGTGGCGGGAAGCGTCTCGGTCTATATGTATGCGCGGGGGACGGTTCCGGCTGACGTCACGCCCAACTATTTTGTTCGGCTTGAATCCGTGCCTCTGGCTGCTGGGGAAACACTATTGGGCGACGCCTTCGAAGGAAGAATTCTGGTGACAAATCATTTGCCCACCTATGAAGCGGATCTTCGCAATGCGGATACTCCGGTCAGCATTGCGCCCGCCTACCAAGTGCCACTGGAAATCATTTTTGGTCGTGGGGCCCAAAGCGGTCCGCGACAAGTCTGGGATATCGCAAGGCTGTTAGGGCTCAGATAACCGGGGCCGGGCAAGGTACCTATTTCTAATGAAACGTTTCTTCGCGTTCATCGTAGTAAAGGACGGGACGGCCTGGAAAGGCTTTGATCACTGTCTCATTTGCTTCGTCCCCCAAATTCTTAGCGTAAACCGGCTTGTCTAATGGGAACCAGGGATCATTGAAGAAAAGAGCCGAGGCGATCTGGCTTTTGGCACTGATAAGTACAAGCGGTTGGGCGTCGCCTTCCGTTTCGGGCAACACAAGAGAGCGGTAGTGGTCGTCGTAAGTGCGGTGGTCGTGATACCTTGTGACCCCCCGATAGGACAGAAAGATCGCCACCGAAAACAAACACAAAACAAGAAGTACGGCGTTTAGTTTGTCCAGATTTGACACAAGGCCAAGGGTTTTTAATCGGTTTCCGGTTTCCATAAATCCCCTAGCACTAAGGAACACCAGAGGTACGATCATCATGAACCAATATCGTGGTCCCACATAGAAGATGGAGACGAACCAATAAAAGGTATGCGCACCAGCAATCACCAAAACGACCGCAAGCATCATTCGGTCAGTTACATTGATGCGCCCATAGATCAGTAAAACCCAGACGAATACGAGCGACCCTATCCCCCAACCCATGAAATCAGTATGAAGTGCGCTGATAGTTGTTAGCGTGTTCACCAAACCCTCAAACAGGGAATGCTCGTGCGGGCGCAACTCCATGTTGCCCCAGCCTTCCGGTGCGCCTATGTTCTGGCCGAAGCCAAAGGCGTTGGATCCATCGATCCAGACCCGGTGATAATAATCCGACAATGTTGTCAGAAGCGGGTCGCCAGTGAAGTAGTAATTGTAGAAAAAGATTAGGCTCCCGGTTGCTACACATCCCGCGCTGTAGCTGATCACGATCAAAGGGTGGCGTAAAACACCACCGCGCCACAAAAGAAACAGACCTGTCAGAATGCCAAGCAGCAGGCCGTCGAGGTTGCGGGTCAAAAACAACCACCCCAACGCCAACCCGGCAACGAAGACCGGTAAAACAGCCCGTCTCAGTTCACCTTCGTCGGCGCACAGGATCAGAAGCCACGCCAGCAAAAGCAGAAACAGCGCAAATGTATGGGCCATCAGGGACGCTGACATTGCAATGAACCAGGGGGATGTTGCCAATAGCAGGGTGCTGATGCTGGCCGTGCGGTCATTTGCTAACCGTTGCACCACGCCCTGCGCTAGAAAGATAGACGCCGTGCCTAGGATTGGGTTCACCAGCCACGGCGCGCCCAAAAGAACCCCCACTGCCAGGACCGCTGGCCAGCCGGGCGTGAAGACGGATATCCAACGCCCGTTATGATGGTCGAGCAGGTAGTGTTCAAAAGCTGCCCGGGGGCCTTCCGGTAGTGCTGGCACGTGCAGGGCACCACCCGCATAGGTCTGGGCCTGAAACATATAGGCAAGCTCATCCTGAACATGAGGAACCCGCTCAAAGGCGAACCATTCTGTTACCAGCGTCGCAATCAGAAAGACGGCCGCCATGCAGCCTGCCCATCGCCAGCCTGCGGGTAGCTTTACCCCTTTAGGCAAGGTGGTGGCGAGCGCTATCACCGTCACCAGATTGATGAGCACAAGGATCAACCCCGCCACAAGCTGAAGGGCATAGACGTCGATTTCGTTCAGGCGCAGATGGTTGAGGATCGGCACGGTGAACGCGCCGCTGAGCAAAAGGAATGCAGCGGTGCGTTTCGGGCCCAAAGCTCCAATAATCTGCAAGACTTTGGAGTCGCCAGAATGTCTGAACAGCACAAAGGCCGAAAGAACGGCCTGTCCGGCAATTATGGCATACATTGCCATTTCGATTGCCGATCTGGGCGGTAGGCGCAGAGCGGGATACCAAAGCGGTTGCGTCACATAAAGCTGCGATGCTCCGCCCACAAACATAAGCAGCAACAGCAGACCCGGCAGTGTCAGATTCCTCAGCGCAAAAAGGGAGAAGACGGCCAGCGACAGCGCCACCATCAGCACCCACCAATGCGCCAGATCACGGACACCAGATAGGGCACCCTGTGCAGAACCGGCCAATATCAACACCGCAGCCAGCCCGGCAAAAGCGGCAAGCACAAATCTCAACCGTTGTGACGGCGTGGGCGATGAGTTCATAAAGACGGTCATGCGCGTGAAGGCTTGTTTGATGCGCCGGTGTTTGGGCTGTTCAGGCGCAGAACAGTATCAAGGACCGCTACCAGAAATAGCAGGGCACCGATGGTCGCCAAACGCGAGCTTGGAAAAATCTCGACCCCGTCCACATGAAAGGCCCAGATATCGACAAGGTTTTCCGACCTCCAGATCAGCAAGGCGCCAATCCCTGCAAACAGAGTGCTAACGATCCGCCCCCTGAAAAGCAGCGCAAGCGGGGCGGCCAGCAGCACAAAGTCATAAATATGCAGCGGGGCCAACGCGACGATCACTGCGCTCGCCAACCCGAAAACCTGCCAGGAACTTTCGTTGGCATCGCTGGCCCGCGTCAGCCGGGTGGGGCCATGACAAAGCGTCAGAATGATCACGAGCGTTATTAAAGTCGCCGCAGTGCTCCCGATATCGATATCCGTAAACTCCCATATGATCAGCCGGAGGCCCGTCATGGATTGCGGAAGATTGGCAATTGTAAAGCCGTCATAGGCGGCCAGATTGCGGAAGAAGTCCAGTATGGTGCTTGGGGCGGTGAAAAGCGATGGCAGCGTGAGAAGGACAGAAAAAAGAATGGCCATTAAAACCGCTTTCCGGGACCGCGCATCGAACAACAGGTACAGAACCACAAAGGGTGCACCGATCTGCGGTTTCAGCAATACCAGTGTCAGCCCAACGGCATCAAAGAAGATGTGCTGGTTGACGCGGCCCCACAGCATCAGGGTAATGCCAAGACCTGCGACCAGCGTCGTCTGACCAACGGAAAACAGAATTGCAGTTGCTTCGAGGACCGCCAGAAGAAAGAACAACACGCTGAAGAGGGGGAAATAGGTCTGTCCCCCTGTGAACTCGGCGAGCATCTGACTGCGCTCGGGAAATGTGGTTGTGAAGGCGCTGGTCAGCAAGCCGCAGATTGCAATCACGATGCTAAGGCCGAAGACATTCCAGACGGCATTTGCCGTGTTCAGGTCCAGTGCTCCCAACGGTGCGGCAAACACCCACCATGTCGGTGGATAAGGCCACAGAACCGGGACATGTCCAACGTCTATTTTGGCTTCACCATGCGCCAGATATGTTGGCCCGTAAGGGTTTATGCCTGCATGCCACATATCGCCCGCCACCCAGATGAACCGGAAATCATACCCTGCGGGTAGGGCAGTCAGTTGCATGATCTTCAGCAGCAGATAGGCCAGCGCCAAGGCGCACATGAGCAGCGAAAGACAAAGGGTGACGCGCCGTGCGAGAACGGGGCTCATGAACAAGCGTTGCGGTGTGCTGTCCGGGGTCATTCCGGACGAGGCTGTTGCTTTGTCAGTTTTGCCCATGAAAAACCGTCACCATTAAACTGCCCTTGTCCGGCGTAAATTACGATCAACCGTGTAACAGGCTTAAAAACACAGGGTCTATCCTAGAGCATGCTGCTCAAAATCAAAGTATAGTCGGTTGTGCGAAGGCAAAAATCCAACGCATTGAGCGCTGCATGCATATTCTGTGAGTTTTCGGGAAATTGTTGCCATACGCGCGATCAGGCCCGCCAGGTACTCAGGTCGCGATCCAGAAGGTGTTCCAGATCCTCTATTTCAGGCAGCAGCCTTTCGCGCAGGATCATGCGGGCATGGTCCGGCATCTCAATCTCGCGTTTGAGGTTGAACTGCGACAGGCGATCCCTGATTTTCCAACGCAGTTCCTGTGACATGACGCGGGCAATCATGCCGGTGATCGGGTTGGGCTTCATCAGGAAATCCTGAAACAGACGGCTGCGGGGCACACCGCCTGCATTCACTCGCGACGACAGATCGGACTGGAAACTTGTATCGGCACCGATGAACGCTGTGATGCTGTCGATGACGCCTTCCGGATCGTTCTGGAACTCTTCATAAGTGCGGATCAGAAATTGGCTGCGATCGAACAGGTCAAAATAACGCGACAATTGCTGCGCATAGAGCGGAAAGCGGGAGTATCCGAACAGGGGTTGCCAACCTGCGGCAAGCCGTTCGTCTTCGGCATCCAATGCCGCTGAAAAATCCTCCAACGGCTCAATCCGTTGTTTGACCGCATACAGATAGTGGGACAGGGCCTGATCAATCGGGTTACGCAGAATAACCACCATGCGCACCTGCGGGATACGACGGTAAATGCGCTCGGGTGCTTTGGGCGCATAAAGATAGAGCGGGGACGCTTCTCCGCAGATGCTGTTGCCTGGGGCATTCGCAAACAGGGAGCAATAGGCTTCGATATTTGTGACCGAGTTGTTGACATAATCCGCTCCAGGGCCGGTATACGCCAAAGTTTCACCTTCGAAGGCGAAAAAATTTGGCTCCTTCGCCGTGGGCATGAAAATGCTCGGGTTCTGCCGTAAATAGTTGTAAAGCGCGGTCGTTCCCGCACGCGCCGCACCAATGATCAAAAAATCGGGCAATCTTGTATTGGGTGCTGCCTGCGATGAGGTTTTAATTGCGTGTGACATGGAGTTTCTGTTTCTGCCCCAGCACGTGATATTCGAACAGGCACCAGACATAGATGGTGGCCGAGTAGACATAATAGACCTGGTGATAGAGCAGGCATTTGAATGCGAACCACGGTCCGCCATGCCCGGACATGGCGCGCACCAGATCGAAATTGGCGACAAAGGCGGCTGCAAGCAGCAATAAGGGTAGGGGCCATGCCCCCGGCCAGAATGGCAGGGCCAATATCGACAATAGCAACAGCCCGGCGATTGCCGCCCGTGCCCGCTCGGCCATCGAGGTGTTCAGGTCATCCGTCAGCCCCTCGCGCGAGATCATCAGCCGGGCCCAGGGCAGGGCGCGACAGAAGATATCCGTGCTCAGGCTGTTGCGGATGGTCCAGACTTTCAGATGCTTGCCCTGCAAAAGCGGCTCGACCAGGATGCGGCGACCGGTGCCCGCGATCCGATAGCCCAGTTCGATATCCTCGATCGAGGGGACCTCATAGGTTTTCACGTCGAACCCGCCAACCTCAAGAAACACGTCGCGCCGGATTGCGCCGCACCCAGCCCAGAAGGTGCACGCCTCGCGCCGGGCGCGCTGATGGTGATAGCGGTGCAGAAGGTTCTTGTAACGCGAGAACCACGATTGCCCATCCGGCGCGTCGTCATAGGATCCAAACACCGCCCCAACATTATCCTCGGACATGGCACGGCGGATATGCTCTGGGCCATCGGGCCATGCGATGACGTCGGAATCGACGAACCACAGGATGTCACTGGTGGCGTGTTCGGCGGCCAGGTTGCGCGCAGCCCCCGGCCCGCCATTGACCGGCGTGGTCAGAACCGTGGCCCCCATTTCACGGGCAAGGGCCGCAGTCCCGTCCGGGGACTGGTCATCGATGACCAGAACCTGCTGCACCTGGCCGGTGTTCAGCATTTCAATCAGGGGTGTCAGGACACGGGGCAGCAGATGCTCGGCCTTGTAGGCGGGCATGACGACGCTGATGGAAAGGGTTTGATCCGACATCAGAGATCCTTTTTAGTGGCACTGCGCCGGGTGGCGGGCCACCTTACGACAAGAAGGAAAGCTGCTGTGAAGGGCAACAACCACATCACGCGCGCGCCATAGCGGTCCGCAGGTTGCGATATGCCGCCACAAACCAGCGCGTTGACCGCAATCCCGATCAGAATGAACAGGGCGAACAGTTTGATGTCCCGCGATACGCTGCGTGGTATCAGCAACAGAATCACAATGACCGCAAATGAGGCAGCATAGGTGGTGCCGTGCAGAGTATCGGCTGCCACAATCCACCCACGATCTTTTGACAAGAGGCCGGCCTGGATCAGATTCACTTGCGAATCATCCAGTCTGGCAAGATGACGGGCATTGTCTAGCGCCCGCTCTGTCGGGATTGTCATCCTGATACTGTCACGCAGTATTTGACGATAACCGTTTTTGGCCAGTGCCAGGGACGTGGCCACAGGGTGAGAAAGAAAGACCGCCTTGGCGAATTCGCGCTGGGAAAGTGCGACGTTTTTCTGGTCTTCCGCTGACATGAGCCGGAATGACCCGAGTTTGGGGGAGCGTTCGAAAATGATATGTGATGCTGTCAGCCGGTAGGGGTCATCAGACCACGAAAGCGCCTCGTGCAGGGCGCAGGTCGGTATGTTTTTGTCCGGGCAGACTTCGTTCAGGTAATTCATGCCCGGTCCGTCAACTATCAGCCGCGCAGTGATATGAGGTGTGTAGACAACTTCTTTGTTTGTCTTGGTCTCCACGGCGATCTGAAAGGCTTTACGCTCGGCTACGGCAATCGAGAGAACCATTATAACCAGTATCACCACCCGCCAGCGCCCCGGTGCTTTCACACTCAGGGTGGCTAGAATGACAAAGGGTACCATAAGCCCTGTGATGGCCAGATGCGACGGATGTGAAATGACGGAAAACACAGCCAGACCCGACATTAGCAGCAGTTCCCAAACCCGCATCGATCGACCGAATGCCGTCAGCGCTGCTATCACAATCAACAGAACCGGCGCAAATATGTCTGGCATCATATAAGCGATATAAAAGGGCAACGAGGTGGCTGCTGCAGCCAGCAGCGGAACCGTGATCATCAGAGCTGTGTTATGAGGCGCCTCAAGCGACCGTTTGGCCGCTCGTGCCAGCACCCATACTGTCAGCAAAACCCCTGCCAGATGAAAGAAAGGGATGGCGCGAAAGAAGATGGCCATGAACAGACCGTAGATCAGTGATCGGGAACCGGTGGCTGTATTGTCCTGATCAATACGTACCTCCCCCCCCGTGCTGCCGCCTTCGTTACCCGTTGGCAGAAGGCTGTTGAGCGCCACGTTACCTTGCCGGATATAACTGCCGGTATCATAATAATAAAGCGGCCCACCATTGATCAGTAACGCTGATAGACAGGCAAGCACAGTCGCAATCAGCAACAGAACCACGCCCATCTTCCAAGACGACTTATTCGGCGGACTCGATATGTTCATACCCACCCGACAGCGTTCTCTACCACCGCATTTTTTTGCTGGGCACGGATAACTATTTCCTGAATCCTCTGTCCCGGCAGGCCCGTACAAGAATATGAGTCCAAAACCCCGGCGCTGCCTGTAATCAGAAGCCGCCCGCCAGTCGGAGACATGTCACTGTGATCAAAGTCAGACGCGTTCATCAGCGTTCTCTGCAGTTACGTACCGGCTCGTATCAATCCGTGCCGATTTCAGAAAATGATCAGGCGCTACAAGCGAATAAAATGCATAATCCGGCTGCAAAATTGAGCGCCCGCACTCAGTATGTACATCTTGTTTGAAGCTATACGAAGTTTCTGAAGCGACGAAGAGTAAATATGATAGCACCACGGATTTTGTTAATTTTTCCGGCACGATGCATCAATCTGGATCGGCCATTTGAGATAGGGGCGACAATTCGCCGCTCAGACCGGCATTGTTCCGGAATCATCAAAGAAATCGCATTGATATCTTTGAAATTCTCCAAAGGCCGCAAGTAGATCCCGAAAGGGCGCGATCAACTTCTCGCTGAATCTGACCCAATCGCCATGAGAATCAGGCATCGGATCAAGCTCAATCAGAGGTGGATTCGTTCATATTTGGGAAACAGTCTATGAAAATGAAGGCCATTGGGGCGCCGAATATGCCTAAGTGAACATAAAAAAACCATATTTTCTACGAAATCACTCGCATTGTGATGAAAGATGCGTATTAATTTCCTTAACCTAACGAGTGCCGCGCTTAACATTGCGTTCTGCGGCGTGTCACACTTAAGAGTTACGAGGGTGGGAATAGATGTTTAGAATTTTCAAGACGATGGCGATTGCTTTGGCTGCTACCGTATTCATTTCCGGAACAGCAAGTGCTGTGACAGTGGTAACAGATGGCGCTGGTCCTTACGACATCACCTCAGACAGCCTCTTTATTGGAACAGCAACAAGTCCGGGTGGTCCGGGTTCTTACTCGGTGGATTTCTATTCGCCCATCGATCCGCTGGGAGGTAAGGCAAATGCATCGGTTACGATCAATGTGTTTGGTCTGTTTACCGGGCTGACCATGAGCTGGGTTGAAACTGCCAATCCTAGCAATATCATTGACACGGCTTTGGTTCTGGGCAACGGCCTTCAGACTTCGCTGAACACAATTTTCAGCAGCGCGACCTCCAGTTTAAATCAGACCCTTGTATTCTCGTGGGCTTCTTCGGCGACCCCAGTAAATGGCGGCAACATAGGCTTCGACTTTGACGTGGCCGCAGTTCCGCTGCCAGCAGGAGGTATGCTGCTTCTGACTGCGCTTGGCGGGCTGGGTTTGATGCGCCGTCGCAAGACTGCATAAATAAAGCCTCATAACAGATGTTATGGTAAAAGGGGCTGGTTTCCGGCTCCTTTTTCTTTGGCATCTAATCGGGTTCAGATCTTGCCGCCAGCCGCCTGGCGAAGCATCCAGATCATGCGCATGCATCTGAGCCGGACCAATATCGTGATGGCTCGCAGGGTTTCCCCCGATGACATCAGCTTAGGGCTTGTCAGAATTTTGGGGGTATGCACCACGACACTTGCGGGCATGGCCAGACCACGGAGCCCCCATCGCAGGCGAGCCGCCAGCCCACATCCGTTTAACTGATACGCCTCCTGCGTGGTACGGTGCCATTTCGCCTTGAGTGCCGGCCAATCCTGCCGGGATGGGTGGCTGACCTGAAACTGATCTTCATAGATCAGAGTGTAACCACGAGACACGGCCCGCATAGTCCATTCCCGATCTTCCGATACGCCGTTGATAAACCCCCCAATCGCGTCGAACACATCGCGACGGGTCAGCAGATTACCCGCTCCGGAAAACCCCTGAACCTCAATATATCTGCGGAAATTGAAGGCAAAAACAGCTTCAAACGCCTCAGCGCCGCTACGTGGCGGTGGGGTTTCATCAAAAACATCGACGCGCCCTCCGATCAGATCGGCGCGATCCGCAACCTGGCGCCCGACCGCCAGCCAGTCCGACGCTGGGACGCAGTCGGCATCAATAAAGAACAAACGTGAGGCAGTGGTCTCGGCCACGCCTCTGTTGCGGGCATGAGCGGCACCCTTCTGAGTTTCGGTTATGAACCGTACGCTCGGGAAAGTCCGCCTCAGTTCGTCCAGCGAGACCGAAGAGGCATTGTCCACGACCACGACTTCAGTGCCGGTAATATCATTCTTCATCAACGCCCGCAGGCATCGCTCCAGCCTGGGAAGATCGTTGTAATGAGGGATTATGACCGCATCTGTCGGAGCCGGATCAGTAGGAGCCATACTCATAGCCGAAGGCCCCGCTGATATAGCGACATTTGGTCAGCACAATACCCATGACTTTTGTAAGCTCCGCCAGCTGCTGTTCGGCCACATCAACATGATCAACGCTGGTTTCCTCGGCTGCGGCCAGCAACAGGGCGCAATCGACGTGTGTCAGAAACCCATGGCTGTCGTCACTCGCCATCAGTGGAGGAGTGTCGAACAACATGATATCCGGTTGATACTCTTCTTCAATCCGCTCTAGCGTGTCGATCATTGCCCGGCTTTGCAGAAGTTCCGACGGATTGCGTGTCGAAGAATAGTTCAGCCCAAAAATCACGTTCTGGCCATGGCGCAGTGCATGCTGTTGAAACGAGATGTCGCCGTGAATGACATCGGCCATACTATGGTTGCCCGTCTGCTTGAGAAGTTCGGCCAGCCCCATGCGTCGCATGTCAAAATCAATCACGATCGTGCGCAAGTCTTCTTGCCGCCCCAAGCTAAAGGCCAGATTGGCGGCGGTCGTGCTTTTGCCGCATCCGCTATAGGGAGATGTCAGGGCCACGCGACGCCAGCCGTTGGCCTGTATCTGTTGCAGCATCTTTGTCCGCAGCATATCATAAGGTGCCGCCTCAGCTCCGCCGTGATAGGCAATCAGACGACTGCGCGCAATTATTGGCGAATCAATCTGCAACTCAGGCAGGGCTTCCCACGCATTACCTTGGCTTTCCGGTGAATCTGGCTGCTGAGCCCTGGGGAGATTGAGCGGCCCTGATTGACGGCTTGCGCGCTCATCGCGGGCTTTGCGAATTGCCTCCTGAAGACGGTCCATTACGCCCTATCCAATCCTGTAGAAGCAAAAATCACCAATAAACCTCCAACTTGTCGATCACTTTTTCAGCGATCAGGTCCAGCGGCAAATAATAGGTATGTACGGCCCAGACCGCTGCGGGAACACCGATCATAATAGCCATGATAACCATAACCCAGGCGACCCGGCGCCAGATCATCTCGCCACGTGAGGGCGCATAGGGAATGGTTGCGATCGGCCATACATCAAGCTTGTTGATCAGGTCTTCGGGTCGACGCACGGACCGGTTCAGGACCTCCAGAAGCAGAACCAAAGCCGCGCCCAGCAGAATCCCAAAAGCAATCCCCCCTGCAGCAATGAACATGCGGTTGGGTTTTGTCGGCGAACTTGGTGCCACAGGATATTCGATCACCGAAATGCGCTGGCCCTGCGATGTCACTTCGATCCGTTCACCGGTCGAGGCGGCTGCCAAACGACCGACAGCGCCGTTGTACTGGGCCTGGATATTGTCATGGTCCCGCTGCAGTTCCGCCAGCGTGATCGCGTTGGCCGGGGTCTGGTCGATGGTCAGCGTCAGCTTGGCTAGGCGATCCGCAATCGAAATCCTCTGATCCTCCAGCGCTGCGACCTCGGAATCAAGCTGGGCCAGTTGCAGATCCAGTGACGAGTTCCCCGTCTGAGGGTTGACCGGCGCGGTATTGGCCGCCTGCTCGGCGGCCACCGTCTTTTCCAGCTGCGCGATTCTAGCCCGTAGGAGTTTGATCTGCGGGTTGGCTTCCGAATAGATCGCCAGCTTCGCGTCAAGCTCACGCCGCAACTGCTCCAACTCCAGCTGCGCAGTTGTTTTGTTTTGCGGTGCTACGTTACCGATCTGACCGGTCGAATTGTAAATCTCCAGTAGATTCTCCCGCTGGCTTTTTTTTGCGAAAATCTGCTGATCCGTTTGTTCAAGATTGGTCTGCAACGCCCCCTGCTGCGCTAGCCGGAACTGCAGGCTGCTTGGCAAGGCACTGGAGTTCTCTCTTTCGAACTCCAAAATACGGGAGCTGCGTATGTCTAACTCGTTGCCAAGACGTTCAACTTCCTGTTGGAAAAAGCTCAGCGTGTCCGACGCGCGCCCTTTGCGGTACGATACATCGAGCTTCTGGATTTCCGTCAGATATTCATTGAGTACCCCGGCGGCGATCTGGCCTGTCCGGGCTTCGAAAGTAATGCTCATCAGGCTGGCCTGGTTCAGGCCCGAATTGATGCGGATTCCGGTGTTCGCCCGCATCGCGTCAACGATTTGATCCGGGGTTGCTTCGTCCTGATCAGGTAATACTGAAATCTTGCGGGCGATATCCAGAAGGACCGGCCGCGTGAGCAATCGCTGTTCAACGATCTGCAACTGTTCACCGGCAGAGGTATTGACGGTGCTGGCCGCAAGGTTGCCCGGAATCTGAGGCGATTCAACAATCAGCCGCATCTGCGACACATATGTCGACGGCAAGGTCATCGCGACAATGATGGAAGTTGCCGAAATAACCAAGGCCACAATGAGGAAATACGGGAGCCGCCTCAGGAAAATGGAAGAATAGTAACGAATTGGGCCCATTTCAGACTATCAGCTCCCTCTCAAGCGAGTTGCCACCAAAGAACACGCCATCCGCGATCACCTGATCGACGACGCTTTCATCCACCTTGTCCGCCTCGCTTGTCCAGGCATAGAGCAGAGCAAAATCACAAAACTGGTTCACAAGGCGCGGCACGCCGCGCGTCTGCTGAAAAATCATCTTGCAGGCGTCTGCCGTGAACTCCTCGCCCGAGCCGCCGGCGATCTTCATTCTGTGTTCAATATAGCTTTCGACCGAGACCTCATCCATCCGTTCCAAATGAAAACTTGCGGCCACCCTTTGTGTCAGCTGACGCATTTTGGGATCGAGAACCATGTCGCGCAACTCGGGCTGACCAACCAGGACAAGCTGTATCAACTCGTCCGTGTTCGCGTTGATGTTGGTCAGCATGCGAATTTCTTCCAGGCCTTCGACTGTCAGGTTCTGCGCTTCGTCGAAAATCAGTATCACCCGGCGCCCTGCGGCATATTCCGAGACCAGAAAATCCTGCAGCGCCCGAAACAGCTGCACATAGGTTGCATCTTTTTCGATGGGCAGACCCAAAGCATGCAACACCCACTGCAACAGCTCTCCTCGCCCCCCTTGCGCATTCGAGATTAGTCCAACAGTGATCGATTGCTCCATTTCACTCAGAAGATGTTGAACAAGCGTTGTTTTTCCCGCCCCGATCTCACCTGTCAGCACGGTAATCGGTGCGCAGCTCATGACGCCGAACTGCAAGACGGAATAGCCCCGTTTGTGAAGCGGTGACCAGTACATAAACCCAGGATCCGGCAGCAGCGTGAAGGGCCGCCGGTCAAGCCCGAAGAAATCTAAATAAAACCCGTCGCTGGAAGCCATTGCACCACGGTCGCCTTCCGTCTTGTCAAACCTGATCCTGCCCCCGCTGAGATCACTCGAAATAGCACCCTGAACCACCAGCAAACCCTTATACAATGCAGAATATCATATGAACTGAAAAATACTTGGTAGCTACTCTGCCATAAAATCAAGATAGTGAGCATTACTAAAATTTACAGTCTCCAAATTGACGCTTCAGCCCTCTCAATCTGGCGATAATCAAGGAATTGTTTCCCTCCGGGGCCCTGTGCACACCGCCTGAACGAGCAGCGGTGAGTCTGAAAACCGCCGGCATTCAAAAACACATTTGACCTTGGCATTGGAGCTAAAGTTACCAATACGCACGCACTGTCCCCAAAGAGGAAACAAACATCTCGGATGCATTACTCGGTTGTCGTAAATATTTTGCATTCTCGAACTCCAATGGCTTCGGTTTGCCACGCTTTTGGGGCGACCGCTTCTGGATTAATGTTTTGCAAGCCAGCAGGAATTTGTTAACACTTGGTGGCAGGGATTTGTCGATGATGTGAATATGGGCAGATCTCAAACAGACATAAGAATATAATGTTTTTTGTACGTAAGTAAGTTTGAGGTTGAGCGTAGGAAGTTCCTGAGTTTGGTAGGTGGTTCTTGGGTGTTTTTTGTGTGTTGGGGGTTTAAATAGTGACAAGTCATTCGAAAGAGGTAGCCAACGCTGGCGCGGGCTACCCTCATATCTCTGTTATGCGGGCCCCGACGAAATCTACGGGGTTTTACAGAAGTACGGGGAAACGCGTTTTCGACATTGTATTCGTGCTGCTTGCAGCACCGTTTGTCGTGCCCCTGATTTTGGTCCTGGCTGTATTTCTCGCCTTTCAGGGCGTCACACCATTTTACCGGCAGGAACGGGTCGGCCGAAACGGTCGGGTGTTCATGTTACTGAAACTGCGCACCATGGTGCATGATGCTGAGACGGTACTGAAGGACCATCTGGCGGCTAACCCCGAAGCGCGTGCGGAATGGGACCGGAATCAGAAGCTGCGCAATGACCCGCGCATCATCAAGTTCGGCTCGTTCCTGCGGAAGTCCTCGATGGATGAACTGCCGCAATTCTGGAATGTGCTGCTGGGCGATATGTCCATGGTTGGCCCCCGGCCTATGATGGTAAACCAGCAGAACCTGTATCCCAGCACAACCTACTATCTGATGCTTCCCGGCATCACCGGGGCATGGCAGGTTTCAAAGCGGAACAACTCCTCGTTCGCCGAACGCGCGCATCACGATACCGAGTATTGGAAGAATATGTCTTTCACCTCGGATATTTCCATCCTGGTGCGGACGGTTTCCGTTGTGCTGCGCGGCACCGGCTGTTGACGACCTGACCCGCTGCCGGGTGTAATCAGGCCAACCACTTTTCCTTCGGCACCGGGTAAATGAGCATGTCAATCATAAGAAGAATGTCCCTTCTGGCCAGCAATCGCCTGGCAATTGTTTTTCTTACCCTATCTTTAGTTCTAAGCGCCTGCGACTCGGCCGAAGAGCGCGCAGAAGCCCATTTCCAGGCTGGTCTGGCCCATCTGGAAAAAGGTGATGTCGAACGCGCGCTGGTCGAATTCAAGAACGTATTCAAGCTGAACGGCCAGCACAAAGAAGCCCGCCTGACCTTTGCCAGGGTCGAGCGCGAACGCGGCAACATCCCGGTCGCTTATCGGCAATACCTGCTGCTGGTCGAGCAATATCCGGACAATCTCGAAGGGCATCGCGCCTTGGCGGAAATGGCTCTGGATATCGGAAACTGGGAAGATCTGCGGCGCTACGCCGGAACGGCAAAAGACCTAGCTCCCGATGACATCGAAATCAAATCGCTCAACAATACGCTGGTCTATACCGATGCCGTAAAGGCCAACAACGCCGCCGAGGCTGATCTCGCCATCGGTACTGCCCATGAGATACTGGCCGAACACCCCAACCTGATGACCGCGCGGCAGATTGTTATCGATGATCTGGTCCGGTCTGAGGACTGGGCGGCTGTCTTGCAGGAAACCGATACGGCCCTGAGTTTTGCGCCACATCAGGGCAATTTATACGCAATTCGCCTCCGTGCCTTGCAGGAGCTGCAAAAGCCCGAGGAAATCGAAAAACAGCTGATACGAATGCTCGAGCTCTTCCCTCAAGACACAAGCGTGCAGCAAACTCTTTTCGAGCACTATATTGACCAAAGCAATCTGGATGCTGCCGAGGGTGTGTTGCGCGATCAGGTCGAGGCCCAAGCGCAGGATCTGTTCTCGACACAAAGGCTCATAGCGTTTGTGGCAGAACATCGCGGATCTGCCGCAGCAATTGTCGAGTTAGATGACATCATCGCTTCGGGTGGGGTGAATACACCGCGTTTCAAGACCATGCGGGCGGCCCTGAGATTTCAACTCGGTGACACGCAGACAGCTCTTTCCGAGATGCGGGAATTGCTTGAAGATGCCGACCGAACGACACAGACACGCGAGAATCAGGTCGAGTTTGCCCGTATGCTGCTGGCAGCTGGCAAACCTGAGGAAGGGCAAACTGTGATTGAACAGGTCCTAACCGAAGACCCGACGCAGGCCGAAGCTGTAAAATTGAAGGCAGCCTGGCTGATCGGAGAAGAGCAAACCGGCGATGCGATCGTGCTTTTGCGCGAAGCTCTGCACGAAACCCCCCGGGATTCACAGCTTATGACCCTGACGGCCCAGGCCCATGAACGCAACGGCGACCGGGAACTGATGGGCGAGATGCTGGCGCTTGCAACAGAGGTGTCCCAAAATGCGCCGGAAGAGGCGCTGAATTACGTCCGGTACTTGCTTGCAGAGGATAATCTGGGGGTCGCAGAACGCATTTTGATCGACGCTCTCCGGCAAAATCCCGACAACTCGGAATTGTTGTTGGCACTCGGCAGCGTGTATCTGAACCTACAGAACTGGGAACGGCTTGAAGTAGTGCTGAACACCGTCCGCGATCTGGACGACCCCGAAGCGCGGCGGCGGTCAAACGAGATCAAAGCGCAGATGTTGTCGGCCCAAGAACGCAAGGATGAACTGACGGCTTTTCTGGAAGAACTGGCGAACGACGCTGAATTCGGCCTGTCAGCTGACATTGCACTTATCCGTCTAATGCTGACACAAGGTGACGTGGCCGGCGCCACTAAACGCCTTGATGAGTTGCTTACAGAAGATCCAGACTCGCTGAACCTGCGTTTGGTGAAAGCCCGTGTTCTTATTGGGGAAGGCAAGTTCGACAAAGCCGAGCAGCACTACCGCGCGATCCTCAAAGATCACCCTGATGCGGTCCGCGCCTGGACCAGCTTGTTTTCATTGAAAGTTCAGCGCGAACGGCCAGAACAGGCCCGAGCCATACTGGATGAGGCGTTGGCCACCCTGCCAGAAAACCCGAACCTTTTGATGCTGCAAGCAGCAGAGCACGAACGCGCCGGAGAATTGGATCAGGCAATTTCGGTCTATGAAAAGCTGTACCCGCTCAGCAACCGATCTCTGGTTGTGGCCAACAATCTGGCAAGCCTTCTGACGACTCACCGCAGTGATGACGAAAGCCTGCAACAGGCTCAGGATCTGGCACGACGGCTGCGCGGTACAAGAATACCCGCGTATCAGGATACCTATGGCTGGATTGCCTATCGGCTGGGCCGCTATGAAGAGGCGCTCATTTATCTCGAACCGGCGGCCAGAACTTTCTCAGATCAGCCTTTAGTTTTATACCATCTGGGCAAGACCTACGCCGCAGTGGATCGGAAAGAAGACGCCTTGCGCGCATATCTGGCAGCGCAAAAAACCGGAATTGCCCTAAATGTTTCCCCAACGCTTGAGGAAGAAATCGAACAATTGAGCGCATCAAGCATCGCCGGACAATAAAAGAGCGCTGTATTTCTGCCGCATCTTGCCCTCTTCAGGTATCCTGCGGATTGTTTAGCGAGAAGCAAGAAGGCATAAACAGAGGGAAAAAGTGAAAGATTTGAATATGCGTACAGTTATCGGATCACTCATTGCTCTTGTCATCGCCATGTTTGTGGCAACGGAATCGTGGGCGCAAGGTTCATATCAAATCCAGCCGGGTGATGCGCTTCAGGTGGAGGTGCTGGAAGACCCCACTCTGAATCGGACCGTTCTGGTTCTGCCTGACGGCTCCATCAACTTCCCTCTTGTCGGCTCGTTGCGGGCAGCCGGTCAGTCCACCAACGGCCTAAGCTCGTCTCTCTCTTCGGCGCTGGCCAGGAATTTCAATACACCGCCGACGGTATTTATCTCGATCGCATCGCTTGCACCGCCTCCGTTGCTAGGAGGGCTCGCCTCGACCGGGCCAACGATCGAAGTCTTCATAATGGGTGAGGTCAATGTACCCGGAAAGCATCTTGCAACCGAAGGTACGACCATTCTACAGGTTTTGGCGCAGGCCGGTGGCCTGACCAATTTCGCGGCTCGCAAACGCATCGAATTGCGTCGGGCTGATAATAAAACAGGCGTGATGAACAAATACACCTACAATTACAATGGCTCGGGCGGCGGCATCCAGGGAAATACTGTGCTCAAGCCCGGAGACGTTGTTGTCGTGCCAGCACGCCGCTTGTTCGAATAGGGGCTGTACAGGTGGGGAAGTTCAGGAACAGGCTGTCCTCTGTTCTGGGGGGCGGAGTAGCGTTTGCAATTTCGCTGATGCCAGCATTTGGGCAGCAGGCCCAGCTACCACAGGCTCCCATACCGCAAACAACGGCACAACCAATAACGTCGGCGCAAACAACCCTGCAGCAGACAACCGTGCCATCAACGGTTGTGCAACAAACGCCCAGCCAACAATTGATCACACAACAGGCATTACGAAACCCGGCCCGACAGGTTGGTCTGCCCGCAACCGGTCAGGCGACCGGGATCGGCTCCGGTCTGAGCGTCACTCTGGATTATCTGACATCCTTCAAACACGACAACAATCTCAGGCTGACGGATCCATCGCTTGGGTCGACAACATGGTGGGAAAATACACTGGCCCTGAGCGTCCTGAGGCAGGCATCCGATTCCTCTCTGGCCCTTGATCTTTCAGGTTTGTATCGGATCGCCAACGAACCGATTATCGGAACAGAATCGTCGTTTTCGGATCCATCCGCGCTGCTGGCATATCAGCGCACGCGCTCGAACAGCCAACTTGGTCTGCTTCTGGAATACCGCGAACAGGATTTGGCCTTCAACCGATCGCTGACGGACACTAATTTTGATGGCATCATAGACTCCGCCGACGTGATCGGAACTGTCGGAGATCAAGTCAACACCCGCGCAGGCCTGAATTGGGCTGTCGGCCTGAACGCCCCCTTGGGATTCCAGTTCGACTACCGCCATCGCGAACGCAGCTACAAGAATACGATCGATCCAAGCCTGTTCGAGAACAGGTCAGACATTTATACCGCGACCACGCTGTTCCGGGTTTCTCCAATTTTACTGGGCAATCTGCGAGTCAATTACGAAGACTTTTCAGCGGATGACAGCGTACAAACCGACCGGCAGACAACAACCGTTTCAATGGGCGGGACATATAATATCTCTGCCACAACCACTGTCACCGCAAATGCCGGGTACACTCAGGTTGACGATACAGAACGCGCAACCAACACGAATAATGTAACCGAGGACTTTGTCTGGAATTTCTCATGGAACAAGGCGCTCTCCGATGGAAATGCGGATATTCAAATTGACCAGATTTTCGGGGTGAACGGCTCCAGAATTAATGCAACTGCCGGACGCAGCTATCAGCGGGCCAATGGATCGTTGAGTTTCAATGCTGGCTTTACCCGCGGACCGTTCGATGAGGTCACCCCGATCGGTCAGATCGACTATTCCTACCGGCTGCCCAATTCCCGGATCGGGGCGACGATCCAACGCCGTGTCGGCACCAGCACAGACAGTTTGGAAACCCGCCAGACACTAGCCTTCCTGACATACGACTACGTCATCAATCCCGTGTCCGCCCTTTCCTTCAGCATCGATGTAATTGATCAGGAAACGGAAGGCTCAGGCGCATCGAATCCACGCACACGAGGCACGTTCAGCGCATCCTACAGCCGCGCGATTACAAGAGTCTGGGCTATGAACCTGGGGTACCAATACGAAAGAGATGACCAGAACGGCTTTACCGCAAGTTCAAGCTCGGTCTTTTTGACCCTTGGGCGGCGGTTCATCCTCAAGCCCTGACCCGTTTTCAAAACTGTCATTAATTTAGAACAAACCCACCCCAATAAGGTGATTGTTTCAACGCTAGATCAGAAATACGCGACCTCAAACCACCGTAATTCCAGATCACATCCGATTGTGCATGATAAAAAGCGATGCAACATTTCGAATCAAATAACAGCCGTAACAAGATGATTGAGGCGGCCCGAATGGCCTTGCCAGCCATCGACACCGTCGGGCTGTTCTTGTTTACCCTGCTTCTGATCGGGTCGGTCCCCGTTTTCTGGATCGGGATTGTCTCGCTGGGCGCGGCGTGGAGCACGCCGGAATACAGTCACGGACCGCTGATCCCTATCATCTCGCTGTACCTGTTCCTGCGTGAACTACGCGACATGCCGGTGCCCAATCCCATCGTGCGCGACCGCTGGCCTGGCGTGGCCGTGATTGCCGGGGCCCTGGCCATCGCCATTCTGGGAAATCTGGCCCGAATTCCGGATATCGTCACCTATGCGATGATCATCTGGACCGGTGGCGTCATGGTGACCGTCTTCGGCTGGCAACGCGGGAAATACCACCAATTGCCCGTAATCCATCTGATCTTCATGCTGCCCCTGCCCCAGTTCGTCTACTGGAAGCTCACGATCTTCCTGCAATGGATATCGTCCGAGCTGGGCGTCTGGTTCGTGCAGCTCGCCGGTGTTTCGGTCTTTATCGAAGGCAATGTCATCGATCTGGGAGTCTACAAGCTGCAGGTGGCCGAGGCCTGTTCCGGGCTACGCTACCTGTTCCCGATCCTCAGCTTTTCATACCTCTTTGCCCTGCTCTACCGCGGCCCGATCTGGCACAAGGTGGTTCTGCTGGTCTCGGCCGCGCCGCTGACCGTTCTGATGAACTCCATCCGCATCGGCGTAATCGGTATTCTGGTCAATCAGCATGGCATCGAACAAGCCGAAGGGTTCATGCATTTCTTCGAAGGCTGGATCATCTTCCTGCTCTGCGTCGCCATTCTGTTTCTCATGGCGCTCGGCTTGCAGCGTCTGGCCCCCGATCCGAAACCGTTCACCGAGGCAATCGACCTGGATACCGAAGGGCTGGGTACCGTCGCGCTGCGCATTTTCAGCATTCGCGCTTCGGTCGCGCTGGCGGTGGCGACCCTGTTGACTCTTGCGGCATCAACCGCCTGGACCCTGCGGCCGGCTTCGGACGTGCGACCCATCGAGCGCGATCCCTTTGTCCTCTATCCGCGCCAATTGGGCGACTGGTCGGGGTCGACCACCAGCCTTGATCCCAAGGTCGAACAGACCCTGGGCGCGGACGATTATCTCAATGCCACCTATATCGACACCGAGTCCGGTGATTTCGTGAACATGTTCGTGGCCTTCTACAACAAACAAACCGATGGTGATGGCATCCATTCACCCGAGGTTTGCCTGCCCGTAGGTGGCTGGGAAATCTTCAGCCTTGAGCCATATGAGATCAATCCGGGCGACACCCCTTACGGCAGCTTTACCGTCAACCGCGCGGTCATCCAGAAAGAGCTGTCAAAGCAGCTTGTTTACTACTGGTTCGAACAGCGCGGCAAACGCATGGTCAACGATTTCCGCGCCAAGATGAGCGTTATTCAGGACGGGTTCACCATGGGCCGGACCGACGGCGCATTGGTTCGTTTTGTCACCCCCATCCTGCCTGGCGAAACCGAGGCGGACGCGGATGCCAGACTGCAGCGTTTCATGGAACCCAGTCTGAGGCTGCTACCCCGCTTTGTCCCACAATGACAGCCATGCCAGATATGAATGATCAACCTGTTCTCTCCTTGGATCAGCAAGACGCATTCAAAGCAATATCAAATATACGGCTGCCAAACCTTTGCCGCATGGTAGGTGTAGCTAAAATTTCAAACCACCTCTGAACATAATAGCTGTATGGTTAGGTGCTTCTGATTGTTAGCCGACAAAACGTTCTGATTATTGAGTATATGAAAAAGTATGAGTGTACGGCAGAGATGAATACGTCGATCCGAAGTGACGGCCAGCGCGCGGTTCTAGTACTGACCATATGCGTCAGCCTCATTCCGTTGTTCGTGACGCCTGTCCTGCCCCTGACGGATTTCTACGCCCACATCGCGCGCTACTATGTTCTGGCAAACCTGCCGGCTTCGAATACGTTGCAGCAATATTACGAATCCGCCTGGCAGCTGCTACCCAATCTCGGCCTTGATGTTGTGGGGATGAGCATCATGAAGATTCTGCACCCGCTGCTTGGAGCCAAGCTGATCGCCGGACTTATCATCGCTGCGCCCTTTGCCGGTGTCCTGTACCTGTCGCATGTCCTGCATGGCCGGATCACAACGCTAAACGTGCTGCTGGCCGGGCTGGTGGCCTATAACCACATCCTGATCTGGGGGTTTTCGAACTTTCTGCTGGGGCTGGGCGTTCTTTTGGGCGCAACCGGATACTGGATCGCTGCGCAGGACCGTCCGGCGCGCCAGTTGCTCGTGACGGCTACCCTGGGTCTTCTACTGTTTTTCATCCACGGCTTTGCATTTGCGCTTTGGGGTCTGATCCTGGGCATGGTCGAGCTGTCGCTTGCGCTTCGGGTAGGGCATTCGGGGTTTGCCGCCCTTGCACGACGGGCCGGCAGGCTGGCTTTGATCGCCATCGCCCCGGTCCTGCTGTTCCTGCAGACGAAAACCGCAGGTGGTGGTGCGACCTCACCGGTTACAAACCTGCTGGCGCATGCTGAAAAAGGAACCTTGTGGGACCGGCTGAGTACCGAGGTTTTCCTGCGCATCGACGGCTTTCTACGGGTGGCGGATTCAACCTGGCGCTCGTTCGACTATGGGTTCGGCGTTATTTTGTGGGGCGCGCTGATCTGCGGCCTGCTGGCCGGTGTCTGGCACATCGACAAGCGCATGAAGCTTGCCGTTGCGCTTTGCGCCGTGCTGGTTCTGATCATACCGCCCAACCTGTTTGGCGTCGGGCATCTCAGCGAGCGTACCCCGCTTTTGTTGCTGACGCTTCTGGCGGCCAGCCTGTCTCTGAACCCGGACGCAAAACTATCTTACCGGCAGGCAGCGATCGCAACGCTTGCCGGGCTGTTGCTGGTTCGGAATCTGGTGCTGACCACCGGATGGTATCAGGATGGCAGGAACTACGCAGCATTCCTCGACGCGCTCAACACGCATGACACGCTCAGCCTGGGCGCGGGGGCCTATCTGGAAGACACCAGAAACCCGCAGATGTTCAGGCCCAGCTGTATCCCTTTGTCGTTTCTCATGGTGTTCAACGGAACCGCTGTGCCGACATTTGCCAATCCCACGCAACAGCCCATCCGGCTGGTCGGGCCATTGAGCGATATACAGACGGCAACCCGGCAGATCAGCGGGGATACCGAATACACGGTGCCTTCTGCTCTGGCTATCCTGTCACAGGCAAAGGCGGATACCGTCGTGGTCTGTGCGGTGGATTCTTTCCGGCAGCAGGTCGATGGTTTCAGGATACTGGCCGCAACCGAACCGTGGACCCTGTATCAACGTGAAGCTGCCCAATAGCCCCGCCTTAAGGATATGATCGACCCAGAGACCCGTAAATGAAAGCAAGCGTTGCGAGCATATCACCCACAGAGACCGCCAGGTTCATCGCGGACCGCGCGGACGGTCGCGATAATAATTTCAACCTGATCCGCATTCTTGCGGCCAGTGGTGTGTTGGTGTCGCACGCTTATCCCATCAGCTGGGGCAGTGGGGCACCCCAGCCCCTTGAAAACCTGCTGCACGGCCTGACATTGGGAACGGTCTGCGTATGGATTTTCTTTGCCATTTCCGGGTTCTTCATCACGCGCAGCTTTGACCGGCAATCATCCGTGGTTTCGTTCCTGACAGCCCGGGTTTTACGGCTGTTTCCCGCCCTTGCCACGGTTCTTATCGTGACCATCATGGTGGCCGGTTTCGTGCTGACAAACGCCGAACCTTCTGTGTTCTGGGCCGCGACCAGCGAATATTTCATCCGCAACATGCTGTTGTTCGACTTGTTATACGGCCTGCCTGGCGTGTTTGAATCCAACCCCGGCGGAGCCGGGATCAACGGGTCGCTCTGGTCTCTGTCCTATGAAGTCACCTGTTATGCAGGTGTCTTCATTTGCGGTCTTCTCGGTCTGCTGGGAAACCGAAAGATCTTTGCCGGATTAGTGCTGCTGTTCCTGTGCATCTACGCCGCAACAATGGTTCTGGACCTGAACACGCGTATCGAGCAACTCGCAAAGCTTGGGCTGACGTTCCTTACAGGAATGGTGTTTTACATCTGGCGCGACAAAATCCCCCTGTCCTGGGGCATGCTTTCCGGAGTGGCAGCCGTGACCGTCGCCGCCTGGTTCACACCGCTGTTTATGCCCGTATTCGCTGTCAGCCTGTCTTATGCGGTGTTCTTCGCCGGATACGCCAAAGTACCGCTGCTGCTGAACTACAACCGGCTGGGCGACTATTCCTACGGCGTTTACATTTACGCTTTTCCCATCCAGCAGCTTGTGGCGCAATCGGGGGTGACAACACCTGCCATAAACATGGCCATCGCGATGCCCTTCACGCTGATCTGCGCCATTCTGTCCTGGCATCTGATTGAAGCGCCTGCCATGAAACTGCGGCACCGGATCAAAGCGCCGGGGCGCGTCAAGGCCAAGCAAGTCGCCAAATAGGCTGGCCCTACCCTTTCCAGATCCGCTGATACGCCGCAATCAGCGCGGGGACCTGATGGGGCCAGGCCATCTCGGCTTCGACCCGGGCGCGGCCATAGCGGCCCATGGCGGCGCGGCGGTCGGCATCTGCCAGCAGCTCGGTGATCTTGTCGGCCATATCCACCGGATCGTTGGCCTTGGCGTAAAGCGAGGCTTCCTGTGCCGAGAACCGCCCTTCGGTCACGTCGAACTGAACGATGGGTTTCTCGAACGCCATGTATTCAAGGATCTTGTTCATGGTGGATTTGTCATTCATCTCGTTCACCCGGTCCGGGTTCACGCAGACATCGGCGGTCGACAGGATCTCGAACAGATCCTGATCCGGCGCGCGGCCGGTGAAGGTGACGCAATCCGACAGGCCCATATCAGAGGACTGTTCCCGCAGCTTGTCCAGGCTGGGACCGCCGCCCACAAGGCAGAACTGGATGTCGTCGCGCCCCTGAACCTGCACAAGATGCGCCACGGATTCCAGCAGAAGGTCAATGCCTTCCTGATCGCCCATGACGCCGACATAGCCCACCATGTATGTCCGCCCGTTGCGCCACGCGGGGTTTGGCGGCAGGTGCTGCAACCGGCTCAGATCGGGGCCCGAGCGAACCACAAAGACATCCTCGGGCGCCATGCCGCCGCGCTCGATGGCGATCTTGCGATAGCTTTCATTGGTGGCAATCGACACCCGTGCCGAGGCGAAGGTCAGCCGCTCGAACGTCTTCATCAGCTTCCAGAAGAAGCCGCGTTTGTCGAACTTGGCCTCGTAAAGCTCGGGGTTGATGTCGTGGTGATCGAACAGATAGCGCACGCCAAACAGCTTGAAGGGCAGCGCCACCAGAAAGATCAGATCGGGCGGGTTGCAACCATGGATGACGTGAAACCCACGGGTGAACTTGATCTTCAGTGACAGCCAGCTTTCCCAGAACAGCGCCGCGCCATATTCCAGCAAATATCCCAACGCGCCACTGGCATCCAACGGCAGCGGGTGGCGGTAGACCTTGATGCCTTCATCTTCCCAGACACGTTCCTCATGGCCCTTGCCGGTGGGGCAGATGACCGAGACCAGCGCGCCTGCAGCAGCCAGCGTGCGCGCCTCCATCCAGACGCGGCGGTCAAAGGGCACGGGCAGGTTTTCCACCACGATCAGAACCTTCAGCCCTTTCAGCGGCTGGCTCTGGCGCAGCTCGTCGAACGAGATCGGCTGAACGGCGGACACAGGGCTAGTCATATTCATAGGTTCTTATCACCTCTGCATCGCCAAGGTTCAGCTCGTTCACGATCCGGTTCGATCCGACCACCAAATCCCATGGCCCGGCCTCGGCCGCGGCGCGATCAACCAACAGGCGGCCCACATTGGGCAGATGGGTAAAGGCATAACCCAGGTTCTGCCCCCGCAGATCAGCAGGCTTGATGGCCGGATCATAGACCGACAGCTGATACCCCGCCTGCAGCAGCCGCCGGGCAATATCGACATTGGGGCTTTCGCGCAGATCATCGGTTCCGGCCTTGAAGGCCAGCCCCGCCATCAGCACCCGGCCGCCTTCGGGCAGCCGCGCCATGATGTCCTGCGCCTGATAGGTCTTGTGCGCCTGATTGGTCTGCAACAGGCTGTCGATCAGATGGGTATGGGCCCCCACCTCGCCAGCGATATGCTGCAGCGCGCGCACATCTTTGGGCAGGCACGAGCCCCCGAACGCGCCGCCCGGGCGGGTGTAATAGGCCGAGATATTCAGCTTGGTATCCGAGACGAAAATCTCGTGCATGGTTTTGGCGGATACGCCCATGCTGTGGCAGATACGGCCGATCTCGTTGGCGAAGGCCACCTTGGTGGCGTGCCAGGTGTTGTCGACGAATTTGGTGATCTCGGCCTCTTCAAAAGCGGTGTAGAACACCGGCGCGTCCAACCCCTCGTGCATTTCGTCCATCACCGCCGAGCGATTGCCATCGGCTGTACCAACAACGATCTTGGGCGGGTTGAAGAAGTCATCTACCGCCGACGCCTCGCGCAGGAATTCGGGGTTATAGACAATCTCGACCGCCTGACCCGTCCGCTCGCCCAGATAGCTTTGGAAGATCGGCTCGATCAGCTGCCGCACGGTGCCTGGCCGGAAGGTTGACCGATACGCCACCGTCAGAGGCCGCGCCCGATCCGGCGATACGGTCTCGGCAATCTGACGCGTCACCTCGGCCACGAAGCTCATGTTATGCGAGCCGTCAGTGGAACTGGGCGTGCCCACACAGACAATGGCCAGATCCACATCCCCGAGATCCGGCATCTCGACCACGGCGCGGATCAGATTTTTCCCAAGCGCCTCGGTCAGCAACTCTTCAACCTTGGGTTCCTTGATTGGGGGCTGGCCTGCGTTGATTTCGGAAACCTTGTCGGCACTCACATCAATGCCGATCACCTCATGCCCTTCACGGGTCAGACAGCACGCCGCTGTGAACCCCACATATCCCAAACCAAAAATCGCAATCTTCATACTGTCATACCGCTCTAAAACTCAGCACCCAATACCCGGCGGCGACCACGAAATGTGCAAACCGTCACGCTTGGTTTCTTTCTGTATTTGATGTCCAATTCATGACACCAATTGAAAATACACTTTGAAACAGAATTCAATCTACTGGTACGAGATACGAGTATCCTCTGATAAACGAAACAAAACCGTTGCGAGGCAATACAAAATAGCACTATGCGGGCAACTATCAGCCGCCCGGCGGGAATACCAGAATCGCGCTCCTGCACGTCTCGGAGCCTGCCAAAGGATCGCAGATTTGGAAACACTAACGCAGCAATGCGTCTTTTGTTATGAGTTTGGAAAGTTAATCACTTGAAGCAGCCGTCCGATCCTGCTCCGTCAAAAAACACATCTTCCCGCACGTCCGCTCTTGCGGTGGGGGCAACTACATTATTTGCCTCGAGCTTGTTTCGGCAGGTGCTCGGGCTGATCACCCTGATTGTAACCGCCCGGCTGCTTACGCCCAAGGACTTCGGCATCGCCGCCTATTTCCTGGTTGCAACAGCCTTTCTTGAGATGATGCAGCGGCAGATCGCCGTCGTTCTCATACGGCTTGACGACGTCACTCAGGAGCATCTCAGCACGGTGTTCACCTTTCAGGTGATCCTCGGCATTGCCGCAGCGTTGCTGTTTTATGCAACCAGACCTTTGTTCCCGCTTATCGGGCTGCCCGAACTGACACAGCTTGCCCCAGTCCTGTGCGTGCTGTCTCTGATCATCGCCCTGAGAAGTCCCCGTTTCATACTGTATGAACGCAAACTGCGCTTTATTTATGCCGCCGGGGAAGAGACGATCAGCCGGATCGTATATGCGATCATTGCAATCAGCATGGCTTTGATCTGGCGTGACTTCTGGGCAATCATCGCCGCCAATTTCTGCGCCCTTGCAACCCGCAGCATATGGACATTCAGCATAGCGCCAATGACCGTGCGCCTGTCGTTGAAACGCTGGCATGACTGTTTTTCGTTTTCGGTCTGGACCACCGGCGCGCAGATAGCTCAGTTCTTCTCAAAAAACATGCCGCAGCTTATCATTGGTGCCACCCTGGGGCCTTCCGATGCCGGTGTGTTCCGGTTGGGAAATCGGCTGAGCACGCTCGTCACAACGCAGTTGTTTGCCCCCTTGCAGCGTGTGCTTTACCCGGGGCTTGCATACATATCCCGCAATACTGACCGTCAGGATGAAGCTTTCAATCGGCTGAACGAGTTACTTCTGGCAATTGTATTGCCGATTTCGGTCGGAATGGCGCTGGTCGCCAATTACCTGGTGATTGTCGTGATCGGCTGGCAATGGCTGGGTGCGGTACAGGTCATATGGGTTCTGGCACCGCTCAAAGCGCTGGAAACACTTCAGGAAAATGTCCGGTCGGCATCCTATGTCGAAGGCTCGACCAAGCTTCTGTTTATCAGAAATTTTTTCCTTCTGATCCTCGTCTGCCTACTGATGATGGCCGGTGTGCAGTTCGGCTTTATGGGGGCATTGGCTGCGGCGGGTGCTGCCAGCACAGCCGCTATTTTCACCACATTGCTCATTGCCAAGCGATATGGCACGCGCACATTCTTTGGGCCAATCACCGTCGCCTGGCGGTCGATTGTGTCTACGCTGGTTATGATTGCGGCCGTTTTTTTCGTCGACAGCGCAATTGGCAATCAGGACCAGATCGGCTGGGCGTTCGACACGCTCGATGATCTGCCGCTGCTGCGCTATCGGTTTGCAGTCAAAGTGCTGATCGGTGCCTTTGTATATACCGGGATGCATTTCCTTTTGTGGCATCTCGTCAAACGCCCCGAGGGCTTTGAAACTCTGGTTCTCAGATTTGCCCGAAAGATACGCGACCGCATTTTGAACCCGAACGCCAAGAAACATGGCCCGATGGAATCGTAACAGTGTTTTGCACCGATTGTTCTTTGAAATTCTGTGATGACATGGCCACAGGGGCCGACGGCACAGCGCAGCATCCCGGCGGCGGAACAGGGAGGTCCCTGTGAAACCGGCACCTGCACCCAAACTCGACCTCAGTGTCATCATCGTGAACTACAAGACGCCCGACGTGACATCGAAGGCGATACAGTCGGTTCTGGATCATCCGGGCAATTTGGATCTGGAAGTAATAGTGGTCGACAACGATTCACAGGATGGCAGTGTCGAGGCACTGCGCGCAGCCTTCCCGCAGATAACGGTTCTGGATGCCGGTCATAACGGCGGGTATGCGTGGGGGAACAATATCGGCATCCGGCGTGCCCGGGGGCGCTATCTGCTTGTCCTCAATCCTGATGCGCTGGTTTATGATGGCACGCTTGAGCATGCCGTCTCGTATATGCAGGAAAACCCGGATGTTGGCATTTTGGGCGGACATGTGTCGCTTGAAAACGGTACCCAGCAGCCAACCCTGTTCCGTGAGGTCTCGCTCAGCAAACTGTTCTGGAGTCTCGTGGTCCCGAACCGTATCCTACGGCGCAGCCGGTTTTTCGGGGATCAGCGTTATGCCTCTCTGGCACGCGATACGGCGCAGGATGTTGAGGTTGTCGCCGGGTGTTTCATGATGATTTCACGGGAAATCGTCGAAAAGGTCGGCATGCTGGATGACCGCTTTTTCATGTATAGCGAGGAATCCGAATGGTGCTGGCGGGTTCGGCAGGCCGGTCTGAAAGTGCGCTACAATCCTGAGGTTCGCCTCATGCACTACGGTGCCGTGTCCACTGGCCAGACATCGCCGTGGAAATCCGTCGAGATCGCGAAAGGGCATATTCTTTTCCTGCGCTTTACACGGGGGCCCGCAGTCGCGTGGCTTGGAACCGCGCTTATGATGCTGGCAGACCTGTTGCGCGCCATCTGGTTTCTGCCGATCAGTCTGATCCGGCCCGGCCACGAAGGGGCCCGGGCCTGGCGCGCGCGGCTTGCGTTCCTGTTCAGAGCCCTGTTCCAACAACCACAGGGCCAGACCCCCCCGCAACCCGATATCGGCATGGCGACATGAAGGTGCTGGCCAAATCCGCCCTGCGCGGCACGGTGCATACTGTTCTTGCTCCGCTGGAGGCACAGATGCTGGCGCGCCAGCCCGAGGCAAAATGGCCCCACATTTTCATTCTGGGCGCACCCCGGTCCGGCACGTCGCTGTTTTATGAACTCATGACGACGCAGTTCGCGTTTGCCTGTTTCACCAATCTGGCGCACCGGTTTTATAAGACACCATTGGCGGCAACCAGGCTCGGGCGGCCCTTCATCTCGCGACACAAACCCGCCTATCAGAGCGACTATGGGCATATTTCGGGCTGGGCCGCCCCAAACGAAGGCGGATGGATCTGGCAGCGCTGGCTCGAAGATGGCCCATGGGTGGACGAGAGCAAGATCGCGGACCTGCCCGTGGATGAAATTCGGGCGACGCTGGCCGGAATGTCGAACCTGTCCGCAGCGCCTTTCATCAATAAGAACGTGATGCACTCGAACCGGGTACGGCTGCTGGACGCCCTGTTCCCAGGCTGCCTGTTTCTGGAGGTCCGGCGTGACGCCAAGGATACGGCTAGATCCATTATCCGGGCGCAGCGCCGCAACAAAGGACCCGAGACGGATAAAGATGAATGGTGGTCCGTGCGCCCGTCAAATGCAGGGGGCGACACTGATATCGAGCGGGCCTGCCGTCAGGTCGTTGGGGTGGCCGGGGATATCGAACGTGACTGTGTCCATGTTGGGGCGGACCGGCATATCAGAATAGATTACGCAGCCCTTTGCGCGGCCCCCAAGAGCACCCTGTCCGACGTGGTCCGCTTTCTGTCCGAGCACAACGTTCCCACTCTGGCACTGAACCAGGACCCGGTTCCGGAACAATTTACCCTGAGGCCGTCCAGACCGCTTGAGGACACTGAAGAAACCCGCCTGGAGGATTTGCTTCAGGGAGTGGCGGTCTGATGGAACAGAAAACGCTCTCTCTGCGCCCGGTTGCGTCTGAGGACTGGCCCGGCACCAGCGGCCTGTTCGATGACCTTACCTATGAACAAAGTCTGACCTATGCGCAGGCTGCCGCCCACCGCATCGGTGCAACTGCGGAATTTGTGACCATTTACGATGTACAGGACAAACCGGTTGCTGCGGCCTGCCTTAGGATCAAAAAGATCCCGGTCCTGAATCGCGGCATCGCCTGGATTGCGGCGGGTCCGCTGACACACGCAACCGGTTGCCCTGCGCCCGAACCGGAGATGATTGGCGCTGTCCTGTCAAAATTGCGCGATTATGCGCATTCCGCAGGACATGTCCTGCGCCTGCGCTTTCCGGTTCATGCCTCCCCGACAGAAGATGCGATTGCGCGCGCAGGCTTCACACCGACCGAAAAGGCCGCGCCCTATCGCACCGTGTTGATAAACCCGGATCAGCAGGATGACAGCCTGATGCGCGCCCTGCACGGCAAATGGCGCAACCCTCTGCGCAATGCGTTGAAGGCCGGGTTGGACCTTGAAACCGGCCCCATCCGGGAGCTGTCAGGCCGCTTCAGTCGCCTTTATGAACAGGTGCGGAATGCCAAAGGGTTCCAGCCCGATATCCCTCCGGAATTCTACTATGCGCTGTCGGGGCCGGATTTCGACCATGACGTTCTGATTGCCCGCAAGGATGGCGAAGATATCGGCGCGATGACGATCGGAGTGTCTGGCCCAAACGCCATCTATCTGTTTGGGGCCACGTCCGAGGCCGGGCGGAAGCTCAATGCCGGGCACTACCTGATGTGGCAGTCCATGCTGTATTGCCGTGAACGGGGGATAAAGTGCTTCGATCTGGGCGGGATCGATGCCGAGGCAAACCCAAGCGTCACCCGCTTCAAGCTGCGCACGGGCGGCACGGACGTCACGGCGGTGGGTCCCTATGAAGCCCGGCCAAACGGGCCTGGGGTCGGTCTGATCGACCTCGCCGAAACCCTGCACAAAAGGCTAAGGTCCTGATATGACCCGTCTGATCGGTCTGAACTTCCACGGAATAGGCTCCCCGGCCCGCGACCTTGAAGACGGCGAAGCGCTATATTGGCTGTCCGAGACCCAGTTTAGCGGCGTTCTGGACCGGGTTGCGGCAAGCCCCAATCCGAAGGCCTTTGTTCTGACCTTCGATGACGGCAACCTGTCGGATTATGAGATCGCCCTGCCCGCCCTGACCCAGCGCGGGCTGACCGCGACGTTCTTTGTTCTGACGGGGCGGTTGGATAAACCCGGATCCCTGGCCCGCGACCACGTCACGGCGTTGCTGGCCGCCGGAATGGGCATTGGCAGCCACGGGATCGCCCATGTCGCCTGGAGCGCGCTTGGTGCCGAAGCGCTTGAACAGGAGCTGACCCAGTCACGCGCTGTGCTGCAGGACCTGTGCGGCGGCCCTGTGACCGAGGCCGGAATACCGTTCGGCCGGTACAATGCCCGCGTCCTGCGCGCCCTGCGCCGCACTGGCTACAAAACTGCGTTTTCCAGCGATACAGGGTCTATGAATGACACCGCCTTTCTGCGCCCGCGCACATCCCTGCGCGGGGATATGACACTGGCTGAGATCGACGCTATACTTGCGGGACAAATGCCCTTGGCCCGGCGCATGCGCCGTGCGGTTGGCATGATCCGAAAGCAGCTTCTGCCGCTGCGCTAAGACTCTCAGACGGCGTCCTTCGATCCTGTGGCCGAGGACCGGGCATATCCGAATTTATCCAGAACATGCCCCAGTTCCTGTTCGATATAGGCCAGATGCTCGGGCTCCAACTCGTCTTTCCACTGCCCGCTGCGACCGCTGCGGATATGGGCGCGTTCGTTGGTCTTCGTGGCCGAGACCTTGCTGCGCTTGCCGGCCTCGAACAGGCGCATCAGACGAACCCCCAACTCATGCTCCTGCCCCGTCAGCCCCAAGAAAGTGAACATCTCGGAATAGAGGTCATCGCGTTGCTCACCCATCAGATCATCATACGCGACCTCAAGGATATCCGGGTCATCCAGATCCCAGTTCTCAAGCGTTTCGCGGCTGAAAAAGATGAAGTGGCGGATTGTCATGAACAGACCTTCGGTCTTGTCCACGGCCTGAAGTTTTTCCTGATAGGTCTGTCCATTCTCATCCGGGACATGGGCCCACAGCTCATTGGTCCACAGGTGGTAATGATAAGACGACACGATCATATCGCGCGGGTCCCGCATGATATGTATCCCCCGGTAGCGCCCAATTTCAGACCAGGGGGTCCGACTATGGGTCGACAGGAAAACTCGGGTCTTCGGCTGCGGGGCGTCTTTTGAAAGATCCTCGAACCGGGCATTCAGCCCAAAGGCCAGAAGCTTGAGCACCGCCTTGAAATAGGTGGTCATGGCCTTGTGATGCGTGCCGACAAATATTTTGGGCTGGTCTTCCTCCAACCCTCGCGCACGCATCCTGCACGCCAGCAAAAGCGGCATCATCTGCCAGAATTCGGGGTTTTTCAGCAGCCCGTAATTTTTGCGAAACGAGATTGGAACCTGAGTCAGTTTTTTCTGCAACTCCGACCGCTTCGGCTTGCGGCCAATCCCGGCATCTGTCGTGATCTTGCTTTGCTGAACTGACACCTGTCGCCTTCCTTGTACACTTATCACCAAACGCGCCGCACACTCTTGTCTGCTTACGTTCCTTCAGAACCGAACCGCGTATATCTTATCCGACGCGTGCGGCGCTGTTTCTCTTCGGCTTGCGGCTGGTCGCTTTCTTCCTTGGCGTTGGCCATCCAAAGCCCCGCGCCCAACAGGAACATCAAAAGACACGAAGTGGCGTCCCAGACATGCACTGTGATGGCCGCGATACAAAATCCTGACAGAGAGAAAAGATACCCCAACCGGTAGCTTTCCAATCTGCTGGACAGCTGAGCGCGCCCCAGGATCACGAAAACCATCACAATGGCCGACACGATGAAAATCAGTGACGGCAACCCGTAGCGCAAAGCGACAACCAGCCAGAAATTGTCGACGCTTCCAACCATCCAGCGCGGGCGCGACCATTCGTTGAACCCAATCCCGAATATCGGATTGTTCAGGATGTCGTCAGAGGAATAGGTGAAAATGCGAATTCTGTTGAACGCTGTCGATTTCTTAATCGTCAGATACGCCGCAAAAAGCTGAGCCGGAGGCCGGTTCGCAAAAATCTCAAGGAAAATATACAGCCCGGCAAAGAGATACAGCAGCAGGTTCCACTTTTTCTGGAGGAACGAGAATACGGTCTTCCAGGTCATTAATGCCATCTGAACGGCAATCGCCAGCCAGGCCCCTGACGACAGAGAGACAAAAGTGGCAAGCAAGACGCTGCCGGCCCGGCTGACCTTGTAGGTGAACCCCTTGCCGTATCCCAATACGTACCAGGCCAAAGAGAATGCGACGCTGCAGAATACACCGTACAAAATCGGGTGCGGCATCGAACCCTGCGCCCTGTAAAAGCCCAGGCGCGGTTCCTCTTGCACGATGTTATAGACGTTGCCGATCTTGCCGAATATCTCGAGAATCAATGACCGGTCCGTAATAAACTGATGGACGCTGAACGGCAGCATGAGCAGTACGGCAATGAAAATCCAACGCACAAAGGTACGAAATGCGTGCTCATCCCGTATCATCCAGCGTGCGATGAAATACGGGCTGGTCGTCTCGATGAATGAGATGCCGATATATTCCCATCGCCACAGGGCATGGTGGTAGAAAATCGCCAGCGCGCCCCACACTGCATAGCCCAGAACAAGGAAATCCGGCGCGTAATACCCGCCCGAGCCATCAAGCCAGCGGATCAGGGCCGGGAAAAAGAAAACCAGCAGAACAATGCGATAGCCGCTGAGCTGCAGCCCCGCGACTTCAAAATAGAGCGGAAGTATGAAGCCAAGAAACAGAAACGGCACGATAAACGGCCGGGATGTGCGCCCGGTGCTGCCACCCGTCGCCTGCAAACCCCTTCTTGTTGCTGTCGATACCGCCAATGGAACTCACCACCACTCTGCGTGCATATTACCAGATGTATTCCTTATCTGCCTGTTATCCCGAATACTGATCACGGACAAAAATCACTTTTCATGAATACCATGATTATAACAGGTTTTGTCGGGTCGAACCCGGACCGGAATCGGGTGTGATTATGCGACAACATCCTCAAGCGCTTTCCGGTGCAAAGCAATGTCCGCGGCATAATGGTCCTGCACGAAACCCCGGATTTCGGGTTCGTCAAAAACGGAAGGGGCGGACGAGACATTTGGTTTCATTAATATTTTTCGGGCCGAGACGCGCAGCTTTTCATGAATCGGGCCGGGCAGAACCCGCCTGGCAACGGCGCTTCCCGCGTACATGACGCGGCTCAGGCCCTGATAGCGGAATACCGTGGTGCGATTGGCATGACCGATCTCCAGCGTATCGGTGCCGATATGGCGCGCCAGGTCGGAAACGAAACAATCCATGCGTTCGACAGGGTATAGGTTCCTGACCATGCGCCTGCCATCGACCTCGACGAAACCGGATTGCCGGGCAAAATGGATATAATCCGGCGCGATCACCGCCGGTTCTGACTGAAGATAGGTGATGACCTTGCCGATCTCGTCACGGATATCGCTGTCATCGAGTTGTGCGAATTCCTTGCCCAGATACATCTTGGCCCGTTGCGCCATTGCGGACCGGAACCTTTGAAACGGATCGCGCAACAGCGCATAGCTTTCGTAGCTTTCCAGCTTTCCGAACGCTTCGGGATCCAGTTCGCGCAGCAAGGACAGCGGCAAATGCCGAAAGTCGATCTCACCCAGTTTCGGATGATGCTCTACCGTTTTCAGGAACCGGCTGTCGGCATCATGAAAGGGTAGAACGGCGTTTCGCACCGATGTCCCCGCGCATTTGGGGATGTGGATGAAAATAAAACGATAACGATCAGATAAAATCATAAAGCGAAACCATGAACACGATACAGAACCTACATAGCGTTATGTGGAAGGAACCCGCAAAAAGCCAGATGCGGAAAACAAAGACGGGGCGCAAATTTTGCGCCCCGCCCAAATTCGTGTCGTTTTGCCTGTGGCTGAACGCACTGGCGTCAGGCGATCATGGTGTCGTCCAGAACCGTCGTATCGACAAACTGAACCTCGTCATCGATCGCGAAGGCGCTGACCTCGCCATCAATATCGGCACCCCATTGGGATCCAAGGGTCCAGTCCCGGTTGTGTACATTGCTGAAGTCGAAATCCACTCCGATTTCATCAATGACAACCTGATCATCAACAATAACCTGCAAGCGGTCAGCATCTTCGTCAACCAGAACAGTGATCTTATGCTTATTGAGATCATTCAAACCCAGGTCATTTGCTTTGAAGCCTTTATGGAATTTGGCATCGTTGTTGGCGACCCTCACTTCCAGCCCGTCATCCTTGAGAATCAGACCGATTTTATTGTGGTTCCAGACAAGGCGCTGTGTGCTTCCATCAGCCTCATCACGGGCGAATTCGATCGTAAACCCAAGCTGACTGGAATCTGCGAACTCCTCAAGCCGACCCATATTTAAGTAATCATCATCGCCGTCGAACTGAATAGCAGGTCCAGAGCCGGTGTTCGCGACGGTCGTATCCCCTTTCAGCTGAATCTCGTCATTGCTGAGCAAGGTCGAGATATCCAGAACGAAGTCATCGAAGACCATCCCCGCAGTCGCCCCACTATCCGGTTGGGTTGCCCCGCTGTCCGGCTGGGTTGCCCCGCTGTCCGGCTGGGTGGTGCCGCTGTCCGGCTGGGTGGTGCCGCTGTCCGGCTGGGTGGTGCCGCTGTCCGGCTGGGTGGTCCCGCTGTCCGGCTGGGTGGTCCCGCTGTCCGGCTGGGTGGTCCCGCTGTCCGGCTGGGTGGTCCCGCTGTCCGGCTGGGTGTTTGAGCTGCTGCTTCCGGTCGTAGCAGTCCCAACCCATTGATCGTAAGAGATTGGGAACAGCTGAGCCAGGTCCGATCCGGCATTCAGGTTATCAATGGCGCTGCCTGGTTTGACACCAAACTGGTTGTATCCGTCTTTCGCACCAGTGGCGTGGTACGTGAACACATCATCGTAATAGCCCGGTGCGCTTGGGTCAGTGTTCTGAACAAAGACGTTGCTGGTGACGTTCCAGTCCGATTGCCCATTGTATCCGGTGACCGCGGAAACAACGTTCTGGTCAATCGTGACGTTCTGCGAAGAGCTCGACACGTTGATCTTCGGTATCGACACACCGCCGGTCAGCAAACCGGGAACGGCCACAACCGTGTTGTTCGAAACCGTCAGATCCTTGGCGCCCGACACGGTGATCCCGTGCGTGTGCCCGTTGTAGATCATGTTGTCTTCGATCAGCACATTTGTATAGAACATGGACGGATCATCAGGGCTGGCTTTCCCGCTGCCCATGAAGATTGCCTGGGCATAGTCACCAGACCCCATGTCGATGATGTTATCGCGAATAATGATGTCGCTGCTTGGCCCCAACAGTTTCGAAAACTGAATAAAGTCCCCGTGGTCGCCAGAGTTCAGCGAACGTTCGAAATCATGGAGATAGTTGCCTTCGATCAGAACGCCCTGGTTGCCATCCAGATACATCCCGTCTGACCGGATCGAATGCATGTTGTTGCCCGAGACAGTCACATTGCTGCTGGACCCGATGTTCATCCCCTTCAGCCAGTCCGAAAACTCGTTGTTCGAGATGGTAATGTCGGAACTGCCACGGACGTGCAGCCCCATGCCCCATCCATAGCCATCATCCGTCGAAGAGACACCCGTGGCCCAGTCACCCGAGAACGTGGAGTTATCGATGGTGATATTCGAACTGTTATGGATCTGGAAAGGCTTATAACTTTTAGCCTCTCCACCAAAAGTATAGTCGAAATTCAGATCTTCGAACGTAATGTTCGACGCACCATTTATATACATCTCCGAAATCGTGGCAGGCGCATTCGCATCAGCCGACTTGATTGTTACTGTCGATGCGTAGCTGGCACCGAGTTTCAGTGTGCCATAATCGCCTGCAGCAAGGAGGATGGTTTCACCCCCGATTGCCTGCGACAGAGCCTGGTTCAGCTCTGCTGCGGAAGTTACTGTAATCGTCGTCGACATCTTTCACCTGTGTTTCCAAACGCGCTTACCCAAAGCGCTGAAGATCCCGCTCACCCAAGGCGTATGGAACAGTCGCACAAGGGCGACAGATTGGCCGGAATATGGCTATGTTTGGAAACTGTTGCCTGTATAAGGACAATTATGCCCTTTTGCCGTCATTTCCGAGTGAACTCGATACTCGATACCGGGAATTGTTCCACTTCCCTTAGCGGTTACATCGGGTTTGACGAATTGATTCCCACGCCGCAACAATAGACACCAAATCGCCGTAATTCAGGCGTGTCCCCGCGTATCCGCGTCAGACATCGGCAATGAGTTGCTGGGTTCCGCTACGTCACACCCTCAAAAGGTCACACTGCTTGTGCCATTTGGTCTCATGCCGATACAAACAAGAGGTTTTGACGGATGAGGTTGGGCTGCGGAACGCGGCAGGGATTTCCTGTGTCGCCACTTACGCGTCAGCGGCATCGGCACAGGCTGATGGTTAATAATATTCACAGCACAGCGAAGTAGATGCGTTTGTTCTTTTCGCTCAGCCAGAAAACCCGGAAGCTGTAAGATTCGATCAATCCTGGAGCCCGGCCCCATTTGTTTCATTATTCACAACAATAAGCCGTGGTTTTCCCAGGCAAACAGATCAAAAAACCTGCGCCTGTGCCTCGGGGCCTGTGAATTGGGTTCATTTGCCAAATAATTTGCGACAATGCCACAATCTAGGTGTATAAACTAACAAAGTTGGTTTCCCTGACTGGTTGTGCAGGGCGGCGTATGAGTTTCTAGAGTTATCCGAATGAGATGATCTTATTATGATCGATATCGAGGCACGCCACGAAGTCCAAGGTGGCAGCAACCGCAGCTTTGGATTCGTCTTTGCCACCGTCTTCACCATCATCGGTTTCTGGCCGCTGATCCACAGCGGAGGTCTGCGGTATTGGTCGCTGTTCATCGCGGCCGCATTTCTGCTGGTCACCCTGCTGCGCCCATCAGTGCTGTCAGGCGCAAACCGGCTATGGACAAAATTCGGCCTGCTTCTGGGTGCGATTGTTGCGCCCATCGTAATGGCTTTGGTCTACTTCCTGACCGTGACACCGACCGGGTTGATCATGAGAGCCTTGGGCAAAGACCTTTTAAGGCAAAAATTGAACAAAGATACGAACACATATTGGATTGAGCGCACGGAAAATGTGGGCCCGATGAAAAATCAATTCTAGGAGTGTCAGATGTCGTTTCTGGTAGAGATGTGGCAATTTCTCAAAATTCGAAAGAAATTCTGGCTGCTGCCGATCCTCATCATGATGGTGGTTTTTGGTGGACTGATCGTGCTCAGCCAGGGGTCGGCCATCGCTCCGTTCATTTATACTCTGTTCTAGGGCCGGGCCGTGACAGCAATTCTCGGAATCTCCGCATTCTATCACGACAGCGCTGCGGCCATTGTTGTCGATGGCACTTTGATTGCCGCCGCGCAGGAAGAACGTTTTACGCGCAAGAAGCATGATGCGGGGTATCCGTTTCATGCGATCGAATACGTTCTGGACGAGGCCGGCCTAAAAATCGGCGATGTCGATCACATCGCCTTTTATGACAAGCCGTTTCTGAAATTCGAGCGCCTGCTGGAAACATATGTCTCTTACGCTCCGCGCGGACTGAAGTCCTTTCGGATGGCCATGCCGGTCTGGCTGCGTGAGAAGCTATTTCAAAAAGACCTACTGACCCGGGAGCTGCGCCGCCACGACCCCGAGTTCCGCCCCGGCGACCGGTTGATGTTCAGCGAGCATCATTTCAGCCACGCCGCCAGCGCGTTCTTTCCCTCGCCTTTTGAAGAGGCGGTAGTTCTGACACTGGATGGTGTCGGAGAATGGGCGACGACGACCTTGGCCATCGGGCGCGGCAGGGAATTAAAGATCGAAAAGGAAATCCATTTTCCGCATTCGCTCGGCCTGCTTTATTCCGCGTTCACCTATTACACGGGCTTCAAGGTCAATAGCGGCGAATACAAGGTCATGGGGCTGGCCCCCTACGGCACACCCCGCTTCAAGGATGTCATCCTCGAGAAACTGGTCGACCTGAAAGAGGACGGATCCTTCAGGCTGGACATGCAGTATTTCAACTATGCCGTTGGCCTGACGATGACCAACCAGCGTTTCGCAGACCTTTTTGGTGAACCTGTGCGCCAACCCGAAAAGGATCCGCTAACCCAGTTCCACATGGACATCGCGGCCTCGGTTCAGGCAGTCACCGAAGAGATCGTTCTGCGGCTGACACGTTCGGCTGCGCGCGAATATGGCATCGACAATCTGTGCATGGCCGGTGGGGTTGCGCTGAATTGCGTTGCCAACGGTCATATCCTGCGGGACGGCGCATTCAAAAACATCTGGGTGCAACCTGCCGCCGGAGATGCCGGCGGTGCAGTTGGGACCGCCTTGGCAGCGTGGCATACGGAACTGCAAAATGAACGTCAAAGTGATGGCACATCCGACAAGATGAAAGGGTCTTATCTCGGCCCTGAGTTCGCGCAGGATGACATTGAACAGCGTCTGACCGCCATCGGCGCAAAATACGAGACATTCGAAACCGACGCCATGATTGCCGAGGCGACCGCGGCTCTGGTAGACGGCAAGGCGCTTGGCTGGTTCCAAGGCCGGATGGAATTTGGGCCCCGTGCGCTTGGGGGCCGGTCGATCATTGGCGATCCGCGATCCCCGTCGATGCAAAAGACGCTGAACCTCAAGGTCAAATACCGCGAAAGCTTTCGCCCGTTCGCTCCGTCAGTTCTGCGCGAAGATGTGAGCGACTGGTTCGAGCTGGATTATGACAGCCCGTACATGCTGCTGGTGGCGGATGTGCAGAAAAAACTGCGCCGCGCGATGACCGCAGAGGAAACCCAGCTTTTCGGTATCGACAAGCTCAACGTCGTGCGCTCGGACATTCCGGCGGTGACGCATGTCGATTATTCCGCCCGCGTTCAGACCGTACATTCCGAAACCAACCCGCTTTACCACACGCTGATTTCTGAATTTAAGCAGCGCACCGGGTGCCCGGTTCTAGTCAATACATCCTTCAACGTCCGGGGGGAGCCGATCGTATGCACGCCCGAAGATGCGTTCCGCTGTTTCATGGGCACGGATCTGGACATGCTGGTTGTCGGCCGGTGCATTCTGCGGAAACCCGATCAGGATGAGGCGCTGAAACAGGATTACAAAGAAGCGTTCGAACTTGACTAGCGCGAGCATCTCTCATCGCAACGTTGCCGGTACGTTCAATATGTGCCTGCCCCGTTTTGGGGCCCGCTACATCAGAAAAACATGACATTCGCACACCCCAAATTCGACAACAGAAAGATACTCGGGGTATTCTTCGTGGTCGCATGTGTGGCTTTCAACAAATGGTCGGTGCAGGCGCTGGTCGCGTCGGACGGGGTGATTGAATCAGAGCTGTTCACCTACATGATCATCGGAATTCAGCTTTTGCTTGGGTTTTTGGGGCTGTCCTTCGTGAAACTCTGGCAAAACCGCTTCTGGCTCGGTTTGATCCTACTTGGTTTTGTTCTTTATGTCTGGGTTACGACGCGCCAGCCCACCGAACATTTCGAGAATTTCTTCTTGGTGTATCCGGCAAAGAGCTTTTACTTCAACGTCCTGCTGAGCATCGCGGCCCTGCTGGGGTATTTTTTGACAACCCAAGGTAACCGGCGACTAGACATTGCCCAGAACGTTGCGCTGAGTGTTGCGACATGTGGGTTTGTCGCCCTATTGATCGAACTGCCCGCCCTGATCGGAATCATCGATTACCGGCAGGTCTTTATCCCCAAAGGGGTTGGTCTGACCGGCCCCCACAATCGGATTTATGAACCGAGCGGGTTTTTCCACCGCCCCGCAAACGATCAGTACAGCGAGGTTCGGCAAGGGGATTCCGTGTTAACGCTAGGTGCGCGCACAGACCGTCTTTATGAGGCAGACTACACCTATGATCAAAACGGGTTTCGTAACAGCACTCCAATCGCAAACCCTGATCTGCTGCTTGTCGGCGACAGCTTCATCGAAGGGTACAAAGTCGAGCAGAATGCAACCGTCACCGAGCGGATCATGCGGGACTCCGAGTATACGGCTGTAAATCTCGCCCAAAGCGACTACTCGCTTTATCACGGGCTGAGCGCGATGCTCCACTATATGGATGACTTCACACCCAAGGTTGTGGTCTGGTTTCTGTTTGAAGGCAACGATCTGCCATACTTTCCAATCGATCATGAAGAGTTTGTGTCACGCAGTGCAGCTGCTGCTGAGCCAGCTCGGTTCAGCGCAAGGTCTTTCTTTAGAAATTTATCTTTCAGTCTGGCCTCGTGGAGTTCGTTGGCAATGCGCACATGGCAGCAGGACAACTATGCGCGAACCCGCTCTGGCTATTTTCCAAATGAAACATGGTCTCCTGAAACGGCTATGTATTTCGGATTTGCTCCTCCCGAACGGCATGAAGCGCGCATGCCTTATCTGAAGGAGCTGTTGTTGCAGGGGGATGCCTTTGTTCGGGAAAATGGTGGGAAGCTTCTGGTCGTACACATTCCGATTAAAATAGATGTTTATCGCGATTTATTGGCCTTTCCCGATGACAGCGTTGTGCCAGGCTGGATGTCACTGGAACTGGCCGCCAAACTTCAGACATGGGCAGATGAGAACGGCATAGACTATATGGATTTGACACCTGCCTTGCAGGAGGCCGCCGCTGACGGGACATTGGTCTACTTTCTGGACGATGCGCATTGGACCCCAGAAGGACATCAGGTCGTCGCACGGGCAGTCATTGATCACCTAACGACGAAAGGCTGGTTGGATTAGAGTGCTGGTATGAAAATTCTTTCCTTCAAATCCGGGCATGATGGGGCAGTCGCGGGAATCGACGCGCCAAAACAGCACCTGATGTTTTCTTATGAAGCCGAGAAAGACAGCCTTCCTCGAAACTCACCAATCGACCCGAATACATTGATTGACGCCGGGCTATGGTTCAACGAACTCCCAGACGTTCTGGCCCTGAGCGGCTGGTCAACACGGGGCGAAAGCCATACGACCATATCCGGTGCCGGAAGCTTCGGCATCGACGAAGGCTCTGCCATTGTTGGGACAAAAAATTTCTTTGGCAAACGGCTGGATTTTTATTCGTCCTCGCACGAAAGGGCTCTTATCTGGGCGGCCTACGCGATGTCGCCATTCGAACAGGGCGAGCCTTGTTATGTTCTGGTCTGGGAAGATGAGCTGGGTGATTTCTATGAAATCGACCGCGATCTGAAGATACATCACAAGGGCCGGGTGCTGACCGCGCCAGGGCGCCGGTTTTCTTTTCTCTACGCGCTTGCCGACCCCACATTTTCAGGGACAAGTGAAACCCTTGGAAAGGATTTCTCCAGCAAGCTTCAATCAGCCAGCGCCCATGGGGACGCGAACGCCATTGATGGCGACGCACAGGGCTTAATTGACAAACTATTAAACAACGGCGCGGACGCCGATTTCCTGAACAAGGACATGTTCAGAGACTCGCCCTACCACAACATCGGCGTCACCTCCCCGAAGTTCCACAATCTTGCGACAAAGTATTCCGATGCGGTCTTTTCCCGCTTCCATGACTTCGCGAAAACCAATCTGACCAAGCACTATCCGTTGCTGATTTCCGGGGAATGCGGGCTGAACTATCGCTGGAACACCCGTTGGCGGGGCAGCGGCCTGTTCCGCGACGTCTTCATCCCCCCATGCACCAATGACACCGGCTGCGCGATAGGCACGGCGGTTGATGCCATGCGCCATTTCACGGGGCGGGCCAAGCTGGGCTGGACAGTATATGCGGGCCAGCCCTTCAACGACGACCGGGTTGATATGGAGGATGTCACCCGCTGCGAACTAAATTTAAGCGAGATTGCAGCCGCACTGCACGACGGAATGATCATCGGCTGGGTCATGGGGAACTGTGAAATAGGCCCGCGGGCTCTGGGAAACCGCTCGATCCTCGCGGCTCCCTTTTCGACCGAAACACGCGACCGGGTGAACAAGATCAAAGGCCGCACGGATCTTGCGCCAGTTTCACCCGTTTGCTTGGAGGAAGATGTGTCACAACATTTCGATTGGTCAGGTCCCTCGCCGCACATGCTGCATTTTCAGCAAGTAATCGACCCAAGACTTAAGGCCGTAAGACACGTGGACGGGTCAGCCCGGGTACAGACCGTGACAAAAGACCAGAATGCGATGCTGTACGACCTACTGACCGAGTTCAAGGCGGCCAGCGGCATAGGCGTTTTGTGCAACACGTCGCTGAACTTCAAACGCTCGGGGTTCATCAACAAAACGAGTGATCTGTACAAATTCGCGCGTTCTGTCGGGCTTGACGGTTTCGTTGCCGGCAGATCGTTTTATCGGTTTTAAGGTGCGCTCGCGGTCTGGTGAGAGGGCCGTCATAGACAAGGCTTTTGCATGTCCGTAGTGTTTTCCCTGCCACCAATGTTATGAAGAGCAATCGCCCATGCGACGCACATACATCTCTGTTGGTATCCTGTTTTGTTCCATTATTCTGTTAATGGCAACGGCAACGCCACTGCTTGCGGCCCCGGCCTGTACTGGGGTGAAAGCCGCATCAAAAACCCAAGACAGCCAAGTCATTCATGACGCGCAAGGCCTCTCACAGGCGCTCAGCACTGCCAACGGCGGCGAAACCATTGCATTGGCCGGGGGAAACTACGGCGCTTTGATCGCCAAGCAAGCCTTCAAAACCCCCGTCTTGATCCGGTCCGCAGACCCCAACTCACCAGCCTGCTTTACAGAGTTGCGTCTGAAGGGTGTTGGTAATCTTGTGCTGGATGGGTTGGTGTTCGACTATTCCTACAAGTCTGGCGATAAGCACCGCGCCAACTCTTTCAGCATTGGCAACAGCCACAATATTACCATCACCAATTCCACATTCGATGGGGATTACAACGCGGGCATTGGCCATGGCCGGGGTCTGCTGATCAGGGACAGTTCCAAAGTCACTATTTCAAACAGCGTCTTTCGCAAGTGGTGGAAGGCGCTGACCGGTGTTCATAGCACATATCTGACAGTCCGCCATAACCAGTTCTATGATATCCGGGCCGATGGGATGATCTTCAGCGGCATGGATGATCTGGTGATCGAATTGAACAGGATGCACAATTTCCGCGCCAGCACCAACCGCGACCACCGGGATATGATCCAGCTGATACGGAGCACAAATCGTGGCAGTTCCAATATCGTAATCCGGGACAATATCTTTGACATCGGGGCCGGAGATTATACCCAGACGATTTTCATGGGCAAAAGCGGGAAGAATACAAATGACCCTCTTTTGCGACACAAGAACGTCCTGATTGAAAACAATGTGATCTACAACGCGCATCTGCATGGCATTTCGATCCATGCGGCAGACAATCTTTCAATCCGCAAAAACTCGATCATCCGGGTGCGCCAAGCGAATGATGGCAAGGTCACGATCCCACGCATAAATGTATCGGCATCAACCTATGTGGTGATCGAGCAAAATGTTGTCGGCGAGATCAACGGATATCAAAACCAAAAGGATTGGGCAGTGCTCAACAACGCCATCGTTCAGGACCAGTCCCCATCAAGGCCCGGCTACTATGACCGGGAATTCATCTACTATGCGACCGGAGCCGCCGATGGCTTTCATGAATACGGGGTGCGCCCCGGCAGCGAGGTCGATCGCCTGAATGCTGGTTCCACGCTTGTAAAAAATTACCCGACACGGCGTTGAGACGTCTGAATCTAAGTTGTGCTGAGTGAAATGATTACCTTTAAAAAACAACTATATAACAGCTTCCCCCGTCCTGGCCCCAATCATCGTCCTGCGGCTCTGTCATGATCTCGGACCTTAAAGACAAAGGCCTGTTTTTCAGGTTCCTCAGCATCAGCGCCCTGGGCACAAGCGCAGATTACCTGCTGGCGCTGCTGCTGACTGTGGCTCTGCTTACACCGCCCGTCCTCGCATCGGCCTGTGGCTTTGTCCTCGGCTCGATCATCAATTATTGCGGGCACAATATCGTCAGCTACGACCACACCAGCCGGAATACGATCTCTGTCCGGGGGTACGTGAAGTACTTTTTGGCAGTGGTGTCCTCGCTGGCCGTGCGGCTCGCCGTGGTCGCAGGGCTTGGTTCTGTCACCACCCTGCCCTTCTGGTTCATCCTGCTAGTGGCGATTGGCGTGTCCTTTGCCGCCAACTATGCAATCTCAACCCTCTGGGTGTTCCGCAAGCCGGGTTAGGGCCAGCTCAGCCCTGCGCGCGCGATATAGAACAAAGGTCGCCGCAATCAGGCCGAACCCAGCCAGAAGTACGCCGACCCATTCGCTCCAGTGTCGCGGGAGGATGATCCTAACATCCGCGCCAGTCGGGGCAAATGTGACAAAACCGGTTTCCGGATCCCATGAGAGTGTCAGCGGAGTTCCATCTATGGTCTCGGCCTCCAGATATGACCAATACATCAGTGCAACGTACAGCGGCGTTTCTGGTTGCCCTGGGTCTTCAAGGCGAACGATCCATTGGCGCGGAGCCTCTTGCACAGGCTGGATGAAACCGGACTCTGGCGTTTCGATTTCTGACGCAAGCCCCAGCATATGCCCCGACATTCGCCAGATCGGCTGGCCTTCTGCTTTGACGTCTTCGGCAAGCGGGTCAAACACAGCTGGCGGCAGGTATTCCGGCGCGCCAATCATCGCAACCGGCTGCCCACGCGCCGCAATGCCTTTTGTAATGCGGTCCGGCAGCAACAGCCCCACAGCAAGGAAAGAGATCAGCAGCCCCCCAATACCGACCCATGCAATCAGGCGCAAACGCCGATCCGAAGCAAAAGCAGTGCTCAACGCACCTATGGAAAGAGCAAGCGCCTGATCGGAAATCACAGTCAGCCGGTAGGGAAACTGGACCTTTGCGATAATCCAGTTCTCCCACAAAACCCGTGAGAACGAGCTGTTGAGCAGGATGACAAGCACTGCAGGCACCAATGCCCATATGATCAGGTTTCCCCTGGTTTCGCCGACTGTAACCAAGACGGCCAACCCGGCCACGGCAGCGGCGGTCAACTGGCATATCAGAAGGGCAAGCTTGTACATGCTATCTGGAAGGACATCCGCCCCGATCAGATACCAGCTTTCGGGGATGAGCTGCTGCGTATAAAGGCCTTCGGGCGACACGTCCTCAAGCAGTATAATGGCGGGCAACCAATAGAATGCAGACAAGGCAATCCCCACAATCCCCATGACAGTCAGTGTGACAAGCGACCGAACAAAGCGGGTCCGGAGGGTCAACATCCACGCGACAACGATAACGGCCATAACGTGAACGACCAAAAGCAAGGTCGGTAGATGGCTGAGGCCAAGCCCTGCGAGCCCAACGGGCAAAGACCACACTGGGCGGTGGCTATGCAGGGCCACAAACACTCCATGCGCGACAAGGGGCACGAAAACATAGGCCGCAAACTCACCGGCGGCCTGACGAACCATCCAGTCGATGCCCACATGATAAGGGGCCAGCGCCCACACGAAGGCAGCCACCAATGCGGGCTTTGGGGACAAAAACTGTCTGCCAAAGATCCAGAATGTCATACCTGACAGCCAGCAGAGAAAACCGCCGGATAGCCCAAAAAGCACCTGTGGGCTGCAATCTGGACAAACCCACTGTGCCGGACCAGCGGCGATGTAAAACGGGAGCGGTGCATAAAAGAAGAAGTCAAACCCCCCGACCCCATTCCAAAGGGCAGGCAGAAACCGGGGATAAATCGCGTCGGCGCTCAGCGCGTCTGCAAAGGCTACTGTCCAACTCATGTTGAAACCGTAGGAATGCCCCATCGGCGTGCCAATCACTGCGAAGACCAAAAGGCTGACAGCTAAAGCTGACAGCGCAGTGAGCCCGATCCAGACGTTGCTGCGCACTGACTTATCTCTCCCTGCTCGGCCGGAACTGAGCCTCAAGTTTTTTTCAGATTCCGGGCTGAACCGCGCTGGAACCGGTTGGGTGAAGGGTATCACTGAAAAACAAAAAATACCCTGTTCTTTACCGAATTCTTTGAACCTGCCGCCAAACCGTGATCATTTATGCCAGAGATAAGAGACAAGACATTTGCCACGGTGCCACTGAACATGAACATACCCACCCCCCAGTCACGGGCAGCCAAAGCCGCCAACCTGGCCACGCCGACGCTAAGCATCGTCGTTCCCATGTTCAACGAAGAAGAGGCCCTGCCCGCCCTGTTTAAGCGCCTTGGGCAGGCGATGGATGAAATCGGGGAAAGCTATGAAATCATCTGCGTCAATGACGGCAGCACAGACGGCACCGCCAGAGTGCTGGCCGAGGCGCATGACCGCGACGGTCGGATCAAGGTGCTGAATTTCTCGCGCAATTTCGGGAAAGAGGTCGCGCTCACGGCCGGACTGGATGTCGCCTCGGGCGCGGCTGTTGTTCCGATTGACGCTGACCTGCAAGATCCACCCGAACTGATCGCAGAGTTTCTGGAAAAGTGGCGCGAAGGGTATGACGTGGTTTATGGCGTTCGGCGCAATCGTGACACAGATACCGCTTTGAAACGCTGGACAGCGGCTAAATTTTACCAGACAATCAATCGATTATCCGGCGTGAGTATTCCCGCAAACACCGGAGATTTTCGCCTGATGGACAGGCGCGTCGTAGGCGCGGTCGGCCGCTTGCGCGAACGTAACCGTTTCATGAAAGGGCTTTTTTCCTGGGTCGGATTCCGGCATGCCGAAGTCTTTTATGACCGACCCGAACGCATTGCCGGAAAAACCAAGTTCAACTACTGGCGGCTTTGGAACTTCGCACTGGACGGGATCACAGGGTTCAGTACTGTGCCGCTGCGGGTCGCTGGCTATATCGGAATGCTCACTGCAATTGGAGCGATTTTTTACGGCATCTTTCTGATTGTCAGGACAATGATCTATGGCATTGACGTTCCGGGATATGCCTCGCTGATGGTCGCGGTTTTACTGATCGGCGGCCTGCAACTCATCGTATTGGGCGTGATCGGGGAATATCTTGGACGTCTCTACGAGGAGTCGCGAAAACGCCCGCTGTACATCGTAGAAAGCAGCCTGGGTCTGACGCAAGACAAATAGATGTTTTAGGCGGTGTGCGGCAGAAGGGCGGTTTTATTTTAATCGGTTATTTTCGGGCAGATTGTTCACAATCGGAACACTACCAACCCGTCTCGATCATTTGCGCCGATAGACAAGAACCCGCCCGTCCCCAAGGGTTCCGGCGAAAGCGCGTACAAGTTGCAATTGTTCATCAACATCCGCCCCAAGTCTTGGAATGACGCGGAACATCCGGTTTGGAAACAGAACAACCAACGCCACAGGCCCAGGTTGAGCCATCGCCCGGGCGTAAGCATCAGCATCATTGATGGTCGTCCAATCCGCATCGAAATGGCTTTCGAAAACCGGGCCACCGGGATTAACGGCATATACCCGTTCGGACGACCCGCGCATTTCCTCCACAAAAGCGAAGGCCCCGGCCAGGTCCTGTTTCGGGGCTTCATAATTGCGCTGCACCAGCAACACGGACACGATGACCATTGCCAGAACACCTATGGCAAACAGCACCTGCCCGAACTGCGGCCGCCTGAACACTCGCGCCACCAGACCGGCCCCATACCTGCAGCCGACAACGACCAGAACGATGATCGGGCCTATATCGACGAAAAAGAACCTTGGCCAAATCCGCATGTCGAGCGACGTGAGGATGGCCAGCGTCACTGCGATATGCATGGCAATAGCGACAAAAAACAGGGGCTGCGTCGAATGCGCCCCCAATGCGCCAAAGGCAATGGTCATCAGCCCTGCAACGACCACGATCAGCGTCAGTGAACCGGTATTTCCGATTGCGGTTCTCAACCCCTCGACCATGGTCCAGACCGGGTTTTGGTACACCTGCATCTTGTCGACGGCGGATGTCGCTGAAATCTCGCCCATTGTATCCTGAAGGCTGGGCAAAATCGGCAGATAGACCAAAAAGGTCAGAACCAGCGCGATGGCTACGCCAATCAACGGCTGAAGCACCCATTCGCGGCTCAGGGTATCCCGTCCAAACCCAGTCACCAGAGAGACCAGCCACACAAGCCCCAACGCGACAAAGAAAAAGGCGCCGGTCAAATGCGTGAAAACAGCGGCGGCCGCGGTCAATCCAAAGGCGACCCAGGTTCCCATCGCCGGACGACGCACGCCCCGCAGAAAGAGAATGAGGCCAAGCACACTCCAAAAAGCAAGCTCGGTATATCCGCGCGCGTTCTGTGAGAACCAGACCTGGTGGTAGGACAAGGCCACAAGCAGGGCGGAAATATGCGCGATCCTGGTGCTTGTGACCTCTTTGGCCAGCCACCAGATCGCAGCGACCGTGCCAACGCCGAACAATACCGCCGGGAAACGATAGACCCAGGCTTCTTCCCCGAAAATCTGTGAAAACAGCTTGGCCTTCATACTGAAGAAATAATGATGGTTCATCGAATATTCGCGCATCATGTCGCCCCAGGGCAGGCGAACATGCGTGTCGACGGTCCATATCTCATCATACCAAAGCGGTGTGTTCAACCCCGCAGCCCTCAGCACCGCAGCCAGCAGCAGTATGAACAGAAGAATTGCCAGATCATTGCGGCCAATCGTGGAGGATGGCGGAGTCATGTCAGCTTCTCCAATCACACTCGCATCTCCAGGCACCAAATCAATCCTGACCTTTCACGGGCCGGACAGTGCCACCCGTTGAAACTTTTCCAATTATCCCCTGTCCCGGATCACGCGTCGAAACGAATGTGCCGACGCTGGTACATTTTGACGAGAACTGTTTCTTGATTGCAGGCATTTTGAATGGATGATCCGGATTGTTGAAAGGTTGACCTTCTTATTTCAAATAAGCGCATATTCGTGCTTGACGAACTTCTCTGCCAATTGGCGCAACTGTTCCTTTTTGATCCAGTCAGGCTGTCCGGCGACTTCACTCTACCCGCGCTTTGATCACACAGGCGGGCCGGGTACTGCGCATCGACACCGAACGGGATGAAATCCGTTGCAGAATGTATCGCTTCCTCTTTGTGGAAGCGTCAAACTGTAACGCGCTTTGTGATCGCCGACACCAGATCACCCACATCCTGCAGGTTCGCGACCTCTCCAGTACTAAACTCAATCCCGGAAAAAGTTTTCTCAATGGCGATCAGCAACTGGATGTTCGTCAGCGAATCCCAATCCTCGATGTCTTCGGCGGTGGTCTCAGGGCTCAACGTGATCTCGTCATCCTCGAAAACGTCCCGAAAGACCGACGTTAAGCGCTGCCATACCTCATTTTCGGTCACTCAAAATCCTCCACTATATCTATTCTGACAGGAACCGGTTCGAACCCGGCAAGGGGGCGGCTCCATGTTGTCGTGCCATCTTCCGCAACACCGTCCTTTTCAAAATTGAGATCGGCATAGAGGGTTTCGACCAGGCCATTCTTAGCCGTTGGCCGATAGATGCCCCTGACACGCGAGATCCCGCGGCGCGCGGCTTCCTGCATCAGGTAATTCGCCATCGCAAATTCAGCGCCCCGTTTGAACACACGGCAGCTCATCAGCCAAAGATCGATCGTAAGCGTGTCACCTTCCACCGTTCCGGCGGCAACGCTGATAAGACCATTGTCACCAAAGGTATCCTTCAACCTCATATAGGCCGTGAGGGCGGTGTCGCTGGCGGCCAACGCCTCGACCTCGGATCGTGTCATCCTCTGGGTGGTCAGGTTGAACTGGTTGGTCTTGTTGATCAGCTGCGTAATCCGGTCCAGATGCTCGGGCTCAAACGGGCGGATCACGGCTTTCTGGTTCAGCGAACGCAGATAGCTGTCGTAATCCACCGCGCTTTGTGCAAGTTCCGTGCGTGAGCGGTTGGCAGCGTATTGTTCGGATTTCTTGCGGTCCTCGCTGGTAATCTCGATCGTCTCAAGCCAGCCCGACCTGCTGAGAAGGTACGGGTATTCTGAAGGGTCGTCGCCCAGTTCCAGCACGCGCACTTCCGGCAGGCTCTGCCGCACCAAAGCACGTTCCGCCGGGTTGTCATCGACGAAGACAATCGCGTCGAGCCCGATGTTCAGCTCTTTCGCAATGGCGGCGATGCTATCGGGCTTGGGACCCCAGTTCGCCTTGAACGAAACAAAATCGGCGAATTTCAACGCCATATCATCCAGCGTGTCGAACGGCGCGCGCGCGTTGACCTCTTCGTTTTTTGAGGCCACGGCAAGCAGGATGCCCCGCGCCTTGAGCTCCAGCAGGTAATTCTGAAACGCCAGGAACGCCTCGCCTTCCGCATTGCCCTGACCAACTTTTATCCCGTTCACCCCGTCATCCCCAACAACACCGCCCCACAGGGTATTGTCGAGATCAAGCACAATACACTTCGAGGTCTTGCCGTAGATGGCCGCGATGATCCCCGCCATGTCCCGCACAAGCGGGATCATGCAGTCGAACGAGACGGGTTGCTTGGCGTGGTACCAAAAGCGCGGGTCGAACCATTGCTGAACCCCGTGGCGGGCAGAGAGAAGTTCCACGTCCAATATGTGGACAAATTTCGGCGCCTGTTCTGTCAAGAGCTGATTGACCCGGCGCACAAAACTAGTTCGATCCCAAGGCAGGCGACGGCTGAGATGGCCGGTCGAGGATACGGGCGGCAAATGCAGATTGCCGAGAATGATTTCAGCACCGGTTTCCCGGTTGAATGTCGCGCAGATGTTGTTCAACCACAGATCGACAAAGTGATCGGCCAGCATTGCCACGTTTGCTTCTGTGGCACCCACGGCAGGCCATTCCCTAATGTCGGACAGTCCAAGCAGAAGAACTGCGATCTGCGGCGCGAATCCGGCAGTGACGCTGGCAGTATCCAGAAGCTCGGCAACGTGGGTGTTGAAGTCCGGGCGGTGAATACGGGCGCGAAGACCGAGGCTGTCGAGTTCCGCGCGAAGAGGAAGCTCAAGAAAATCTGTCGTCGCGCCACTCAGAAGCGCGACCCGCAATTCCTTGCCCTCATCATCTTCGGTGTTCCGGTCGATTTTGCGCCATCTGCGGCACAAAGAGAGGTATTCTTGGATGGATTCGGTTGCACGCAGCGCGCCCAGAACTTGGGTCCGCGCTGTATCACTGGCAATATCTGCGCTGGGATACTCACGCCCAGCCTTAACGTCTAAAACCACTTACCCCCCCAACAAATCAGGGTAATTGCTCAACCAATATCAGAGATCATATTAGCATCGTCATCACATTCTATTACCTTTATACGTTATGTTAGCAAGGATTGCATCCAAACTATTACGCGGGTCGTCAGACGCCGAGACCCTTCCGGAATGGTGTGCTCGGCGTCGTGAAACTCTTCATCGTGCGAGAAAGTACTCAGATCAAGAAACGGTGCCGTCCCAATACCATCAAGGATCGTGCTCAGATAATCTTCGTAATCGAAAGCAAACCGCGAGCGGGAGTATGACCGTTCCGGCATATTAACGACCGCTAAGCCAATGCCGTGCTCGTCGAGGAAATCCAGAAGCTGGCGCAGACGCAGGGATGCAGCGTCGCCATTCTTATGCACATCCCAGCCGAAGACAGACTCCCACCAGCTGCCGGACATATAGACCGCAAGATCTGTTTCACTCAGACCGGAACTTCTGGAAAATTTGTACGGCGAAATGAGCCTGAGCTGTCTTTCGATTTGCGATTTCCACACACCCAGAAATCCGGCTTTGCGTAAAAGGGTTTCTCCAAGGGGCCATTCTTCGACCGCCCCCCCCAGATATGCCGTCCAGGCATACAATGCGGACCTGAAACGCTCAGGCTGCTTGCCGACGAAGCGCATTTTGGCCAGAGCAGATTCAAACAGAGGCTTCTTGTGCAGCTCAACCCCATTCGGACCAGTTGCCACCGTCCAAGGGCTGTAGGTTTCAACGATTGTTTCAAAAGGCCGGTTGGGTGGCAGATTGGCAAGGAAGCGGGGGCCAAGACCGAGGACGACATAATCCGGCAACGCATCTTCACCGTAGCTCGCTTCGACGAGTTTCAGAGCGATCATCACGTCTTCAGTCGTACCCAGGCTGATTCCACCCTGATAGATGTGATAGTCAGGAAACGCTTCCTGTATCTGCTCCCAGCGCAGATTCTCGCGCACCGTGGAGGGTCCGGTCAACATGATGACGGGCTTATCCTGGGTCGAAAATTGCGATGGCAGAAGAAAGCGATACCAGCTTTCCTGTTTATACGGGAACATGAAAAAACTGCGCTCGGCGCTGATCGCCAGCCATGTCAGCGCAGAAAACACCAGCACAACGACAACCCCAATAGTCCCTAGAGCCGCGATCGAGAGGCGCAGTTTCCTAGAAACCCGTGTAGACAAAATCGACCTCCGTCGCGGAGAAAACAAAAAGAACCCCAATAAGCCCAGCAGTGACGAGAAGCTTCAAGGTCATCCGCAGAGACTGGTTGGGAACAAGGGTCACCCACATCACATAATACCTTTCAAAAGCGCAACAACGCTTGGCGTATCCAGTTGGAAGAACAGGAAAGCGAAAGCAGCCGCGTGAAATGTAATCGCCATTCCCGCAACCCGCCCGGGCCAGCTTGCCCTTATCTTGCGCAGCCGCTTTTTACCAAGACGGGCTGTCAGCACATGGTCCCATATCCGGTAGATGGCGAGCCACGTCCCGTGCACGAGACCAAAGATCAAAAACCCGATTGTCGTGCCATGCCAAAGACCCGAGACAAGCATGGTCAGCATAGCCGCAATGATACCAGCAGCCAGCGGCAGACTGGCGAAAGAACTGGAGCTGAGTGCCTTTTTATACACCGGATTGAAGACGTAATCGGTCAACCAAAGTGTGAGAGATCGGTGTTGGCGAAGCCAGAAATCCGCGATGTTCTGGGCGAAATACGGGTTGTTGAAATTCTCTGGTGGACGAATGCCCATCAGGCTGCCGATGCCGATCACGACGTCGCAGTAGCCCGAGAAGTTCATGTAGAGGAAAAAGTAGAAAGCAGCCAACTGAACCCAGAATTCACTCAGGCTCAGCGCAAGAACATCGGTATTGGGCTGCAGCGCGAAACGAAAGAAAAGCGCTCCGATGACGTAAACTTTGACAAGCCCCCAGAGTATTCTCAATCCGGCGTCAAGATGGGCTTCGTACGTCATCTTGATAGCACGGCTCCGGTCTTGCCATTGGTCGCGAAAGTCCTGGTAGCGTTGGATCGGCCCCATCATAAACGTGGTAAATGCCAGTAAATAGTTCGGATAAATGGCGAGATCGATGCGGTCGATGACGCCCGACCGGGCATCGATCATCACATGCAGGATACGAAACAACAGAAAACTCAGACCGACTGTCTGCAGGAAGGACAAGCGCGCTGCGTCAGGCAGGAACAATCCCAAAAACTCGTAATCCAGCATGTATATGAAAACGAGGATCAGCAGGGTCGCCGACAGAATTGCCCCCCATCTGGATGCCGTCAGATGCACACGCGTCAGCACCCATCCCAAACCGGAAAAGAGCAGGGTTGAGACCAGGCCGATTGGACCGAGAAGCGCAAAAACGAATCCGATATTGGCACTCAGAAAGCCAACTGTCCGCACAATCCCTGTCGAAGACGCAACCAAAATGATGGTAAACGCCGAAAACAGTAGGAACTCCCAAGACAGCAGATCAATGAACATAACGCTCTGGTATCAACCTAAAAAGAAAACTCGCAACCCTTCCCCACGTGCCGGACCCTGAACAAATGAAACCTTAAAACCGGACTGCGGACATGCACATTGCTTGCCAGTTTCTTCGCATTTTGGGGCAAGTCAATTGGAATCCCTGTGTTGTCGTCATTGTTCCCGTCGCGGGCACATAGGTGAAAGACCCGCCGGATCGGGCCATCCCGGACCGCAAAAGCGCCACGCAAGGACCGCTGATCTGCCGCATGACGGACAACGTCATTCCCTTGAATCGGCGTTCCGTGTTATGGACGTAACGTTACTTTGTTAAGGGGTTTACGGTGTTGCGGATTGAGGGTCAGGGCCAGTCGAAGGCTATGAACAATAAAACCGGCTACGGGTTGGATTGAAACCGGATGTGGCGCGTCATCGGTATCAACATCCTGATCCTTGCGGTGCTTCTGGTTGGCCTGGAGGCCACGCTTGCCTGGCTTGTTGCACGGGGCTCTCCGACCGGTATCCGTTCCGTTGACCGGCTGGCCAGGAAAATTTACTGGGCGAATGTCTCGTATGTGCAATACCTCCCGAATTGCGCACGTTACGATCCTGAACTGGGCTATACGTTGCGACCCGGAAGCTGCGTCTTCGAAAATACCGGATTCTCAACCGAGATCGATGTGAATTCGGCTGGCTATCGCGACGACGAAGCCTCTCTTAATGCGCCCGAGATCGTAGTGCTTGGCGATAGCCAGGCGATGGGTTGGGGCGTCGGGCAAAGGAAAACCTTCGCCGACATTATCGAGGCGGAAACCGGACGCAAGACGCTGAATACCGGTGTGTCGTCCTATGGCACCGCCAGAGAGCTTATGACGCTTGACCGACTCGACCGCAGCAACCTTAAGACGGTGATTATCCAGTACAGCGACAATGACGGCCATGAAAACCGCCGCTATCTTTCCGAAGGCACGCTGTCGGCCATGCCGGAAGAAACCTATGCACAACTCGTTGCCAGAAACGAAGAGGCCGGCGGAGGCTTCGGGCACTATCTGCCCGCCCTCTTTCAGGAGGTTCGCGGGCGGTTCGGTGGCAGTGAGACCCAAGACAGCGATCTGCCTATGTCAGACCTGAAAGACCCCGAAGTTCTGATCGAAGTTCTGGCCAACTGGGATTGGGGTGAAACCCCGCCGCAACTGATTGTTTTCGATGTGAACACAGGCGGTCGGGGCGGACGTTTCACAGCAGTGCTTTCGGCATCTCCGAAACTCGACCTCTTGCGCTCAAAGGTATCCGACCTGCAAATTCTCCATACGCCGAAAATACTCGATGCAAGCGACTACCTCTTTCCGGATGGACATTTGTCGGAATCGGGCCACCAGAAACTGGCTAGTGCAGTTGCTGAAGAGATTGTGCGAAACTGAACCTCGCAACTGACGTGATCTCCCATTTTTTAGATAAACGGAAGATTGAACTCACCCCATTTATGGTCCGGATTTGACACCGCTTTTCAACCCCCGCAGTTTTGGCGGTGAGCACTGTAAAACTCAGCGTTGAAATGAATGGGAAGTCGCTGCGCGTCATCAATGATAGCAAGAGTATCTTCGGCAATGACGTTGTTCCACTCCCAAACAACGCGTCCGTCAACCCCGACTTCGACAACACGGCCTTTTGCGGATTCGACGAGCAACAGATTGCCATTTTCCAGCCACTGTTGTTTGCCCATAATGTTAGTGTAGAACGGCTGTTCACCGCTCCCTTTCCATTTGGTGACCACGCTTCCGTCGCGGGCGTCCCAGATTGCGATGCGCGATGCCATTTCAAAGCGGGGATCGCCCGAAGTGTTGTTATCAAAAATTGCCACTCGGTTGCTATCTATAAAATCGGGATCATGCTGCCGCAGAACTCTACCAATTGTATGTGCTCGCAACTCCCAAGTTTTCGGATCAAAGACGAAGACACCATTTATGTTTCGCAGCGATATCATCACATCGCCAGGTTGAAACACCCCTGGCTGCAGGCTGTTGGGAAACACTTCAACGTCATTAAGGTGTAGAGTATCTCCGGTAACCATCGCCTCATGGTTTTCAAGGGTGCCTAGGTTAAGCAACCCATGCAGCCCGTTTTTATTAAATATGTCAAAAATCGAAATATCATCGAGCAGTTCGCCTTGTGCAGAAACTCGGTATATTCTCATTTCTTGCACTGCCGGTCTATGATTTTTGGGAAGCCCCTCTAAGCTGCGGCGCGATATCTCTCCACCTGTCCAAAAATCCCCTTGGTCATCCCTGAAAATTGAGTGATGAGCGCGGTACGGAAGCCGCCACTGAACTTGACCACAGGCGTTCACACGAACCAAGCCAATACTTTCCACGACGAAAACGATCCCTCCGTCTTCCAAGGCTAGAACCCCGTGAATGTGGCTACCGGGACGTTTTTTGGGAACGTCTCTCGGTTCCAGATGCGAAAAATCCGGCCAGATTGAAAAAATGTCAAAGCGCCAATCCGTAACAACCTTACCTGTGGGCTCTATGACCTTGATCCAGAAATCCCCTTCACCAGTAAGTGTGCTGACGAGCGTTAGGCCTGACATCATGCCATCAGTATCGTAAATTTGTATTGGGTTTTGAACGCTCCGCTTGGAAAAATACCAAGGGTCCTCCTGTGTGGAAGCCAACAAATCAAAGGCTTCAACCAGCGGCGTGAACGACCGCAGTTGTTTGTATGGAAACGCGCGTTTCGCGCCAGCGTACATGCCATAAACAAAAAGCGCGACCATGACAGATAGCCAAAATAAAACACGGCTTATCGCGTCCCAGTTCAAAGTGCAGCCTCCAGCCGTCGAACTGAAGGTAGTTTGCAATTCGCGTCCGCAACGCGCTTGAAATTAATCACAAAAACACCCTACTGTCACAATTCACTATTCCGACTGGTCCGGACATTACTGATTACATCACCAAAAAAGGACGGTACTTCGCAGGCACTACATGTCAAGTTGAAGAACTTTCTTTTTGTCGCACTCGTCGCATTCTTGCCAACCTCAAATAGAAATGTGGCCAACTGTGAAAATGTTGTCCAATCGCGTAATGTCCGCCGTCAGAGTTTTTCGGACTTATCGGGCCGTTTTGCAACGGCTGATCTGGTTGCGGCTCTTGGCCCTCAGTGCGGTCACAGCATCCTCCAAACGCTCCAACGCATCCACTGGCAAGCGAATTGAAGAACGGTGGTTTCTTTAGTTCCGCTCTCGCCCAAAAACTACTTTGCCTAAAATCATCCTATGGTTGATTAACTTTGTAACACAACCACCTTATCCTGTCATACTCTCCAAGAAGAATTCGGGGGGTAACATAAGCTATCCGCGTTTCCTCAGATCCTCCTCGGAACAGTTTTCCTCTTGGAGGCAAATTACACTCCGCGAAAAGGGGCCCTCCCATCTTCCAGCCAGCAGGTATGGGGGCGGGTGAGTTGGCAGGAAAGTTGTCAGCTGAACTCGCCACAAAGCGCTGGCCATGCCGTCTACCCCAACAGATCGCTTGCCGGGTTTTCAGCGATATCGACATCGTCATAGTATTTCTGCGCCTGCGCCATGGAGCGGTGCAGGGACAGGCGCATGGCGGCCTGGATCGGGGCGCCGTCCAGGGCGGCTTGGGTCAGGAAGCCTGAACGTAGACCGTGCGGCGAGGCGAAGTCCTCCGGCAACCCTGCCAACTGGAGGCGATGTTTGACGATCTGATAGATCGCATCCGGCGACAAGCGGCGCTTGAGCACCCGGTCCGCTTTGGAGACGGGGCGGAAGAGCGGCCCGTCCCCGATCTTGCTCACCTCGATCCAATGCACCAGTGCCTGCGCGGCGCGTCCCTTCAGCACCAGCCGCGGCGTTTCTCCTTTGGTTGTGGTCTTGGTCTCCAGCAGTGAGATCCAGACCAGGCTTTTCTCTTCGAATTCGTTCAACGAGAGGTCTTCAAACATCAACCCGGTGATCTCCGAGCGCCGTCTACCACCAGAAGCCCAACCCAGCATCAAGATGGCGCGGTCGCGACAATCTCGGCGCGACCCCCGGCAGGTCGCCAGCAGTTGTTCCAGCACATCGCGGGTAATCGGGTGCTGCGATTTCGGGGCAGGGGGCCGGGCGGCGGCGCGGCGGGCTTTGGACCGGGCCTGCTTCACCTGCGGCGCACCGAAAGGGCTGGTCAGGTTCTTCATTCGATGAAAGGCAAGCCAGGAGGCGATGCGCCGGTCCAGCGTCGAAGGGGCAGGGCAGGCGAGGGACTTGCGTAGCCCCTGAGCAATCAGCGCTTCTGCGGTTTCGCGCGCCACATCCGTTTCTGGTGCGTCATTCAGATCGCGGGCGTGATCGAGAATGAAGGCGAGGGCGGTGGCCTCAGATTCCGGCCAATTCAGCGTCGCTGCGAACCGCTCGGACTTCCAGGCGGTGACATAAAGCAGATCCCGTTCATATGCCCGCAGCGTGTTTTCCGGTGTGCCGCGCACATAAAGATCAGTGAGCGCCTCCTGATCCGTGTCCGAGAGGGCAGGGGAGGCGGCGGGGAGGTATGGGGCAGGGGGCTTCATGTACCCATTCTGCGTCAATTTGGGTCAGATTTCAAATAACATGATAAGGGATACTTATCGGGTATTATTTAGCATTTCTACTCGGAAGGAGGTTGTTTGCAAAATACCTGTAAAATGCGCGCAAAACCAAAATTACCATGGCTATACTGCCTGCTGTGCGCTCCTCACCCCTCAAACCACTTTCAGCAGTTGATCCCGGCGGGCGCATTCTTCCAATGCCGCATAGACGTCGCGCGCTTCCTGTAAGTGACCGGAATCAAACCTCTCTGCGTCAGCCACGTCAGGCTTCGAATGAAAATACCGTTCAAAGCTCTGCTCACCGGTCGACAGGCCGAGGGTGTCATACAATCTCTCCATCGTTGTCTGAGGCGACGCGCGCAGATCGTCCTGCAGAAGAAAGATGCACTTGTCTTTGTACACAAGCAGATCCCGAAAGGCGCAGGTCCAGTATTGCAGCCAGTAGTCGGGCGTGTGGGAGTCTTTCTGTCCAAGGTCGAAGCCAGAAAACAGAAAGGGTTTATGCAGATTGCCGAACTCGAAATGGCCGATATCCGCCATGTAGCGGGTTACAAAACTGTCTCGGGACTGCAGCTTGCTGAAGTTGTTATGCTGCCGTAGCAAAGACTCGGCGTGGCTTTCGGGACGCCGCACAGGAACGACAATCCTGCAATCCGGGAAAGATTTGAGCAGATAGGGAATGCGGGCAATGTTGGCGTTGTTCTTCGAGCAATAGCGGGTTTTCTGAACGCTCTGCGACCCGGTCTGCACATTGCGCGCCCGGATGATGCTGCTCATGTGGTGGCGCAGGAAGTGGTCGGCCTCGCCATCAGTGTCCGCAGCCTCCCACAGAGGGATCGAAGCCCCTTTGTACCTGTCCGGCCAGAACATTTTCCAGATGACCTCCTCGAACGCTTCCGCGCTTTCAAGGTCGATCTCCATTCCGTCCCCGTGGGCACGTTGCTGCCGCCGCACGCCCCGTTTCTGGCCACCGGCCAGCTTGTTCCACAGCACAGGAGCCGTCACAAAAGGCATGTCCCGGTAGGTATGCGTCGCCACCTCGGGCGCATCATGCAGTGCGTTGAGAACCGCTGTGGTGCCGCCCCGCGCAAGGGAGGTCACAAAAATGGGTTGCGATACCTTTGGCATCGGAGGGCGCGGTATCAGGCGCGCCTCGATCCGCGCGGCCGCTTTCTGAACCGCCGGGCCGGAAAAGGCCAAGTTGTGAACGAACTGGTCTACAGGCGAGTATTGGGATCCACCATTATCCTGCGGTGTTTCGCTGCGACGCGGACGGCTGACGATTTTGACCACCGCGAACGCCAGGACCGACACGATGACGATGTAATCCAGCCGAAGCATGACATCCAGAACCGCACTTGCGGACACAAGCCCTCCAAAATCAGCCAGCAGGATGGGCAGTCCCGCCGCAGCCAGTGCCAGGGCAATACGCCATGTCAGATTCAGGCCGCCCAGGATCAGTTGCCCCCCTGCCCGCCGCGCTGCGGCTTCCTTCGCATCGTCAGATAACTGGTTGTCAAACAGCGCAGCCACGCCCGCCATGCTTGCGCCAACGATATTGTGGGCAACTCCTGCGATATTCGTCCGCCACAGGGCGAAAATGAACCCCGCGACAGCCAGCAGCGAAACGGCTATAGCCAGCATCATTGCACTGGGTCGGTTTCATTACCTGCGTCAGTCGGGCCTTTCTTGCCACGAAGTAGCCGCTTGAGCGGAAACCAGACCAGCCCGACAATAAGAAAGATACCACCCAGCACCACGGCAATCGTGACCGCAATAGCCCCCAGCCCGGCACCCGGGCCGATATAGGCGTGCGCCGGTCTTGCCAACATCAGAAACGGCACTCCTGCAAACAGCAACAGTGCAACCAGACGTCCCCCCTCCCATGTTTTCATGAACCATTTCATTGCATGCATTCCTTCCAGTCGGTTTCAAAATAACTCAATGGGTAGAGCTTTGCATTGGTGATTTCACCTACAAATTCGTCATCGTATTTATTGACGTATTCCCAAACCACAGTGCCAGCACCATCCACTTCCAGCACTCGCCCGGCATCAAATTCTGTGATCAGAATTCTACCATCGTCGAGAATTTCATGCTGCCCCCGGATGACCGACAGCATCTCTTGACCGGGCTTACTGCCGAAAACAATTTCGGTCTCCCGGCTGACCGGGTCGATGGTCATGATGTTTGTGTCCCGGGGCGCATCCAGCCGTGTTTTATCACTCCGGGTGTAGGACGTCAGATATGCGTTGTTGTTAAAAACCGAGATTTTTCCATCCGGGCGGAACTCGGGGTCGTGCTGCCGTATCCAAGGGCCGGTCTGGTGCCACTTCACTGTTCGCGTGGCGGGGTCCACCACTATAACAAGGTTCAGCCCCCGCATCGAAATAACCCAGTCCCCGGCATTGAACAGCGGGAAACTGTCAGCCAGGTCCGATGGCAACTCGTCAATCTTGTTTGCATGAAGCAACTCTTTCCGCGCCACCTCTGTTGACCTAATCTCCTGACCATTGGCCGTTAGCAATGCGGTCAGGCCATTGTCCATGATCATGTCTGGGATCGATATCCGTTCAAGAATCTGGCCCTGTTCATCAAGCCTTAAAACCACATCTTCCCAGATCAGCTCGTCCGTGGCCGGGGTAGAAAACGGAGGAAAACGATCAACAACATCAGCAGCGGTCCATTCGTTGCGACCCAGCACCAGATATCCACCTTGCTCAGACGCAACCAGCGAATGATGTGACAACTCGTCGAGGGCCCAAAGGAGATTTGAACACTTATCCAGCTTAACCGTTCCACAATATTCGTAGTTGAACACAAGATCACCCTTTGGGGTCAGCAGAGCCCCATGCGTATCTATCAACAAGGGGTTGCCAAGGCCGTCACAGGGTCTGGTTTGATCTTCCGGGTAGTGTTCAAAGTAATTCAACGGCCATTTGCGAATTACACTACCGTCGCGGGTCACAAGCCGCGCTTGGTTCTCTCCGTCAAAGAATCCCATCATCAGGATGACGTCTCCACGACCCGGATCGTCATTGATCATGACACCATCGCCTTGCCCACGTGACGGCTGAAGATGCTTGTGATAGGCTCTCGCCTCCAGCGTCAGCAGTTCATCGACAAACAACACTTTGTATGCTGTTCGAAGCTGCGGAACTGGCGGCCATTTTTTCTTTTGTGCAAACATCCCGTAGAGGATGGATGAACAAATGACGGCGAGTAACGAACATGTCCAGAACAACCGTTCAGGCAGTTTTTTAAAGAAGTCCTTCACACTGTTCGCCCCAAACCCTCTAACACTGAACTTAATACCCGGTAACGTGTCTTCCTTGCGGTCTAAGATTAATCGTCTTGGCCCAAAAATAGAAACATCAGACATCAATATTGCAAGACTTTCGTGACTATGCGGCGAAATCAACCGGATTGTTGCATGATCAGACACCTTTGGAATCGCAACACCCAAAGCGGGAGGCTACTGTCAAATACCCGACAAAAAGCCCTACGTCAGAACTGGTACAGTCCCAAAACAAACGGCTTGCATGGATTTAAGCTTGATCGCGGCCAGTCAAAAATCCAACGTTGCCCCATTGATCTGTAAATTGGGGTTCTGTGGTTATGTCTGATCGCCTACTTGCATTGCTGTCGCTGGCTTGTCTGTTGGCAATTACTTTCCTGGCGGGGCTTGCGTCTGCCTATCTGTATCTGGCCCCTTACAGGATCGCCGTTCAGGCATGGGAAGAAGTCAAAGCCTTTATGAAGGAGCCTGACCGGCTGATGCCAGTGCGATATGACTTTGAGGGTGTTCGTATTCACGACGACGGCGCCATGGCATCCGGGTCTACACTTATCACATCGTATTTCCCGGAATTCGACTGGCATGCGGGTGTCCGGCTAATCGACGCATCCGGCAATGTCCTGCATTCCTGGGCACCCGACCCGAGTGAGATTTTCGGCGGACGGCATAATTATCCGTATATTCATGGCTCGCACCTTTTCCCCAATGGCGACATCCTGTTCAATTTCGAATTCATCGGGATCGCCCGTATGTCGGCCTGTGGCGACGTCTTGTGGACCCTGTCAAAACCTCGGGCGCATCATTCCATCTCTGCGAATGATGACGGCTCGTTCTGGGTGTCCGGCAACCAAGAGCTGCGCTCGCGTGAAGGGCGGGATGAAAAGCTCATGGATATCCTGGCCTTCCCCGTCTACGAAGACTACTTCATGAAAGTCAGCGCTGATGGAGAGGTTCTGAAATCCATCAGCTCGATCGAAGTGTTCGAAAAAAACGACCTGAGCGACGTGTATCTGAGAACGGGCAGGCGCTATCGCGGCGATATCTTTCACCTGAACGACATAGAAGAGCTGTCACCGGAGATGGCCGATGAATATCCGTTGTTCGATGCGGGCGACATCGTCGTATCCCTGCGCGATCTTCATATGGTCATGGTGCTCGACCCCGATACGCTGAAGGTGAAATGGCACACCTATTCAGACACGCTGTTTCAGCACGATCCGGATTTCATCGGCGACGGATGGATCGGCATCTTCGACAATAATTTTGACCGAACCGAGAGCGGTAATCTTCAGGGCGGATCGCGCGTGGTTGCGCTGCGGCCACATACGCAAGAGCGCACCATTCTCTTCCCCACACAGCCCGACCAACCGTTCTACACTAAATGGTCCGGTAAGTGGCAAAACCTGCCCAATGGCAATCTTCTGCTAACTGAATCCCGCGCCGGTCGCGCCCTTGAGGTGAACAGCGCAGGCGAACCCGTCTGGGAATGGGTCATGGATCGGTATGACGCAAATCAGGTGCCCGAGGTTATGGAAGCAACCAGATACCCGATAACCGCTGAAGACGTCAACGCCTGGAGCTGCCCATGACATCAGACAGTGTTTCGCGCGCGAAACAAAAGAAATCACCTTTTTCCACTGACAATCTATAGGGTCGAATTGCGCCAAGTTGATTTACAAGAAACTCCGCTCATGAGCCTCTGCTGCGCGAAGCCTAACCGCAACATCGTTGTTGGCTTACCCGCCACCAACCCAATAGGATGAACCTGTCCGGGTAAAGGAATCCAGATCCCAATCCCGTTTTGTGTTTTATATAGTACAGCCCCTTTGGTTATTCAGGGAACACTCATGACGTCTGATTTTCAAATTCGAATTAGCCAGCTTTTCCTCCCATCTCTTATCTTCCTGACTCTTGTGGGAGCCGTCTTACGAATATATCTAGCTATGAATTCAACCTATTTGTGGGATGAACATAGAGATTGGATTCCCGAAGCTCTTGCAATCTCCTTTGACCCTGCAAACCTGAATTTGCCAATTCGCACCCAGAAACACGGTGCTCTTGTAGCCTATTTTATTAAACTCGGGTCGATTCTATTTCCAGGCGGGCACATAGGGATGCGCTGGACAAGCGTTTTAGCAGGGACACTAACTATCCCGATTATTGGAATTATTGGCAGGAAAATAGCGGGGCCGTTAACCGGAGTTCTTGCTGCGGCCATCCTTGCACTGAACGAGTTTCATATCTCAATGTCAGCCATCGCCATCCAGATGGCATGGTACATGTTTTTCTCGACTCTCTCGATCATGTTCTTTCTACGCTTTCTCGAAGGTGCCCGGCAACAAGATATAGTTTTGACTGCTTTCTGGGCTGGGCTAGCCTTCCTAACCTACGAGATCACCGCGCTGATGATCCTGGCGATGGCCGTTTGGCTTATCATTCACTCGGGCTTTGGGGTTCTGACAAAAAGATCGACCTGGATAGCGCTTCTGGTCGGAGGACTTTTGATCTTTCCGGATATCTACACGAATTTATTCACCGCGTCCCAACAGCGAGATGATTATGGCACTCTGCTAAACAGAGTCGGCAGCCTTGGGTTTACCCCTCAATATTTGGCCTTTTTTATCCGCACCCCTTTGGAAATTCTATATCCGTTGATTCTGGGGCGCGATTTCGTCGACGGAGCTGGCGAATACAAATCAATGAATGCATTTATTGGTCTGCTTATGGGAAGTGCGGTTTTGGTATGGCTTACAGCACTCACAGGTGCCCTGAAGCTATCTCTTCCCCGTCATCTGGGGTTCATGTTGACGCTATTCCTAACCGTGTTTGGAATCTTCACTTTAATTGAGGTGCCGAGATCAGAGGACGTCCCTCTTTGGCTTTGGGTCGCGGTGATCCTTATCCCAGGATCAATTTTGCTGGCAGCCTTAATCGCAGAAACCGGACGGTTTAGCATCCCGCTTACTTTGGCGCTTTTAGTCGGCCTTCTTATATCCCCGGTCGATCTTTGGCGATCCAATTTCAACTATAGTATGCGTCAGGTGCTGGCCTCGCCGGAACTGTTGACAGGTCCCGAAGGCAGCAAAGCGCAAGTCGATGTGTATCTAGATCTTTGCGACCTTTGCGAAACCAATCTTTCGATCGAACTGGTGGATGTGACATATCAACCGGCGGCAAATGCTCCAGCGGTATCGGCACTTGCGACGGGTGAGGCAGAGGTGGTGACCTCAAGCAAAGACACCCCCAGATTCACCGCTCTTGTTCAGTCTGATGAAAACAATGGATTATGGATGGCTCGCATCTATGAGGCCCGCCTAGATCTTTGGCATGAAGGCGAATTCATCGATACAATTTATGCTATCTCTCGTGTGCCTCATAACCGTCAATTGACTTGGCCACCGGTTTTCTGGATTCCCCCAAGACAATAACGGGGAAACTGTTGCAAGCCTTGGATATTGATGTTCGGAATGATCGGCAGGGAGCAACAGGCAGTATTCGGTAAAAACCTCCACAATAATATACAGGCTCAGGCTGACATCAGTTCATGTTTCGCGTGCGAAACATGAACAGGCACCTTTTTCCGGAATAGTTCTCGGGTGTGACGACAAATTAAGGGATAGGATTTCAGATCGATTGATGTCTAACTAAAATTGTTTTGCGTTGTTTTCGGGTTTGAGGTTGCAAATGTTACGACGAGTATTAGGCGAAATTGCCCATGACATTCCCGATGCGCGCCTTAAGCTTTCCAGGAATCAGAGACGTTTCAAGGCTTGGCTTGCCGCCAGCAGGACCGATCTGAGCTTTGCTGCTGTGATCGCCCTTGTGCTTGGAACCGCGTGTTGGTTTCTTGCCTGTCAGATCCCTGCGGCATTGATCGATCCTGCGCGAGATGCCTGGGTCTGGTTCGAGGCAGATCTAATCCGGGTACAAATGATGATGGTGGACCGCCTGGCAGACAATACCCGAACAAATCTTCATCCGCTTCAGGCCATCGTAATGTACCCGCCAACAAAGATGCTGATACTGTTCGGAGTTTCTGAGCGACTTGCAGCAATCAGTGTGCTGTCAGTTACAGCGGGGTTGTGGGGCGCAGCCCTGTTCGGTGGCTTTCGCGGGCTTGGACTGATGCGCATCGATGCGATTGTTTTCACAATTCTAGGCGCAGTCACCGGCTCGACCATCTTTTGGATGCCCATTCCCGAGGTATACGCTTTTGGCGGCCTGACGGTCACAATTGTACTGGCTCTCGGAACACTCATCCAGCGCGGAGTTGTTCCCCCGCTTGTGCAGTCGGTGTCGAGTGTGATTGCCTTCTCGATCACGACAACCAACGTGATGGCCGGTATTTTGACCGTACTTGCCGCCAACTCTTACAAAAGTGCGTTTCGAATTCTGGTGAACGGCTTTGCTATTGCGACGGTGGTGTTTGCTTTTCAAAAGGCCGCCTTTCCGCGTTCCTCGTTCTTCGTCCCCCGCATCGGGCATGAATTGACCTTTGTCCTTCACGAATATGCTGGTGGCCCATGGGACAAGATCCGGGCCTTTTTCGCCTACGCGATTGCGATTCCCAAAGTGCCTTTTCTTGAAAACCCGGTCTTTCCGGAATGGATGAGACTGTCCGTTCAGATGACACCTTTCAGCGCGCTTGCCTGGCAAGGCGTCGTTGGGCTTGTGATGTGGGCAATCGTGCTTGCAGCGGGCCTGACCAACACCATTCGTAGACCTGGCGTCAATGCGCCGATCGCTCAGGCACTGCTACTTTATATTTTGTTCCAGTTTCTTCTGCATATGGCCTATGGCGACGAGACATTTCTGTACTCACTGAATTATGTCCCGGCGATGTTCCTGCTGGCCGGGTTTTCGGTGCTTGGAAAAGGCCGTCCGTTTTTCCTGGCTTCCGCGGTCATTGCTATCCCATTCCTGGCCTATAACAACATTTCCGAGTTTCTGCGTGTTACATCGGATTTGCAGGCCCATGCAGATGCCTTGCTGCACGCCTCCGGCACAGTCAGCGATTAACCCGGACCCGCCTTCATGGTTTCGCGATTCCAAACTTATGCCGTCCGGGATTGAAGCCATTCGCACAGTTCTGCATAAAATTCATCTGACATGCCGCAGCCCGACAATGTAAGCTTAGAAGCATCGCTGCTGAGTTGCAGGCGAATATCCCCGATCTCCTCTGACGTTGGCACGTTAGATTCCGAATTGTTTGGCTTTGGCTGTGCCGCACTGATCGCACGCGTTAGAGCCGAAGTTTCAGCGTCCGAGGTGGGGGCTGCGGCAGCATCCAGAGCCTTGATCAGGTGCCCTACCTGCTTTGGATTATCCTTCAATACCCTCGCAATCGACAATCCCAACCGCTCAGGAATGGCCGAAGCAAACTGCAGGTGATCGTCCAGCGCGTGATAGATCGCGATGAAAGACCCTATCTTGGATCGTTTTGCCCGGCTGGCCGACGCGAACAATCCGCGCAAGGCACTGGCCTCATCCGGGTAAACGCCCTGCTCCGCCGCGCGCGCCACGATCCGGGCGCGCTCATAATAGCTCAGCCCGACGCGGATCTCATTTTCCTCGACCATGGCCACGTAAGCGTCAGATGCGCTCTGTGGTTGCCTGAGAAAGGCACGTACGGTTGCAAAGCGTGCCTCGCCCGTGTTCTGCGCCAAGGCCCGCAGTGCAGTCATCCGACGCCAGCCAGAGATCAGCCCATAACGCCCTTCCGGCAGTTCCACGACCTCAATCGGTGTTTGCTGCCCGCGCGCCTTCAGGCTTTCCTTCAACGCCTCCATATCCGCGTCATCAGCCGCCAGCCGGTCGCGCACCAGATAGGTTTCCTCGATGGAATCCAGCGGCAGGTCCTGCACCAGCCGACCTTCGGCACGGGCGGCACGCAATTCTCCGGACAGCTCCTCCAGTGCCGCCTGAGCCGCTGTGGCTCCGGCCACCTGTGCAACCGGAGGCGCAGCGCGGGGCGTATCCGCAGGGAACATGGGGTTCAACCCGGGGGCAGGGCGGGTGTCTTCCAGATAATCCGGCCGGGCAGGGGTCAACCGTTTGCGTTTTGCCATCACTTTCTCCTTTTCCAGCGCAGATCAGACCCTGTTTCGGGCACCACTGATGTGTTTCGCGCGCGAAACATGATCACCTTAGCGCCAGTTCCGGCGTTCCCGCCGCTTCGGCCTGCTGGGCCAGTTCCTCACCTCGCCAGACACCAATCAGCAGCTTCTTGAACGAGGCATAGGTGGCATCAAAGGTTTCCCGCCCGCGCACATAGGTCTCGCGATTGAAATCACGGTAATCGGCCTCGTAGATGCCGTTGACCTGTTCCCCGGCCTGCCCGATCAGCGCCGTGTAGCCCTGCCAATGTGGCGACAGAGTCCGACCCAGATAGGCCTGCATCAGCCCGGCCAGCTCCGCCTGCTGGCTGCCGTCATAGCGGGTGATGATCGTGCGCACTGCGTCCCACTGAAAGGCCATCTCGGGTCGTCCCAACGCGCGAGCCGCCATGTTCTCACCATCTTCGATGGACTGAAACGTGGAATGCAGCATGTCAAAGAAGCGCCCGGTGGAGTCAAACTCTAGGAACGAGGCCCCCATGGGCACCAGAAGGATATCCGAGGCGGCCAGCCCATTGATCGTCAGATAGCCAAGGGCAGGGGGGGTATCGATGAAGATGATGTCATAGTCGTCCAGCACCCCATCCTCGTCCAGCGTATCGGTCAGCGCGTCCCACAGCTTCCAGCTGCGGCCCTGCATTCGCCAGACGGGGATCTGGAACTCGGCCCAGTACAGGTTCAGCTGCGCGCCGATCAGGTCGATATTCGGCCAATGCGTGGTCTGGATCAGATCGCTGCTGCGGACCTTCAGCGCTTCGGACAAGGTGTCGTCGATCGGATGCGGTGCCTCACCCCGATCAAGCCGTCCCTGATTGTCACGGCGCAGATGGGTGGCGTAGTGACGGGCCAGCAGAGGAAACACCGTCTGCCATTCATCGGTTACCTTGCCGCCAAAGATCGACGTCATCGAACCCTGGCTGTCCAGATCAATGACCAGCACCTTGTAACCATCCAGGGCGGCAGACATGGCGAGATGCGCGCAGGTTGAGGTCTTGCCAACACCCCCCTTGAAATTGGCGACCGAAACGATCTTGGCAGGTAGCCCATTGGGCCGGTAAGGGCGGTACTCTTTGGCTTTGGACCCCTCCGAGGCAAAATGTGCCCGCAGCCGCAGAACCTCATCCAGCGTGAACCACTTGGCCCCGCCTTCGGTTTCGGATTGTCCCTGCGGCAGATCCGGGTTGCCCTTCAGCACACGGCGAAAATGGGCGGGTGCAACAGGGATCAGGTATTTGGTGATTTCCCAAGTTGAAAACAGGCGCAGCTTTTTCTGACCGTTCTCTTCCAGTCCCCGGTTTGCCAGATCGCTGCGACCCCGTGCACAGGCATCCGCGATTTGTGAAAAGTCACCCGTGCCGGTCGGATTACCAAGTTCAGCATAAGCCAGATCCGGATCGATATTGAAATACGGGGGAAGCCCCTCGGAGGTCGCTGCTCGCATTGAAAACCTGCCTATGTGCTATGTTTTGCTCAATATACCACAAAACGAAGCATGCGGAAGCATAATGAGCACAAAACCGGATTTTCTAAGCAATAATAAGAGGTAACTATCGATTGAAACGCTGGTTTTGAGTGTCAGGCAAAAAAATATCTAGTTAGAATCCTGTTATTTTATTAGTTACGGCGAAATCCTGATATTCTTAAGTATAAGAAAAAAATAGGTTTTTTGTATTCTCAAGCACCCATAGTGAATCTGATCCCACGTTCAGGCGACTCTGATCCCACGTTGCAGTGACTCTGATCCCACGTTCAGGCGGCTTTACGCGTCCTGTGGATAACTCTACGGTAGGCGTCAATAAAACCACGAACAAAGATTCGGGCAGGACATATGGGCAGGGCAGTATGAGCGGGTCAGGGGCGTTGTTGCCCGACCGGCACCCAACGGGTGATTTTTTTGTATGCGATATCTTCGATGCGCTGCCCAAGACAGATATGGGCTCGATGGAGCATCCGATGTTTTCGCTCTCGACCCGACCGGATCGCCGGATCCTCAATTACGAGCATAACGGGGTCGAGATCACGGTGACGCCCTCGGTGCGGGGGCTGGCGACGATCCACGACAAGGACATCCTGATCTTTTGCATCAGCCAGCTGATGGCAGCGATCAATGCGGGTCGGACGGTCAGCCGGGTGCTGCATCTGAAGGCGCATGATCTGCTGGTGGCCACCAACCGCGAAACCAGCGGCGATGGCTACAAGCGCCTGCGCGAAGCGTTCGAGCGGCTGGCAGGCACTCGGATCACCACCAACATTGTCACCGGCGAGAAGGAAACCACCACCGGGTTTGGCCTGATCGAAAGCTGGGAAATCGTTCGCCACACCCGGGCGGGCCGGATGGTCAGCGTCAGTGTGAAGCTGTCGGACTGGTTGTTTCGCGCGGTGCTGGCGAAATCCGTTCTGACCCTCAGCCGCGACTACTTTCGCCTGCGCAAACCGCTCGAGCGGCGCATCTATGAGCTGGCCCGCAAGCATTGCGGTCGCCAGCCCGAGTGGCGGATCTCGGTCGAGGTGCTGCTGAAGAAATCGGGCTCGGCCTCGCCCCGGCGGGTGTTCCGCAAAATGATCCGCGACATGATCGCAGCCGATCACCTGCCCGATTACGAGATGATCGAAGAGCCCGGCGACCTGATCCGCTTTTCGCGCCGTGACCAGGTGGTCGAGGGACCGGACAAACCGATCCTGCCGTCACAGGCACTGGAGGAAGCCAGGGCAATGGCACCGGGCCGCGATGTCTATGCGCTGGAAGCGGACTGGCTGGCCTATTGGGCCGCGTCCGGCCGCCCGCAGATCAGAAACCCGCAGCGGGCGTTTCTGGGCTATGTGGCCAAGAGGGTCGCCGGGCGGGACTGACAGATCAGCCTGTGTAGACGTGGCCCTGTTTCTGAGTGCGAGTCTTCAGCGACCGGACGGTGCAGATCGCGAGGACGGCCGCAGCTATAATCAGCCAGCCGGTCAGCGCGTAGAGTCCCAATGCCATCAGGATGGAATAGCCGGAGAACAAAGCCAGCCCACTGGCACCGAGGCCGAAAACGACAGCTAAACCAATAATTCCCAGCATTCTCCCAAGCCCTCCAAGTTATGGCCTTGGCTTTAGCGCGATCCCAAGTGGGCGACAGCCATGCCATGGGCAAGTACCCACTTACAATTCCGGCACGGAATCATGGCAAAACTTTGAACCACTAGGGGTTAAAAGTTGGTTATTGGATATCCGACGAGGAACTGCCCCATTACTCGCTCGAAACTACGTATTAGTGAGGCATCAGAATGCCTGCGGGAATTGTTTCGTAAAATCGTTACACGAGCAATGCGTGATCGAACAGGCCCCCGAAACGTGCAAATCTCCGCCTGTGCACGGTGACGTATGATAAACTTTTCTGATCAGACCTGTTTGACCTGAGACAGGACGAAGACACCGGCGATAACAAGCCCGATGCCCGCTATTTTCTGCAGGTTCAGGGTTTCTGAGAACAGAAAGTAACCAACGATCAGAATACCCACCATCGCAAGGCCCGTGACGGCGGGGTAGGCGATACTCAGCTCAAGGCCGCGGATGGCGACGATGAAGCTGCTCAGCAGCAGTAAACCGCTGAACAGACCGGCCCATGCCCAGGGCGAGGCCACAAGGGCGCGAACGTCGAAAGGTCCAGAAAGCTGTTGCACGGCCAGCTTGAACGAGACGTTGGTGCAAATGTTCGCGCAGACCGCAAACAACAAGGCAGACCAGTATAGCGACATATGTGTTCTCCTTCGTGTGCCGGGCCCTGGATCAAAAGACCAGATACTTGGCAGCCAGAGTGACCAGTACAAAGGCCGTACCGATCATGAGGCTTATTCTGTCGCGCAGGGCGTACAGAACCGGATCGTCCGCAACCCGCCCGCGCCGGGCACCAACCCAGATGCGGTTCCCCCAATAGAGCAGCAGCAGGCATAGCAGCCACAGGATTTCAGGTGTCCGGTAAATCTCTTTCACCTCGGGGCTGTTTATATAAAGCGCCAGAATGACGACAGCTGCGGTGATATTGGCAACGCCCAGGCTGAACATGGTTTCGCTGTCGGCATATGAATAATCCCGGCCATGGACATTGCCGTCTTCTTCCGGCGCTGCCGCCACCTCGATATAGCGCTTCAGATAGCCGAGGCTGACAAAGACGAACATCGAGAACGCCAGAAACCAGGACGACAGGACGATGCCGGTGGCCGCAGACCCGGCAATGACGCGCAGTGTGTAAAGCGAGGCCAGCACCATGACATCCGCTGTTGCGATCTGCTTGAGCCAGAATGAATAGGCCATGGTGGCGATCAGATAGGCGATCAGCACAACCGCAAAGACAGGCGGCAGGAAGGCCAATGTCAGGGCAAAGGCGGTAAAGGGTAGGGCAATGGCTCCGACAACGCCTGCACGCAGGGACAAATCGCCGGATGGCAGCGGGCGGTAGCGTTTGCTGCTGTGCTGGCGGTCAGCGGCCAGATCAACTAGATCGTTCAGGAAATACACTCCCGATGCGCAGAGGCTGAAGCAGATAAAGGCCAGTAACGACGCAAGAACCGATGAGAAAGGCAGATACTGCTGTGAGGTAAAGATAGGCGCGAAAATTAGGGCGTTCTTTGCGTATTGATGCGGCCGCATGGACTTTACAAAGGCCCGCCAAAGCGGCGGACGCGAAGTGATGATTTTCTCGGCCGTGCCCGCAGCCTGGGCCGCCGCCACGTCAGAACTCGGCGCATTGACGAATATGCCCGATGCAGAGGCAGCCCAAATCGGGCTGTCAGCTTTGCTGTCTCCGGCATACGCAAAGGTCTCATTGCCGGCTGCACCGCGTATGGCGGCCAGTTTGTTGGACCCTTTCAGATTATGATTGGCGTCCGTTGCCAGAACAGAGTCGAATATCCCCAGATGCGTGGCTACCTCATCGGCGTATTTCCGATGCGAGGCTGTCGCAAGCACCAATTGCCTGCCATCTGTTTTCTGCTGTTTTAGATATTCAAGAAGTGAGGTCTCAAACGGAAGCGCCTCGGCCTCAAGACTGACTGCTTGCGCGATCCGTTCTTTGGCGTAGGGAATACCTTTGAACAGCCACAGGATGACGGAGAAGATATTCAGCGGATTGCTTTTCAGGAACTGGAGGATCGCCTCGACAAAAAGATCAGTTCTGATCAGCGTCCCGTCCAGATCAACAAAAATTTTCTCGGGCTTTTCACTCATTACTGGAATTCTACTTCCGACAGTTACATCATTAAAAGTAAGTAATTTCTTTAATCTTCTTCTGTTCTGGATATGCTAGATGTGTTGAGCAAGGTTTACATATTCAGAGCTTAACGAGCCTGCCCCCCGTCACTCTGATCCCTGTTTTTTCAAAAACATTGCGCGTATCAAAAACCAGTGCCGCCTCGCGCGCGACCAGACCGTAATCCGGGGCGCTGTGATCGGTGATCACGGCTACCGCCGCATAGCGCTTCAGGTTTTCCGCAGTCAGCGGCTGGGATGTGCGACCCGCAAGCTGCGGGTATTCGCCACCTTCGGGCAGGCGGGGGAAATACGGGTCGTGATAGTCCACTTCGGCCCCCAGATTCTCCAACTCGTCCAGCAGCACCAGCGCCGGGCTGCGGCGGGTGTCTTCAACATCGCGCTTATAGGCGATGCCCATCAGCAGGATGCGCTGACCGGTCAGGGGCTGCCCGGTCTCGGCGATGGCCGAGCCGTTACGCGCCGCCAGTTCGGCGGCCATCCGTGCCGCCAGCATGGAGGGCACGGCGTCGTTGCTGGAGCGGGCCAGATTGATGATCGGCGTATCAGATCCTGCATCCGCGGCGCGCCAGGCCAGATAGGCCGGAGACACCGGGATGCAGGCCCCACCAATTCCGGGACCGGGATAGAAGGGCATGAAGCCAAACGGCTTGGTCGCCGCAGCCTCGATCACTTCCCAGACATCCACGTCCATTGCTTCAAGCGCGGTTTTCAACTCGTTGACCAGCGCGATATTGACGGTGCGAAAGCTGTTTTCGACCAGCTTCACCGCCTCAGCGGTAGCGGCCGAGCTGACCGGGACGGCGCTGGTGACGATGGCGCGGTAGAAATCCTCGACCAGTTGCCGCGACAGCGGATCGTCGGCACCCACCACCTTCGGGATGCTGTGCGTGTTAAACTTGTCATTGCCGGGGTCTTCGCGCTCGGGCGAAAACGCCAGGAAGAAATCACTGCCCGCGCGCAGACCGCCCGCCTCAAGGATCGGCTGAACCAGTGTGGTGGTGGCGCCGGGCCAGACGCTGCTTTCCAGCACCACCATCTGACCGGGGCGCAGATGCTGCGCGATGGTTTCGGCGGCGGCGGCGACAAAGCGCATGTCCGGGTCTTGTGCATCGGTCAGCGGGGTCGGCACGCAGATCAGGATGATATCGGCCTCGGCCAGTGCCGCGGCGTCTTGCGTTGCGCGGAACCTGCCGCTGTCTACCGCTTGTGCGATCCGGTCTGACGCCAGATACGATATGACCTGATCGCCCTGATTGATCCGTGCCACCCGGTCAGGGTTGAGATCAACGCCGGTGGTATCGAACCCCTCATCATAGGCGGTCAGCGCCAGCGGCAGCCCGACATAGCCCAGCCCAACCACAGCAACCCGCGCATCGCGCGCCGCGATAAGCTGCTTGAGGGAAAGATGATGCGAGGTTTCGTAGTTCATAATTTATCCTGATCGTACAAAGTCAGACTGAAATCAATTCGCGGTGCAGCTGCCGGAAACCCAGGCTCCTCCACGGATAGGGCGGAACGGAGGCGAATCCAATATATTTGTCAGCTCGGTCCGAGACTGCAGTACCGTGTTTCCCAAAGCGCCTCAATTTTTGGTCATTTGCGGTATTGTTGAGGGTATTATTTATAAATCCAAGTCAGGAAAATTCTTGTCATTTCGGGCGTAATGCTTGCCGAAACGACGCCTCGGCCAGTTCCGCGCCCTTGTCCCAACTGAACCGTGAAGCCTGCGCCAGCGCCTTTTGCGAAAGATCGTTTCGCAGGCCCGGTTCGGTCAGCAGCCGGACGGCCTGATCTGCCAGCGCTTGACTGGACAGGGGGTCGAAATACAGCCCGCCATTGCCCACCACCTCGGGCAGGCTGCCGCAATCCGAAGATAAAACGGGGGTACCGCAGGACATCGCCTCAAGCGCGGGCAGACCGAACCCCTCCCAAAGCGAGGGGAAGACCAGCGCATCGGCTGTGTTGAGAAGCAATGCAAGCTGCTCGTCGTCGATTTCACCGGTGAAGATGATGCTCTCGGACCGAGCCGCATCGGCGGCAGCGCTGGCCTTGAGGTCTTCGACATTGTCCCAGAACCGCGCGCCGGTGGTGCGCCCGACAATGGCCAGGCGTGCATTTGGCACACGCGCCAGGATTTCAGGCATCGCCTCGATCAGCCGCAACACATTCTTGTGCCGGTTGAAGCCGCCCACATAGACCAGCAGCGGGGCATCAGATGGGATGCCATAGGTTTGCCTGACCTTCGTTAGAGCCGAATTATCGTCAATCGGTCGGAAAATGGCTTCGGCCCCTTCGGTAATCGTGTCGATCCGGTTACGGGGAATGTTCAGGATACGCGTCAGGTCGTTTGCCGAGGCCTCCGAGATCGTCATCACCCGCGTTGCCTGCATCTTGGCCAGCCAGCATTTGGCCTGCCACAGCCGGAAATTCAGGCGTTTGGGAAAGATCAGATCGGGAAACCGTTCGGGGATTGTGTCGTGATAACACACCACCATTGGGCGCCGGGCGGGCAGGGGAAAATAGGAATATACCGCCGGGTAAAAGAAGACATCGCAATTGATGCGCCGGGCCGCCTTGGCCATTGTTAGCAGATCGGCCCCGCCTCGGGCTTTGGCGCCCGAAGAGGCCTCGGACATTGAGAGATCAGATCCCGCAACAAGGGTTTCGACCCCGTCCGGTACTGGCCGCGTCGGCTCCTGATCGAACAGAAGCGTATAATGGAAACCGGTATCGCGGGCGGCCAGCGCGGCGATCAGATTGCGGGTGAACCGGCCAAAGCCGCGTTCATTTTCCCATGGCGTTGCGTCAACGGCTATATTAATCAAATGTCGTCGTCCCTGAAATTATTGGATAATTTTGTTTTTGGCCTCGCTATTTTCCATAGCGGGCTTGCAAATAAGCGCGGGTGGCGGCCAACCCGGCCTGCAGGTCGTGGGTGGGGGAATAGCCCAGCCGGTCGCGGGCGCGGTCGATCCGGCAGCGCCCTTTGGTGGCAAACAGCTCGAGCATATAGCGGTCGGGATGCATCTCGTTTTGCTTGGGCAGCAAGTGCTTTATTTTATGTACCAGCTTTTCGAACCTTTCCCGACCAATCCAGGTTCGTGCGGCAGCACTGATCCGCGCGGCAAGCGGAGGCGTGTCGGGCATCTCACTAGGTTCTTCAGGTGGCAGCCCGTCTTTGAGTGATGCAAGGGGCATATGACGCACGCTGCCTCGACCGATGACACCAGCATAACCAATCAGCAAATCCGACCAGGAAAAGGGATCTGCGCCCGATATGATGAACCGCTCACGCTCCAGGTTTTCCAGCACGGCGGCGCGCAACATGGCCTGAACCAGATCGTCTACAAACACCGCGTTGCACAGCCCTTCGGGTTTCGGCAGCACCGCACTGCCAGCGGCCATCCAGTCGGCCAGCCGATCCGTCCACAGCATGCTTCCGGGGCCATAAACCAGCGTCGGCTGCAGGATCGCCACCGGGCACTTTCCCTGTATCAGAGCCTGCTCCATCGCCATTTTAGCCTGCCGGTATGGTGTGCCCCCGGCCTGAGTTAGCGGGCTGTCCTCGGTCAGGTCCTCCTGCGGCCAGCCGTCATAGACGACGATCGAGCTGATATGGATGATCCGCCCGATCCCGGCGGTCTCAGCTGCTTGTCTGAGGGCATCGAATGCGGCGAGATTGTCAGCCGCGGGTGCGCGCATGTCATAGGCCAGATGAAACAGCACGTCCTGATCGCGCAGGGCAGTTTCCATGGCACCCCTGTCGCCAAGCGACCCGGTCACGACATGCGCCCCCATCGCCTCAAGCGTGCGCGCGCCGTGGTGGCTGCGCAGCAGAACGGTGACCCTGGCGCCTGTATCCAGCAGGGCCGGAACAAGCCGTTTGCCAACGAAACCGGTTGCTCCGGTCACGAAGACGGTCTTGCCATTCAGGTGTTCCGATCCGGCGACGTCCACGGTTTTGGGTTCCCCTTCGATTCCGCTGTTTCGGCAAGTGCTGTCTTTCAGAAACCTAGCGTGGAGGCAGAGCCTATGCTACTCCGCTTGAAGGTGAATTGTTGTTAGAGATGCCGGGTGTAACTCAATTGCGCACCCGCGATTGTTAATGAGGAATTGAATGAAGATCGGTGTGATCGGAGCGGCCGGTAAGATCGGCCAGATGCGAGTTCAGAACATTCACGAGTCTCCTGACGCCAAATTGGCGGCGGTTCTGGATCTGGAGTTTCACCGGGCCGTGGCCGTGGCTGATGGGGCACCGGCCTTTACCGATCTCGACCGGTTCTTTGAGACGCCGATGGATGCGGTGGTGATATCGACCCCCGCGCATGTGCGCGAACCCTTATGCCTGCGCGCCTTTGAAAAAGGGCTGCATGTGCTGACCGAAAAGCCACTGACCCCGACCGTGGAAGGCGCAAGGCGGATCGTTGAGGCGGCGAAAAAGGCGGGCAAGGCCCTGGGGGCCGGGTTCAACATGCGCTACTACCCCTCATTCGCTCATGTGAAAGAGGTCGCAACCTCGGGCGAGATCGGAGAGATCGACCATGTCCGCGTCTATGGGGGGCATGACGGGCTGGGTCACTTCACCCATGATTGGGAATATCAGGCCGAGTTTTCCGGCGGCGGCGCCTTATGGGATGTGGGCATCCACATGACCGACATGGCGCGCTTCATTCTGGGCGAGATCACCAGCGTTTATGGCGTGGCCACCAACTCCGTTTGGAACGTGCCGGGGTCCGAGGATAACGCAGTGGCAATCTTCAAGAACCCTGACGGCATTCCGGCGATCTATCAGGCCTGCTGGAACGATTGGAAAGGCTATAATAGTGTGATCGAGGTTTACGGATCGCGCGGTATGGTGCGCGGGGCCTATGCGCCGATGCAGAACCTTGTCATCACCATGGACAAGCCCGGTGGTGCGCCCAAGAAGGTGCGTAAATTCTACCCGGAAATCATGGTGCGCGAGAAATTGAAATCCTGGAAATCGACCGCAATCCAATCCTTTGGCGAAGAACTGGCCGATTTCATCCGGCTGACCCGTGGTGAAACCGGTCTGAACTGCGCCGACGGCCATGCGGGCCTACGCGCGGTCGAGGTTGCGGCGGCGGTGCCGGAAAGCATGCGCAGCGGTCAGCCGGTCATTCTGGAAAATCTTGGGGACATGAAAATCTGATGAGCAGCGATCCGACCCTTTCCATCGTTTTGACCATCGTGCAAGGCGGCAGCTATGTGCGGGATTTCCTTGAGGCGGTGCGTAGTTTCGATGATCCGCCGCCACTGGACGTGATCATTCCCTATGACGCCAGTGTCGCGGATGTGGCGCAATATGCCGATGACTACCCCGAGGTTCGGTTTCTGGACCTTGGCGTAATCGACCCGATCCGCCCGATCACCTCGGAGGCGGGCAAGCACGAGCTTTACGATCGCCGCCGCTCGGCCGGGCTGGCCGCGGCCACGGGCGACATCATCGGTATTCTCGAAGACCGTGGCCTGCCGCAATCCGACTGGGCGCGCACCATCGTACGGCTGTATGCGGAAACCGGAAAGAACGTGATTGGCGGCGCGATCGAATGCATGGAGCCGGTCAGCCCGCTGAACTGGGCCTTTTATGTTACCGATTTCGGCCGCTACGGGCGACCTTTCGAGACCGGGCCGGCGGATTGGGTCTCGGATGTGAACCTGACCTACAGCCGCAAGGCGCTGGATGAGACCCAGCACCTGTGGAAGGACCGCTATCACGAGCCGATCGTGCACTGGCACCTGATTGAACAGGGCGAGGAGTTGTGGCTGTCGAACGAGGTGATCGTACACCATCACCGGCCCAAGGCAACCTTTCGGGAATTGCTGCCCGAACGGTTCGACTGGGGCCGCCTGTTCGGTGAGATCCGGGTGCGCAATCAAAGCAATGCAAAGCGGCTGATGCTGATCCTGGCTGGCCCGCTGATCCCGCCGCTGCTCTGGGTACGCCATTACAAACTGCAAGCCAGCAAGGGGCGGGGGATGCGGTACCTCAAGACGTTGCCCTATGTCATGCTGCTATCGACGGCATGGACGCTGGGCGAGGTCTGGGGCTACATCACCAAGCGTCCCTGACGCGGGCATCACCTTTGGCGGCCCGCCAAATCGTAATATGTCTTTTCGAACTGGCAGTGCACCCAATCCGGGTCGAACCGGTCCTCGCGGCTGCGTTTCAGGGCGTTCTCGGCCAAGGTTTGGCGACGTCCTTCGTCTGACAGGACATCCGCCACGGCTGCGCAGATCGCCTCGATGTCGCCGATGGGCACCACCGCGCCAACGCTGTCGTCGATCAGTTCCACCACGCCGGAACAGGCGGTGGCCACGGCGGGGGTTCCAGCCTGGAACGCTTCGGCGATGGTGAAGGGCAGGGCCTCCCACCGCGAGGTCAGCAGGAACAGGTCCGCCGCGCGCAACAGCCGGATCGGCTTGTCGGTGCGACCAATGAACTGCAGGTGCTTCCCAAGCCCCTTGTCCCGCGTCAGCGCGTGCAATTGTGCCTCATCAGGCCCGTCTCCGGCGACCACGAAGCGATAGCCGGGGTGGGTTTCTTTCATCCGCGCGACGCAGTCGATCAGGATGTCGATCCCTTTCTGCGGCAACAGGCGGGCCAGCGTGACGATCAGCCGGTCGCCATCCCCAAGCAGTTTGGCCCGCAATTCGGCGATGTCCTCCGCGCTGTCGTCAGGAGGTAGGGAGACGCCCAAACCGATCACTTTCAGTTTGCCTCGCGGCACATTCCCGGTCGTTGCAAGATCCTCGGCGGAACGATGGCTGGGCGTGATCACCAGATCGCATTTTGCAGCAATCCGGCCGAATGCAGCGATCCGTTCAGGTTCGGACCCGTGATAGGTGACGGCAACCGGAATCCGCCGCCCGGTTCGGGCCAGGCTGGCAACCAGCGCAGGGGCGGATTCATGGCAATGGATCAGATCGACCGTATTGTCCGCCAGCCAGCGCCGCAACCGCCAGGCCGCGACTGCTGTATGGCGCAGCCGGTTGGCGATGCTGCCGCCATCGCCTGCGACATAGCGGGTGGGCAGGTCCAGAAATCCCGATTGCCGGTCAGGACCCGCCCAGATATCTGCGGTGCCCGCAAGGGTGATACGATGGTTTCGGGCCTGCAACCAATCGCTCAGCCCGAGGATATGCCGGGTGATGCCGCCCATGCCAAACTGGGTGCCTATTTCGACTACATGAAGGGGGTCTTTTGGGGGGACAGTCTGCATCTGAAGTGGGTTTGGCCAAATTTCTGAATTATTTCCCAACCATATCATCTGCATTGCGTTTGCCCATGTCACGGTCGACTCGTGCCGCAGCCTATGAATTTTTGCAGCAAGCCCGCAACACCGGGCGCGAACCGGGCAACTGCGTGGCTTGTGTCTTTCGATTGTGACGAGGATCGTGTTTGATACCGGAAAGTTATTGGTAATCTGGTACAATTCGCATGCAGTCTTTGCGCATTCTGATGTTCACCACATTTTACCCGCCATACTCCTTCGGCGGCGATGCCGTGGGTATTCAGCGCATGGCCCGGGCGCTGGTGGCGCGGGGGCATGACGTGACGGTGGTGCATGATGAGGACAGCTATCTGATCCTTGGCGGCAAACCACAGCCCGAGGGCGACCCGGACGGGGTCCGGCGGATCGGGTTGCGCAGTCGCAATGGCATGATGTCGAACCTGCTGACCCAGCAGCTTGGCCGCCCGGTTGTCCATGCCGCCCGCATCCGCGAGATACTGGCCGAGCGGAAACCGGATATCATCTGGCACAACAACACCTCGCTGATCGGTGGGCCCGGCCTGTTGCCAATGGGCGAGGGGCTGAAGATCTATGAGGCGCATGAGCACTGGCTGGTCTGCCCCACGCATGTGCTGTGGCGGCACGGGCGCGAGCTGTGCGATGACCGCCAGTGCCTGCGCTGCGTGCTGAACTACAAACGCCCGCCTCAGCTGTGGCGCTATACCGGTGCGCTGGACCGGGCATTGGATCACATGGACCTGATCATCGCCAAAAGCGAATTCAGCCGGGCCAAACATCGCGAGTTCGGCCTGCGGCAGGAGATGCAGGTGCTGCCCTATTTCCTGCCCGATCTGGACCAGGACGCTTTGCCGGAGCCGGCGGCGCATGACCGCCCCTATTTCCTGTTTGTCGGGCGGCTGGAAAAGATCAAAGGGTTGCAGGATGTGTTCCCGGCCTTTGATCGTTACCCGGATGCCGATCTGCTGATCCTCGGCGATGGCGATTACGCGGATGAGCTGAAGGCACAGGCCGCAGGCAATGACCGGATCAGATTCCTGGGCCGCAAGGCGCCTGACGAGTTGAACGCCTATTACCGCGGCGCGCTGGGGCTGATCGTACCGTCGGTCTGTTATGAGACCTTCGGCATCATCCTGATCGAAAGCTTCCGGTTGGGCACGCCGGTGATCGCCCGGCGGCTGGGCCCGTTCCCCGAGATCGTTGAGCGGGCCGGGGGCGGGTCGCTGTTCGAGACCGAGGATGATCTGATTGCAGCGATGCGCGATCTGCAACACCAACCCGACCGACGCGCAGGGCAGGGGACCGCTGCGCGCAAGGCGTTTGTGGATATCTGGCACGAAACCCGGGTGCTTGAGGCGTATGGAGCGGCATTGGCCCGCGCGGCGTGTGAGAAAGGCGACCGCGCATTGACCAAGGCACTGGAGGCCGGGGCGTTTGAGCATGGGTCCACGAACCAAATGCCCAGCGGGATTCAGGGCAAGCAAGAGGGAATTTCAGATGGTGTTCGGTAGAACTTCGACCAGACCAGAAAAGGGCTCCCTTGTCGGAAGAATGCTCCGATGGGTGCTACGACTGTTTTGGATCATGTTGTCGGGGGTGTTGGTAGTCTTCGTGTTGTTGATCGTGTTCCTTTTATTGTTCGTGAAAGCGAACACGGCGCTGCGGGATCTTGAGTTCACCATGCGCGCGACGGAAGAGCATGAACAACTGCCTGAACCCGAATTGTCACGCCTGCAGCACGCTGCGCTTTTTGTAGTGGCCCAGTTTCTGCCACTGCGTCAGCCCGGATATCATCTGGTTACGCCCGGCCGTGTTTTCCGGGATTGTGCGGAATGCCCGGAACTGGTCGAGATTCCGCCAGGCTACTTTCTGCTCGGTTCTCCGATTTTTGAAAAGGGGCGATACGCGCATCTGTTTATTTACAAACCTCTTCGGAACCAGCTGAAACATGCCAATCGGGAAGGTCCAAGACGTCTGGTTCGAATTCCGCGATCATTGGCGTTTTCTCGCTATGAAATCACGTTTGGACAATGGAAACAGGCACAGGAAGATCCCGACTGGTTCGCGATCACCGGGCGCGCGCCGTATTTTCCTGAACCAGAGGCAGGCTATCGCGAGGACCAACCCATGACGCCGACTGAATGGAGCGATGCAAAAGCTTACGCCGAATATCTGAGCGCCAAGACAGGGCACATCTACCGTTTGCCAACAGATGCGGAGTGGGAATACGCCGCCAGGGCCGGATCCGTGACGCGGTTTCCATGGGGTGACGAGGTGGGGAAGAACAATGCTGTTTGCATCAATTGCTCTTCCATATGGCCCGAGCGCACGATGGCGCCAGTGGGCCTGCATCCGCCCAATGATTTCGGGCTTTATGACATGCACGGCAACGGCTTCGAATGGGTCGAGGATTGTTATGAATCTCATCATGACCCGGTGAAAATCGATGGCTCTGCATATGTGCAGGACGAATGTGAATTCCGGGCAATGCGTGGTGGAGGTTCGTATTCACAAGATTGGCAGAGCCGATCTGGGTTTCGCGTCGGACCACATCACTACAATCGTGGATATGGACATGCCTTTCGTCTTGTTCGAGAGATGGATTAAGGGGCCAGCATTCCGATCCGGTGGGCGTTGGCCATGACCGAGAAAGTGATGGTTGTGGCCGGGATGCTTGGCAGGCATGAGGCATCGACCAGATGTACCCGTGACAGCCCTTTCGGCCGCCCCAAAATATCCGACTGCCCCGCACCAGGCGTTTTAGTCATGGGAACCGAGCCGCCCACGTGAAAGCTGGATCCCACATCGCCGGGGCGACGGGCGAAACTTAGCGGCACAAGCCCTGCTAGCTTCAGGACCTGCCCTATGCGTGCCGTGGCGCGCGCCATGACCTGTTCGGTTTCGTCATTACCTTGCACGGTCGGGGTCAGCAGCCCGTCTGCGGCCATCGTCAGATCGATCCGGGCGGAGTGAGCAGAATGCAGAAACGCCTGCGCCACGACCAACCGTTGCGCCAGCAGCCTCCATACCGGGGCCGATCCGGGCAGTTTCGAGCCATAAGTATTGATCAGATCATGGGCATAGAACTCGTTCCAGGTATAGACCTGTGCGTGGACCAGATGCGGTGAGACTGCGGGGTCATCCAGTTCAATGAAAATCTGCGGCAAGGTGTGATAGGGCCTTCGGTCCGGGCGACGCGGCGCGCGCCAGTGGTGCAGGCTGGGCAGAAAGAAATGCTGACTGTCCTGTAGTTGCAAGCGGGCTGCGGAGTCCGGAGATGACGCCAGCATCAGACGCGCGGTTTCCAGAACCCCGGCGGCGACAAAGATACGGTCGGCTTGCAGGGTTTCGCCGTCCTCCAGCGTTACCGTGACATGACCCGGGCGTTCATCAAACTGGCGAACAAGACCGGTGCGATAGCGGAAATCCGGATTGTGACGCAGGACGTCAAGCGTTTGCCCGGACGCATAAATCAGACCCCAAGGACAGCCATGCAGGCACTGGCCGCAATATTGGCAACCGGGTTCAACGGCCAGCCGTGCAGCCCCGGCATGGGCCCCCAGTTTCGCAAGCCTCGCTGCTTGGCGATCCAGATGCGTCAGCATCCGTTCGGCTTGCGGCGATGGGGTCAGAGGGGCGCGATCCTGCATGGAAAGGGTGGGGAACAGAGTCTGCAATGCGTCCACCCGACCGCTGATGGGAAGGAATTCCGCAACCGCGCGGTAATGCGGTGACAGATCGTCAATTCCGATCGGCCAGTCGGCGATATCTTCGGCGCGGTTGGGCAAAACGGCCGAGCCCCAGAGATTGGACAGCCCACCTATGGCGTGTGAGGCGCGCAATCCGATCCGGTCAGGCGATACCAGCGTTTCCGCTCCCGGCACCATGGCAAAATCCGATCCGAACCGGCGCACCTGTCCGGGCGGCGTGTCGAACTGAGGAGTTTGCCAGGCTTTTACATCATCGGCGGACCAGCTTTCGGGACCCGTCGCGGCCAGCCTGTCACGGCGGGACTGTGCCGAGTCTTCCAGTCTGCGCCCTCCATCCAGCATCAAAACCTGTCGCCCCCGCGCCAATAGGGCCTTGGCCACGGACACCCCCGATGGCCCCGATCCGATGACCAGATCGGTCACGAGGTTGGGCCCGTCTGTGCCGGGGCAGGCGGCCTCATGCGGGAACCGGGCGCTTCATCTCGGCGACGATGTCATCGATGATCTGCTGCAGCGTTCGCATCGGGCGGAACCCGGTGGCACGCTGCAGTTTCGAAACATCGGGCAGGCGGCGCTGCATATCTTCGAAGCCTTCGGGATAGACCGTGTCGTAAGGAACACATTGAATTTCCGAGGCAGAGCCGGTCGTTCGGATGACCTGTTCGGCCAGCTCGCGGATCGTGACCTCCTGATCGGTGCCGACATTGAAGACGTCGCCGCGCGCCTCGGGCAGGGTCATCAGACGGCACATGGCCTCGACCACATCGGCGACATGGCCGAAACAGCGTGATTGTTCACCAGTGCCGTGGACCATCAGCGGCGCGCCTTCCAGTGCCGACTTGACGAAATTCGGTAGCACCATCCCATAGCGCCCGGTCTGACGCGGACCGGTGGTGTTGAAGAACCGCAGCACCGTGACCGGCAGGTCGGATTCACGCGCGTGGGCCAGTGCCAGAAACTCGTCCAGTGTCTTGGCGCAGGCATAGGACCAGCGCAAATTGCGGGTGGCGCCGATGGTCAGATCGCCTTCTTCCTGAAAGGGGAAATTGGTGCTTTTGCCATAAACCTCGGAGCTGGAGGCGATGAACGTATGCGTCTTGTTCACCAGCGCGGCATCCAGCACGTTCTCTGTCCCCGCCACATTGGTCAGGATCGACCGGCTGGGTTCGTCCATGATCAGCTTGACCCCGACGGCCGCCGCCAGGTGGAACACCACATCCGCCGGATCGACCAGTTCGGCGACCAGCCTCCGGTCAAGAATACTGCCTTTGACAAAAGTGAAGCCCGGATGATCCGCGACAGAAGCCAGATTGGACATCAGCCCGGTCGACAGATCGTCAAGGATCGTGACCCGATGCCCTTCACCGATCAGCCGTTCCGTTAAATGGGAGCCTATAAACCCGGCGCCGCCGGTAATCAGAATATGCATTTGTTTGTACCAGTCACTGTGTAAGAACCAACTTTACCACGATTTTCCCCGCACCATCGCACGGATGCCGCGCATCATTTTGCGGGCCGTCAGATAGGGCCCGCCGCGCCCGGCAAGATGTGCCTTCCAGCGGGCGATGTTGTTGAAATAGAACATCTCGAGCCGGGGCAGGTCGTGCATATCATCCCCCGCTTTGGCCACGCCCAGCCTTGTGCCGACCGAGGTGTCGTAATGCTGCGCGACCTGTCTGAGAACGCTAGAGTTCGACGCGCCATATGGCGGCGCGAAATGTCGGATGGGCTGGCCAAGCCGGGCGGCAATGTCCTGCCCTGATCCGCTGACTTCCTCTTCCAGCATGAGTGCATCCAGCGTGGTGAGATCGGGATGAGTGACACTATGCGCGCCAAAACAGACCCCTTCAGCTGCCAGCGCCTCGACCCTGTCCCAGCCCATCAGCGGGCGGGCAGGGATATTGCCTCCGGCCCAGCTGTCGCTGCCGCCCATCAGCCCCGAGGGCAGATAGACGATCGGGCAGAAGCCGTGATCGCGCAGGATCGGCCAGGCGGTATCGGCGAAATCTTCAAACCCGTCATCGAAACTGATGATGACCACGCGGCGGGCAGGCGGGTTGGCCAGCGCGTCCGGTGTGACCACCGGCAAGCCGGACGCGGCCAGCGCCTGCATCTGTGCCGCAAAGATGTCGGGCGCGATCGAGGTTGGCCCCGGCGCATCCGAGATCGAATGATACATCAGGATATCGGCCTGCCAGGCGGACATGGGTCAGTCTTCCACCACATGGGTGGCAAAGACCTCGCGATATTTGTTCCATTTCGCGCGGTCGACATGGCCCTTGTCGTCGATGCAATCCGCCGCGCCGTAAGCCATGGCAAAGGCGTGATGGGTATTATCGTGGGCGAACAAGCCCTGTCGTCCAAATACGAGCAATCCGTCCAAATCAGAGAGCCACTGATCCACCGTATCGAACCGCTCTTCATAGCCCATATCGTAAACCGGATAGGCGTGGCTTAGCCGCCGGGTTTCGCAGCGGCGCACCGGCACGGTGACGGGCAGGCCCAGCTGACCCAGCCATTTAGTGAATTCCTGCCCCAGTTCCTCGTCGGACATGGACCACCATTTCTCATCCGGGTCGCAGGGCAGTTCGGCGCACAGCACGGTGACACCTTTCGGCGCGCCACTGGCGTTATAGTTCTTGGGCTCTGACATCCGGCTGATCGGGATCGACAGTTCCGGGAAGTAATGTGCATCGAACTCGGTGAACTGGTCTGTCTCCAGCACCAGGTACAGCAGGATCATGCTGCGGAATCGGATCGCGCGAGCCGCCTCGACCACCTCGGGCGGCGGCGCGCCGATCAGGCGGGTCAGCCCGGTCAGCGGGATGGTCGACAGGATCAGATCGCCGGTCAGGCGCCGTTCACCCTCGCCCTCGCGGATCGTCAGGCCGGTGATGTGGTTGCCGTCCCGCTCGATAGCAGTGATTTCGGTGTTGAACAGGAAAGTTGCCCCGTTGCTTTCCGCGCTGTTCCGCATCGCGTCCGAGATTTGCCCGAACCCCTTGCGCGGATAAAAGAACCGCCCGGCGGTTTCACTGCGCAGCCCCGGCAGCAGGCGCAGCATCTTCATCAGGATCTTGCCGACCGATCCGCTGCCGACCCGGCGCTCGGCCAGTTTCACGGCCAGCTTGTCCGGGTTCAGCCCCCACAGTTTGCGTACATAGGGGAAATAGAAATTGTCCGAAATCGTCGGCCCCAGCCCGTCATACAGCACGGTCGAGAATGTCTCGGGCCCGGTGCTTTTATTGCGGAACGGCTTCAGCACCATGTCCCCGATCAGTGACAGGGCAAAAGGCTTGGGCAGGCGCATCAGCGCGTCAGTCAGTTTCAGCGGGAAGTGGATCCATTTCCCACCCAGCCGGATGCGCCCGTGGCGCGGGCGCAGCAGCAGATCGTCCCCCAGCAGGGCTTTCACATCGGCCAGAACCTCGGGCTCTGCCGCCGGGTGAAACCGGTGCGAGCCATAATCGCAGATCACGCCCTCAATCGGGAAGGAAGCTGAATTGCCGCCCGCGATAGCGGCGCGTTCGATTACCGTTACGCGGGCCTGCCCGGTTAACGCATGGGCCGCGGCCAGCCCGGCCGGTCCGGCACCCAGTATGATGATCTCGGGCCTGTCGTTGCTGTCGGGTCGGGAAACATCCGTCACTTGCACTCTTCCTTTTGGGAATTTGCCGGGGTGCTGAACCGCATCCCGGACAGGGTCAGAACCAGCGCGCCAAGCCCGCCTGCCGTAAACAACACAACCTGCCAGACCAGCCCGGCGGCCACGACCGCAGGCGCGCTGGCGCCAAATGGGGTCAGAAACCCGGCTAGCGTGGCCTCGCGCAGGCCGAGCCCGTTCAGCGAGACCGGCAGAACCGCAATGATCTTGGCCAGCGGCCAGGCGAAAACCCACGGCCCGGCTGCCACATCGACACCCGCTGCGATGGCCAGCCACCAGGCCAGCAGGACCAGCACCAGCTGGGTCAGAACCGATGCGACAAAGGCAATGGCCAGCGTGCCGGGTTTGCGGCCCATCCCGGCCAGCGCATCGGCCAGGCGATGGGCAAACCCTTTGCCGGGCAGGGACGGGATATAGCGCCAGGGCAGAGGCAGCAGGCGCGGCATCGCGACCATCCCCGCCAGTGCGGCCAGCAGGATCAGGGCAACCGGCCAGATCATATGCCCGCCGGCAGCGCTTTCCCATGTCAGCACCAGACCCAGACAGGACAGGGTCAGCAGCGCGACCATGTCGATCAGCCGGTCAACGGTCGCGCCCGCGACGACCTGCGCACCGTCTTTCATCGCGGCCTGCGCCAGACCGGCCCGCACCGTATCACCTCCAATTGCGCCGGGCAGGCACAGATTGGCGGCCAGCCCGGCAAAATGGGCCCGGATGGCCAGCAGGGGAGGAAGCCCTCGGTTCAGCAGCAGCCACCATTTCAGCGCGGCCCCCACATGGGCCAGCAGGAACAGGGCCAGCACGCATAGAAAGACCCAGATCGGGATCGACTTCAGTGCCGTCACGATGGCCTCAGCGGGAAGCAACCAGAACAGGATCGCCAGCACCACGACCGACCCGGCCACCCGGATCAGCCAACGCCGTTGACTTGGGTCGGAAAGCAGCCTGCCGCTCATGTCACGGTCTGAGGTGCAGCCGCGAGATCATGTCGGCGATCAGCCCCAGTGACCAGATCATGATCGCTGCCAGGAATGAGAACACTGCAGTTTCGCTGAGGTTCCAGTAGAACATGTCGATAATGAACTTCACCGTGCCCAGCGTGAAAAATGCCAGACCTAAAGGGATAAACACCCGTAGCGGGTTGAACAAAGTGCTGATGCGCAGGATCAGGATGATGAAGTTCAGGAAGTCAATCGGACGGATTTTCGATTTGCCCACCCGTTTGCCGTATTCGATGGGCGTATAGATCATCCTTTTACCATTCGAGGTCATGCACAGCGTGATCGTGGTGGTGAACGAAAAGTTCTGCGGCAGCAGCGGCAGGAATGGGATCAGCTCGGATTTGCGGAACACGCGCAGGCCCGAGTTCAGATCGTTGATCTTGCGCTCGGCCAGAAATGAAGCGAAGGCGAACAGGAATTTCTTGGCCGGCCGCCGCAGCAGCGGCACGTTTTTCATCGCAGCACCCCGATCGCCCACCACCATGTCCTGATCGCGGCACATGGCCAGCATGCTTGGCAGATAGCGCGCAGGGTATGTGCTGTCGGCATCCAGAATGGCCACATATTCATGCTGCGCCATCCGAACGCCGCGCTTGAGGCTGGCGCCATAGCCGGAATTGACATCGTTGAAGGTGACGGTGGCACCACTGGCCTCGGCCTCGGCGCGGGTATTGTCCTGGCTTGCGTCATCCACCACGATAATTTCGTAAGGGATATTCAGCGGCTCGAGATGGGCACGCACATCCTCGACGGTGTGACGCACGGCATTTTCCTCGTTATAGGCGGGGATGACCACGCTCAGGCTCATGCCGGCGGTTTCCGATGCGATCAGCTCTTCAGATGTGGTGCTGCTCGTCACCATCGGCTCTGCGACTTTGTTCATGAAAATGAAAACCTTTTATTCACTTAATATATATTCTGTCTGTCCTCGCCCGCATGGCATGTGTGATCGTTTCCGGCGCAACGGGCCTAATTTCCTCTGCCGCCCATAGTATTCAAACACAGACAAGCTGAACATAGACAATACTTTTGACTAAATTCGATCTTTCTGGCGTCATGTTATACACACCGCTGACAGCCTGTAATGCCACGTTGTATATCAATTCTTTGGGCCGTCTCGGTACATGTGCGGCGGTATAACAACAGGTTTGCTAGGATGTTCGGGCATCCGAGGCCCTATATGCCGCAGAGATAATGTTTCCAAATTGGCTCTTATTGAGCCTAAATTTCCACTTTATCCCGAATTCATCGCATTGCACTGACTTGCGGCGCGGTCGCGCGAGGGATGTTGGCAAGCGTCTCGACAGTGTTGTCTCTAAACCGATACGCTACATATTCAGAATGTCGACGGTTTCGTATGGCAGTAGGGCAGTGGGAAGGGTTTTGATGTCACGGGAGCGGCGTTTCACCAGCGGCGTTGCTTGGATGTCCGTTGGCGTCTGGGCCGAACAGGCGTTCAATTTCATTATCATTGCTGTTCTTGCCCGATTGCTTGGGGCCGAGGCCTTTGGCCTGGTGGCAATGGCCGCCGCCTTTGTCCTGTTTTCCGAGTTTTTGGTCCGCGAAACTATATCCGAGATTTTGCTGACCCAAGATGCGCTGACGCCCGATCGGCTAAACTCGGTCTTTTGGCTGCTGGCATTTCTGGGGGCTGGCCTAACCGCGCTGATTATTCTGGGCGCGGGGCCAGTCTCGGCCTTTTATGACGAAGCGGTAGCCGGACAATTGCTGATCGGTTTGTCGCCAACGGTGCTGATGATCTCACTCACAGCGGTGCCGGTGGCGCTGTTGCGGCGCGAGATGCGGTTTCGCGTTCTCGCCTTGCGCGCGGTGCTTGGGGCAATCATTGGCGGGGTTGCCGGGATCGGAATGGCCCTTGCGGGATACGGGGTCTGGAGCCTGGTCGGTCAGCGGGTAGCAATGACCGCTACGAATATCGTGATGGCTTGGGGTGCCGTATCGTGGCGACCCACTTTCCACGTGTCGGGGTCCCAGATGCGGCAGGTTCTGCATTTCAGCCACCGGATCATCGGGCTACGCGCGGCTGAACTGGTGGCTGTGCAATCGCCTGCAGTTCTGATCGGCGCGATGCTGGGTCCGGTCTCAGCCGGGTATTATGCGATTGCCTGGCGGATTGTGGAAACGGCCTCGTTCCTGACCATCACGCCATTGCGCATGGTTTCACAACCCGCTTTTGCGGCGGTCACGCGCGGGGGCGGCAAGGCGTCTGAGATGCTTTTGGATGTCATGCGCCTGACCGGGCTTGTGACCTTTCCGGCCTTTGCCGGATTGGCAGTTCTGTCAGAGCCGGTGTTGGTCCTGCTGTTTGGCCAGAAGTGGATCCCGGCAGCGCCGATTCTGAGCCTGATGTCCGTTTTCGGAATGTATCTTTGCACCGAGAGGGTGCAGCAGACATTCTGCCTTGCGTCAGGTCATCCTGGCAGACTGGCGGTGCTATCGTGGGTCGAGGTGATGCTTGCCGCCATCGCAGTTACGGTTGCCGCCCCATACGGCGTGTCGGTTGTAACGGCGGCTTTTATCGCTGTTTTCTTGGTGATGTGGCCGTTCAAATTCGCCAATCTGGCGGCGATCTCGGGGCAGCCTGTTTTCAGGCTGGCGTCGTTGCATATCCTGCCCCTTATCTCGGCGGGGATCATGGCGGCGGGTGTTGTGGGATGTCTGGCGCTTTTGGGCGATCAGACAAGCATCGTGCGTCTGGCTGCGGGTATCACGACGGGTGTGCTGATTTACACCTGCCTCGCATTTGCGACGATGCGGGACAGGTTTGCTGTGCTTAAGGCTCTGGCCGCTCGGGTGTGATCTCACCAGATGGGGCTGCCCATTCGGAACGTGATTTTCTGTTCATCACCATCCTGCTTTTTCAGATAGGCAATGACCTCGTTGTCCGCCTCGCGCGGATCAAATCCGAAACGGCCCAAAGCTATGTCTCCGTTCCGAACCAAATCAATTGGCTGGGCTGCCGCACCGTTGACTTCGACCAAGGCCACGTCGACATCGGCTACGCCAATCTGCAGTTCGATCTCGATCGGGGTATCGCGCCTTAGCGGCTCATGCAGGATTAACTGCGCCACTGCGCCTTTTGCATCAATCGGGGTCACGCGGGACGTGACATAGGAACTTGGGTTCGTGCGCCAATACACGCCAATAAGAATCCCCATTAGCAACAGTAAATAAATCCAGCGTAGAAACCCCATCCCGCGCCAGATACCTATAAAAGATGCACCCGATGAGGTCGCAGGAGCCAGACGGGCGGCATAGATTAGAGACCCTGTAAAGGCGAGGCTAGTGGCGAAAATCCCCAGAACAATCCAGAGAACTCTTGAAAACAGACCACCCCAGACCCCAAAATGCAGCAGCTCCATCATCGCATCCAAGCGAGTGAGGCCGCTGAAGTCATCAGGCGTGTAGATGTTCAGAATCTCAAGCGTCACAGGATCTACGGTTACGGTGCTCTCTCCGCTAAAACGTGAAAACTCTGGATGTCTCCCATTGAATTTCAAACTGCTTGCTTTGTTTCCGGGAATGACTAGAGCGGCCGGCTCGAATCCTGGCAGGGCGTCGCGGGCCCGTGCTTCGGCTTCATCGATAACAGTTCCGTCAAAGCCCGTTGGTAAGGCGGCTTCGCGTGGGGCGGGGGATTGAAATTTTAGCCTGCCTCCTTCTATTCCCAGGCCACCCAGCAGGAAAAAGAAACTGCTTATTGCAATTATAAAGACCAACGGCGTAGACCAGAGAGCTACCAGCCTATGGGCTCCACCCGCCCATGACCTAGCCCCCCCCGAGTTGCTAGGCCATCTAAAAAAACCCTTCCAGAATCGCCGATAGGTGATCAGCCCGCTGACCATCTGGAAAAGCAACGGGATCGACATCGCACTAATAAGAATGAATACGCTCCTCTTGTCGATAAGAAACGTATCGTGAAGGCCAGCAAGAATACCGTTAAAACTCGGATTCCCTGTCACATGGACGACCTCACCAGTAGTGGGATCTGTCCAATAACTCACGCGCTCTCCCCATCCCGTGCGTCCGTGTGTACGGTCCACAAACCAAGGGGCGGGTCGCTTGAGGATTACAAATGCATTGCCTTCAGGGTGGGTGGTTTTGATGCTGTCGTAGATTTCGCCGAAACTTGCGGTGCGTTCTTCTTCTGTCAGAGAAGTCCAGATTACGGGTCGATTCATGGACTCAAGTTCGAACCCGACTACAAGCAGCGTGCCTGTCAGAAACATGAAAGTGAAAAAGACCGACAGATATAGACCGAACCAGGTATGGAGCCTGAATAATTGATTGCGAATTTTGCGAGTCATGTGAACACAATTAGCCAACAGTTTCGGATTACAGTAACGTAGAAATTTGGGTCGAAAAGAAGGAAGTGAGAGCTTTCGGTGTATTCAGCGACGCACCCAGGGAAATAGGCCGGGGCTGTGGTGGCAAGTACACTGCATCTTAAAACATTCCCACAGATTGGCTGTTGCGCGAATCTGCAAGGGTGCGGGATGCTATAAGCGTGACCGAGCCGGCGGCGGGTAACCGGCATCTGTAGACGTTAAACAAAGATATGATATGAAAACCATTTCTATTGTCTCACCGTGCTTCAATGAAGAAGACAACGTGGCACATTGCTATGAAATCGTGAAAGCGATTTTCGACAAAGAGCTGGCGGGCTACAGGCGCGAACATATCTTTGTTGATAATGCCTCGACCGACCGGACCGTCGAAATCCTCCGAGAAATTGCGGAAGATGATATGGATGTGAAGGTGGTTGTCAACGCCCGTAACTTCGGTGTGTTCCGGTCTGCCTTCAACGGGTTGCGCTATGTTGAGGGGGACGCGGTCATCGTTATTTTACCTGTCGACTTGCAGGACCCACCGGAAATGATTCCGGAATTCGTGGAGCTTTGGGAAAGCGGCTATGACGTGGTGGCAGGTGCGCGCAGCACCCGAGAAGAAGGGTTTCTGATGCGCGGTGCGCGCAGTATTTTCTACTCAATAGTCAATGGGCTATCAGATGTATGGCTGGAACCTTCGGTGGGAGAGTTTCAGTTGATCGACCGCAAGGTTCTGAAGGCGGTGCTGTCTCATAACGATCACTATCCCTATATCCGGGGCATCATCGCAAGCTGTGGCTTTCGTCGGGTCATCGTTCCTTATGTCTGGCGGGCCCGGAAAAGAGGTTTGTCTAAACACAGCCTGATGGCGCTGACCGACCAGGCGCTGAATGCGATCTTTTCCTTCACGCGGGCACCGATGCGGTTCTGCACGCTCAGCGGGCTGGTAATCGCGACAAGCTGCATTCTGTTTTCCCTGTTTGCAGTGCTGGTGTATTTCCTCGACCCCAATCAGGCACCACGGGGGACTACGACCATCATCGTAGCGCTGTTTTTCCTTTCAGGGATTCAGATGCTGTTTATTGGTATGCTGGGGGAATATATCACTTCGATCCACAATCAGGTCCGAGGCGGCCCGATTGTCACCGAGCAGGAACGTATCAACATCGAAGGTCCCGCCCGGGATCCAGCACTGATCAAAGACGAGCATCTGGCATGAGAATATGTCCGGTCCCATTGCGGTGGTGTGGTGCTGCGCTGGCCCTTTGGGCATGTGGCGGGCCAGTCTGGGCTGCGGATGCTGCGGTCACGAATGCCACACTGGCCGAGATGCGTATCTGGTTTGCAGCGATTGCCGCGACATCAGTGCTTTTGCTGGCTGTGTTTTGGTCTCGTGGTCAATTGCTTTTTGGTCTTTTGGGGGCGGTGGTGCTTTTGGGCAGTGCGGCCAGGTTGTGGCTGACACAACCACTTTGGTTTCCAAGGCTCGAAATTTCTACAGACCCACCTGAAAACCTGATCATGCTGGCAGTGCTGGCCGCGCAGGCGGGGCTGACGTTTTTCATCCTGATACGGCCTGCCGGGAGGGCGGCTATACGTGGCCTGTTCGCGCAGGCAGGGGGGGTGCGGCTAGCTCTGTTGGGGGTGCTGATCGCGGCGTTCAGTGTTTCGGCCACGCCTTACATCAACTATGGCTACTACACCGCCTTTGGGCTGCAGATCGGTGTCGGGGGCGTTTTGTCCCTTGTGCAGATCGCCACGCTGATTGCGGTTTTCACCGTCTCTGGCCCCGATCAGGCCCCACGCCTTCCGGTGTCTGGACTAGCCTTCTTTGCCACTCTGGCCAGTGCCGTGCTCGCTTGGACGGCCTTTGATCGTGTGCCGCATGTGGAAGACGAGCTGTGTTATCTTTTCCAAGCTCGCATCTTCGCCAGCGGCGTCCTGTGGAGCCCGGCACCACCCGAGGCCGCCCAACCTGCATTGGAATACTTTCTGCTCGATATTCGGGATGATCGGTGGCTTTCGGTCTTTGCGCCGGGCTGGTCTGCGATCCTGTCCATCGGTGTAATTGTTGGGGCACCTTGGCTGATCAACCCGCTGCTCACCGGGGCTTCGGTCTGGCTGACCCATGACATCCTGTGGCGCACCGTCAGCCAGGAACGTGCCGATCTGGTCGCCCTGCTGATGGCGACCTCACCGTGGGTTCTGGCTGTTGGCGCGTCCTTGATGGCACATTCGGCGACAGTCTTCATGGTTCTTGTCGGCCTGTGGTGTCTGCTTCGCGCGGGTTCGGGATCGACGCTGAGTGACATTGCACTGGCATTTGTCGCCGGGCTGGCTCTGGGTTGGGTTTTTGTGATCAGGCCGCTTGATGGGGTGATCGTGGGCGGATTGACGGGTTTGTGGCTGCTCCGCCGTATTCCCGCCGGGATCGGGCAGGTCGCGACCTATTCTGTGGGCGGGGTTCTGTCTGGGTCGGCTTTCTTGCTGTTCAACTACGCCTTCACCGGGCAGATTTTACTGACGCCGCAGGCGGATTACTTTGTCCGCATCTGGGGGGAAACTGGCAATGCCTTTGGGTTCGGTCCAACTGTCGGGCCGCCCGCGAAAGACTTTGGCGCGCTCGACATGTGGCCCGGTCACAGCCCGCTGGAAGGGCTGGTGAACATGCTGCACGGGTTTGCGGCGCTCAATATGGAGCTTTTGGGCTGGGTTTTTGGGTCTCTTATACCAATCTGGGTTGCCTTGCTCTGGCGTAACAGCCTGACAAAGTTCGACTGGGCGATGCTTCTGGTTTTCGTGATCATTATCGGCGGGCTGTTCTTTTATTGGTTTATCGGCGGGTTCTATATCGGTCCGCGATACTGGTATACAGCAGCCCTACCTGCGCTGGTTCTGGCTGGGGCCGGAATCGAAGAGGTTCGCCGGCGTCTGCCGGAAAGATATCGCAGCCGCCTGAACAACGTTACTTTGTTGTTATGCGCAGTCTCGGTCGTCAGCTTCACTACGTGGCGGGGTGTTTCGAAATACCAAAACTACGGCAACTATTCTGGCGACATAAGGCGGATGGCGCAGATTGAAGATATTGGAAACGCGCTGGTGTTTGTGTCCGCGCAGCACAACATCGGATCCGCGCTATATCTTAACGACCCTTTCCTGTCGTCGGACAAGCCGATCTTCCTGCGCGATCTCGGGGCTGAGCAAAACGCAGCCGTGATCGCGGCCTTCCCGGGGCGCGCGGTTATCTATCTTGGGGATACCGGCTAGGGCCAGAATCCTATTCGGCAGCGTGCTGGTTTTCGGCATTCACAAAGTTGCGCCTGAAGTCATTGGCAAACATCGTCCGTGTAAACCGCCCCAGCCCCGAGGCATGTTCACCAAAGGTTTCGATCCGCGACAGCAGGGTGGTTTTCACCCTTTGATCGACCTGGGTCTGGAACTCGCGGGGCGCATCGAACTGGTAATCCTGCAGCACGCCTTCATATCCCGAATTCCGCCAGGCCTCGAGATCGAAGGACGAGCTCCAGGTCGGTTCATGTTCCAGGGTTTCCGAGAAAGGCACATGCAGCATCACGGCGCTGTAGTAATTGATGATCGTGTCGAGCATCGTGTGCGCTTCGTGGTCATCCTTATCCAGAAGATCACTGATGGTCCGTTTCAGGAAATCGAGCGCTTCGTCCAGCACGATGAACCGACCAATCATCGAGTACTTGCTGAGCAGGTTGCCCCCGAGTTCACCGCTGATCAGATCATCATAATTTTCCTGCGCCCAAGCGACGCAATCGGAGCGGGTTTCAAACAGCTCCTGCTGGTTTTCCTCCAGATAACCGGCCACCGCATCCCGGAAGGGCTGGGGGGCCTGATCAAGAATTTCTTGCATATGCTTGACGATCAGGAAGGGCCGGATGCCACGGGACCGCGCCAGCCGGAAGGCTTCTTCGAAATTGTCTTCATAATAGAAGATCGTCAGCAGCAGATGGAAAACACGGGTGTCCAGGTAATCCTGGAACGAGAAATTCTCGGACTGGACCACCATTTCCTCGGTCTCGACCACGGTTGGACCGTTATATTTGCCCAGGCATCGGGCAACGACCCGGTGCAGGGTTTTGAACCCAAATTCTTTGCGGCTGTCGGGATTGGCCAGTGGCGCGCCATGCAACAGCATCAGCTGGTGTGCCGCCACCCGGCTGACACCGGTTTCGATCAGCTTGTCGACCGCATCCATAAAGGATTCCTTGGTTTCACCCGGCATGCACAGGATCAGCTCGCCATAGGATTGCATGCCCTTTGAATGAAGCTCCTGTTGCACCTCGGTATAAGTATCCAGGCTGATGTTGTCGCGTTTGATGTTCTTCAGAACTACCGGATTCAGGGACTGAACCGATGAGGTCATTGGCAACCGGCCCTTGGCCTTACGCATCACCTTGATGATCCGGTCGCCGCGGTTTTTTCCGGTGGTTGTTCGGATGTATTTGGGCCAGTCGTATTTATCCATCAGATGGCCCAGATAGTCGGCCACTTCTTCGTCCTGCACATACATGCCGAAATTATCGTCAGCAAAACACAAGGGGCTGGCATGGTTGATGCGGGCCACGATGTAATCCAGATCGGCCTTGGTACGCTCGAACGAATGGCGGAAAACTTTCGAGTTCGATTTGACCGCCGAGTTGCAGAATGCGCAGGTGAACGGACAACCGCGGGCCAGCTGCATCAGTGCAAACAGGCCGGTATCAAAGAACTTGTCCATCAGCCCGGCAAGATAGGGTGACGGGATTTCGTCCAGATCGCGGATGCGGGGCGGCTCGCTCCCGCGCAGGATCTCTCCGGTTTTCGGGTGCACGTAAAGCGCGCCATCGACGGCCTCTTCCCACATGCCTTCGCGGCGGGCGCCAACATCGATGAACCGTTGCAGCGTGCTGAGGAAGGCGCGCTCGCCCTCATAGGTGGGGCCGCGTACATGCATGTCGATCTGTGGCATGGTCCGGATCCAGCTGTCCTGTTCTTCTTCGGTCAACGGAAAGTTGGGGCCACCCATCAGGGTCAGGCTGTTGGGGTTTACCGCCTTGACGTAGTCAGCAAAGGACAGGGCCAGATGGTGGTTCCAGGAATAACTGGAAAAGCCGACCATATCGGGCGGAGCTGTGTCGACGGCCGCTTTGAATTCCTGAGGGTCGCGGAAGATTGCAACTTCCAACGGTGTCGGGCTTTTTGCATGAGCCTGGGCATAGGTCGCAAGATTTCCAACGCCCAATGGGTAGGTGTCCGACGTGGCAGTAACGAGGTTATGTCCAAGATCAGCAAGATAAAGACGCATTGACGATTATCCTTCCAGCACTGGTACCAAATACATTTAACAGTCCATATCCTACTATATATCAGATGGACCGGTTACGGATCGAAAGTGTTTATGTCTGTGGTTTTTAGGCATTATATCAGACCTCCTGCTGCCACGGGAAGCGATCGGTCAGCGCCCGGGAAACAAGGATGAATGCCAGAACGGCCGCCGGCAGAACCAGCAGGCCCTGTGCAAGGATCGGATGCAGTCCCGTGCTCAGAAGAGCTTCGAGCGAAAAGGCGTTGAAAACGTAAACTATGACATATGCCAGCAGGTAGAAGGGCAATTTCCTGAACCCTTTGGTTTCGAACACAATACGGGCGTGGGTCATGAAATTCCACAACACGCCGATGACGAACGAGATCGCAAGAGCCGCCTGTGCGGGCAACCCCGACAGGCTCAGAACCGAGAAAACCGCATACCCGAAGGCCGTATTCACAATGCCGACCAGAGCAAAAAGCATGAAGGACTGTTTCCGCAGAAAGAACGAAGATTTCATACAGCTTCCTCGTTTGTCAAAAGACACCGGGCGACTCCGGAAGCAATGTCATATTGTGGCATAAAACCGGTCTCGTCCCGCAACCGGGTCACGTCCGCCGCCAGCCGGGGCGGATCGTCCGCCGCGCGGGCGATGGTGCCTAGGCGGATCAGATCGGGCTGGTGCATCTGGTTTGCCACCTCTGCAATCAGGTCCCGCACTGGGGTCGCTGTACCGCTGGCGACATTGACCGGGCCGGTCAGATCGCTTTCCAGTACGCGCAACAAGGCGCGGGCAAGATCATCGACATGCAGGAAATCCCGCTCCTGCCGTCCATCGGTGCAATCGACCGGCCGTCCCGCCCCGAGGTTTGACATCAGATCGCCGAACAGACGTCCCGGCGGTTCATCCGGCCCGTAGACAAAAAAGATGCGGGCCCATGCTAGGGACAGACCAAGCGTCTGCTGGCCCGCGCACAGTGCCAGACCGGCCCCGGCCTTGGCCGCCCCATAAAGGGTGCGGGGGCGCAGGGGGCTGGTTTCGATCAGCTCCGGTACCGACCAGTCATATTCAGCGCAGCTTCCGGCGCAGACGGCACGCCAGCCGCCTGTGCGCGCGAATTCCCGCACCAGATGCAATGTGGCGGCCATCCAGTCCAGATTGGCCCCAGAATTCCAGCGGTCGCGCGCGCCGTCATGCCAGGCCAGATGCACCAGATGGCTGGCGCGGGCGGCGTCGAGGGCTGTCGTGGTGGCGCCGGGGTCCAGCAGATCGCAGGTGATGTCGCTTGCCGGGTTGCGGCCCAGCGTCACCACCTCGTGGCCCGCCTCTGTCAGAGCCGTGGCTGTCGCGCACCCGATCAATCCGGTTGCGCCCGTCAGCAGAACCCGTGCCATCAGCTGATCCTGATCTCGGGCACGGCGGTCACGAAGCGGGTGCCATGTGCCTTCAGGTCTGACAGTTGATCCGTGACCTCGTCCCGGATGTTCCAGGGCAGGATCAGCACGTAATCCGGCGGCGTCTCGCGCAGGGCTTCGACCCCGTGCACGGGGATATGGCTGCCGGGCAGCAGCGTGTTCTGCTTGGCCGGGTTGCGATCAACGCAGTAAGAGATCAGGTCGGGGCCGATCCCGGCATAGTTCAGCAGCGTGTTGCCCTTGGCGGCGGCACCATAGGCGGCAATGGTGTCGCCCCTGGTATTTGCTTCGCGCAGAAAGGCGAGCAATCCGTCGCGCAGCGCTTCGACCTGAATGGTGAAATTCATGTAGCCTTCAGGCCGGTCGAACTGCGCCGCAGCCTCATCCGCGCGGACCTTGGCCAGACCGGGCCCTTCGCGGTGGCTGGCACCCTCAAGGCAGGCGAACACCCGCAGCGAACCGCCATGGGTGGGCAGTTCCTCGACGTCGAAGACACGCAGGCCCGCCTTGGCAAAAATCTTTTCCACCGCCAGCAGCGACAGATAGGAGTAATGTTCGTGATAGATCGTGTCGAACTGCACTTCCCTGATCAGGTTCAGAAGATGCGGGAATTCGACCGTATAGACCGCATCACCGGTCAGAAGCGTGGCGATCCCGGCGACGAAATCGTTGATGTCAGGCACATGCGCCAGCACATTGGCCGAGGCAATCAGGGCCGGGGGTTTCTCGACCGCAGCAACCTTTCGGGCCAGCGCCTCGCCGAAATAATCGACCAGCGAGCGCACGCCTTTTTCTTCGGCTGCCGCCGCCACGCTGCCCGAAGGTTCGATCCCTAGAACGGGGATGCCTTTCTCGACGAAATACTGCAACAGATACCCGTCATTCGAGGCAATCTCGATCACCAGATCATCCGGTCCCAGATCAAGCCGGTCGACCATCTGTTCGACATAGGCCCTGGCATGGGCCAGCCAGCTGTCCGAATAGCTCGAGAAATAGGCGTAGTCGGCATTGAAGATCTCATCCGCCGGTACGGCGTCTTCGACCTGTACCAGATAGCAGTCGTTGCAGACCCAGGCATGCAGCGGGTAGCGCGGACAGGCCGTGCCCGCGCGCTCGGGCGGGACATAGGAATTGGCCAGCGGCGAAAGCCCCAGATCGACCAGCGTCTGGGTCAGGGCTGCGCCACAGCTCCGGCAAGCGGGGTGTGTCATTGCGGCATTCTCCAGCGCAGATCCTCGCTCAGTGTGCCTGTGCGGATATGCTCTTCAAGCGCTTTCAGCCGCATCAGCGGAGATGACCTGAAATCGGCATCGCCAAAGTTGATATCGTTCAGCAATTGCAACAAGTCCCGGATGGTGCCTTCAAGCGTCTGCACCGGCTGATGTTCGGGTGCCAGTTGTTTGTAGAGCGAAAAGTCGACCTTGTAAGACCGGTTGTCGGGCGAGGCATCGGGATTGATCGAGTAGCTGGCCCCGGGGACCGCTTCGGCCACGGCCTGCGCCAGATCGCGGATCTGATAGTTCCACACATCCGATCCAGCGTTGACCGCAAGCCACTGCCCCCCGGCATCTTGGGTCCGGGTGATGGCCCAGTCGATGGCTCGGGCCATGTCGCGCACGTCGATCAGCGGCCGCCACGGGCTGCCGTCGCTCAGCACCGTGATCTTGCCAGCGGTGACCGCACAGGCGGCAAAATCGTTCAGCACCAGATCCAGCCGCAGCCGGGGCGACGGCCCGCAGGCGGTGGCGAAACGCAGCGCTGTACGCAGCATCCCCGGCGTGTCCATGGCCGCTAGCGCACGCTCGGTCCCGATCTTGCTGTGGGCATAGGCGGTCAGCGGGTTCAGGGGCGCGTCCTCGGATCGCGCATCGCCTTCTGCGAAGCCATAGACCGAACAGCTGGAGGCAAACACGAAGCGCGACACCCCGGCTTCGGCGGCCAGATGAGCGGCCTGCACGATGGCATCCTGATTGATTTCCGTGGTGACTGTTTCGAACCGGGCACCCATCGGGTCGTTCGAGATGGCCGCCAGTGCAACAACCGCATCCGCCCCCTGGAACAGTGACGCATCGATATCGCGAATATCCGCGATGATCTGCTGGTTCAGAACCCGCTCGGGCCACGCATCATGCGTGGTCAGCCGGTCCGAGAAAAACCCGGGATCAAGGCCGATCAGATTGGCGTTGGGATAGGATTTCCGCAATGCCGCCGCCACGACCGGACCAATATAGCCCAGATTGCCAAGCAGGATGATTTTCGGAGCGGAACCCAGCATCATTCCCAGACCTTCCATGGAGCATTGCCTTCCTGCCAGCGCGCTTCGAGCTGACGGCGGTCGCGGAGCGTATCCATCGGTTGCCAGAATCCCTTGTGGCGAAACGCCATCAGATCGCCTTCTGCGGCCAGCGTTTCAAGCGGAGCGCGTTCCCAGATTGCGCCATCCCCGTCCAGCAGATCACCAACCGAAGGATGCAGTACGAAGAACCCGCCATTGATAAAACCACCGTCACCGCCCGGTTTTTCGGCAAAACGTTCGATCTGATCGCTGGCCAGCTCCAACGCGCCGAAACGCCCCGGTGGCACGACTGCGGTGAGCGTGGCACGTTTGCCGTGGCTTTTGTGGAACGCGACCAGCGCGCTGATATCGACATTCCCGACCCCGTCGCCATAGGTCATGCAAAAGGCCTCTTCATCCTTGAGCAGATGCATGACACGGCGCAGCCGCCCCCCGGTCTGGCTGTCCTCTCCGGTATCGACCAGCGTCACGCGCCACGGTTCCGATTTGCTGTTTGCAATCTCAAGCCCGCCATTGGCCAGATCGATCGTGACGTCCGAGCTGTGCAGAAAGAAATTCGCGAAGTATTCTTTGATCACGTAACCCTTGTAGCCGAGGCAGACGATGAAATCCGTGATGCCGTGTGCCGCGTAGATTTTCATGATATGCCAGATGATCGGTTTGCCGCCGATCTCGACCATGGGTTTTGGAATCTTGACGGTTTCTTCGCTGAGCCGGGTGCCTAAGCCGCCGGCCAGAATAACGCACTTCATAAAATCGCTCCCTCGTTAACAACGAAGTCAGTCACTAATTGACAAGCCCTTAATCTGGGTTTGACGCGGCCTTGTTTCTTCAAACATTCACAAGCAGTAGGATGGGAGCGTTGAACCCCTGTCAAGATTCACAAAGCCTCAAGATGCGATGCAACTGATTTCCCGACGCTCGGGCATTGATGAATACACAATATGCTTGAATGTATAAGATTGTTGAATTGTCCGAGTTGCCCGGTGGGAGTCCTGGGACATATCCTTAATTGGGTTGAAGGCAGAGGCTGCGAAAGGCCAAGCTGGGGACATCAATCGCAAGAGTAACTGAGGACTGTTGTTTTTTGCCCGCGACATTTCCGACAGTTCAGGCGGCTTTGAACTAATATTGTTTTTCAACGTGTTGAATATAAATTCCTACCTTTACTCAAGGGCGCGCGATTAGGGTTTGACCAGACACCGAACGGGCCCTGTACACTCAGAGGTCGATCCGTACATATCTGTGCGTAGAGTATTGAACCGGAGTTACTGGTCGATGGTTCTGCAATCCTTGGTTGGTCCGAAAGGATAGATTACAGCGCGCAGAGTTTCCTATGGCGTGGGCCAACATGATTTTGTTGTGAATCTCAGGCAACCTCCTGTAGCCTGACGACAGTGGTTTTAGTGTGGATGTTAGTCATTTGAAAAAAGATATTGTTCCCGTTGTAGTCATTGGTGGCGGTCCTGCAGGGCTGACAGCAGCCTATGAACTTCAGAAACTGAGCGGCACACATGTTCCCCGGGTCTTTGAAGCCTCGGATATGGTGGGCGGCATTTCCCGAACTGAAACGCATAAAGGGTATCGCTTTGACATAGGCGGGCACCGGTTTTTCACCAAGGTGCGTGAGGTCGAGGACATGTGGCATGAGGTGATGGGGGATGATTTCATCACCGTGCAACGCCTGAGCCGCATCTTCTACCGCAACAAGTTCTATGACTATCCGCTGCGGATCTTCAACGCCCTTGGCAATATCGGCCCTTACGAGACCTACAAGATCATCGGCAGCTTCATCAAATGGAAGCTGCGGCCTAAACCGCAGGAAGACACGTTCGAAGAATGGGTGATCAACCGCTTTGGTGGACGGCTCTACATGCATTTCTTCCACAGCTACACCAAGAAGGTCTGGGGTATTCCACCGTCGGAAATCCGGGCCGACTGGGCCGCGCAGCGGATCAAGAACCTGTCCCTGCCCAAGGCGGTCTGGAACGCGATTTCGGGTGCCAATGATACGGCCAGCCTGATCGAGGAATTCCAGTATCCCCGCCTGGGCCCTGGCATGATGTGGGAAAAGACCCGCGATCTGATCCAGGAAAAGGGCGGTTCGGTCGAAACCCGTTCCGAAGTGGTGAAGGTGAACCGCGATGGCAACCGCGTCACGTCGATTGATGTGCGTCATTGGGACGAAAGCGGTGACAAAACAACCGAACGGGTCGAGGGTGAGGAATTCATCAATTCGATGGCCGTGCGCGATCTGATCCA
>NZ_JBQFZL010000009.1:0-131201 GCF_056542225.1 Ruegeria sp. AE3 | reverse complement strand
GAACCGATGTCGGAGAGATTGCGAGTGTCCCGTCGCAGCTTTAGCCGAAGGTCCTAAAAATAAGGGATATTGATCTGTATTAAGGCGAAAGCGCGCCGCAGGTGGCAAAATAGCTCATTCAGAAAATGCGGAGGAATTTTCGATGCCGACAAAGAAATCCAACACAAATAGCCCGACCTCACTTTTGGATGTTTTCAAGCAAATGCAGCCGCCCATTTCTGGCAATCCGGCCTTCGGTGCCCAGATCGAACAATTTTGGGACGCGCAAGAGAAATTGCTCGAAGAAACCGAGGCCTTTGCGCAGCATTGGTTCGAACGGCGTCATGAGGCGGTCCGGACGGCTCTAAAAGCTGCACGCAATGTGTCTTCCGCGAACCCGTCCGATCCTTCTAAAGCCTTTCAGAGCATGGCGGAGTGGCAGCGCCATTCGACGGAGCGGTTGGTTGCTGACGCTCAGGAATGGTTCGAAACCGTGTCCTGTTGTGCATCTTATGTCGCTGAAACCGAAGTTGAAGCTGTTGAGAAAACAGTTGATGATGTTGTAGCCGCTACAAAGGGCGCGGGGAAATCTTCAAAGTCTGAGCCTGTGTAGGTTTCCTGCTGCCGAGGAACCAAACTGGAATCATTGGAGCAGTAGATAGGAGGTCAAATGTACAAGAATATCCTGATCCCGGTTGCTCTGGACCAAGAATACGACACACAAGCGTCGTTTGAAGCCGCGCGCCAATTGGCTGATGCGGACGCTGTATTCACTGTGATACACGTCCAAGAGCCAATTCCGGCGTATGTAGGGTCTCAGATTCCCAGCGAAGTACTTGCCAATACGCGGCATGAAATCCTGGAAAACCTGCATCAGACAGCTTCTGAAATTCCAGGCGCGAAGGCTCGGCTCATCTCTGGGCACGCGGGTAGGGCTATTGTAGACTTCGCAAATGAGAGCGACGCGGATTGCATCGTCTTGGTTTCGCACAAGCCTGGTTTTGAGGACATATTCTTAGGTTCCACTGCGAACAGAGTCGTGCATCACGCAAGGTGTTCGGTTCACGTAATTCGTTGATCCAAGGTTAGCGACACAACCATATAACTGTATTCTACCGTAGGCTACATCCTATCATCCCGAACTAAACGCCATCTCCATTTTTGTATCGATAACCAAAAATGGAGTTGGGAAATGTCACAGTTTCGGAAACTGATTTCTCTTAGAGGAACGTATCCCTCCACTACAGCATCTACTCAAGATCTCTTTTTGCGTGCAGCTGACTTCGCAAGACGCAAAGACCACCCACTGTGGATCGATGTGAATGGCGTTTCGAAGGCATACGTTGCATTTGAGCAGGCTCTTGAAGATGCATTGATCAATGCAGCCTGCGAGACAAATGAAACTAGCCCAGAGAGATTACGCAAATTCTTCGGCGATTTCGTTTCGAAATTTGCCTTGGCTTGCCCTCGCGGGGAAGAGTTTTTGCCCGACATCGCTCGCGTCCTTTTTAAAGATAGCGAACTTAAAAATTCATTGGCTGCAACAGCTATATTGAAAGTTCGCGGCCGCGATTGCCAATTTCAGGAAGACTTTCATAGCGCCGGGCGCCAAGTCTATGGGGGCTACGATCCGCAGTTCGGACAGTGACGCAAGCGATGCAGTCTCTGGAACTACCTGCAAGTTACGTCGATTTATGGGTCATAATTTTATTGAAGTCGTTACTTGTGCGTTTCCAGACGGTTCAAAAGGGCTGAACCGCCTCGGTTTTCCCGGAGACCGATTACTCTGTTTCAGGCGGCTTTATCGGACTCATTGCACTGTTCATAGAATGTCTCCTCGGCTTCTACTGGCGAGATGTTTCCGATGGGTTGCAGCAGGCGGCGGTTGTTGAACCAGTCGACTCATTTGAGGGTTCCCCATTCGACAGCATCGGCGGTTTTCCACAGCCCTAACCGGTGGATGACCTCGGCTTTGAACAGGCCGATGATCGTCTCGGCCAGAGCATTGTCGTAACTGTCGCCGGCGCTACCGACCGAGGGCTCTATCCCGGCCTCGGCCAGCCGCTCGGTATAGCGGATCGACACATATTGGCTGCCCAGGTCGCTGTGATGGATGAGATCGTCACCTAGTCGCCGTTCATAGAGCGCCTGTTCGAGGGCATCCAACACGAACAGGGTCTGCGGGGAACGTGACGCTCGCCAGCCAACGATCCGGTTGGCGAAGGTGTTGATCACGAAGGCCACATAGACAAATCCCTGCCAGGTCGAGACATAGGTGAAGTCACTGACCCGGAGCGTGTTTGGGGCCGGTGCCCGGAATTGCCGGTTCACCTTGCCGCGCGGGCATGGCAGTGCCTTGCCCGGCCGCGTTGTTTTCTGGGCCTTGCCGCGAACAACGCCCTGTATGCCCAACTGTCGCATCAGCCGTTCCACCGTGCAGCGTTCCACATCGAAGCTTTCGCGGCGCATCTTATGCCAGACCTTGCGCACCCCGTAGACCTTGAAGTTCTGATCCCACACCCTGTGCACTTCGCGCCGCAGGACGGCATCCCGTTTGGCGCGGTCAGATGCACGATCCGGATCACGGACAACGGCCAGATGGTCGTAGAAGGTCGAAGGGGCGATCGGCAAAACCCGGCAGATCGGCTCGACCCAATACTCGGCCCGGTGATCGCCCCCTCTCGGGACATTGCGTCCCGCAATGCCTAGCCGGGCAGTGGATATACCCGATCATCGTTTCAGTGGGCGGTCGAGCTCCGCCTGAGCAAGATACGCGCTGGCCTTTTTTAGGATCTCATTGGCCTGACGCAGCTCCCGCACTTCGCGTTCCAGTTCCTTGATCCTGGTCCGCTCTTCCGACGTCACACCATCCCGGCGGCCAAGGTCAGTTTCCTCCTGCTGAACCCAACGCCGCAATGTGTCCCGGCCACAGCCGATCTTCGGCGCAATCGCCTTGATCGCTGCCGCCTGACTCTCATAGCTGCCTTGATTGTCGAGCACCATCCGCACGGCCCTTGCGCGTGTCTCAGGTGAATAGTGGTTCGCTCTGTTGTCTCTTTCCATGGCTCCAATCCTTCCTCGATTTGGAGCCTCCGGAAAACTCGGAGCGGTTCAACGGTCGGCCAGTCGAATTATAGAACAGAACAAGGTGTCGACGGATATCAGACAGTTCGACGAACCGGTCTATACCTCGAAGAATATGGTCTTGCGGAACATGATCCTCAATCGAGAATTCGTAGAACAGTGACCCTTGTGTATGCTGCCTTGGCCCCATCATCGCTCATTCTCCCGTTCAGTACGGACATTGAATCAGCGACTTGTGCCTCAATCAACGAAGAGTTTTTCGCCAGAATAAGCCCAAAACCGACACTTTAGGTTCAGTGACTACGAGTTCGTTGCGATGTTCCCTTCCATCCTTAATTACAAAACGGATGACCGACGGGACAAAACTAGATTCAGTTAGGTTTTACACAATCCAGAATTTTCTGAGCAGCTAACTGAACCGACTTTCTCAACCGCATGAACTCTGAGTTCGCAGCCAGCCGGGCCTTTAGCTCCGCGTCCCCAAGTAGTCGGTTAATCGCATTCTCCAACTGCTCCGGCGTCCAATCCCACCGATTTAACCTGAGTCCGACACTGGTTTCAACTGCTCGCTGGGCGTTATCGTGCCCGTCCCAGCAATAGGGGAGGATCAGCGACGGGGCCCCGAAATACAGCGCTTCGCAAAAGCTGTTGTTACCGCCGTGGTGAATAAACAGATCGCATTGTTCAACCACGGAAGGCTGCGGGAACCATTCCTGCAGATGAACATTGTCTGGTACTCTGGAATAGGCATCGATCTGGGCCCCGACATTGACCAGAAACCTCATGTCCATTGTCTTGAATACGTCGAACAGGCTTTCAAAGAATGTGACATCCATAGCACCCAGGCTACCAAAACTCACATACACCAGAGGCCCGTCGTTACGGGGCATCTGAGGTACACGGTAGGGACCTTCTTGGCGTACGCAGCCTTCGAGAAAGGTGAATTGTCCAGGACTCAGCGCCTGATCACGATCGTGGCGAATTATCGATGGCGCCAAAAGAAGGTTTTGATGCGGTGATGTTTCTAGGAACTCACCATTAGGCAATAGCTCAAGTCCCCGATCCTTGCGAAATTTGTTGTAGCGAGCATGAATTGGGCCAAGGGTCTCCAGGTACTGGTCCCGGAATGCCGCGCACCCGGCTACGTCAGATGCCGGCAGGCCGGACAGGTACGGCGGTAGGCAGTTGTCTGGCAACTCGGTTTCCGCGCAAGAAATGACCCTGACCCATGGGCGCTCGGATCGTACGATGGCTGGGAACATGATGACGTTGTCGAGAACGACGACATCCGGGTTGATCCGCTCTAGCGCCGTTTCCAACCCCTGCTCAACCGATTCCGCAGTCTCGACGATTGCGCTCCAAACGGGCTCTACATAGGTGGCCAGTTGGTCAGTTGGGAGCATGCTAAAATGCGGTAGGTGATGACTCAGGAATTCCTGCCAATAGGTCTGGGTTTCCTCTTCTGTCAACTTTGATTGAACTGGGACGGCGAACTCGTCAAAACCGTAATCTGCGAATACGCCACCAAAGCCACCGTGGGTCAGGAAAACGGGGAGTGCGCCCATTGCGCGAAGCTCCTGAGCGATCCCCACACAATTCAGTGCAGCCCCAAAACTAGCTTCAGGGAAAAAAGCGATTAAAGGTGCTTCCTCGCGGTTCATCATTCACTCATCGGATTGACCCACGGGTCGCTTGGACAAGCGCCGGCGCGCCACGATTGGCGACGCTGGGTCTTTGGTTCATTGAAAGCCGCAAATGAACCCTCATCTGATCCGCCGCAAGATCGAAATGACCCTGCTCGATGAAATCAAGTATGCGCAGATGTTCCTCAAGCGCCTGCCTCATCCGAAAGTCGATCATACCGAACGATCCGCCTGGCAGGTGGCGCAACCCATGATGGGCAATGAGAGCAGAAGCTAGATACTGGTTGCCGGACGAACGAGCGATAAGCTTGTGAAAGGCAAGATCCGCGTCTTGGAATTCCTGGCTGTTGAAGGAGTTTTCCGACTGCGCCAGAAGCGCTTCGGTTTGGGTGCGGACCAGATCGGCGCGCTTGGTGTCCAACTTGAAACCGTCGGACAGAATGGCCTGCGGTTCCAGTATTAGACGAAATTCGTAGCTCTCAATCCGTCCTGAACGGTCTCCGGGCATGCGAGTGAACACCCAGGATTGGCCTTCGGCTTTCTGAATCACGCCTTGGGCTAGGAGAGCTTCGAGCGCACGCTGTGCAGCGCTGCGGGAAACTGAATATCGCCGGATCAGGTCTGTGACATTGATGGCGCCGTCCAGGCGTCGGGCTCCGCGATCTCGTAGGATGTCACCAGCGAGATCGGCACCTGCTCCAACCGAATGCTGGTTGAGTATCGAATGCCCCTTTTCGGGTTCGCATTCTAGGACAAACCCACCTTCTGCCGCTTTGCGTGCCATCCCCTCTTTTTCCAGTAGCCTCAATGCGGATCTAACTGGAGTGCGAGAGACGCTGCACGAATCAGCAAGGGTTTTTTCCACCAGCCTGTCGCCCTGATGCAGGTCGAGATCCATCGCAACGTCCAGTATTTTTTGAGCAAGTTTCAAGTGTTTGCTTGGCGACATAACAAGGCGGCTTTCGTCATGCTTAATTAATATACAATAAAAACGGTACTTTAAATGTCTTCACCGGGCCACACAAAAATGATTCAAAAAATTGTTGAGTTTTATTTAATCAAAAAATACCGTGATTGCATCACATATCTCGCCCCAGAAGCGAGCGCGGATGTCAAGGGAGGAAGACATGACCAGCAAGTTCACCAATTCGTTCCGTTTGCCATTTGCTTGGCTCACAGCCGGGGCGGTTTGCGCTCTCAGCGTATTCGCCGGAGCGGCCCAAGCAGAAAAAATCGTGATCTCGAACTGGGACGGTTACATGCCGCCGGACCTGCTGGAGAATTTCACCAAGGAAACCGGAATCGAGGCCGAGCTTTCGGTACATGGCACCAACGAAGAAATCATGGGCAAAGTCGTAGCCGGTGGGGGCAAGGGCTATGACGTTCTTTTCGTCTCGTCGCCATTTGCCGAAGCATTAAACAACTTGGGGCTGGTGGCTGCTATCGACCACGATAAGGTTCCGAATGCGTCCAACTTGTATGACGAAGCTAAAGAACTGGCTCATGATCCGGGCAACAACTATTCAATGCCATACGCTTGGGGCACGACGGGCTTATGCTACCGGTCAGACCTGATGGCAGAGCCGACTTCGTGGAATGATCTGCTCAAACCCTCTGATGACCTGAAAGGCAAAGTAACAATGCTTTCGACGGATCGTTGGCTGATGGGGGCTGCCGCGCTAGCCCTCGGAAAGTCGCTGAACGATACGTCGGATGAGACGTTGGCGGCTGCAAAGGACCTGCTGGTTGCGGCGAAGCAGGATCTGCTGGCCTATGACGATGCAACTTTTTATCTGAAGTTGGTATCGGGCGAGGCAACGATGGTTCACGCCTGGGATGGCTGGTGTAACTACGGCATCGGTGAGAACGCAGACATCAAGTATACGATCCCATCAGAAGGATCGGATCTGTGGGTAGATGCGCTAGTCATCACGGATGCATCTGAAAACAAAGACGCGGCGCATGCCTTTGTGAACTATGTCTTGGGCGCGGATGTCGGTGTCTGGGTTGCCAGTAATATCCTTTACAAAACGCCGAACAAAGCTGCGATGGAGGCGCTGGACCCGTCCTTGATAGAAACCTTCCCGAACATGGGAATGTCGCCTGCAGACCTTACCAAGTACGAGCAGTTGCGCGATCTCGGCAACGGCCAGAAACCCTTTGCACGTACTGTGACCGAAATTATGGCCGCACAATAAGTGATCAAACCCTGAGCAAAACCCGACCCGAACAAAGGGTCGGGCCGATACGATATCACTCCACAGATTGCCAAGTATATGACCAATCGACTGAAATCGGTGATCTTGCTGGGGCCGGGCCTGGGTTGGCTTGCGCTTCTTATGGTGGTGCCGTGTGGTCTTATTTTTACCTATGCGTTCTTTGAACGCGGTATCTATGGCGGCATCGACTACGTCTTTACGTTTGAAAATTTTGTGCGGGCCGCCGACCCACTATACCTCGGAATCTTCCTGCGCTCGGCCAAGATTGCATTTCTGGCCACCATAATCGCGATCCTTATCGCCTATCCGGCGGCCTATGCCATCACGCTGACACCGCGCCGTTGGCAGACCGGTTTGCTGATCTTGGTGATCCTGCCGTTCTGGTCCAACTACCTAATCCGGACTTACGCCTGGATCGTGATGCTGAACCGCGAGGGCTTGATCAATAATACTCTCCAGAGGGCAGGCTTGATCGATGAGCCGCTGTCTCTGCTTTATAACAATTTCGCGGTGATCGTTGGACTTGTCTACAACTACACCCCCTTTGTGGTTCTGGCGATCTATTCATCGCTGAACCGCATAAATGTCGAAACCATAGAAGCCTCGGAAGATCTTGGAGCGCCCGCTTGGATCACTTTCTACCGGGTGATACTGCCACAGACCGTTCCCGGCATCGCGGCAGGTGGTGTTTTTGTTTTTGTGCTGTCGATCGGTAATTTCATAACGCCCGATTTGCTTGGTGGCGGGCGACTTCAGATGGTTGGAAACCTGATCTATGACCAGTTCCTGAGCGCCCGCGACTGGCCGTTCGGAGCAACGCTGTCGATGTTCCTGATTGCGATTATGATGGGGCTTTTGTTCGCACAGGCGGTATTGGCCAATCGCGCAGCGGGACAGAGAGGGCAGGACTGATGCGGGGCCGATCCAACATGGGCCTGAAGCTGCACCTGGTATTGTTTTATACCTTTCTCTATGTGCCGATCCTTGTGCTCATGGCGCTAAGCTTTAACCGGGCCGGACTTCCAACTGTATGGACCGGGTTTTCGTTGGAATGGTACGGCAAGTTGTTTGCCGCGGATCCAATACTGTCGGCGGCGCGCAACACGCTAATCGTGGCCTTAATCTCGACCGTTCTGGCGACATTAATCGGCACGCTTTTGGCGGTCGGTGTCGAAACACGGCGTAATTCTTCAGTTCTAGACGCGGTTCTGTTCGCGCCGATGATCATCCCGGACATAGTTTTGGCCATCGCGCTGTTGTCCTTTTTCACTCTGCTCAACATGACGCTCGGGCTTCATTCGATCATTCTGAGCCATGTCGTGTTCAACATTGCGTTCGTTGTCGCCGTGGTGCGAACGCGGATGCGCAATTTCGACCATTCGATACTTGAGGCCAGTGCCGACCTTGGGGCCAGCGAATTCACCACCTTTCGTCGCATTCTGCTGCCCGCCATCGCGCCGGGGGTTATTGCTGGGGCGCTGCTGTCTTTCACCCTGTCTGTGGACGAATTCATTATTGCCTTTTTCACCGCCGGTGCCGGGCAATCCTCGACCACGTTGCCGATGCAGATCTACGCAATGATCCGATTTGGCGTCACGCCGGAAATCAACGCGATGGCTACCATCGTCATGTTTGTATCGTTCACGCTGGTCTTCTTCGCGCAGCGTGCCGACAAAGAGGTTTTCAGCCGATGAACCAAGCGATTCAACTCAGGAATATAACCAAGAGATACGGTTTGGTGACTGCGATCGACAACGTTTCGCTGGATATTCGCGACAACGAATTTTTTGCACTTCTGGGCCCATCGGGTTGCGGCAAGACCACACTGTTGCGGACGCTGGCCGGGTTCGAAACACCACAGGAAGGACAGGTAATCGTTGCCGGGCAGGACGTGACAAATATACGCCCCAGCAGGCGGCCCCTGAACCTGATGTTCCAGTCCTATGCCTTGTTTCCGCACATGAGCGTCGAAAAAAACATCGCCTATGGGTTAGAAATGGAGAAATTGCCCAAGGACGAAATCGCAACGCGAGTGGCCGAGGTTCTCGAAAGTGCGAAACTTTCGGGCTTCGCAGAGCGCAAGCCGGATCAGCTTTCCGGTGGGCAGCGACAGCGGGTTGCTTTGGCGCGCGCGCTGATCAAAAGGCCAAAGGTCCTGTTGCTGGATGAGCCCCTTTCAGCTCTGGACAAGAAACTGCGAGAAGAGATGCAGCTGGAGCTCAAACGGTTGCAGCACGAGGTAGGGATTACATTTCTGATTGTGACCCATGACCAGGAAGAGGCCTTGGTCATGGCCGACCGGATCGCTGTCTTGCATGACGGTAAGCTGGCGCAGGTCGGTACTCCTCACGAGCTCTACGAACAACCCGGATCGCGCTTTGTTGCAGATTTTATCGGCGTGATGAACTTTCTGGACGGAAACGCCGTCGACGGCGGTGTCGATGTCGACGGGGCGGGAATGCTGAGGGGTGTTTCCGAGCTGCGCGGTGCTGCCACAATTGCTGTGCGCCCGGAACGGGTCAACCTGATGCAGACCGCCCCTCAAGATGGACGCAACTGCCTTCCCGGCATTGTCGAAGAAGTCGCCTATCACGGGTCAGACCTGGGTGTGCATGTACGCGTTCGCGGCGGGAGGAGCATCCTTTCCGCCCGTGTGCCCGCTAGCCAAGCCGACCGTGAAAGTATCCAGCCGGGTAAGGATGTCCACTGCGTATGGGACGCCAAACATTCCCGCATCCTGCCCATCTGCTAAGCCAAATCTAACCGGAGACCTACAATGTCACAGAAAACCATCGCCTTCTTCCCCGAAGCTGCCTTTGGCCCTGCGCTGAATTCGGTTGGCATCGCGCAGGCCTGCGAGAAACTGGGCCATAAGGCCGTATTTCTAAGCGATCCCGGCTTTGTCGAGGTATATGAAGGTTATGGGTTTGAGGCGCATCCTGTTGCCCTGTCCGAGCCGATGGAACCCGAGGCGATGGCAAAGTTCTGGGAAGATTTCATCAACGGTCACATCCCAAATTTTCGCAAAAGCCCGATTGACCAGATCGATAACTACGTAAAGGATTGCTGGGAGGCGATCGTCGACAGCGCAAAATGGGCGCAAAAAGATCTGCCCGAGGTACTGGCAAAAATCAAACCAGATATGATCTGCGTGGATAATGTCATTATGTTCCCAGCCATCAAGCAGTTCGGCGTACCGTGGGTGCGGATCATCTCATGTTCCGAAAACGAAATCCCAGACCCGATTGTGCCGCCGCACTTATCGGGCTGCCGGGTGGATGACCGCGAGGGCATGGAGGCCTATGAGGCAAAGTTCCACGAGGTGATCAAGCCGATCCACGACGACTACAATGCGTTCCTGGCCAGATGCAACGAAGACGCCTATCCGATCGGAGAGTTTTTCGAAGCGTCGCCCACAATGAACCTTCTGCTTTATCCCGAGCCGGCAAAGTACGAAAGGCAGAACCCACTGGACCCGAACAGGTTCCAGTATCTCGAAGGTTGCGTGCGCGAAGAAGAACCCTTTGAGGTGCCAACGTTTAAGTCCAACAATGACAAACCACTTCTCTATGTATCTTTCGGGTCGCTTGGCGCAGGTGACACCGACCTGCTAAAGAGGATCATTTCGACCATTTCCAAGTTGCCCTACCGGGCGCTCGTAAATGTCGGGGATTACATGGACGAATACACAGACATTCCCGACAACGTGCACATACAGAGCTGGTATCCCCAGCCTTCGGTAATTCCACAGGTTGACGCGGTGATACATCATGGCGGTAACAACTCGTTCACCGAGTGCCTGTATTTCGGCAAAGCAGCAATCATCATGCCCTATGTCTGGGACGGCCACGATAACGCCACTCGTGTTCAGGAAACAGGCCACGGGTTCGGGTTTCACCGATACGACTGGACCGATGATGAATTGGCTTTTGCCCTCGACAAATGTATCAACGATCCAGGAATGCAGGCGAAGATGGCGGCAACCTCTGCTCACATGCAGTCACGGCATGGTCCGACCAAGGCAGCTGGCATTCTCGACGACATCCTGAAAGCCGCGGAATGAGCAGCGCCCCGCATCTTTCCGAAATCTCGACCCGCACCGACCTTACGGACTGGGGGTTACAGCCGGACATGATTGAAGGCCAGTCGCATTCATCGGGCTTGCTGGTTCACAAAGGCCCGGACAATCGGCCGGAGATCGGCGCATGGGTCTGTACTCCAGGCCGTTGGCGCCTAACGATCCCGCGTGACGAGTTTTGCTATTTTGTGCAGGGCCGCGCGGTGTATCGGTCGGATGCAGGCGAAAGCATCGTAATCACGCCCGGAACGGCCGTACTATTCCCCGCAGGTTGGGTAGGGGAATGCACGGTCGTGGAAACATTGCGCAACACTTACTACCTAACGGATCGCGAACCTGAATCATGACCACGCCAAGTATGCAAAACCCGCTCCAGCAGACTGACCTTGTCGATTGGGGGGTAATCCCGACGATGATTGAAGGGCAATCCCGCACGTCGGGAAAGCTGATCCACAAGGGGCCTGACGGCCAGTCCGAATGCGGCCTTTGGGTCTGCACTCCCGGTAAGTGGGAATGTCACGTCACCAAGGACGAGTTCTGCCACTTTCTGGAAGGCCGCTGTACCTATGTCCATGAAAACGGAGAGGTAATTGAGATTACGCCCGATACGGCGGCCTTTTTTCCGCAGGACTGGAAAGGCGTATGCACTGTCCACGAGACGGTCAAGAAAGTGTACATGATCCGCTAACGGCGCAATGCCTGTTAAACAAGGGGGCTGCCCAATGCGTGACCCGTTCAAATCCAGCTACTACCTAAACCCTAGGCATGTCCTATTGGAGGGTAGTGGGACCACGCTGGTCAACCCGTCTACCTTGCAGCCCGTCGGGGTTTTTGGTGAACCGTCGCCGCAGATCGTGGACCAGGTTCTGGATCGGGTCAATGCGGCGCAAAGGAAATGGTCTGCAACGGACTGCAAGTCTCGCGCGCGGGTATTGCATCAGATCGCCAACGAGATCGAAAGCGGCGACATGACTGAGGTCGCCCGTTTGATGACATTGGAAACGGGCAAACCTTACCCTGAATCGATCGGCGAGATTGCGAATATCCCGCCGGTTTTCCGGTACTATGCCGAGATGGCGCGCAATGACGCGGGCAAGATCGCGGGCACCATGCAAACTGGATCTTTTCAGTATCAGACATACGAGCCCTACGGCGTGTCCGTGCATGTGGTTCCATATAATTTCCCCCTCATTCTTGGCTGCTGGTCGATGGCCGCATCACTTGCGGCAGGTAACGGTGTTGTGTTGAAAGCCTCACCCGCAGGAACTTTGTGCACGATGGCGTTCATGGAGTTTTTTCAGGCGCTGCCACAAGATCTTATTGCTTGCGTGCCGGGCGGGGCAGACGTGGGTAAACAGTTGATTGCCAGCCCCAAAACCCATGTGGTCGCCTTTACAGGGTCCGTGCCGACAGGTCGTGCAGTCGCAGTGGCCGCAGCAGAGAGTCTAAAACCGGCAATTATCGAGGCTGGCGGGAGCGATCCACTTATCGTCAGTAAACACGCCGACATCGCGGTCGCTGCTGCCGGAGCAGTGACTGCTGCCTTTTTGCAGTCGGGTCAGGTTTGCACATCGTCTGAACGGATTTTTGTGGTCGATGATGTATATGACGATTTTGTCGACGAGTTCGTGGCCAGAACCCGGAAACTGCGCATCGGCGACGGCATGGGGGTGGCGGAAATTGGACCTCTGGCCTCCAAGGAAGCGCGAGATAAGGTCGTGCGGCTGGTACGCGATGCAACGGAGAAAGGCGCGGTGGTTGAGGTAGGAGGCTGTATCCCGGATGACGTAGGGCCAGGTTGGTTTTTCGAACCAACGATCCTGACCGGCGTGACGGCGGACATGTTGCTAACTCAGGAAGAGGTCTTTGGGCCGGTCGCTTCGGTCATTCGGGTTAGCGACTTTGACCAAGCACTTGAACTGGCAAACGCGTCGCAGTTCGGCCTTGGCGGATGCCTGTTTACCAGCGACTTGGAGGAGGCATTTCAGGGGGTGAATGAACTACAGGTGGGGATGGTTTGGGTCAACAACCCGCTGGTGGACAACGATGCCTTGCCTTTTGGCGGCATCAAGAATTCCGGACTTGGACGCACGCTAGGCCTTCAGGGACTCGAGGCATTCAGGCGATCCAAGATGGTCGTGATCGACCCGAAGGCGAAGGAGGCGGACTGGTGGTATCCATATCCCGACGACTGGTTCTATTCTGATGACGTACAAGGCGGGAGAAAGCACACCGGTTAGGGTGATCGGTGCGACGTGATCGACTCTACATAGGATGATGAGCTAACGGCAGGATAGTCCCGCCAACCGGAACTGCAAAGTCTATTTTAGAATGTCCGGTTCGGGCAGTCCGCGGCCCTCCGGCACAAGCGGGCCAATGGCTGGAAAATCCGCAAGACATCTTCAGCGCTTTTCTACTGTGGGTCTTCCATCCGTCCCAATAAGGTCATTTATCTAAACAACCGGGAATGTGTACAGTTGGTCCGTTAGGTCATGTTGACAAAAGGGATTCACATCTGTCGGCGGGCATGATTCAAGCTGGTATCTACGACGGAGACCAGCTTGGCACGAGACCTGATGTCGGACGAGTAATGGGCGTTCTTTGAGCGGTTCATCTTGGCTGTCCGCGCGCCGAATGGACGCAAGCCTATCAACCACCGCCTTGTTCTTGATGGGATTTTCTGGATTTCCAGGACAGGGGCTCCGTGGCGCGACCTGCCGGAAGAGTTCGGCAAGTGGTTCAGCGTCTACCGACAGTTTCGGCGCTGGACACTGGCGGGGTTATGGGAAGAGATTATGGACGCCTTGAACCGAAGTGGAGCAGTGCCAGACGCCCTGCAAATGATCGATAGCACCGTAATCCGCGCCCATCATCAGGCAGCGGGTGCAAAAGGGGGACTCCGCGACAGGGTTTTGGCCGTTCGAGAGGTGGCTTCACGACCAAGATCCACCTTCTCGTAAACGCACACGGCTTGCCTATGAGGACCGAGATCACACCGGGCCAGACATCTGACTATCGTGGTTTCGATTTGGTCACGGCAGATAATCTGCCTCAGCCGCGCGTGTTATTAGCAGATCGCGGCTATGATGCTGACAAAATACGCAAAAAGATGAATGATCGAGATGTGATGACCCAGATTCCCATGCGGAAAACCAGAAAGATGCGCGTTGGCGTCGACCGCTCACTTTATCGACTGCGAAATCGGGTCGAGCGCTGCTTCAACAAGCTCAAGAACGCTCGGCGTGTTGCAACCCGCTACGACAAGACCGCAGAAAGCTTCCTGGGATTCATCGATATAACGTCCATCCGACTTTGGTTTCGCCATTTGTCAACATGACCTAGATTAATAGTTCCTCTGACATTCGACATAGGCCAAATCCGGCTCCCGCAACCAGGTCGAATAATCTCAACACAGGCAGTTCAGACTACAATTGATCCACTCGATCAATTGCTTAACGTCCTCATCTCGTCAGCCTCATAAACCGAAAGTCAATGGCTTCGGTCAACTGGACAACCAGGCGACAATCTGGTCCGTTTCCAGTCTCCTGCGCGTGCGTTGTGGCAATTGAATCACCAGTCCTCGGTTGGTTTGAAACGACTTGGTATGCGCAACGATCAGCTCGCCCGTGGCCAGGGCGTCTTCGATCAGGCACAGGTGTCCCATCAGTATTCCTGCGCCCGCCTTGGCTTCCTCTACGGCCAGACTGTAGAGGGAGAATTGAGCACCACCTTTGGCATTATACAGGTCATAGCCAGAGTGCTGGGCCCATTTGGTCCAATCTTCACTCCACACCAGATCGTGCAGCAACGGTAAATCCCGAAAACCGTTTGCGCGGCATATTTGGTCCTTAAGCGTCGGGGCACAAACCGGCACGATTTCGTCCGGGCAAACAACCACCTGATTTGCCGTGTCGTTCGGTGGAGCGAAGAAGATTGACAGGTCGAACAGTTCGCGCCCAAGGCTCGGCGGCGCTTCCAGCGCTGTGACGGAAAAACTGATGTCGGGAAAATGAGATCGGATCTGGCGTAGCCTTTTGGGGAGCCAGAGTTGAGCAATGGCCGGCAAGGCAGCGATATGAAAATCTGCATTGGGTTTAAGGTTGCGCAGCGCCTGGGTCGCGTCGGCCAATTGGTCAAAAGCCCGGGTAAATCCAGCAACCAGCGATTGCCCCTCGGGCGTGAGTTCTACGCCTTGTGCGTTGCGTCGGAAAAGGGGTGCACCGGCCCAGCCTTCCAGCGTTTTGATGTGTTGCGAGATGGCGCCCGGTGTGACGTTCAACTCTTCGGCCGCGGCGACAAAGCTGATGTGGCGCGCCGCCGCCTCGAAAGCGCGCATTGCGTTCAGTGGGGGCCCTTTGGGGCGCTTTGGGGAAACGCTCATCATCATAGCCTTAGTTTTTCTACGCCAAGAAATAACAATTCTGCTTTGCGAAGTCACGCAGCAGCGGCCACAGTGGAAGAAAAAGGAGGATGTCAGATGACACTTGCACATAGAGACTGGGTGCCCGCCGCAAGCGAAACGCTGGTTCAGAGTATCTCAACAAAGACAGCATCAGCATCGTCCGGCGACCTACTGGGCCGGATCGCGCATCTGGCAGAGAAAAACCGCCGCATTCACGAGAAAGAGTGTTTCAACCTCAACCCCGCGACAAATGTCATGAACCCCAAGGCCGAGGCGCTTTTGTCGTCGGGTATCGGATCCCGGCCATCGCTGGGCTATCCCGGTGACAAATATGAAATGGGGCTGGAAGCAATCGAAGAAATCGAAGTCATCGCGGCCGAGCTTTGCGCAGAGGTCTTTGATGCCCGGTTTGCAGAGGTTCGCGTGCCGTCGGGCGCAATTGCAAATCTTTATGGTTTCATGGCGACCTGTAAGCCAGGGGATACAATCATCGCTCCGCCTGCAACGATCGGCGGCCATGTGACCCATCATACTGCGGGCTGTGCAGGGCTGTTCGGGCTGCGCACGATCGAGGCTCCGGTAAACACAAAAGGTTACACCGTCGATCTGGACCAGCTGCGCGATCTGGCGCGGGTTGAGCGCCCCAAGCTGATTACGATCGGCGGAAGTCTGAACCTTTTTGAACACCCTGTTGCCGAGGTGCGGGCCATTGCGGACGAAGTTGGCGCGAAAGTCATGTTCGATGCCGCGCATCAGTGCGGGATAATCGCGGGGCGTGCATGGTCGAACCCGCTGAATGAGGGCGCGCATTTCATGACCATGAGCACCTATAAAAGCCTTGGTGGACCAGCAGGTGGATTGATCGTGTCGAATGATGTCGACATCGCCAAAGCATTGGATGCCATTGCTTTTCCCGGGATGACGGCCAATTTCGATGCCGCCAAAACGGCCGCGCTTGCGGTTACGATGCTGGATTGGATAGATTTTGGCCAGGTGTACGCAAACGAGATGATTGCACTGTCAAAAGCACTTGCCGCCGCGTTGGATGCGCGGGGCGTTCGCGTTTATGCGGGTGCGGAAGGCTTCACCAATTCGCATCAATTCGCAGTTCTGGCAGATCCCTATGGCGGAGGGCAGGCCGCATCAAAGAAACTCCGCGAAAGCGGGTTCCTTGCGTGCGGCATCGGATTGCCTGTCAAGCCGGTTGAAGGGGACTTGAATGGGTTGCGGATCGGCACTCCTGAATTGGTTCGCTGGGGCATGACCTCTCAAGATGCCGAGCGCCTCGCCGATTTGATCAGGCGAGGTCTGGACGGCGAGCCTGTTGCTTTGGAAGTCTCTGCCTGGCGCAGTGAATTCGACACGCTGCATTTCGTGAACTAGGCGCAAGCGGCCACCACAATCGCCCGGTCTGGTGGCTGCTCTTAACTGTTTTCCTGAATAATCGCCTCAATTCTGGCCAATGTAGCAGAGTTGACGGCGACACCTTTTTGACCTGCCGCAAGGCGACATGCACGGCGCCCATCTCCGGGCAGGTGCGCGCCGTCCTGATTTCTGATCGACGCGACCAAGTCCGAAATTGCGTTTGAAAACAGTCCATTTGACGAAACCGCAGGATCAATAGCGATGAAGAACTGCCCGGTTTTCGGTGGACCCCCGACCGTCCCCGAGAACGGAGAGGCATGCAGCCCAAGTGTAGACCCCGTCAAAGCTGCCGCCATGATTTCAGTCAGCAAAGCGATACCCACACCTTTGTATCCGCCGGATGGGGCCATGCTTCCTTTCAGACCGACATTCGGGTCTGTTGTCGGGTTTCCATCCGGGTCCAGCGCCCAGCCGACCGGAATGGCTTTGCCTTCTCTGGCGTGTTTCATCACTTCGCTTTTGGCGATGGTGCTGGCGCTCTGGTCGATCAGCAACGCGGGTAGTCCGTCTGTACCCGGTACCGCAACAGAGAACGGGTTGGTGCCGACAACGGGCTTCGATCCGCCCGAAGGTGCAATGGATGCAGGTGCATTGGTGAATCCAAGACCAACCAGACCCGCCTGTGCCAGTCGATACGTGTGATAACCCAACACACCGCAATTGTAGCTGTTGGTGATCGCAAGGGCCGCGATGCCCTGTTCGCGTGCCGCCGTGATCAATGCTTCGAAGCCCAGGTCAATGGCTGCATGTGCGAACCCGGTCGCAGCGTCTACACGGATAAGGCCGGGGCGCGGGGTTTCCAGCGTCGGTACTGCCTGACCGTCGACCTTCCCGCATTGTACATGTTCACAGTAAATCGGGATATAAGCCAGGCCGTGGCTGGCCACCCCATCCGCTTCGGTTGCCGCCGTGGCCACGGCCAGAGGGCGCGCGTTTTCTTCACTTGTGCCAGCGGCAACCAACGCGGTGAAGGACAGCTTTTCGATTTCGGCAAGCGACAAGGTTTGGGTCTCGGTCATCTGATGATCCTTCAGTCATTGTCCGACAGGCCGGAACCAGCGCCAAGCAGTCGGGATTCTTCGGTTGCAGGGGCATATGTACGGTGCGCCATGGAGTTGAGGATCCGCCACACCTCTGCATTTGGAGCGGCACGGCTTTGCAGAGGACGACTGTTTTGAATGTGGCCGCCCTCAGTTATCTCAACATGATCAGCGCGGTCTAAATTGCAGTCTGCGCAGCTTAGGTGAAAACCATCAGTTATCGCAAAAAACCCGTCAAAGGTGACTTTTACTGTCGTTCCCAGTTTTTTGGCCCCCGCAGCGACAAAGGGCAGCAACAGCAGCGGTGCCGCGAGATTTGAAATCGAAATGGTGCCATGGGACAGGACGGTCGGTGAATCCGATATCGCAGCTCCGGTCATCAGGGGGCACAGGTCTTGTTGGCCAACCCATACTCCGTTCTGAAGCACAGGAATGTGGCGTTCCAGACAGGGCGCATATTCACGTTTGAGCAGTTGGGCCAGAATGGCGGGCCCGTCGAACCCTTGGGCGCTTAGCCACCGGGTGGCTTTCGCAGCCTCTTCCGCCACGCCCCAGGCATATCCGGCCCCACGGGTTGCGCGTTTGGCTGTTGCTTCGACTTCGTTCAATGAAAAGGTCATTGCGCAACCTCCGGATAAACCCACAAATCTGCGTTCGCGGTATTTAGCTCATCGGGGTAGGGGGCGCCGGCATACATGCAGATGCGGACCCAGCGATCTGAACGAGGGTCGAAATGCGTCGCGCCAAAGAAGGATAGTTTTGCGCGCAACATATCGATGGGCATCACATTCGCGCCGATTGTGTTGTCATGGATCTCACCATATGGCGCGACACGGCTGATTTGTGCCCGGCGTACGGTGTGGCGGTGCTCAGGGTGGCGCATAAGAAACTCTGCTATCGGCGCATCATCCGGCCACTCTTGCAAAGCCTTGAAAGCCAGTGCCGCATCACGCGCGGGCGCGAGCGGTTGTTCATAGTCTGCAATCGGTTCTTCAAACCGTTCACCCAGTCGGGGTTCCAGTTTCTCTTCGGAAACGTACCAGGCCCGCGCGCAGTTTTTCGGATCACTCCAATCAAGGTCCAGCGCCCAGTCAAAGCTTTGGCGGATCAAGTCGCGCACATCGGATACCCGCATCGCTCCATCAATCACCTGTGCAGCCGCATTTGTGTCCGCCATGCAGCTGGACAGCCCGTCCACGACATCTCCGTAAGGCTCAAGGATCAGCGAGGCCAGCAACTCCTGGCCTTCTTCGCTGAGCGCAGTTTCCGACCATCGGATCATGCGATCCCACGGATGGTCTTGTGTCAGGTCGTCTGTAGCCAGAAATACGTCGATCGAATTCAGGTCGTCCTTTAGCGCAGCGAGTTTTTCAACCTGTATCGGGTGTTCAGATTGCCACCACGTGATTGACTGTTTGCTGCGCGCGAAAACGTCGCGAAAGACACGCGCGTCTTTTTCGGTTGCTGTCTCAATTGACCGCACGCGCGAGATGGCCTCTTCCCGCGCCATGATCCAGTTGTTGAACAGAACGGGATGGTTCACGATGAACGGCGCCATTCCCAGTCCTGTGGAATTTCCGATGCCCAGCCAGCGTGCGATTTCAGGATCAAGCGCGGCGGTCTGACCCCCGCCTTTGACCTGTGCCATAAATTGCACCAGATCGCGTACAAAAACTCGGGTCAGATAGACTGACAGCATTTCGATCTGGAAGGGACCACTGACCTCATTCCGGTCCGCCGTTTTCTCACGATCCGCAGCGCCGAATTTGCCCGACCCGTAAACAGCCGTGGTCCTCATCAGATAGCCGACCTGATAAATCTGTTCCAGGTCCGGTTGCTGGCCCGCAGCCAGACGATCCACCACATGAGCCCAGAGTCGCACGGAACGGTTGGCGCGTGACAGTGACAATTCGGTTTCGCTGACACGCCCTGCCTCTTGCAGCGGTACGTTCAGGGACAGGCGATCAATGTCTTCTGGCGTCGGGATGCCATCAAACAGCGCAAAGGTGGCGTCCCACGCTTCGGCAATAACCCGGTCTGACCGTTGATCGGCAGGCAGGTCATGGGCAAAGGCGACCAGCGAATAGGCGCGATCGGGGCCTTGCGCGGTATAGACCGCATGGCCGACACCTTTGTCGTCAATTTCAAATGCAGGGCGCGAAAATCTCCATTTTTCATCGGCCATGCGGCGTGTCAGTTGCCGCATAAAGCTGAGCCGACATTGGTGTAGTGATCCCAGTCGTGACAGTCGCATGACCATAGCGGGGTCACGTCTGGCGATCTCTGTCTGCGCGTGTGGTTCCATTTGGTTACCTTTGTGGGACGAAGTTCTCGGCAAAGAACCGATACCAGTTCCTGCCCATGATCCCGGCCACTTCGTCATCGTTCAGGCCGGTCGCGCGTAACCCTTGTTCGATGTTTCCAAAGTCTCGGTTGTCCTGAAACCAGCCCGGCATTGGTGGAAACCCCGGGGCCGAGGCCGAGCCTTCGCCATAGTCGATTTCTTTTGTCCACCGCCCCACACGCATCCATTCAACGACGCTGTCGGGCTGATCCTGACACAGGTCAGTGCCGATCCCCAGATGACTGGCCCCATATTTGTCCGCAGTGCGGGCAATCATCTCGCAAAAGCTCTCCAGCGTGCAGTCGGACTTGTCCTTCAGGTGGTGAGGGTAGACCGAAAAACCCAGCATCCCACCGTTTTCAGCCACGGCGCGGATGACATCATCTCGCTTGTTGCGCAGGGCCGGGGACCATTCGTGCGGATTGGCATGTGTGATTGCGATGGGCCGGTCCGAAATCTCAGCCGCTTCGATTGTGGACCGGTCTGCCGAATGGCTCATATCCACCACAAGGCCCACGCGGTTCATCTCTTTGATCACCTGCTTGCCCATTCGGGTGATGCCTGTGTCTTCGGCCTCATAACAACCGGTCGCCAGCAGGGATTGGTTGTTATAGGTCAGTTGCATGAACCGCGCGCCCAAATCGTGCAGGATTTCAACCAGCCCGATATCGTCTTCAATGGGCGACGGGTTCTGAAACCCGAAAAACACGGCGGTCCGGCCTGTTTCACGGGCTGAGTCAATATCGCTGGCCCACCGGCCCTTCATGATCAGATCCGGGTACTGCTCGAACCAACGGTTCCATTTCTCAAAATTCAGAACCGTTTCGCGGAAGTTCTCATGATAGGAGATGGTGACATGGATCGCGTCCACGCCCCCTTCGTGCAGCTGGCGGAAGATCTTCTCCGACCAGTTGGCATATTGCAGGCCGTCGATCCGCATCAGACCGGGCCTGCGCTGATATAGGCGGTTTTGACGGTTGTATAGAATTCGGCTGCCGCCTTGCCTTGTTCGCGCGGCCCGTACGAGCTGTCGCCCCGGCCACCGAATGGTACGTGGTAATCGGTGCCAGCGGTGGGCAGGTTAACCGTCACAACACCGGTGCGCGCGTTGCGGCGGAAATGGGTGGCGCGGGCCAATGATTTGGTCACGATGCCTGAGGTCAGGCCGAAATTGGTGTCGTTGACCACGCTCAGCGCCTCGTCATAGCTGCCGACCTTGATGACGGATGTAAGCGGTGCGAACATTTCTTCGCGGTTGATGCGCATGTCGTTGGTGGTGTTCAGGAACACGCCCGGCGACATGTAGAACCCGTCATGGGGCATCTCCAGGCGCTGACCGCCACAGGCCAGCTCGGCCCCTTCGGATTTGCCCAGGTCGACATAGGTGAGGTTTTCATTCAATTGCTGCTGGCTGACGACGGGGCCCATCTGCACGCCCGCTTCCAGCGCGTGACCCACTTTCATGGCCTGCGCACCGGCAACCAGTTTCTCGACAAAGGCATCATGGATGCCCGCGTGAACCACAAGACGCGACGAGGCGGTGCATTTCTGACCGGTGCCACCAAAGGCCCCGCCCAGAGCCAGCGTCACCGCCAGATCCAGATCGGCGTCGTCCATCACGGCCAGCGCGTTTTTAGACCCCATCTCCATTTGCACTTTGGTCAGGTTCTGGATTGCTGCGGCGGCGATACCTTTGCCTACGGGCACCGATCCGGTGAAGGAAATCGCATTGACCTTGGGGCTTTCCACCAGACGTTGCCCAACCGAACGGCCCGAGCCCATCACAAGGCTGAACAGACCTTTCGGGACATCCTGCCGTTCGATGATTTCAGTCAGGGCCACAGCCGAGGCGGGGGTGATGTTGGCGGGTTTCCACACAATCGCGTTGCCATAGCACAGCGCCGGGGCAATCTTCCACGAGGCCGTTGCAGTGGGGAAGTTCCACGGGCTGATGATTGCGACAACGCCAACGGCTTCGCGGCGCACATCCACTTCGATATCGGGGCGTACGGAATCGGCGTTTTCACCGATCTGGCGCAGACACTCGGCGGCGTAATAAGTGAAGAACTGACCGGCCCGGTAAACCTCACCCTTGCCTTCGGCCAGCGGCTTGCCTTCCTCGCGGCTCAGCAATGTACCCAGTTCTTCGGCGCGGGCCATCAACTCGTTGCCGATGGCGTTCAGGACGGCCTGTTTCCGCTCCAACCCGTAGGCAGCCCATTCGGTCTGCGCGACGCGCGCCTGATCCAGAGTCGCCTCAAGCTGATCGGCGCTGGCCTGTGTGAACATGCCAACCAGATCGCTTAAATCCGAAGGATTGCGGTTTTCAATTTCGCTTTCGCCCGCCAGCCATTCGCCGGCAATCAGGTTCAGTTTGGTCACGTCAGGCCCCAAATTCGCAAATTTCGATTTGGGTAAGGATGGAACTTTCGACTAACATCAGTCAAACTCAAATAACTTTAGTAAACTTCAGAAAGTTTGAAGTATGGCGATGAAAGTCGAGATGCTGCGGTGTTTTTGTACCGTGGCCCAAACCGGAAACCTTGCCGAGGCTGCCAGCCGTCTGGGTCGGACACAATCCGCCGTCTCAATGATGCTGAAACAGTTTGAAGATCATCTGGGCAAGAAACTGTTTGAAGGTGAACGGAAAAATCACCTGTCGCCGCTGGGTCAGCAGGTTCTGGACCTTGCGCTCAAACAGGTGCGCGATTTTGATCAGACTGTTCAGAATATAGAAATGGCGGCGCAGGCGGAACATGGGTTGATCCGTATCGTATCCGTGCCGTCTGTGGGGGCTTTGGTCTTTCCCGCCTTGCTGGGACATATGGCATCACGCTTTCCCGGATTGAAGATCGAGTTGCGAGACGGGGATTCGCAACAGGTTCTGGACGCCGTTGCCGGGGATAAGGCGGATATCGGCATTGCATCCGGCCATCATCCCCTGAACGGGGTCAATACCGAGCCTCTGTTTCAGGATCAGTTCGGACTCGTTGCAGCTTCTGATCATCCGCTTATGACACAGGCCAAACCGCCCGAAATCCGTGACCTGATGGCGGCACCCTTCGTGCGAAACGCCTTGTGCGACATCATTGAATCATCTTCGTTCAAAAAGATTCTGGACCGGGCCGAGGTTACTATTCACAACACGCACTCGCTGATCACAACGGTCAGGGCAGGCCAGTGGATCACGGTCCTGCCGCAGACCGTCGCGCAATTCATCCCGGACGCGGTCGCCTTTCGCCCGATTTCAGATTTGCCGGACAAGCGAGAGGTATACCTTTACCGTCGAGAAAGAGCCCGCTTCCGCGAGATCACCCAGGCCTGCTGTTCGTATATCCTGTCCAGCGGTTTCGGAAACACTGGCTTGGTGCAGGAGCCAGTTTTGGATTAACCCTGCTCAAAAACACAAATTAATTAGGTTCTAGCAGACTCGAAGCGGCTCACATGCTAGGTTCCAGGTTGAAGCGGGGGACTTCAGATGGGAAACATGTCTCAGGACCTTAGGGGCTGGCTGAGCGCAATTGGATTAAACGAGTACGCGCAGGCCTTCGCAGACAACAAAATCGATTTCTCCATCCTGCCTGATTTGACGGCCGAGGATTTGATCGAAATTGGGGTGACGGCCGTCGGTGATCGGCGGCGGCTGCTGCGCGCCATCGAACAGATTGATACCAGCCAAACATCAGCAGAGCCTGAACCTGCTGCACAGCTCGAGCCCGCGCGCCGACAGGTTACAGTGATGTTTGCCGATCTTACCGCATTCACGAAACTATCCAGTGAGCTGGATGCAGAAGATCTGCATGCGCTGCTGAATCAATTCTTCAGCAAAGTGGACAATGTCGTCGAAAAGTATGGTGGTCGTATAGACAAGCATATCGGCGATGCGGTCATGGCCGTTTTCGGAGCGCCGATTTCACATACCAATGACACCGAAAGGGCGGCGCGTGCTGCTGCCGAGATACATGCAGTTCTACCGACTTTGTCACCACCGCTTTCCTGCCACATCGGTATTGCGTCAGGTCAGGTCATTGCCAGTACGACCGGAAGTCAGTCGCATACAGAATACACTGTCACAGGGGATGGGGTAAATCTGGCGTCCCGTCTGACGGATATTTCCGCAGGCGGCGAGACTCTGGTTTCACATGACATTCAGCGCGCGTTGGGACCGCTATTCGTGGGCGAATCCCTTGGTGTGAAGGCCATCAAAGGGCTGAATGATCCCGTTGAAATTTGGCGTCTGGATCGATTGGCCCGGAACATTCGCACACGGCGTCATAAGTTCATCGGGCGCGAGCGGGAGTTGTCGGTGTTCTCGGCCACATTTGACCGATGCAAACGCCACGGCAAGGGCGAAGTCCATGTGATTCTGGGTGAGCCCGGGATCGGAAAAACCCATTTGTCCGAGCAAGTCGCTGAACTGGCATCCGGCCAGTCCTACACGATCCACAACGGTGTCGTGATGGATTTCGGCGCGCGCGAAGGGCATTCGGCCATTCAGATGGTCGCCCGCAGCATTCTGGGTCTTGACCCGTCGGATGGCGCGAAAACGGGTGCCGCAGCGGCCAGGGACGCAATCGCCAGGGGCTGGGTCAGCCCCGCGAACGCCGCGCACCTCAACGCGCTGCTTGAGCTGGAGCAGGACGCCGGTCTGGCCGAGGTGTTTGCGGTGATGGACAACAAGACCCGCTTGCGCGGAAGGCGGCAGGTCATTGAAGAGTTGCTGTCGGCCAGCAGCCGGGAAGCCCCCCTGCTGATCCAGATCGAGGACATCCACTGGGCCTCGCCCGAGATCCTGGTGACCTGCTCTCATATTGCGGCGGCGACGCGGAATATCCCTTGCGTGTTGATGATGACCAGCCGGGTTGAAGGCGACCCGATTGACCGGGACTGGCAAATGGCAACCGATGGCGCGCCGGTGTCCAAGATGGAACTGGCGCCGATGGGCGAGGAACAGGCCAGACTGTTGGTCGAAGAATTCACGGCCATCGACCCCGAGTTGCTGGAAACCTGTGTCAAACGCGCCGGGGGCAATCCGCTGTTTCTTGAACAGTTGTTGCGCAATACAGATGTACTTACCCAACAAAGCGTGCCCGGCAGTATTCAGGGGATCGTTCAGTCCCGACTGGATGCACTGGATCGAACCAGCCGCGCCGCCATTCAGGCAGCATCGGTACTGGGGCAACGGTTCTCGGCAGAAGTGCTGAACTTCATTCTGGGTGAAGGGCATCTGGATACGACCAGCCTGATCCGATCCGCGCTGGTCCGAGAGGCAGGGCCTGACCTCATGTTTGCCCATGCGCTGATCCGGGATGGATCCTATGCAACGTTGGTCAAATCCGAGCGTGCGCGCCTGCACAGACAGGCCGCCAAGTGGTTCGAGGATCGCGATGCGACCCTATGCGCACAGCATCTGGACCGGGCTGGGGCGAATAACGCCGCACAGGCGTATCTGGACGCGGCGGAGAAACTGATCCAGGCCTTCAGATTTGACGATGCCAGCCCATTGATCGAACGCGCCCTGGAACTGCCGTCCCCCGCAGGTGTCCGGTTCGATCTGCTTTGCGCTCGGGCTGAGACGCACAGGCTTCAGGGTCTGTCCGGCGACGCACTGCGTGAGTTTCGGGAAGCTGCACGCGTTGCCGAAACCGATGAGCAAATAAGCCGCGCGTATATCGGGCTCGCGCAGGCTGCGCGGCAATCCAGCCTGTATCAGGACGCGCTGGAGGCACTCGATATGGCTGAAACCGCCGCCGAGCGTTGCGGGTCAGAGCGGGATGTGGCGCAGATCAATTATGTGCGCGGTAATGTCTTTTTCCCTCTGGGTCGGGACAAGGAAGCGCTAAGCGCCAATGAACGCGCCCTGACGCTTGCCCGCAAACTTGGATCTGCCCGCCTCGAGGTTGGGGCGCTAAGCGGATTTGGTGATGCAAACTTCATGAAAGCCACCATGAAGACAGCGACAGGCTTTTATACGCAAGCTGTTGAACGAGCGCGCGAAAAAGGGCTGGTCCGCGATCTGGCCGCCAATCTGCACAATCTCAGCGTCGCGCGCAGTTACACCGGGGACGTAGCACAGGGCAAGGCGGACGCCATTGAGGCCATCGAAGTCTCGCAAACGTATTTTGCCTTTGTTCCGGAATGCGTTGCACAGACCTGCCTTGGCGTGGCCGAGACCTTTTTGGGCAACCTTGATCAGGCACTGGAAGCGTTCAGTGTTTCAGCTGAAATTGCGGAACGCGTCGGTGCAAAACGCCTAGAGGCGCAGGCCCTTGAACATCTGGCGCGAACGCAGGTTTATGCCGGAAAGTTGGACCACGGTCGGGAAACAGGTCGTCGCGCGGTTGAAATCGCGCTTGAACATGGGCGGAACTTTGTAGGGCCCAAGGCCTTGTCGGCCCTGGCAATGGCCGAGGCCAACCCTGATGAGCAAACGCGCTTGTTGAACCTGGGGTCTGAGATCATTTCCGAGGGATGTGTGGGTCACAGTCACCTTCACTTTTACTCGGACGCCTGCGCCGTCATGCTGGCGCGCGGCGATTGGGACGCAGCAATTGAATATGCGGATGGGCTTGCAGCCTTCACGACTACCGAGCCTTTGCCAATGGTCGATTTATCCATTTGTCAAACACGACTTTTGGCTGAAAGCGGACAGCAGAACACTCCGCCAATACAACACGGGGGGTATGCCGATCTGACAACGCAGTTTGCCGCTATGGGTATCACGCAATCCCTTCTGGGTTCAGTGGGGTTTCTGGCTGATTAGGTGACACGGCAGGAGGCTGAATGAGCGTTGAAAGAAAGGTGTGGCTGATTTCTGGCTTGTTGACCCTTGGGCTTGGGGGTCTCTTGCTCAAACTTTGGATCGAACTGAATCATTTTGAGGGTGATCCCACTCAACTTCCGGATCAGGCATCAGTGGACGCATATCTGGAAAAACTGGATGCCGTGCCGGATTACCGCGTTAAAACGGGGATCTTCTTAAAATCATTCAGCTTTCTTGGTGCCAGCGACGTGCAGGTCACCGGTTACGTCTGGCAGCGCTACATCACAGGTGTTCATGATGAGATCCGTCCGGCCGAGGGTGAGATCGGTTTTCTTCTGCCGGAAGCGGTCGATACAGCAAACGGCCTGATCGAAGAGGCCTATCGGCTGCCGCAACAAGATGGGTTGCTGATCGGGTGGTATTTTGAACAAACCCTTCGGCAGAGTTTTGACTACACCCGCTACCCCTTTGATCACAAAACGGTCTGGGTGCGCTTCTGGCCCGCATCTTTTGACATCAATGTTGCGCTGGTTCCTGACTTTGAGGCTTATTCCGCGACCGGTCCGGATGATATTTTCGGCATTGACAGTCAGATCGTGATGGGTACGTGGGAACGTGAGAACACCTATTTCGACTATAAGTTGTCAAGCCTGGATACGACGTTGGGCATCGCTCAGAACGCCTATCAAACCAACATGCCCGAGCTGCATTATAACTTTGTCATCAAACGCAATTTCGCAAACGCGTTCATCGTGCACATGGTCCCGCTGCTTGTCGTGACAATGCTGCTGTTTGGGGCGCTGATGACCGTCACGCGCCGCGAGGGGCTGGCCGATCGGCATGACTTCAGCACGTCCAGTGTAATCGGAACCTGCTCGGTTCTGTTTTTCGTGATCCTGTTGGCCCATGTGCAGCTGCGTGAAGGGTTCGCAGGTTCTCCTGTGATCTATATGGAGTCGTTCTTTTTCCTGATGTACTTCATGCTGCTGGCAGTTTCGGTCAATACATACCTGTTTGCGTCCGACGTTGAGACGTCGTTGCGGATCATCCACTATCGGGACAACCTTATTCCCAAGGCCGGGTTCTGGCCGTTCGTCCTGCTTTGTATGGTGGTGATCACGGCCTATAATCTCAGTTCCAAGGAAAGCCCGAAACCGCCACCAGTCAGCACAGTGGAAAACTAGATAGCCGGCTCGAATCCGGGCTTGGGTTCACCCTGCGCCATATCCAGCGTGTAGTCGCTGATGACATCTGATTTGCCGTCACGCCAGTTTTGCATGTACTTTTCAGGATCGGCGATCACATAGGCGTAGGCGGGTTTCATCACGCCATCCAAGATCACGTTGATCTTTTTGCGGATATAGACGTTCTTGGACGAGCCCGGACCATGATAACCTTCCAGCTTGTCCAGCTCGTGCAGGCCCGATTCCGTCACCCGGTAAACCTCTCCGCTTACTTGTTTGCCCATGCCCTGCTGATCGACAAGGGTCGCCATTCGGTGCAGGAAGCCACAGTTCGGATTGTCGCAGTACGGTTCATTTGGAACGATCAGGGGCATTGGTTGCCGCGTGCGGGCAGGCCCGACGAAGTCATTCAAGACCCGGCTGTGTGCCTCATGGTTCGGGAACCCCTGTTTCAGGGAGCCGTATGTGAAATACAGATAGGTGGGTTCCTGAACGGCAATAAAGGTTTCGTCACGGCCCTGTTCCGCGTTTTTTATCTTAAGGTTGTGGTCTCGCGCCCAAGCATCCAGCATGGTCCGTATCTCGGGGGCGATATCCATGCCCTGAACAAATTTAATGCACGAGGTTGCATCCATGCCTTTGGCGCGCAACAGGATGTCGACCATCCTTGGGGCTTTGTTCATCACAGCCACATGCAATGCCGTGAAACCGTGATCGTTGACGATATTGACGTCGATATCGCGGTCGATCAAATCCTGTGCCGCTTCATAATCTGGCTTGCCCAGATCGTGACCGCCTTCGTTCAATTCGCCTTCGCCGCCAGCCGCATAATGCAGCAATGAATCGCCGTGGGCTTCGTCCACGATATTGACTCCCACGACACCTTCATCGATGGCGCGGAACACACGTTTCCATTCATTGATATCATCGGCGGCGGCAGCCTCTCGGGCCCATTTGCACACGCGGTATTTCTGGTCGTCCAGTTCTTCGAATGCGTCGCCCAGTGCTTCCATGATCTGGTCAGGCGTGGCCATCATACCAATCCCCATCCGGCCGTTGGACAGGCGGCCCTCCCGAGGGCCTATGAAATCGATGCCCAGCGTCTTCAGCCTTGCGACATTGTTCTGGGTGGTGATGTTGTTCCACATATTCGTGTTGCAGGCCGGGCACAGGATCACGGGCTTCTTCTGGTACTGCCACGCCACAAAGACAGAGGTCAGAAGGTTATCGGCGATCCCGTTTGCCACCTTTCCCATGGTGTTGCAGGTGATGGGAGCGACGATCACGCAATCGGCCCAGTCACAAAGCGCCAGATGCGACGCACGCACTGGCATGTCGAATTCCATGTAACGGAAATTCCATTCATCATCGTCGCGGTAATAGTCGTTATGGGTGATCTTGGCGTCGATCCGTTCAGCGCCGAAGTCCCGAAAGAACTTTTCAGCCGAAGTGGAAGGGATCAGTTTGACATTGTGTCCGGCGTCGACGATGCGCTCAACAAGTTCTGGTATCTTGTCTGCCGCCGATGACCCGCAGGCACAAAGCAGCACGTTGCGTTTGCCGCTGCTTACCTCGTTCATCACACCTTTGGGATAGCCGAACATGTTCTTATTCAGGCTGGGTGTCTCTTCAAGCTTGGAAACGGGAAGACCTGCTTCGATCATGCGGTCCTGAAGGTGACCTGCCTTGATCATGTCCACAATGTCTTCCAGCTTTTCGCCTTTGCTGATGCACTGGCCTTGGAAAAACAGGTAGGGAACTTTGGGTTTTTCACCTAAAGATATCAGCTGACGTCGCATCTTTATCGCGTTGGGGTCGCGACCGCCCACATCCACCTGCTTTACGCTGGTCGCACCGATGTTCGAAAGAACACTTCTGAGCATGTAGGACCACGGGTCTTCATCTTCATAAAACAGAACCATGGGGTTGTTCCGGATAATGCTGGCGACATCCCCGGGATCTTCGGGCGGCTCAACTGTTTCGATCACCAGCAAAGCCGGGTCCTCCAGATCGCGCAGGCCGCGGAAGATGTTGCCACGAGGGGCTTGCCAGACCTGTGACGTTGCGGGGCTCATGTCGACGATCGTCACAAGGTCGGTTGCTTCATCATATGCGATACACAGGCACCAGAATTCTTCGAGCAACGCGGTTTCCCGGTAAACGTTTACCGGCGGGCGGATGGCTTCGATCCCGGTTACCCGATTAAAGTCGATATTGATCATCAGGTGACGGTCCGTGTTGGCGTCCAGGCCCTGTAGTTGCATCTTGAACCAGTCTTCGGGGGTAAGGATCGATGTGTCCTCGCGCGTTCCGAAACTGCGAAGTGAACTGCTCAGGTGTATGTTTTCAGCCGCGTTCAGATATTTCTGGGCCATGTTGTGCATGTCCGCGGCCGTGGCCACCCGTGAGACAACATCCGTGAAAGAGGCTTCGGTGGCCCGCAGCAGCTCGTCTTCGTCCACCTTGTCATCGCCGTGAATGGCCAGGCTTTCCACCAACACACCTAAGGAGTTCATGTTCGGAGTGGCGCGGCGGAACAGGTTGCGCCGTTTCTTGGGGTCTTTTGCCAGATAGAGCGTGCTGTCGACATAGTTGCATCGTTGCTTGAATGTCTTCAGATGCGTCTTGACCGCGGCACGCGCCGAGAAGCGCAAAATGCCACGCGACCGCATCGAGGTTCCGTCACGGTCCGACATCGCCTTCCAAAGCCGGTCTGCGGTTGTAACCCAAAGCTTGCCGTATTTCTCAGGATGTACGTCCATCATGTGCACCAGCCCAGTGCTTGGGTTGCACTTGGCGATTACGGCAAAATGCCCGCCCGGCATATTCGCTTTGCCATGGGCGACGCCGACCTGAAAATTCGCCACCAGAATATCATTGTCACCACCCAGCCGGTTGGATTCGTCAATCGCATCCAGCAACAGCTGCACGTTTGTCGTGTCCTCGTCCATGAAATAGGCCTGAACCTGAACACTGTCCCGCAAGCCCTGCGAATGAATGTAGGTACAGGCGACGTCAAACAGCTCACCCAGTGAGATACCGTCATTGACGACGAAAGACGAAGGCAGCGCGCATTCACGGAAAATGTCGTTCACTTCGCAACTGAAGCCCAACGCGGACATGCTGAGGGCGGCAGCCGTCACGCTGCAACAATTGATCGGCTGCTGGAAGTTCTGCAATTGAACACTGACCAGATCGCCGAACATCGTGGCGAAGCAGGGTTGCCGGATTTCCTCTGGTATCTGACGCCAGTTCTCGCTGGACAGAAAAGCCACCCGCGATCCGTCCAGCGCGAGCGCTTCGAGGCTGACGGGAATGTCTGATATCTGAAGGTGCTCTTCATAGAAATAGTCACCGACATCCGCGCTGGCCAAAGGATTACCATTCTGCCGCAGCTGAACCACACCGCGCAGAACAACATACATGCCGCTTGCTGGCAGAACCGTGTTGTCGGTCACCTCGATACATTCGAAATGACGGTTGATGACTGACGGGTCGGCAATCTTGGCCTCGCCCGGCAGAACCTTGTATATCAGGTTCCAGTCTGCGTCATTTGGGATATATGATCTGGATGTTTCAATTTGATCTATAAGCACAACTGTTCCCCCCGGAGTTGCGTTTCAAATGTCTAATTGCGGCCAGCAGGGGCTTTCGGGTTTTCGATGCGCAGATACCCGTCATTCAGAATTAAGGACGCGTCTGTTTTTGCCTTTCACTGGCCAGGGCCGGCCTGCCAAAGAGAAAAAGTATAAGCAAATTGGCCCAATTGGCTGCACAGTATCCGATTTTTGAATAAAAATCACGATGGCAGTGATGTTGGGTTTTAGGCTGTCCTTTCCGACAGGCAAATATGCGGTGCACCCAATGCAGCAAAGGGGGCCGAAAAGCTGTCGGATGTCAGGCTGACTTTCCGTTTAGTCGGCGAACAGGTAGTCCAGCCGCATCACCGCGTCGGCCTTTTCTTTGTCCACCCCAAGAAATTCGGATATGACAGCTATGTTTTCGGCGCGCTGGGCGGTTTCCCGCAGTCGCAGGTAATTGTCCAAACCGGCGGCGCGGATTTGTTGGGACTCGTAACTCAGGTCGTTGCGAAGTGTCGGCAGCAGATGGGAAACAGTCTCAACCGGGCTGTTGTCACCCGCCAATCCGACGCGCCGCGCGTGGCCAATCAGGTATTCGTCCGAGTATTCGCATTCGATCTCAAGCACATGGGTTTTGGCCTGATCACCGCTGAAATCCTGAACAACGTCCAGATTGGCCGGGTCGAGGCACAGAACCAACTGGTCTGATCCGAAACTTTCGAAAAGCATTCGTACAACGGCCCGCCGATGGCGCGAGCGCTTGGTCAGCGTCGTTTCAATACCGCCCAGATCAGGCAGTTGGGTATCCTCTTCGTTAAACAGGTATTCGACGCAGGGGATATCTGTTTCAGACGCGATTTGATCGACCAGCCTTTTGGCGACATGCCACTTTTTGCACACAATCACAAACAGCTCTCGGTCGGGGCCCAGAACACTTCCAGCCTCCCAGAAGCGTTGCCCGAACCGGCGCCCGATGCGCCCCCGGCCAGCCAGAAACGCATAAAGGCCACGCCCCTCGTTCGAGATGGGAAAGTCGATGCCCTCACTCGCATAAAGTGAGCCGAGACGCTCTTTCAGCTCATGCGCCTCTGGGCTGATCTTGCGGGCAAACAAATAGTCCTGACCCAGAAGCATGTCATAGTGATCGTTGTAGAACGTGACGGGCATTCCATAATCCGAAAACATCAGAAATGTCGGTGTACGGTTTTCGATTTCACCTTTCGGGATCAGGTGGCGTACCAGCGTTTGAAAGAAGGTTTCATCGGGTATCCAGGTGGTTGCAAAAAACCGGATCACGTCCCTGCGCTGCCTTAGGAAATCCAGGATCATCTCAATCGTTCGGCGGCGAAGACACCACCATTGGCTGCCGATCATAACCTGAAGGTCTTCGGGAATTTGCCGCATCAGCCCAAAACGCCTCTGTGTTTCATAGGCGGCGTAGAACAGTTTCGGCTGGGTGCGTTCATTGAAATAATGGCGATAGATCAACCGGTCTTCTTTCATGCCGGTCTTGATCCAGTCGCTTTCGAAAAAGTCGTGGCTTTCAATGAAATCCTTGTCGTGATCATCCAGAAACCGGTGGGTGTATTCTGCGGTTTTGATCGCCATGCAATCACCGGACAGCATGTAAAAATGCGTGGCGCGGGGGAAGGTTTCGACGGCGGCCTGCAAGGCGTTCAGCGTGGCCTGCACCAGCGACCATTCTCCCCAGCCGCATTTGATGCGCCTTTTAGCAAAGGTCACGTTCGGATTTTGATCCAGCGCGGAACGAATGCGCCCGTAGCCTTCGGCGCTGGCACGGGCGTCAAAGTGGATGGCCATGCAATCGCCCGCAGCGGTCAGCTGTTCGGCCTGTGCAATGATTGCATCAGGGTCTTTATGGCATAGCAATATATAGGCAATCTTCGCCATCGAGGTTAGGTAATTTCCGTTTCTGCCCGGTTTCAACCGTGATACTGAGGATGAGCGATTGAATAAACAGAATAATTTTGGTTCCTTGTTATCAAAAGCTGGCATATCGGTTTGAGACCAGACCAGCGTAGGAGGCACAGCAGATGGGTTTTCCCGGTACCTGGATGACCGAGAGCGAAAGCATGGTGTACCGCGTTGTGCCAAAATGCGCCTGCTCGACCATTGGGCAGATCATGTATTATTCGGATCACGGTCAGTTCTTTGACGGTGACATCCATGACGCCAAGGATGGCATGCACAAATGGGCCTTTGATCAGAGCCAGGACCTGATTTCCAAAAATGTGCGCGATCACGCCTCGTATTCCTTTACCTGTGTGCGCAACCCGTACACGCGTATTCTGAGCTCGTTTTTCGACAAGATCTGCGGGATCCAGCGCAACGGCAAACGGTATCGTGGCAATCTGGTGCCGACGCTGATCTACAATTACGGGATCGAGGTGGGCGGTGACGATGGCAAGGGAGAGTTTGACCAAATCGCCAGCTTTCGCCGGTTCCTGCTGTTTGCGCGTGATACCATCCGCTGGCGGCGTCCGATGGACCCGGACATTCACTGGTCAGCCATGTCTGGTCACGTGTCGACCTTCATCGTGAACGGTGGTCGTTATGATCGGATCTTCTGGACCGAAGCGTTCAACGACGGGATGCAGGGTGTCTTGGACAATACAAAGCTGAAGCATTCTGTTTCGCTGTCCGAAATACCCCGGTTCAACGAATCCGAAGGCCACGGACCCAAGCGCGCGCATCCGGTTGAAGACTATTTCGACGACCTGTCGATGCATCTGGTCTATGAGATCTACAAGCAGGATTTTGAGCTGTTCAAATACGATTTCGAAAACCCGGCCAACAAGATGCCGATTGGCGAAATCGATCTGGATGAAATTCACGCCAAACTGGGCGATTGATCCTTAGGCAGGATGACCCGTCCATCGTCAACGTTTCTTGCGAAACATTTAATCTGGTTGCGCCCGGGTGCGCCTGTGCATGATCGACTTACCGGTCTGCCGCGTCAGCAGACCGGTAATCTATCAGTTTAGACCTGACGCACGGCTCCTTTCGCCGCGCTGGTGGTCAGTTTCGCATAGGCCTTCAGCGCAGTAGACACCTTGCGTTTGCGCGGCGCAGCAGGCACCCAGCCCTTTGCGTCCTGTGCTTCGCGCCGGGCCGCAAGCTCTTCATCTGAGACGGCCAGATGGATCGAGCGGTTGGGGATGTCGATTTCAATCGTGTCGCCATTCTGTACCAGACCAATCTCTCCGCCTTCGGCCGCCTCGGGCGAGACATGGCCGATCGACAGACCGGAAGTGCCGCCCGAAAACCGCCCGTCGGTCAGCAGGGCGCAGGCTTTGCCAAGACCCTTCGACTTCAGGTAAGACGTTGGGTACAGCATTTCCTGCATCCCCGGACCGCCACGCGGGCCTTCATAGCGGATCACCACAACATCGCCCTCTTTCACCTTGCCGGTGAGAATGTCGCTAACAGCCTGATCCTGGCTTTCGCATACATAGGCCGAGCCGGTGAATTGCAGGATATTGGCATCCACACCAGCGGTTTTCACGATACAGCCGTCGCGGGCAATGTTGCCGAACAGAACCGCCAGACCGCCATCCTGACTGAATGCGTGTTCCTTGGACCGGATCACGCCGCCTTGGCGATCGGTGTCTAGTTCCTTGAACCGGTTCGACTGGCTGAACGCCTGTGTGGTGCGAACTCCGCCGGGGGCGGCCTTGAACAGCTCCTGTGCTTTGGGATTGTTGGCGATGGTGATGTCCCAGTTGGCAATCGCCTCGCCCATCGTGGCCGAATGCACTGTACTGCATTCGTTGTGCAGCAGGCCCGCGCGGCTGAGCTCACCCAGGATCGAGAAGATACCACCGGCACGGTGGACGTCTTCCATATGCACGTTCTCGGTATTGGGAGCGACTTTGCAGAGGCAGGGAACACGACGGCTGAGGCGGTCCATATCGGCCATGGTGAAGTCAACTTCACCCTCATGCGCGATGGCCAGCAGGTGCAGCACCGTGTTGGTCGATCCACCCATGGCGATATCAAGGCTCATGGCGTTTTCGAACGCTTCAAAGGTGGCAATCTCACGGGGCAGAAAGCCTTTTTCGTCCAGATCGTAATGGCGCTTGGTGATCTCGACGATGCGGCGGCCAGCCTCAAGGAACAGCTCTTTGCGGTCTGCGTGTGTCGCCAGAGTCGACCCATTGCCCGGCAGGGCTAGGCCCAGCGCTTCGGCCAGACAATTCATCGAGTTCGCGGTGAACATGCCCGAGCATGAGCCACACGTGGGGCAGGCGTTTTCTTCGATGTGCTGAACCTGTTCGTCAGTGAACTTGTCATCTGCGGCGGCGACCATAGCGTCCACAAGGTCAATCTTCTTGGCTTCCAGATCGGCGATGTCGATCTTGCCCGCTTCCATCGGACCGCCCGAAACGAAAATGGCCGGGATGTTCAGACGCATGGCGGCCATCAGCATACCCGGGGTAATCTTGTCGCAGTTCGAAATGCAGACCATAGCGTCCGCACAATGGGCGTTGACCATATATTCGACCGAATCTGCGATCACTTCGCGTGAGGGCAGCGAATACAGCATTCCGTCATGGCCCATGGCGATACCGTCATCCACGGCGATCGTGTTGAACTCTTTCGCCACACCACCTGCGGCTTCGACCTCGCGCGCGACCATCTGGCCCAGGTCCTTCAGATGAACGTGACCCGGCACAAACTGGGTGAATGAGTTGACGATGGCGATGATAGGTTTGCCGAAATCGTCATCACCCATACCTGTGGCCCGCCAAAGGCCGCGTGCGCCAGCCATATTGCGGCCATGGGTAGAGGTTCTGGATCGGTACAATGGCATGATGCTGTTTTCCCTGTTGCCTCGGGTTGCATAATTCGGGGTTCGTACGTTATAGCGCACGTAGCACATGTGCGTTATAACGTACAAGGTAAATCGCAGAGCGCGGGTATGGCTATGGACGACATTACGCTGAAATTACGGGATGTGCGGGCAGCCTCGGGGTTGAGCCTGTCCAGAGTCGCCGAAATGACCGGTGTCAGCAAAGCCATGCTGGGCCAGATTGAACGCGGCGAATCAAGCCCAACGATCGCCACGCTTTGGAAAATCGCCAAGGGCTTTCAGATACCGCTCAGCGGGTTGATCGACACGACTCTGGGCGATCCATCGGTCTTTCAGACTGTAACCTTTCCCGGCAGTATCGAGGTCAAGATTGTCTTTCCCTTCGATCCCGCGCTGGGTGCCGAGACCTTTCATGTGAACCTTGCCGCGAACCAAAGCCACGAGTCCCCGGCTCATGCCGCCGGGGTGACCGAGGAAGTATTTGTCCTCAGCGGCACTTTGGAAATTCTGCGTGGCGAGGATTGGGCGCCCTTGCAGGCCGGGCAGGGGTTGCGCTTTGCTGCGGACCTGCCGCACGGGTATCGCGCCGGTTCGCAGGGGGCCGCGTTTCTGAATATGCATCACTATGCGCAACACACTGAATCTCCTGAAAACGGCACGGCCCAGACATGACGGCTATTTTTGACACGCTTACCATCGTGGATGCCATCGGCTCATTCGGGGCGCTGATCGTGGTGGCCGCGTATTTCGCGACGCAGATGCGGATGATGAATTCCGATGATCTGGCCTTTCCGATGTTCAACCTGCTGGGGTCTGTCTTGATCGTCTTTTCGCTGCTTGAGAATTTCAATCTGGCCTCGATGCTGATCGAAGGGTTCTGGATTGTGATCAGTGTCATCGGCATCATCCAGCATTTCCGCCTGCGCAAGGCGCGATAAATCCAGCGGTTAACAAGCGCTAGCGCTATCCAGCCTTGAACGCCCATGCCACGGGGTATAGGGAAACCCCAAGCTCGCTTAGGGGAGGCTTTGATGCAGGACGATCCAAAAACCCTCGTATCCACCGAATGGCTGGCCGCGCATATGAAAGACCCGGATCTGCGGATTCTGGACGGGTCGTGGTATTTGCCCGCGCAAAACCGTGATGCCAAGGCCGAATATGATGCCGGGCATATCCCCGGAGCACGGTTCTTTGATATTGATGAGATATCAGATCACCGTTCCGACTTGCCTCATATGGCGCCACCGGTCGAAAAATTCATGTCACGCCTGCGGGCCATGGGTGTCGGTGATGGTCATCAGGTTGTGGTTTATGATGGTGCCGGGCTGATGTCCGCAGCGCGCGTTTGGTGGCTGTTCCGTCTGATGGGTCAGGAAAACATCGCGGTTCTGGATGGGGGTTTGCCAAAATGGCAGGCCGAGGGGCGCGAGATCGAGGATCTGCCTCCGGTCATTCGCGACCGCCACATGACCGTTCGCGTGCAAAACCAGCTTGTCCGGGACGTCACGCAAGTTTCCGCCGCCGCCAAGCTGGCGGATCACGAAATCATCGATGCCCGCTCGGCCGACCGATTTGCCGGAACCGCACCCGAGCCGCGCGAAGGGCTGCGTTCGGGCCATATTCCGGGCTCGCGCAATGTGCCCTTTGGGCAGTTGTTGAACGCCAGCGGAACAATGAAGTCGCCCGAGGACTGCCGCGCCATATTCGAGGCTGCGGGCGTCGATCTGTCGAAGCCGGCGATCACCTCTTGCGGTTCGGGCGTCACGGCCGCGATTCTCAGCCTTGCGTTGGAACGCATGGGCAAGAAAGACCACTCGCTTTATGACGGCTCCTGGGCTGAATGGGGTGCCTTCCCGACCCTGCCCGTCGCAACCGGAGAGAACTGATGTTCGAGAACCTGAAACCGCAGCCTGCCGACAAGATTCTGGCGCTGATGCAGATGTACCGCGAAGACCCGCGCGATCAGAAAATCGATCTGGGTGTTGGTGTCTACAAGAATGCCGAAGGCGTGACGCCGGTGATGCGCGCGGTGAAAGCCGCCGAACAGCGTATCTGGGAAGAGCAGGAAACCAAGGCCTATACCGGTCTGGCCGGTGATCCGGCCTATGCGGATGCGATGATCGGATTGATCTTGGGTACTTCTGTGCCACGCGGCAACATCGCCGCAGTGGCGACACCCGGAGGCACCGGTGCCTGCCGTCAGGCGTTCGAGTTGATCCGGATGGCGAACTCTTCGGCACGCGTGTTTGTGTCGAACCCGACCTGGCCCAACCACCTGTCGATCCTGAATTATCTGGGGATGGAAACGGTTCAGTATCGTTACTTCGATGAAGAGACCCGGGGCGTCGATTTCGACGGGCTGATCGCAGACCTGAAAACCGCCAAAGCGGGTGACGTGGTTTTGCTGCATGGCTGCTGCCATAATCCGACCGGTGCCAATCTGAACATGGTGCAATGGCAGGAGGTCGTGAACCTGATCAATGCGCTGGGCCTCGTTGCGATGATCGACATTGCCTATCAGGGTTTCGGTGACGGTCTGGAAGAGGATGCGCAAGGCGTGCGGCTGGTGGCCTCATCGGTCAAGGAATGCCTGATTGCGGCGTCATGTTCGAAGAATTTCGGCGTCTATCGTGAGCGCACCGGGTTGCTGATGGCCGTCAGTGACAACGCGGCTGAAACCGCATTGAATCAGGCCACACTGGCGTTTTTGAATCGCCAGAACTACTCCTTCCCGCCGGACCACGGCGCGCGCGTGGTGACGACCATTCTTATGGATGAGGCGTTGCGGGCAGACTGGGCAACTGAGCTGGAAGAGGTTCGCCTCTCCATGCTGGGCCTGCGCCAGCAACTGGCTGACGGGTTGCAGCGTCTGGCCGGATCCGACCGGTTTGGGTTCATCGCCCAGCACCGCGGCATGTTCTCACGCCTTGGGGCGGCACCGGAACTGGTCGAGAAACTGCGCGTTGAACACGGTATCTACATGGTCGGTGACAGTCGACTGAACATTGCTGGGCTGAACGCAGTGACTGTGCCGATTTTGGCCAAAGCAATTGTGGATGTCGGGGTTTAGATGCCGACGCGACATTCGAAACGAAAACCCGGGCGCGAACGCCCGGGTTTTTTTGTCAGGTGAAGGCAAGGCTTAGCCTTTCGAGAATTCGGGATATGCTTCCATTCCCAGTTCAGCCATGTCGAGGCCGTTGATCTCATCCTCTTCGCTGACACGGATGCCGACGGTGGATTTCAGTATCGTCCACAGGAACAGTGCGCCGACAAAGGTGAAAACGCCGTATGCGGCGATGCCCAGTAGCTGCGCGCCCAGACTCGCGTCACCGTAGAAGACGACGGCGATGGTACCCCAGATGCCACAGAACAGGTGAACCGGGATGGCACCGACAACATCATCGATCTTGAACTTGTCCAGCATCGGGACCGCGAAGACCACGATGATACCACCCACGGCACCGATCCACAGGGCACCGAACAGGGTCGGGGCCAGCGGTTCGGCCGTGATCGAGACCAGACCCGCCAGTGCGCCGTTCAGCACCATCGTCAGGTCGGGCTTCTTGTACAGAACCTGGGTCAGGACCAGCGCTGCAACCGAGCCCGAAGCAGCCGCCATGTTGGTGTTGGCGAAGATGCGTGACACGTCCGATACATCGCCCACTGTTCCCATCGCCAGTTGCGAGCCGCCGTTGAACCCGAACCAGCCCAGCCACAGGATGAACGTCCCCAGTGTTGCCAGCGCCAGGTTAGAGCCGGGCATTGGGTGAACTTTGCCATCTTTGTACTTGCCGATCCGCGGGCCTAAGATAAGGGCCCCTGCCAGCGCAGCCCAGCCACCGACCGAGTGTACGATGGTCGAACCGGCAAAGTCCGAGAAGCCCTTGGCATCCAACCAGCCGCCACCCCATTTCCACGAACCGGAAATCGGGTACATGATGCCTGTCAGCACGATGACGAAGATCAGAAAGGGCCAAAGCTTGATCCGTTCCGCCACGGCGCCCGACACGATGGACGCAGTCGCGGCCACGAACACAAGCTGGAAGAAGAAGTCCGAACCGACCGAAGCATAGTCCAGTGCCGCATCCGCCGGCGCAACACCAACCGCATCAAGCGTTGTGGTCGAGAAGAACGGGCCAAGCCAGCCCGTGATGGACCAGCCGTCGCCGGGATACATCAGATTGAACCCGATCAGCCAGTACATGATTGCGGCAAATGAAAACAATGCTACGTTCTTGATCATCTGCATGGCAACGTTCTTGGATCGTACCAGACCGCCTTCCAGCATGGCAAAACCTGCGGCCATGAAGAAAACAAGAAAGCCCGCCATCAGAAACAGCAGCGTGGTAAAGATGTACTGGGTGTGCTGTGCCGCTTCGCCGGTTGCAGCGGCCTCTTGCGCAAGACCCATCTGCGGCAGCGCAACAATGGCGGCGGCAGGGATGAGAGATTTCATCAGGTTCATTGTCAGTCCTCGAATGATTGTGAGTGGGCGCGCTTACAGCGCGTCCTCGTTGGTTTCCCCGGTACGCACACGCAGCGCCTGTTCGACATCGAGGACAAAAATCTTGCCGTCACCGATCTTGCCGGTCTTGGCGGTTTTGGTGATCGTCTCGACGATCTGGTCGGCCATTGTCGCAGGCACCACGATCTCAAGCTTGATCTTGGGCACGAAGTTCACCGCATATTCGGCCCCACGATAGATTTCGGTGTGACCGGACTGCGAGCCGAAGCCCTTGATCTCGGTTACCATCATGCCGCGCACGCCAGCCTCGGTGAGAGCTTCGCGCACCTCCTCCAGCTTGAACGGCTTGATTGTCGCAATGATCAGTTTCACGTCTTTCCCCTCTGGTTGTCCGGTGGGACCGGCTTGTTTGCACCTGCAGAAAAAAAGCGCGCCGCGACGCAGTAAGAAACGCTTTCGGGGTCAAAACCTGCCGGGAAGTAATGCAAAGTTGCACATTTTTTGCACAACTTTGGCATTGTGCCCAATAAATGGGCGCTATAGAGAGGGGAAATTCCGGAAATTCGGACCTCTACATACTGCGGTTGTCGAGGTATGGTGACCAAAAAGTATAACCGGGCAGAGTTTGAGCATGACTGAGTCCAAGCGCCGCAAGCCGACATTGGTCGCGGATAAACGGTACCCTTCGAAGGGCCGAAAACCGGCGGCGACCAAAAGCACGGCGGGCAAGAAATCGACGGTGCGAAAACCGACCACGCGCAAAACCACGCGCAGGAAAACCCGCAAGTCATCAGGGGGTAAAGGCGGTGGTATCCTTCGCCGTTTGTTCCGATGGATCTGGCGGTTGATCTGGAGCTTGACCTGGCGTGTAGGTGCGATTTCTGCCATGCTGCTCGCGCTGGCGGTGGGTATCGTTTACGCCACGTTGCCGGATGTCGATGCCTTGCTGGATGGGCGCGCGCGGGGTTCCGTGACCTTGCTGGATCGTGATGGCAAGGTCTTTGCCTGGCGTGGTGATCAGTTTGGTGGGGTGATCACGGCCGATACCGTGTCTCCGCATCTGAAAAACGCGGTTGTCGCAACCGAAGACAAGCGATTTTACCGGCATTTCGGGGTCAGCCCGCGTGGCGTCGCCAGCGCGGTCAGCATCAACCTGAGCGAAGGCCGCGGGCCTTTGTCGGGGCATGGCGGGTCGACAATCACGCAACAGACCGCGAAACTCCTGTGTCTGGGCGTTCCCTATGATCCCAGTGACTGGGACTCTGAGGCCGCGTATGAGGCCGACTGCCGTCAGGGCTCCTTGTGGCGCAAGGCCAAGGAAGCCGTCTATGCGCTGGCAATGGAGGTGAAATACTCCAAGGACGAGGTTCTGACGATCTACCTGAACCGTGCCTTTCTTGGCGCAGGCGCGCGTGGGTTCGAAGCCGCAAGCCAGCGCTACTTTGGAAAATCCGCCGCCGAGGTTTCGCCCGCAGAGGCCGCGATGCTGGCTGGTCTGCTGGTTGCGCCTACACGCTATGCACCGACCAACAACCTGCAACGGTCTCAGGATCGGGCGCGGCTGGTGATCGGTCTGATGGAGGATCAGGGATATCTGACCGCCGCACAGGCCAGCGAAGCGCGTACGCGACCGGCGCAACTGTCTGAAGCGGCAGCTGCCCGAGCGGGCGGTTACTTCGCAGATTGGGTTGTTTCGGAACTTCCCAGTTATTTTGGCGACAACACAACCGAAGATGTTGTAATCCAGACGACTTTGGATCAGCGGATTCAGCGATCGGCGGAAGAGGCTTTGCAATTCATCTTTCAGGAAAAGGTGCGGGAAGGTTCCAAGGCGCAGGCGGCCATCGTGGTCATGTCCGCGGACGGAGCGGTAAGAGCCATGGTCGGCGGCCGAGAAACACGGGTTGCCGGGGTGTTCAACAGGGCCACCATCGCCAAGCGCCAAACCGGTTCGTCCTTCAAACCTTTTGTCTATGCCACCGCGCTGGAACTCGGCTATTCCCCGCTGGATACGGTGATGGATGAACCTTACTGCGTGGACATTCCCGGGTCCAGACAATGGTGCCCCAAGAACTACACCAACAAGTACTACGGGCGGGTGTCACTGGCGGATGCGTTGAAGAACTCGCTGAACATTCCGGCGGTGAAAGTTGCTGAGATATCGGGCTTGGATAACGTCCGCACGGTGGCCAGTGGTTTTGGGATTGCCAGCGATCTGGCGCAAGGGCCTGCCCTGGCGCTGGGCGCGTCGGAAAGCACGCTGATTGAGATGACGGGGGCTTATGCAGGTATTCTGAACGGTGGCTCTGCCGTCGAACCTTATGGCCTGACCGAGCTGAAGCTGCTGGGTGATGAAGCACCTGTCATGGTCACGACAACCGGTATCGGTGAACGGGTGATCAACGACGCGGCCGCCAAGCAGCTGACATGGATGATGGAACGTGTAGTGTCCGAAGGCACAGGTGGACGGGCAAAGTTACCTGGCTGGCAGGTCGCGGGCAAAACAGGCACGACCCAAGCGGCGCGGGATGCGTGGTTCATCGGGTTTACTGCGGACTATGTAACCGGTGTTTGGATGGGCTATGACGACAACACGCCCCTGTCTGGTGTGACCGGCGGCGGTTTGCCCGCGGAAATCTGGAGAGAAACCATGCTGCGTGTCACCGAAGGGATGACACCGACACCCTTGCCGATGATGGCACCAGCACCGCCGGTTCAGGTCGCACAGCCACAGCCGCGTCGAAAGCGCGGAGGTTTTGCCGAGGACATCAACAATCTGCTGAAGAATATTTTTGGCGGAAACTAGAGCCTTCTTTGATGGAAAAAAAGGCGGTGCACTGGGCACCGCCTTTTTGCCATTTCGCTGATTGCGTGTTTCAGACGCTGGCATCCAAGGCCGCAAGGATCGCGTCGCCCATTTCAGTGGTTGATACGGGCTGAACGCCCTCATCTGCGAGCAGGTCGCCGGTGCGTACACCATCGGCCAGTACTTTCTCGATCGCGGCCTCCAGACGATCCGCTTCTTCGCCCTGATCAAAGCTGTAGCGCAGGGCCATGGCAAAGCTCAGGATACAGGCGATCGGGTTGGCTTTGCCCTGACCCGCGATGTCCGGGGCCGAGCCGTGGACGGGTTCATACATTGCCTTGGGTCGACCATTGGCCATCGGCGCGCCAAGAGAGGCCGAAGGCAACATGCCCAGCGACCCGGTCAGCATCGCGGCGCAGTCGGACAGGATGTCACCGAACAGGTTGTCGGTCAGGATCACATCAAACTGTTTCGGAGCGCGCACAAGCTGCATCGCGCCGTTGTCGGCGTACATATGGCTCAGCTCAACTTCGGGGTAGTCCGCTGCGACGCGGGTGACGACTTCGCGCCACAGGATGCCCGATTCCATCACGTTGGCTTTTTCCATCGAGCACAGCTTTTTGTTGCGGCGCATTGCCAGTTCAAAAGCCGAGCGCGCGGCACGTTCGATCTCGGATTCGGTGTAACGCTGGGTGTTGATGCCGACGCGTTCGTTGCCTTCCTCGAAGATGCCGCGCGGCTCACCGAAATAGACGCCCGACGTCAGTTCGCGGACGATCATGATGTCGAGACCGGCAACGATGTCTTTCTTTAGCGACGAGAAATCGGCAAGCGCGTCAAAACACTGCGCGGGGCGCAGGTTCGAATACAGGTCCATTTCCTTGCGCAGGCGCAGCAGGCCACGCTCGGGCTTCAGGCTGAAATCCAGATCGTCGTATTTCGGACCGCCGACAGCGCCCAGCAAAACCGCGTCAACCTCTTGCGCCTTTGCCATGGTCTCATCGGAGAGAGGCTTGCCGTGGGCGTCATAAGCGGCACCGCCCACCAGATCCTCGCTCACGTCAAATTGAAGACCACGATTGGCACCGAACCAATCGATGATTCTGCGCACTTCGGCCATAACTTCTGGGCCAATTCCGTCTCCGGGCAGGATGAGGAGCGAGGGGTTGGGCATGAAGGGTCTCCTTGCGTTTTGTTGCACAGGCCCTAGCGTCTGCGCAGCATCGGGTCAATGAGACAGACCTGTCAAAACACAAGGAAAATACATGCTGACACCTGGAAATCCGGTTCCTGCACTGAAAATTGAAACCGTCGCCCATGGCAGTTTCGACCTTGAGACCAACAAGGGCGAAAACGGAACGCTGGTGATTCAATATCGCGGATTGCATTGTCCGATCTGCATCAGACAGATGACCGAGGCCGAGGCGGCGCTGGACGATTTCGCGGCGCTGGGTGTCGAGATTATCATGATCACCACCGATACCGCCGAACGTGCCGCTGAAACCGCCGCAAAAGCCAATGTTTCCCGCTTGCGCGTAGGCCACAGCCTGCCCCTGTCTGAGGCGCGGGAGGGTTGGGGGCTGAACATCTCGACCAAGCGCGAAGGCAGTGCCGAACCAGACCTGTTTGCGGAACCCGGACATTTTTACATCGCACCTGACCAGACGCTTTATTTTGCGTGGCAACAGACCACGCCTTTTGGACGTCCGTCGATGTCGGATATCGCGGGTGGTCTGAAGTTCACTTTGGGCAACAACTATCCCGCGCGTGGAACTTATACCGGCCCACTTTGACGCTCAAAGAGAGGCTTTGAGCCCTTCTGCCAACAAATCCCAGACCCTGCGGATACGCGGGGTCTGGCGCATGGCCTGCGGCGCAGCCAACCACACGGGCAGAACCGGGATTTCAACATCCAGCGGCAAGATTTCGACATCCGGGTCGGCTTCGGCCATCTGGACCTGGCTGAAGCCAATGCCGCATCCCGCGCGGATCAGTTCCCAATAGGCGCTTTGCAGATCGCAGCGGGTCGCAAAACTGTTGCGGCTTGCGGGCCACCCTTTTTCGCGCATGGCCTTGATGATTTCCTGATTGGCGTCAAACCCCACTAGGTCGTGGGAAAAAAGTTCTTCGGGTGTATTGGGGCGTCCCCTACGGTCGAGATAGGACTTGGCCGCGCAAAAGCATAGCGGCACCTCCCCCAGATATCGCGAAATGATATCCATCTGCGCCGGGCGATACATGCGAACGGCAATATCCGCCTCGCGGTATAACAGGTTTTCCGTGGTGTCTGTGGCGACCAGCTCAAGTTGAATGGCGGGTTCCTGCCTTCGGATATACGCCAGAATCGGTGGCAGCAGGTGATGCGACGCGAAGACCGAGGCGGTGATGCGGACCGAGCCTTCAAGTTGCTGCGACTGCCCTGCGGCGGCAAGGCTGAATGCAGTCATGGCGCTGTGCATTTGCTGCGCCATCGGCAAAAGCTGGGACCCTGCCACGCTCAGTTTCAGGCCGCGCGCGTGCCGGTCGAACAAGGATACGCCCAGTTCGGTCTCAAGGCTTTGTACTTGTCGTCCCAATGTGGGCTGGCTGCGATCAAGGTGCCGTGCAGCGGCGGACAGGGACCCCGTTTCGGCCACGGCCAGAAAGCTCTGGATCAGAGACCAATCCGCATGTGTCAGTGCTTTGTCCATTCAAAATTGAATACACATTCTGCATTTCTCGGCAATTCAATACGTGCATTGAATGGATAGATTGGTCTGAAACAGGAGGCATCAATGACACAAACTGCACTGATACTCGGCGCATCGGGCCGGTTTGGGCGCAATGCTGCAAAGGCGTTTCGGAATGCAGGCTGGGCCGTGCAGACATTCCGTCGCGGGTCCGGTTCTCTTTCCCAGGCGGCAAAAGGGGTGGATGTCATCGTAAACGGGTGGAACCCGCTCTATCCTGATTGGTCGCGTGAAATGCCCGACCTGACCAGACGTGTGAGAGACGCCGCGTCCGAGACCGGAGCCACCGTACTGGTTCCCGGAAACGTCTACGTTTTTGGACCGGGCACGCAAGGCCCATGGTCCGGCCTTACACCGCACTTGGCCACCAATCCGCTTGGCCGTATCCGGATCGAGATGGAGGAGGCGTATCGCGCTTCAACCGTCAGAACGATCCTTCTGCGTGCGGGTGATTTCATTGACACCGAGGCATCTGGAAACTGGTTCGATCAGGTCATGATCAAGCATCTGTCGCGCAATCAATTCGTGTATCCCGGAGATCCAGAAGCTTTGCACGCCTGGGCCTATCTGCCTGATCTGGCCCAAGCTGCCGTCGCGCTGTGTGAAATCCGAAAGGATCTGCCGCGGTTCTGCGATGTTCCTTTCGCTGGCTATACTCTGACCGGAACTGAGATCGCGCAGTCTTTGTCGAGAGTGACTGGAAGGGACATATTCGTGAAGCCTATGCAATGGTGGCCATTGCAGCTGGCGCGACCATTCTGGCGCATGTCCTCACACCTGATTGAAATGCGGTATCTGTGGCAGGTGTCGCACCAGTTGGACGGATCGTACCTGACCGAGTTGCTGGGTTCTGTGTATCAGACAGATCTGGATGATGCATTGCGTTCTGCGATCTCACCCAGCCAAGTGGCTTTGCCCTATGCGAACGGAGAGACGGTCACGCCTTAGGGCAGGGTGACGTCAACCCAGACCAATCGGTGCCTGCTGGCGCGCAGGGCAGATTCGTATAGCTTACTGCCTTCTTTCGGCCACGTAACACCGGCGTCCGAAATGCGCAGGTCGGCGGACGGCAACACATAATCCACGCGCATTTCACCCGTGGCCTTCAAAGCGACCGTTGAGGTCGAGCCTGACGGGTCTTTCGGCAGCGGGTCTTGCAGACGGGGATGGGCCAGAAGGGACTGAATGGCCTGTTTACGGCCCTCCCCACGCGTTGGGTCAAGGTTGGCATCGCCGGCGATCAAAAAGGGACTTTCGGGGACTGGCCCCAGTTCACCGTTCAGTAAAACGGACCAGAGCCGGATCTCATCCTGATTGCGCAAGCCATTTCGATCCTCGGGCCCATCGAAAACGGGTGGCGTCGCATGAAAGGTCATCAAGTTGAGCCGCCCATAAGGGGTTTCGATCGGTACAACCCAGTGTGCGGTCGAAGACAGGCGTTGTATCTGATGTGCCGCGTCAGACGGGAAGGGGTGCCCGTTTACGCCAGGCAGGGTGGCGCCCGGTAAACTGCGCCACAACAGTTCGGAATAATCCTGAACCTCGGCGGTGATAATTTCGTATCGCGACAACAACGCCAACCCACCCTGACCGGTGAACTGCCCCCAGCCTTGCGCGTCGCCGGGGCCTTGGGTCTTGTCATCACCGTCCAGATCAAGCGAGGTTTCCAGGCCGGCATTGGGTTGTGTGGCAAGGTAATATCCATAATCAAGCCCCGCGTTGCGCAGTTTCCCAATCAGGGCGATTACAGCGGTATTGTTCAGATCCCAGTCGATACCCTGAAGGGCGATTATGTCAGGGCGCGCCGACGCAATAACGTCGACAACGGCCAGAACCTGCGCGTCATCGCGTTGAATGTCGCGAAGCAACAAACCGGGACCATTTCTGCTAAGCTCGGTATTATAGGTGGCAATGCGCACGACTTCTGCCTGTGCCGCAAAGGGCAGCCATAGCAGACACAAGATGCGGATCATGCGGTCTGTGTTGACTCGCTGGTCGAATAGGCGCGGCGTTTTTCCATGATCAAGCCCGCGATCCTGAGGGTCGCCATGCCGCGCATGATCATGCTGGCGGGCAGGAAGGCCCATGCGCTCATGGTCCAGATCAAGGTCTGTGGATTCCCGAGGGAGATCGGGGCGATCACACTGCTCATCAACTTGATAATCGCCGGAATGAGGAATGGCAGCAGAATGCCGATACAGATGTTCAGGCGGCCATCCCTTTGAAGGCGCGTAACGACATCACCCCCTTTGGTCGGGTCAAACAGCGGCAAGTTAGTCCACACATTGAAGGCGCCATTGCCGGTTGGCCATCCCCGAACCCTGACCGCATAGGCAAAGCTGACAATCGTGACCAAAGCCGCAACATAAGCCACGCTGGCCGTGATGCGGACCAGTTCGATCAAGGCGTGGCTGGCATCCGGGGGTAACATCAGCACGATGAGGCGCACCGGAGAATAGGGGAAGTCCACCACATTTGCGACAGCCAGGCCAACCGAATAAGAGAATGTGGTCAGCTGCGTTGGTTCAAAGGCGTTTTTGCAGATCAGCGTCAGAAAGGTGACCATCGACATCAGGCCGACAAACCGAAGGCGATTGACCGGGGGCGCGTCGCGGAATTCGATAAAGCTGGGAAATGCGGAATTGTATTCGGCAAAGGTCAGGATAAACGCGAGGATCGCGAGAAAGACCAGTATCTCGGTCCCGTTCGTAGATGAGACAGGCAGGTACAACGCAGGTGTCAGCACCATAAGTGCAACAAGTATACCGCGTATAGCCGCCCCTGTTGTGCGCGCAATCACTATCCGAACCCTTTTTCAAACCGGATCAGCCGATCTTTGTCGACTTGTTTCCAACTTGCGCCCGTCGCTTCGTCTGACGTTGACGGATCCTCTTTAGCGCCAACATGAACGATAAGCGGCATTTTGCTCAAGCCGAGGTGCAGAAAACACGTGATTTCGGGCAAAAAGATGGCGCAACTGGTGCGGTATTGCATCATTTTCGACGCAAATCCGACGTGTATCTCAAATTGATACCCACATGTTGTGGTTTTCAAAAAATCAACCCCAAGAATGCGAGCGGGGCCGCCTTGGCGACCCCGTCAGGTTGAGTATCCACAGATTCGCCCCCAGAATCACACCCAGGGACGGGCCTGACTGGCGTGATCCTCGAACTTGTCGATGTGATGATCTTTTTCCATCGTCAGCCCGATATCGTCTAGACCATTCAGCAGGCAGTGCTTGCGGTGAGGATCGATTTCGAAATCGATCACGATGCCGTCCGATGTGGTGATCTGCTGATCTTCCAGATGTACGGTCATGCGGGCGTTTTCGCCTTTATGCGCATCATCCATCAGGATCGCGTGGTGTTCTGCCCCGACAACGATCGGCAGAATGCCGTTCTTGAAACAGTTGTTGAAGAAGATGTCGGCAAAACTGGTCGAGATCACGACCTTGATGCCGAAATCCTTGATCGCCCAGGGCGCGTGTTCGCGCGAGGACCCACAGCCGAAGTTGTCGCCTGCAACCAGAATCTCGGCCTCGCGATAGGCGGGCTTGTTCAGGACGAATTCTTCATTCTCCTGACCGTCATCGTGATAGCGCATCTCGTCGAACAGAACGATGCCCAGGCCGGACCGTTTGATGGTTTTCAGGTGCACTTTCGGGATGATCATATCGGTGTCGATATTGATCAGCGGCATTGGGGCGGCCACCCCGTGGACTTTTTCAAACTTATCCATGTTCACACTCCTGCGGGAGAGGGCCGCGCCCAGGCCCCGCGTTAAGCTTGTTTCGTTTCTTTTGGAGCGTCCTTGACGAAGAACGCCATGAAGACAAGGCCGAGCCCGTTAAAGATCATTTCGATCCCCAGCAGGATGCCCAGCAATTGCAGCAGCACCGAAGGATCCATCGCGGCAAAGCGCCAGATCAGGATCGCCAGAACAATTGACATGATGCCCGAGACCAGCGTCGCCCAGAAATACTGTGTTCCGCGCATCTGGAACGATAGGATCACTCGGGCAATGCCGCCAGCCATGAACAGGATCAGGCAGACGGTTGCCAGCGTCAGCGTTCCTTGCAGTGGGTGATCCAGAAAGGACCAGCCCAGAAACAGCATCACGACACCCATGATAAATGACAGTATCTTGTTGCCGGTCCCTTCGACTGTGAAGCCGCCAACAACCTGCAATGCGCCAGAAATCAGCAGCAATACACCTGTGACCACCGTCACGGTAATTGATGCCACGACCGGTGCGCCCAGCACAAAGATGCCGAACATGATGGACAGAAGTCCAAGCAATAGCCATTTTGTCCAGTCACTCATGTCTTCAATCCCTCAAATATCCAGTTATGAGGGCAGCTTACATCATTTCACGGACGTCTGTCAGCCGTCCTGTGATTGCCGCTGCGGCGGCCATTGCCGGGCTCAGCAGGTGGGTACGCCCGCCCCGGCCTTGACGGCCTTCGAAGTTGCGGTTCGAAGTCGCGGCGCAGCGTTCACCCGGTTGCAACTGGTCGGGATTCATCGCCAGACACATCGAACATCCTGCCAGACGCCATTCGAAACCGGCTTCTTTGAAGATATCCGCCAGACCTTCTTCTTCGGCCTGCGCGCGGACCAGACCCGAGCCCGGAACGACCATGGCGCGTATGCCGTCCTTGATCTTTTTGCCCTTCAGAATCTCGGCGGCAGCACGCAGGTCCTCGATCCGGCCGTTGGTGCACGAGCCGATAAAGACAGTGTCGATCTCAACTTCGCTCAGCTTCTGACCGACCTTCAGCCCCATGTATTCAATGGAGCGGCGGGCCGCGTCGACTTTGCCGCCTTCGAAATCTTCGGGGTTCGGTACGGTTGCGGTGATCGGCAGAACGTCCTCGGGGCTGGTGCCCCAGGTCACGACCGGCGCGATGTCCTCGCCGCGCAAGGTGATGACCTTGTCGAAATGCGCGCCTTCATCAGTAAAGAGCGTTTTCCACCAAGTCAGAGCCGCTTCCCATTGCGCGCCCTTCGGCGCGTGCGGGCGGCCTTTAACGTAGTCGAACGTTGTTTCATCCGGCGCGATCAGACCGGCACGAGCACCGCCTTCGATTGCCATGTTGCAGACGGTCATGCGACCTTCCATCGACAGATCACGGATTGCTTCACCGCAATACTCGATGACATAGCCGGTACCGCCAGCGGTGCCGGTCTCACCGATTACGGCCAGAGTGATGTCCTTAGCGGTCACGCCCGGTTGCAATTTACCGGTGATTTCCACCTTCATGTTCTTGGACTTCTTCTGGATCAGCGTTTGCGTTGCCAGAACATGCTCAACCTCAGACGTACCGATACCGTGAGCCAGCGCGCCGAATGCACCATGGGTCGCTGTGTGGCTGTCGCCGCAGACAACGGTCATACCCGGCAGGGTCCAACCCTGTTCCGGGCCAACGATGTGGACAATGCCCTGGCGCACGTCATTCACCGGGTAGTAGTGAATGCCGAAATCCTTGGCGTTCTTGTCCAGCGCCTCGACCTGAATGCGCGATTCCGGGTTCTCGATCCCGTTCACGCGGTCCGGCGTGGTCGGCACGTTGTGGTCCGGTACGGCGATGGTCTTTTCCGGCGCGCGCACTTTACGGCCTGCCATGCGCAGCCCTTCAAAAGCCTGCGGGCTGGTAACTTCGTGCACCAGATGGCGGTCGATATAAAGCAGGCAGGTTCCATCATCGGCTTCGTGCGCGACATGGGCGTCCCAAATCTTGTCATAGAGTGTCTTGGGGGACATCGGTCCTCTCCCGTATGTAATGAGAAATAGCTGGCGAGTTGGCTCAGGCGACGGATAGGCGCGCCAGAACCGTGCGGGCAGCGCCAAAGAACCGTTCACGCAAGCGCGCGCGATCTTCCAGATTCTGAAGTTGGGCCACATTGAGTCTCATGCGGTTCAGATATACCGCGCCCTTCCGGCAATCAAGGTTCAAAACCGGTGTCAGGCTTGCATCACTCCGCATTGCTGTTCAAGCTGGCCCGCAGGAGACGTGCATGAACCAAGACCTGATCCCAAGTACGCTGACTGACCTCTATAACAACATGGTTGCGGCTTTTTCCGCGCAATTTGCAAAGCTGCTTGATCTGATCGTCACGCCGGGCTGGCGACAATATCAACTGCTCATCATCCTGTTGCTGTGGGCGCTGGCTTTGCTGCTGAAATTCCTGACCCAGTCTAGATGGGATGCCTGGGCCCGTTCACGCACGGGATGGCCGAAATGGCGGCTCCGGGTTCTGGTACAGTTGATGCGGCGGTTGGCGCTGGTCTACTTCATCCTGCTTTCGTGGGCATTGTATCTGATCATGCAGCAGCTCACCTGGCCGTCGCGCAGCTATATCATCGGGGTGATAGCTACGCTGGCGGCGGCATGGCTGGCAATAGCACTGGTCGCGAGACTGGTCCAAAACCGCACGCTTCGCCGGATTTTCAAGTGGGCAATGTGGATCTACGCAACGCTAGTCGCGCTGAATCTGACAGATGATGTCGCGGGTTTTCTTGACGGAGTGGCGATTTCCATCGGGGACCTGCATATTTCGGCCCTTGGTATTCTCAAAGCCACATTGCTGATTGGCATCCTGCTGACACTGGCCCGTATCGGCACGCGCGCAGCCGAACGCGCATTGCAAAGCAATGACGACATAACCCCGTCCATGCAGGTGCTATTGTCAAAAGGCGTACAGGTTCTGCTTTACGGGGCGGTCTTTATGGCTGCGATCCGAACGTTGGGGTTCGACCTGACCGGCATCGCGCTTTTGTCTGGCGCCATCGGCGTGGGTATCGGGTTCGGTTTGCAAAAAGTGGTGTCGAACTTGATATCGGGGATCATCATCCTGATGGACCGCTCGATCAAGCCGGGCGACGTAATCTCGTTGGGGGACACGTTCGGTTGGATCAATGCGCTTGGCGCGCGATACGTGTCGGTCGTAACACGGGACGGGCGCGAATACCTTATCCCAAACGAAGATCTGATTACCAACCAGGTGGTGAACTGGTCTCATTCCGACCGGTTCGTAAGGTTGGATCTGGATTTTGGTACCAGCTATGACGACGATCCGCATAAAGTGCGCGCGACGGCAATCAGGGCGGTGAAGGCGGTTGCCCGGGTCCTGAGCGGCGGCAAACATGAACCGGTTTGCCACATCACCGGATTTGGTGACAGCAGCGTGGACTATGTGCTGAGGTTCTGGATCAGCGACCCGACAAAGGGGCTGACCAATATCCGGGGCAACGTCTATCTGGCGCTCTGGGACGCATTTAAGGAAGAAGGTATCTCGATCCCCTTCCCGCAGCGCGAAGTCCGGCTGTTGTCGGACGGCGCAACTGCGCAACAGATCATCACAGAGTAAGCGTCTGTGTACGCCCCGCAGCGTGCATTCATTGAAATGTTGCATTCCCCTTGCTACCTTATTAGTACCCCGGCGCCGGGGTTTCACGGCGCGCAGCAAAGGAGGACTATGTCCTGTCTCTACATACACAGGCGGGTTTGCCCGCCGATGATGGGGTCAACATAATGGCCCACTCTCAGTCAATCAGCGACAAGCTGCTTGAACGAATCCTTTCCTCACTTTCCGATGACAAGGCCGAAGACGTCGTGCAGATCAACCTGCAGGGCAAATCATCGGTTGCGGATCACATGGTGATTGCCTCGGGTCGGTCGACCCGTCAGGTTTCGGCCATGGCGGAAAAGCTGACGGATCGCATCAAGCAGGAATTCGGTTTCACCTCGAAGGTCGAAGGCAAGGACACCGGCGACTGGGTGCTGATCGATACGGGCGACGTCATCGTCCATATCTTCCGCCCCGAAGTGCGTGAATTCTATCAGCTGGAAAAGATGTGGCTGCCTCAGGGCAGCAGCGCCTCGGCGAACTGAGGCGCCATCCCGGCCTGCATTAACAGGCCGGAGGCGAGAGAGATATGCGTATCAGCATAGTTGCGGTCGGGCGATTGCGCGCCGGACCCGAGAAGACACTGCTTGACGATTACCTGACCCGTTTTGACCGGACCGGCCGTGCGCTGGGCCTTGGGCCTGCGCAGGTGATCGAGGTTGAAGACAAGAAAAACGCAGGCATGGCAGCCGAGGCCGCGCTGCTGCGCAAGGCCCTACCCAAAGGGGCAGTGTTGTGCACGCTGGATGAACGGGGGCGGGTCATGTCCTCGCCCGATTTCGCGAAGAAGCTGGGTGATTGGCGCGACGCGGGCCGGCAGGACCTGGCATTTGTTATCGGTGGCGCGGATGGAATCGACCCAGTTCTGCGGGCCGAGGCGGATTTTTCCATTTCATTCGGGTCAATGGTCTGGCCCCATATGCTGGTCCGTGTGATGCTGGCCGAGCAACTTTACCGGGCCGCGACCATTCTGTCAGGTGGCCCCTACCACCGGGTCTGACATGGCGCAGCTTCTGATCGTTTATCACTCCCGCACAGGCGGTGCCCGGCAGATGGCCGAAGCGGCGGCCGAAGCAGCGCGAGGTGAGGCTGACACAAAGCTTATGCCTGCCGATCAAGCCGGGCCGGAAGATCTGCTGGCTGCCGATGGCTACATCTTTTGCGCGCCAGAAAACCTGGCGGCAATTTCGGGTCTGATGAAGGAATTCTTCGACCGCTGCTACTACCCGGTGCTGGGAAAACTAGAAGGCCGACCCTATGCGCAGATGATTTGCGCAGGATCAGATGGCGAAAACGCCGCCCGTCAGATCGCACGGATAGCCACCGGTTGGCGATTGAAAGCTGTTCAGCCTCCGCTGATCATCTGCACCCATGCGCAAACGCCCGAGGCCATTTTGGCCGAAAAGACAATCCCGCAAGACCAGCTGGATCAATGCCGCGAGACAGGAGCCGCTTTGGGTGCGGGTCTGGCCATGGGTATTTTCTGAGGATCAATCCAGTTTGACCACTGTGGTGCCTTCATTCCATCCATCGACGATGCACCGTGCCTGAATTTGCACCTGAGTCATGCCTTCGGGAATGACCACCCCGCCCAGAGAGCGGGTAAAGGGTTGTTCGGTTTCGTGTGGATGGAGTAGGACGCGCATTCCCAACTCGTTTCCATCCATATCCAGAACACGCCAGCCGTCGGCGTAATGGTCCCAACCCGTGTCGGGATGCCGGATCGTCGCATCGAACCGCCATGTTTCGCCGTTCGCACTGGTGCGGACCTGTTCGATTGTTGGTGGGTCGGCAAGGGCGGGGCTCGCCAACATGGCGCAGAGAATCAAGTATCGCATCGCACCAGTGTAACCAGTGTGGCGGTGTGTCGGTATCACGTATCCGTGCTGGCCGCTCGGGCCACCAGTATTTCCCGGGAATGTGAGGTGAACTCGCGCCGATACAAGACGCCAAACGTGACCGCTGTGCCCAAAATGAGCGCGACTGGTCCAAGAAACCACGCCAGCGATGCCAATGCAAAATAGGTGGCGCGCAGGCCACGGTTGAAGCTGCGCGCTGCGGTGACACAGATCTCGGCCGCCTGACCGGCGCGGGGATAGGTTTGCGGGTCTTCGGGGTCATTGGGAACTGCAGCCATCAACACGGCGCAATACCCGAAAAGGCGGTGCGCCCAGACATATTTCAGAAATGCGTTGGCCAGCAGCAATACGACGAAAAGGATCTTGATCTCCCAGACCATTGCCGGGACACTGCCGATGGCAAGGTCGATTGCGACGCCTGCCAGTCTTTCGGTGTTGCCCAGCAAGGCCAGCCCGCCCCCGATGGCAATCATCGTGGTCGACGCGAAAAATGTACTGCCCTGCCGCATGGCCGCCACGACTTGCGCGTCGAACATGCGCGGTTGGCGGGTCACCATCTCGCGCATCCAGTCGCGCCGGTAATCGTCCATCATGAGGGCTACGGATTGCCTCTGCGGCGACGGATGTTCGATTTTCCACCCGATCCACAGCCACGCACCCAGCAGCAGAAGCAGTGATGCATAGTCCAAAGGGGCAAAAAGAGCGGCGCGTTCGATCCAGGTCATGGCCGCGACAGTAAGGCCGGGCATGGGAACTTGCCAGAGTAAGAAATTGGTAATATAATTTTACCAAAAGGAGTGATGCCATGGAGATGCCAAAGCCAAGCCCGGATGTTCTGAGCCGGAAATCTGCGCTTGTTGCGCGGCTGTCGCAGGTACTGCCCGAAGATGCGATCATCCATGACCCCGCCGAAACCCGCGCTTACGAGTGTGACGCTTTGACGGCCTATAAATGCCCGCCGATGCTGGCCGTGCTGCCGTCAAGCACACAGCAGGTGTCGGATGTTCTGCGCATTTGTCATGACGAAAACGTGCCTGTGGTGCCGCGCGGCGCGGGCACTTCATTGGCCGGTGGAGCCTTGCCCACGGCGGATTGCGTCATTCTGGGCGTCGCACGGATGAATGAGGTGTTGGAAATCGACTATGACAACCGCTTCATCAGAGTGCAGACGGGTCGCACCAATCTGAGCGTTACCGGTGCGGTCGAGGAAGAGGATTTCTTCTATGCCCCTGATCCGTCTTCGCAGCTGGCCTGTGCCATTGCTGGCAATATCGCGATGAACTCAGGCGGTGCGCATTGCCTCAAATATGGGGTGACAACAAACAACCTCTTGGGCGTGACCATGGTCATGATGGACGGCAGCGTTGTCGAAATTGGTGGTGCGCATCTGGATGCACCAGGTCTGGACCTGTTGGGCGTCATCTGTGGGTCCGAAGGTCAACTGGGAGTGGTGACCGAGGCCACGTTGCGTATTCTTCGCAAGGCCGAGGGCGCACGACCGGTTCTGATGGGTTTCAATGACAATGAGGTTGCGGGGCAGTGTGTCTCGGACATCATCAAATCGGGCATATTGCCGGTAGCGATCGAGTTTATGGATACCCTGTGCATCAGGGCCTGCGAAAACTTTGCCCATGCCGGGTATCCCGACTGCCATGCGCTGCTGATTGTCGAAGTGGAGGGGTCTGACGCTGAAATCGATTATCAGCTTTCGAAAATCATCGAGATAGCCAAACGCCATGACCCCGTTGAATTGCGCGAAAGCCAGTCGGTCGAGGAAAGCGCCAAGATCTGGTTGGGTCGGAAATCTGCATTTGGCGCCATGGGACAATTGAACGATTATATGTGTCTGGATGGCACGATCCCGGTGTCAGCCTTACCAACCGTTCTGCGCCGCATCGGAGAACTGAGTGAGGAGTTTGGGTTGCCGGTCGGAAATGTGTTCCACGCAGGCGACGGAAATATGCATCCGCTGATCCTGTTCGATGCCAACAAACCCGGCGATCTGGAAAAATGCGAAGCTTTCGGGGCAGAGATTCTGAAGCTGTGTGTTGACGAGGGTGGCTGTCTGACTGGGGAACATGGTGTGGGGATCGAAAAGCGGGATCTGATGTCTCATCAATATTCACCTGCCGACCTTGAGGCGCAGATGGCGGTTAAGGACGTTTTCGATCCCAAATGGCTGTTGAACGCGGCCAAAGTGTTTCCGCTCGACGCGTCGAAGCCGCGGCGAATGGCAGCAGAATAAGGGGGCGCTGCCCCCTTGCCCCCGGAGTATTTTGGAAAAGATGAAGCCAATGAGACCTGAGACTGAGGCCGATCTGGCAAAGCTGGTGGCCGGGTTGGAAAACCCTGTACGCATTGTCGGAGGCGGGACGCGTGGAATTTTCGGTCCGCATGCAGAAATCGAAACCGGAGCTTTGCGCGGTATCACGCTATATGAACCCGGGGCGCTGACCCTTGTTGCACGGGCAGGGACGCCTTTGGCCGAGATCACGGCGACGCTGGAAGCAGAGGGCCAGCACCTCGCATTTGAGCCGATGGACCATCGCGGATTGCTGGGGACACGGGGTGAACCGACCATTGGCGGTGTCGTCGCGGCCAATATTTCGGGCCCGCGACGGATTCAGGCCGGGGCCTGCCGGGATTTTCTGCTGGGGGTGCGCTATGTCGATGGGCGCGGGCAGGTGATCAAGAACGGTGGCCGCGTCATGAAGAACGTCACCGGGTACGATCTGGTCAAATTGATGGGCGGGTCCTGGGGTACTTTAGGGGTTTTGACCGAGGTCTCGCTGAAGGTGCTACCCAAACCGGAACGGGCGGCAACATTGTCTGTTGCGGTTCGGGATGCTGGCACTGCGGTTCGGGTGTTGTCCGCTGCACTGAGATCGCCGTTCGAGGTAACCGGGGCTGCGTATGATCCCGACGCCGGGAAAGCCCTGCTTAGGGTCGAAGGCTTCACGGATGCGGTCGCATATCGTACAGGCAGGTTGACGGCTGAACTGTCCCGGTTTGGGGAGATTTCAGAAGAAGCAGATGCAGACACGCTTTGGGTTGGTATCCGCGATGCTCATCCGTTTCAGGGGCAGGACGGGGATGTCTGGCGGCTTTCCGTAAAACCCGGAGATGCGGCCGAAGTTTCAGCGCGTGCTGAAGCGGATCAGTTGCTTATTGACTGGGGCGGCGGGCTTGTCTGGCTGCGCGTCCCGAAAGGTACGGATCTGCGCGTGCGGCTTGGAGTGTTTTCCGGCCACGCGACACTTGTGCGAGCGGATGCAGAAACGGTCGCGCGACTGGGGCGCTTTCAACCGGAGAACGCGGCCGTCTCGACCCTGACAAATGGATTGCGCGCGAAGTTTGACCCACGTGGTTTGTTCAATCCGGGGCTGATGGGATAGGTTTATGCAGACATCATTCACAGAACGGCAGTTGCAAGACCCGGCAACCAAACGCGCGAACGAAATTCTGCGAAATTGCGTCCATTGTGGATTCTGCACGGCAACATGTCCGACCTATCAGGTTCTTTGCGACGAGTTGGACAGCCCGCGCGGGCGCATCTATCTGATCAAGGATATGCTCGAAAACGAGCGGCAGCCCGATGAAAAGACAGTCAAACATATTGACCGGTGCCTGTCCTGTCTGGCTTGCATGACCACTTGCCCATCAGGTGTGCACTATATGCATCTGGTCGATCACGCGCGTGAATATATCGAGGCGAATTACAAGCGCCCTTTGGCGGATCGTATTTTGCGTTGGGTTCTGGCGCAGATCCTGCCCTATCCGATGCGCTTTCGCTGGGCCCTGATCGGGGCTAAACTGGGTCGCCCGTTCCGGTTCTTGATGCCAGATGCCCGGTTGCGAGCCATGCTGGACATGGCGCCAATGAACATTCCACCGGTCAGCCGCAACGATGATCCACAAAACTTTGCGCCCGAAGGCGAGCGGAAAAAGCGGGTGGCCCTGATGACGGGATGCGCGCAGAAAGCGCTGAATACCGACATTAATGACGCCACGATCCGTCTGCTGACCCGGCTTGGATGTGAGGTTGTGGTGGCTGAGGGTGCTGGATGTTGTGGAGCACTGACCCATCACATGGGCAAGGTGAAAGACAGCCATGCAGCCGCAATCGCCAATATCAGGGCCTGGATTCGCGAGATGGACGGCGACGGATTGGACGCCATCGTGATCAATACCTCGGGCTGTGGGACGACAGTCAAGGATTACGGGCATATGTTCCGAAACGACACGCTCTCGGATGATGCTGCGCGGGTCTCGGGTATTGCGATGGATATCAGTGAGCTGGTTATGCAGCTGAATTTGCCCGAAGGGCGTGATCAGGACCTTACTGTTGCGTATCACGCAGCCTGTTCACTGCAACATGGGCAGAAGATCAAGACCTATCCCAAAGACCTGCTGAAACGTGCCGGGTTCAAAGTGGTCGAGCCCGCCGACAGCCATTTGTGCTGCGGTAGCGCAGGGACTTACAACCTCATGCAGCCGGAAATCTCGGGTCAGTTGAAGCAGCGTAAAATAAAGGCACTGGAGGTCAAGAAACCCGATATCATCGCCGCAGGCAATATCGGCTGCATGATGCAGATCGGGTCCGGCACCCAAGTGCCAGTCGTTCATACGGTCGAGCTGCTGGATTGGGCGACAGGGGGGCCAAAGCCACCCGCCTTGCAACGGGCAGAGGGCGCTGTTCCCATATTGCGATGAGCCGCCCTGATGCCGACCCACATCATTTCCTCAGGAAATTCCCCTGTACACCGATCGCCCTATTTTCGCCCAACGGGGCACGTACGACAAAAGCTTCAGAGTGAGTCTCCGGAGACCCGAGTGCGCAACTGGATTAAGGCGATTGTGCTTTGTGCTTTGCCGATGGCGGCTACAGCACAGGACACCAGGCTGGAAAGCCTGGAGACCTCGGATTCCGGGCGCGAATGGATGGCTGTCGGGCGTCTGGATATTGCCGGAAAAGGGTTTTGCACCGGAACGCTTGTGTCGCCGACCCTTGTGCTGACAGCTGCGCACTGCCTGTTTGACAAGGTTTCCGGGCAGCGGGTGAACCCGTCCGATATCGAATTTCTGGCCGGGTGGCGGCTGGGCCGCGCTCTGGCTTATCGAACGGCAAGACAAGCTGTAATTCACCCGGATTATCAATTCAGTGCCGAGTCGTCGACGGACCGTGTCGGCGCGGATGTCGCCCTGATCGAGCTTTGGCAGCCGATCCGCAACACATCGGTCATTCCGTTTGAATCAGGAGATCAGCCCCGCCGGGGTGCGGAGGTGGGTGTGGTGTCATATGCGCATGACCGGTCGGAAGCACCTTCGTTGCAACAGGTTTGTTCGGTCATGAACCGGCAGGCAGGCGTTATGATCATGTCCTGCGACGTCGATTTCGGATCTTCAGGGGCACCGGTTTTTTCCTTTACAGGCGCGCGCCCTCAAATCGTGTCGGTTGTGGCGGCAAAGGCCAGCATGGATGGCCAGAGCGTTGCGATCGGCACTGCGGTTGAACATTCGCTGCAACTGCTGCGCGACGAGCTGTCTGCCGGGCATGGATTTGGATTGTCGACCTCCGGTTCAAGTACCGGCAAGAACGTCGGTGCAAGGTTTGTCAGGCCATGACCAAGGTCTTATTAATTTTGCTTTTGGGCCTGAGTGTTCTGGCGACCGCATCCCATGCGCAAGCCAACAAACGCAAGCTGACAGACCGGGATGACCTTTATGGTTGGGAAGCAATCGGGCGGCTGGATGTGCGCGAAGAGTCCTATTGCACAGGTACGCTGATCGCGCAGGACATGGTGCTGACCGCTGCCCATTGTGCTGTGGACCGCCGTACCGGGGAAACATACGCGCCCAAAGACATCACGTTTCGTGCGGGTCTGAGCAACGGCAACGCGTTGGCCGAACGTCAGGTCACGCAGATTGCGGTTCTGCCCGGCTACGCTTCAAATAACCCGCTTTCGCACGAAGGTGTTCGGATGGATGTCGCCCTGATGCGGCTGAATGAGCCCATTCCGTATTCGATTGCCGATCCTTTCGTGTTGCACAGCGGGCGAGTTTCGGGAAACGAGATCAGCATAGCCTCGTATGGGCGCGGACGATCCGAGGCGATCACGCGCGAAAGGTCGTGCCGCGTATTGGATCGCAGGCAGGGCCTGATCACATTTGATTGCGACGTCACCTTCGGGTCTTCCGGATCCGCCATTCTGGTAAAAAACGGTTCGCGCTGGCAGGTTTTGTCCGTGGTTTCAGCGGTAGGCACCAACGGTCGAAGAAAGGTGGGGTTCGGCATGGAGCTTGACGGAATAGTGGCCGAGCTCAAGTCCATCATGCGGCGCGATGCGCCAAAACCAACAGCTACGATCCGCCGGTTACAGGCTGGGTCCGGCGCGTCCGGGTCTGGCGCGAAATTCATCAGCTCCGGCGGGGGTTGAACTCGGTCAAATCGCTTCCCATGTCACTGATATCGGATCGCCACAACGGGGTCCGTCATCAACATTGGTCCGTCCAGCCGGAGGGCCAGATCGTGAATCGCTCAAAAATGAGGATATGACACATGCGTACATTTGATTTTGCACCGCTGCACCGCGCCACCATTGGCTTTGACCAGATCGCCGACATAATGGATCGTGTTCTGACCAATGATGTGGCACAGCCAAGCTATCCACCCTACAACATCGAAAAAACCGATGTCGACACTTACCGTATCTCGGTGGCCGTCGCCGGTTTTTCAGAAAGCGACCTGTCCGTTGAAGTGAAAGAAAACGCGCTGGTTGTTGCAGGTAAGAAGGCATCCGAGGACAAGAGCCGCAGCTATCTGCATCGCGGCATCGCAACCCGCGCGTTCGAGCGTCGCTTTGCGCTGGCCGATCACGTCCGTGTCACCGGTGCAAGCCATGAGAACGGAATGCTGAACATCGACCTGAAGCGCGAAGTGCCCGAGGCACTGAAACCGCGCCGGATCGAAATTACCTCGGCTAAAGCCATCGAAAAAGATGTGGTTGACGCCAAGGCCGTGAACTGAGGCTTTGAAAGCCTAGCGGCAGTCTCCTCCTCCCGGACTGCCGCAACACCCGCGCCCCGCGTTCCTCCAGACGCGGGGCGTTGTTTTTTTGATGAAAACGCCTTTGCATATCAAAGCGTGGGCCCGGTAAACTCCGCTACACTAATCGCGAACCTGTGCTAGAACTTGCAGATGTCGACGACATCCACGCAGACTAGACCGGCTATTCCTCAACCGCTTGCGGTTGTTGGCGTTCTTTTCGCTTCAATTTGTTTCGGGCTTGTTCCCTATTTCAGCAGGGGGCTGACCGAGCAGGGCGTCGCACCTTTCGCGGTCGCATTCTACCGCTACATCGTTCCGGCGGTTTTGTTACTGCCAGTTCTCGTCGTACATCGAACAGCCTGGCGCGAGATTTGTTGGGGTCTTGCGGTCGGAGTGGTGATGGGGCTTGGCTGGATCGGATATGTCACAGCCCTAAAGACATTGCCCGCATCGACTGTGGGCGTGCTCTATATGACATATCCGGTTTTCACGTTGATCATTGCGTGGGCTTTGTTCGCCGATACTCCCACAAGGCGTGCGATTCTTGCTTCTGGTCTCATAATTCTGGCTGCCATCATAGCAGGCTCGCCAGCATCCGTTCCCGTCGAGCACATTCCTACGCTTTTAATCTCGCTGGCGGCGCCATTTGGTTTTGGCTTCGGGATTTCTGTTCTGGTCCACAGGTTGTCCCGAATTGCGCCACTTGCACGTATCGCCTCGGTATCTCTGGGATCGGTACTTGGGCTTTTGCCTTTGATGCTGAATGCAGACGTTTCCACGCTGCTTCCTGAAGGTCAGTCCGATTGGGTTCTGATCATTGGAATTGGATTGGTCACGGCGCTTGTGCCGCAGCTTGTCTACACGATCTGTTCGCCGCTGATCGGCGCTTCTCAAACTGCGGTTGTCGGAAGCATTGAATTGCCCACGATGTTTGCAGTCGGGTTCTTTGCGTTTGGAGAAGCGATCACAACTGCGCAAGCCATAGCCTGTGCTTTGGTCTTAGGGGCGATTGCAATAACCAGAAGTCGGGTGACGCGCACCGTAACGACCGTGATAGCGAAAAACGAAAAGACGTAAGTTTGGGATCGTATCGAGCCCCATACGAAAAGTTCCTGCGATGCTTGCGCGTGGGGAATTCATGCTTGGTGAAATAAGTTTATTTCCTAGCCGCCACCGGTTCGTTTGACCCGAACAACGCCTCGCCTGCGGGCAGAATGGCCACCGCCCCAAGGCGATGGCCCGCCAGATCAGACCGACATGCAGACGTATTTCATCTCAAGATAGTCTTCCATGCCGTGATGGCTGCCTTCTCGGCCCAGACCGGATTGCTTGACGCCGCCGAACGGGCCCAGCTCAGTCGAGATGATGCCGGTGTTCACGCCGACAATGCCATATTCCAGCGCCTCGGCCACTTTGTAGACGCGGCTCAGGTCCTTTGCATAGAAATACGAGGCCAGTCCAAAGATCGTGTCATTCGCCATGGCGATCACGTCATCTTCATTCTCGAACTTGAACAGCGGTGCCAGCGGGCCAAAGGTTTCATCCTGCGCCACCATCATGTCCTGAGTCACGCCGGTCACAATGGTCGGCTGAAAGAACGTACCGCCCAGATCGTGAGGCAATCCGCCGGTCAGAACGGCGCCGCCCTTGTCCGTGACATCCTTGATATGCTCTTCCACCTTGGCGACCGCATCGGCATTGATCAGCGGGCCGGTTGTGGTGCCCTCGGTCAGACCGTCGCCGATTTTCAGGGCTTCAACTGCCGCTTTCAGTTTGGCAGCGAACGCGTCGTAAACACCGGCCTGTACATAGATGCGGTTGGCGCAGACACAGGTCTGGCCGTTATTGCGGAATTTGCACAGCATCGCGCCTTCGACGGCTGCATCCAGATCGGCGTCATCAAACACGATAAAGGGTGCATTGCCGCCCAGTTCCATCGAGCATTTCATGACCTGATCAGCAGCTTGCCGCAGCAGGATACGCCCCACCTCGGTCGAGCCGGTAAAGGTCAACTTGCGCACACCGGGGTTTTCGCAGAACTCCTTGCCGATCTCGCTGGCCTGGGATGAAGGCACCACGTTGAACACACCAGCTGGCACGCCGGCTTGTTCCGCAAGAAGCGCCAGAACCAGCGCGGACAGTGGTGTTTCTGCCGCCGGGCGGGCAACAAAGGCACACCCCGCCGCCAGCGCTGGCCCTGCCTTGCGCGTGATCATGGCGTTTGGAAAGTTCCAGGGTGTGATCGAAGCCGCCACACCAATGGGCTGTTTCAGCACCATGATCCGCTTGTCGCGCTGATGTCCCGGGATGGTCTCGCCATACACTCGCTTGGCTTCTTCACCGAAAAACTCGATGAAGGACGCGCCATAGCCGATTTCGCCGATGGCCTCAGCCAGCGGTTTACCCTGTTCTGCGGTCAGGATCTTGCCCAGATCTTCGGCGTTCTCCATCATCAGGTCGAACCAGCGCCGCAGGATCGCCGCACGTTCCTTGCCGGTCAGCTTGGCCCATTCCTTTTGCGCGGCCTCGGCCTGTGCAATTGCTCCGGCAACCTGCGCCCGGCTGACATCGGCCACTTTGGCCACCACATCGCCCCGGGCCGGGTTGGTCACGTCGAACGTTCCGTTGTCACCATCCACCCACTGACCACCGATATAGGCTTTGGTTACAAGCAAGTCAGGGTTCTTCAGAATTGATTTCAGATCAGTCGTTGCGTCCAGCATGTCATTCTCCGCGCAGAAATTGAGTTGGCGCACCCAATCAGGTGTTGAAGACTTTGTCTATGTCCACCGATGCGTGCCGATCAGCCCAGTTTTGATCAAATTATTTTTGGACCCAATCGTTGCAGCATAGTCGCAGCGTTGAGTTCTACGTCAGGTTGCGATCACGCGGCTTTTCTTTCCACCCCAAGTTTGCCAGAGTTTGCGTGATTTTTGGACTCAAGGGGATGTAAATGATCGTAACATTTCCTATCTTATTGGGTAATTAAAGAAAAAAAGGACAGCAGAGATGTCGAACCAGCAATTCGAAGCGCTCATCAAAGAAACGCAAACGAAAGTGCGCGAAAGCCAGTCGCAGATTGAGGGGCTGACCTCGCGCATCGAAGCGGCGCGGGCCAAGATTGGAACGGCCGAGGCCGATATCGACATCGAAAATGCCACGCTCGAGGATGTTCACGCCCACACTGAGGTGATGAACGCCAACATCGCCGAGCTGATCATGGGTCTGGACGATGTTACCAACGCGTTTTCCAAGGATTTCGACGAGATGCGCTCGAAAACCGGGTGGGAATCGTTTGTTGGCATCTTTTCCAAGGGTAAATCCGAGTCGCTGCGGCAAGAGCGGATGCGCACGGCCAATATCGACGACAAATTGCAGGACCTGATCGCCAAATCCGATGTGATCGTGAAGCTGCTGCAAGGGCAGCTGACCGTGCTGGAAGAGCAACGTGTAAAGGTCGAGGACAACCTGACAGGCACGCTGGACGATCGCGAGGCAACCGTGGCCGAGCTGGAAGCACTGCGGGCCGAGATTCAGGACATGGACCCGGCGATTATCACGCTGGAGAACAAGATCAGTGTCGAACAGGACGCCGCCGCGCGGACCCAGCTGGAAACGCAGCTGGCCGATCTGAACAAGCAATACAACGCCAAGGTTCAGGAAGAGCAGGTCAAGTTGGCCAAGTCTCAGACACTGGAGCGTTATATCGAAAAGGGTAAGACCTGGGTCGATTCGCTCCAGAACCAGGCGGCGACGCAGATGGTGCTGATCAACAAGCTGCAAACAGACACGCAGCAGCGCGTGGTGCTGTATGACGCCCTGACCAAATCGCTGAAAACCGCGCAGCAGCAGGACGTGGCCCACCGCATTAACGAGATCGGTGTGCAAACCGACCAGGAGGCTCAGACGGCAATGGCTGCTATTGGTACCGCGACCAACCAGAAAATGGCCGACATGCTTGAGGCGCATGAGGACCACATGGTCTTTGCCCGCGACGTGCTGGAGAAAAAGGCCAAAGCGGATGAGCGGTTCGCGCGCCGATTTGCCTCGATTGTCGAGAAGCATGACAAGAATTTGTATGGGGGATGAGTGCGTGCGTTATTCTGCGCGAGAAATCTCTCTAGCCGTATTGGCAGTTATAACGGTGGCCCTAACGATTGCGTTTGGCGTCGGGCTGATTGCAAATATCCCAACTTTAAGTGTGGTTGCGATTTGGACCATGCTACCCAGTCAGCTTCTGATTGCTTACTTTGTGAAATCCTCATCAGACGCTGCTGAGGGTTGGGGGGGCGAGTTTACATTTGGAAAAGCAATCTTCTCAAAAGCTCTCTGGCGAAAGTATGGAAAGGAGTGGGCATTGCCTTTTGCAGGTATGTTCCTAGGAGCTCCACTGTTTTTGCGGTGGGGGTTGCCGGTGAGCGGCGTTGTTGGGCTCTACCTCTTCATTTTTGTGGCTCAACTTGAAGACTGCAGGGCAAAAATTTCCGCTCGCGTATGCGCAAATGACTAACCCCAGCCAAGACCATGTCGGCTTGACTGACACCTTCGCCTCGCGTCGCTATTTCCGCAAATTTGAGGTGATCACTGTCCATCTTCTGCGTGTGGCCGCGACGATGGAGGCGGAGGGCGCAATCAGCAAGCAAGAGGTGCGGATCGTATCGCGCTACCTCTCGGGGCTGCTCTACACCTTTCGCGCGCTATCCATGAAATACCTGTTGGTCGGGCGCGATACGGGGCGGTTCTTTGGCAGCCTCGCGATGGACAAGCGCGACAGCGGGTTTCCGGTGGCGGCCGAGCTTTTGACCATGGCCAATGACGCGCAGCAGGCGCAGGTGCATCTGGCGAATATGCCCTCGGAAGATGACCTGAAAACCGACATGGTCCGCACGATCATTGGCGACCGGGAAATTCCAACCAAGCTGCAATTTGCGCTGTCGCAAAGGCTCTATTACGAAGAGTTGCTGAAGGGTCAGCTGTTCTGGGCCCGGAACGATCCTGAGTGCCACTGGATCGGGAATGTAGGCGAACGGCGCAAGTTCATGATCCACTGGGCGGTCTATGACAGCCAGATCAACCTGCCCGTCATCTATCTGATGCAGCTGGAGGACAAAGGCAAAACCGCCCTGCCCAAGGATCAACGCCGCTGGCCCGAAGTGCAGGCGCATCTGATGGCGCAATCCTTGGGCGGGCTGAAACTGGTGACGATCGCCAAGGGCTTTGATCAGGATTTCAACGACCTGCACCCCAAACACCTGCGCCGCATTCATGTGGGTCCGATGTATTCTTCGGCCTTTACCGAACAATCCGGCCCCTTGCGGCAGGTGCTGGAGGATGCGCAATCTCCGCAAGGTCAGGATTGGGCGCTGGCCTGGACTACCGAAGAGTTGCACAGCGAAGAGGTCATCGAGGAACGCGCTGGCTGGTTTTCAACTGTCGAGCGCGAGGTTTTTGCGCTGGATCCTTTCGGCGGGCAGGGGGCCGAGACGGGAGCCACCCGCACCCAACGGTCAATCATCCTGCCACAGCGCCCGTTTCAGGTGCTGGCCGAACGCAACCCGCCGGGATTCGCAGATGTGCGCAAGTTCGTCGTCAGCAATGCAGGGCAGGTTTTGAGGTACTAATTTTCGCCTTCGGCGAGAGTATTTTTGAAAAGATGAAGCAAGGGCGGTTTTTTAGATGAGTTTGACGTCAGATCAGATGGAATTGCGCGAAGACGATATTCGCAAGCACTACCCGGCAGCGACCGCTTTGCTGAATGGGTTCGAACATGCGCCGCGGATCGCCAAAGCCGTGGAAACCACTGTTGAACGCTCGCCAGGCGTGTCAACCGGTCGGCGGTTTCGCTCGACGACACCGGGGTTGGTGACACGCCGCACCGTGCGCGCAGACGGGGTGCATCTGGTTGAGAGGATCGAAGCCTCGGACGATGGTGACGCCTTGGTTTCGCCGCCGCAGGCAACTGCACAACAGGCGATCCGCCGCGCCATCGCAATCGCTTTGGCCGTGGCCGACACTTATGCGGAACAGACCCCGCTTGCCGATCTGAAACGCGCGAACCTTGCCGGGGATCTGCCTACCGCGCGGAAGACCGAGTTTTCAGAGGTTCTGACAGCCGAAGCGCTGATCACGATGCACACGTTCGGCAATGCGCTGGCCTATCTGTTGTCCTCGCATCTGGGTGAGACCACGGTTGATATTGGTGAGATCGAAGAGGTCCTGACAGACAACGGCCAACTTGCCCTGCACGGCGCGTTGTGGGAACTGGACCAGACGCTGGCCAAATACGCCTCGGACGATGCCCACCTGATCGCCGCCACCAGTGCCTATGCCGAGCAACTGATGGAGAAGTCAGCCCTGCGCGCAGGGTCCGCAGGTTACCTGGCCCCGTTCCAGAACGCAGCCTGGCATGTAGAAGCCGACGATCTGACGATCCGGGGGTTCGAGCCGGCCTCCAAGGCCAAATCCACCACCTTGACCATGACGTTCAAGAAGCCGAACGAAGTGGTCGGCAACCATATCGCCAAATATCAGGCGATGAAGCTTGCCAAGATGGTGATGGCCTATGATTTCGACCGCCGCCTGAACCCGTTTGCGGAACTTGGCGGGTTCATCTTTACCTTCATGGGTGACGGAAAGCCGGGCACCGGTAAGACCACGCTGATCCAGATGATGGCCGGGCTGATCAACGAGTATTGCCAGAACGCAGGCTATCCGTTCCGCTATCAGAACCTGAGCACCGACAATATCGACAGCTATCAGGGCAAATCCGGCCAGAACGCCAAGGCGTTTATCAACACGATCATCGACCCCTTGGTCATCGGCTTTGGCACCATCGACGATATCGACCAGCTGGCGGGTAAGCGCGGTGACCGGCAGTCGTCAGCCGGGCAGTTGGAGATCACCGCCGTTCTGATGGAGAGCTTTGCCGGTGCCAACACCGTCGTGCGCGGCAACTGCACCTTTGGTATGTTTTCGAACTACCCCGAGAATGTGGACGACGCCCTGCGCCAGCGGGCGGGCGCGCGGTTTCTGGTGGACGGGCCGCAAACGCGCGAGGATTACATCGACATCCTGCACCTGTTGATGGGCCGCAATCACGACATTCCACTGGGCGAACACGAGGCCTATGCCGCGCAGGAAATCAAGAAAGCCGTCGCCGCCAGTTTCGAAAGCCATTCCCGCCCGCATGAGGATGCTTTGTTGCAGGTCTACGACCGGGTCTCGGGCGAGATCGGTCAGATGGACACGATCGCCAAGCTGGGCACCTACCTCAAGGCGATCCAGCAAGCGGATGAGCGGTTCACCGGCCGCGCGATCAAGAACATCACCGACGCGGTCAAGGTCCGCGCGATGGATTTCGAACTGCCCGACGAATGGATGGAGAACCCCGACCTGTTCCTGTTCCGCGACTACGATACCAAGAAGGCGATGATCGAGGACCTGCGCCAGCCGATCACGGTGGAAATGGTGATGCAGGAGATCAACCGCTACGCCGACAGCGAATTCCGCTATGCCGACAAGAGCGACGAGGTCGCCATCGAAAACGCGGTGCGTGAGATGGGCCGGATGGAAGAGGCCAAGCGGCGGTTTCTGGAGGGGAAGGGGTGACGGAAGTAAAAGGGTTTCTCCGTTTCGATGAAATGCTGATCGAGGGGCGGCACCTTAAAGGTGTGCCTGCTGATCAGGCAGCATTCATGTCTCTTCTTCTTTGCGCTTACAATGAGGTGAACACGCTTCTCAGATTGTATTCATTGAATGCCCGCGAAATCTCCGACCCAAAACCTGCTTATCTGGTTTCACTCAGCACAAAGATGTTTTTAGCTAGGACTCTTTCCGCGAAACTCTTTGAAGTTGTTGAGCTTTTGAAGGGAAAGCAAAAGTGGAATAAGACCGATGATCTAATCATTAAGAACTTTTCGACCAATAGTCTTGACCAGTTCCAAAAACTGCAAAGCGATGATGGCTATCGCATCGCTCGTACCCTACGGAGCGAATGCACTAACCACTACTCGCTGACCGCTGCGCGAAAAAGTGTTTCTAGCTTGGAAGATGACCTAGATCTCACGTTCTTTATTCATAAGACGGAAGGTAACTCCTTCGCCCTCGCGGGTGAACGGGTGGTTTTTGATGAACGATTCCGCGTAGGAACGCTACCAAAAGGCGAAAATGATGACACCAATCCCTTTGAGACTTGGATGGACTGGACGCTGTCTGCCGTAAAGTGGCTAAAAAACATCTGTGCAGAGTTCGTGTTTTTGGTTTTGCCTGACAGTGCGACAAGTCGAATAAAGCGAAATCAGATGTACTGGCCGGAAGGTGATGTGGTCGGTGACTTGAATAAGTCATTTGCGCCGATTTTCCTTAGAGAGAAAAGAGCATGATCCGCCTCATCGAAAAAGGCCTGATGTTTGGCAACCTCGTCCACATCTCCAGCCCGGCCTTAGTCGAGCGGTATAACCGCGCGCTGCAGCATCTGGCGGGCAAGACCACACAGCTTTCGGATTTCCATGTCGATATCTCGGGTTATTCGCCGGAGGTGGGGATTGAGCTGGAGGACGAGCTCTACCTTAACCCCAACGGGGTCAACCGGCAGTTTATCCTGCTGACGACCGAGCAGAAACGCGCACCGTTGCTGAACGTCAAATTCTCGACCTCGCGCGATATCCTGCGGGAATTCATCGAGATGAATGAGGCGCAACTGTTTGCCCTGACCGCCACCGACGCGGTGGCCGGAGAGCTGGTGAACTCGGTCTTCAAACTTAGCAGTCCCCGCGATCTGTTTAATCTGCGCAAGATCGAGATTGAGGCCGACACCGCAGGCGGCACCTTGCGCAAGGCGCAGCAGCTGGCGGGCATGGTCGAACAATTCAAAACCGCCGAGGACGCCTGGTTCGACGATGTGCTGATCGCGAAGATGATAGAAACGGCCAAGGAAACCGGCGACGTCACGCGCAACCCCGTCCATCTGCGCCACACGGATTTTGAGCAACGCAATTTCTGGACGGCGCATTTCGGCGGGCTGTACCTGTTCCCGGATCTGGACCACCCGGCGGCGATCTGCATGGGCGAAAAGCCTGACGATTTGCCGATCAAATACGTTTTTGACCCGTCGCAGCGGAACCAGATTGCAAAGTTTCTGGATTACAATGATCTGGTTGAACCTATCGTCAAAGCGCGCGGCGTAGATGCCGCCGCAATCCTGCAGCAGAAGATGGATTTTCTGACTGTCGACGCGGCGGCGGATGCGGATGTCGACCTGACCGGGCTGGACCGAAGCGATATGCGGCGGTTGGCGCGCAATCACTCGGATCGCTTGCCCGAAGCCTATCACGGCCTTGCGCAACTGCTGCGCTGGGCAAGCGATGGGGGGCCGTGGCCGCGTATCACGTCGGATCATCCGGCTTATTTCTACACTTTGCGCGCCGCTGACACGCCGAACCGTGATCTGGTGAATATGCTGTTGGCCGAATTGGCCCCGCTGGATCCACGCCAGATGTTCATCTGCCACAAAGAGCTGTTCTATAACACCTATTCCAGATGGCCCGAGAGCAAGAAAGCCTATGTTGCCGACTTCCTCGCGCGCGAGTATCAGGTGGACAAGCAAGGGGCCCGTGCCGCGCTGTTCGGCCATGAGCCGGACATGAGCGGCGAAGACCGGGTCAGCGATGACATAATCGCGCGGGTCGGTCCGTGGGGTTCGGTAAGGAAAGGCTGAGATGTTCGGGTTATTGCGCCTTTTGCTGATCTTGTTGGTGATCCAAACGATCGCCTATGTCGCGCTGTCTTTCTACTCGCGCGGGATACGCCGTCGTAAACTGGAAAGCTGGTGGGACGAGAAGGGCAAGTCGGGCAATAAGGACGCCTTTGTCGAACGCGGGTTGCATGTGTATGACAATTCGTTCCGGCGCCAACTGATCCTGGGTGTCTATATTGTGCCATGGGTGGCGATTGGCGCGCTGATCTACATCGTGAATTACATGTGAGGGTTTAGGCATGGCCTACGTGAAATGGGCGTTCATCATCATCTTCTGGGGAACGATCGCTGCGGTCCTGCAATACTCGCTGCCGCAACACGACGTTGTGCGTATCGTAAACACCTACGAAGAGCGGCAGGATCTGAACGACTGGACACGGATATTCTGGTCCGAACCCGAAGACCAATCGACCAGCCTGTCTAACCGGGATGTGCAATTCATTCAGGCCGTGCGCGAAAATGGCAAGCCGATCGTGTACCGAAACGAAGACACCGGGTGGGGGTGGCCACCCTACTTCAAGTTCGACACGGCGAACCTTTACACCGAAGCTAATGATGCGAAATCGACCAAGGAAAACCCGAAATGGGTGGTCGTGACCCATTACGGGTGGCGCAATGAGTTCATGTCGATCTTTCCCAACGCCATTTTCATCAAACATGTGGAAGGGCCGGATGCGCAGGTCATTCCCTGGTTCAACATCATTTTCTTGACAATTTTTGCCGCGCTGGTCTGGGCGGTTTGGGTGCGCTGGCGCAGGTTCCGGAAGGCCCGAATTGATCCGATGATTGAGAATGTGGAAGACGGCTTTTATGCTGCCGGCGACGCGATTGAAGAACGCCGAAACAGATTTCAGCGCTGGCTGGACAGCTGGAAGTCGAAATAGGCCTTAACGTCGCGGGCATGTTCTCAGCACGCCCGTTGGGCCAGAGATGCCGGCTACCTGACGACAAATTCTGCGTGCAAGGCACCCGCCGCCTTGATGGTTTTCAAGATGTCGATCATATCCTGGGGCGACACCCCCAGCGCGTTCAGGCCTGCGACAACCTCCGACAGGGTCGTAGCTTCGGGGATTTCGGCAAGGCCAGTTCCTTCTTCCTCTTCGATCCCCGCAATAGTGCGCGGCACGATTACTGTTTCGCCCTTGGCAAACGGGTTGGGTTGCACGGCAATCGGCGCTTCCTGAACTGTCAGGGTCAGATTACCCTGAGAGACAGCCACACGCGATATCCGGACTTCCTGCCCCATAACGATAGTGCCGGACCGCTGATCGACCACCACACGCGCTTTTGCTTCCGGCTCGACCAGAATATTCTCGATACGCCCGATGGCATGGGCCGTTGATACTGCCTGCGTTGCAGCAATGTTGAGCTCAACCGTGCCTGAATCGCGCATGATTGCCACAGCTCTGTTGAACTCGGTATTTATGGCGAATTCGATACGCGCGGCCGTGGTGAAATCGGGTTCTCTCAATGCCAGGCGCATTTGGGTCAGAGTTGACAAGTCGAACTCAATTTCACGCTCAACACGCGCGCCGGACGGGATCACACCCGAGGTTGGCACCCCGCGCACGACCGACGCGGCCTCTCCTTCAGCGGAAACGCCACCCGCAAGGATTGTGCCTTGTGCAACCGCATAGATTTGCCCGTCTGCTGCGTTAAGTGGGGTCATAACCAGCGTCCCACCCAATAGGCTGTTTGAATCGCCTATCGCCGAAACCGTTACATCGATTTGGCCGCCGACTCTGGCAAAAGGCGGCAGACTGGCTGTCACCAAGACGGCTGCCACATTCTTAGGCCGGAAATCCTCGCCCGTTACGTTGACACCCAAACGCTCCAAGATGTTGGACATGATCTCTTCGGTGAAAGGGGAGTTGCGCAATCCGTCACCGGTTCCGTCCAAACCGACAACCAGGCCATAACCCACAAGATCATTACCTCGGACACCATCGAAATCCACGAGGTCCTTGAGGCGGATTGCCCCCGCCCAGGCCATACCGGGAAGAAGGATCAGGAGAAGTATCAGCGCCCTCATCTCAGGAAATTCACCAGTGAAAGGTTCGCATTGCGAACGGTCACCGAATAGAGGCTTTCCAGCTGAAACTGCACCGTTTGCAATTTCGCCGCTGTTTCATAGGGATCTGCTGCGATCAGCTCGTTCCGGCTGAATTCCAGACTGGTTCGGGCCATCGAATTTCGCGTGGCGGCCTGTTCGATGCGGCCCTCGGCGCTGCCGACCTGGGCCCGCAAGTTTACTGTGGCATCCTGTGCGTTGGCCAGATCGACGCCCAGCTGGGTGAACAGGGCGGTGCGCTGGTCGGAAGAAAGAGCCAACGTATTGTCGGTGGCTAATGCCGCTGTTGCAACATCCCTTAGGGCCGCCTTGAATGCCGGGTCGGTTGCCGTGAGTGGCAGCGTAACGCTTTCATTTTCCGAGATCTGCATAGGAGAGAGTGTGGTGCTCGCACCCTGATAAATCATGGCGTCAAACCCGGCAGGGCTATTGAACCATGTGTCGGCAGCCAAGCGTATGTCGGCGACGGTCACAGCCCCCGTCAGTTGTGTCTTCAACGCAGCCAACAGCGTGTCAGTCGAGGGCAGTGGAGAGACATCCGTGGCTGTACCCGAAAACAGACTGCGCCCACCAACTCGCGTGTTGAGCGCCGATACCATCGTGTCGAGCTCATTCCTGGCATGATCTGACGCCTGCGCATGATTTACCGGCTGATTGGCCGTTCCGTAGGCCAACAGAGACGCGGTTATTTCGCCAACCGAATCTCCAAATGTCTTCAGGCTCAACTGCATGGCATCCGTGAACAGGGCCGCTTCGGCTGTGGCGATGCCAAAGGCGTCGAGTCTGGCAAGCGAACGGTCCAGGTCCAGGATCTGAGAGTAATCTCCGCCAAGTCGGCCGGATATGTCCTGCACTTTGCCGGTGGACATCTCGTAAGAGAGAGTTTCAATCTGTGTTTTGATTTCAGTGGCGCGGGTGCGAAGGGTCATACCGCGCGCCAGATCGCCGATAGCAGTCAAGTTCATGCTCATAACCTCAGAAGCGTTTCCATAAGCTCATCGACGACCGAAATGACACGCGCGTTTGCTGCGTATGTCTGTTCGATCTGCATGAGGCGCTGTAATTCCTGATCCGTATCGACGCCTTGTTCGGCCTCAATCTGTGACATTTGTTGTTGGCTGTTGCTGGCAAAAACCTTCCGCTGCTCTGCAGCGTGGGATTGCGCCCCGGCTTTCGACATAAGCGCCTCGGTCAACTCGGCGGCGCGCATGTTTCCAGTGCCAAACAGCCCGCCAGGTACGGTGCGCGCATCATTCAGAATGGCACCGAAAGCACGCAGTTGCGACGCTTGTCCGGGATCGCCCGGCGTTGCGGCACCCAGCCCGGCGCGGAGCTTCCAGCTGTTCCCGCCGTTGTCGGGGTCCGCAACCGAATTCATCGAAATGCGCGATGACAGCCCGACAAAGGTTGTCGGGTCGAACCGATTTCCGTTGTCTGTGAACAGACCGGGATCTGTCGCAAGTGCCGTGGGATCCAAGCCCGGCGTTTCAAATCGTTCGATAAGATCGCGGGCAACGGTATCAAGCTGCAGCTGCGCCTCAACCGCCAATTCATCGCGAATTGAAAACTGGGCCATCAACGCGCCGCCACGGATTTGCGCAGTGTCCCCGCTGGTGCGTACCGGGTTGCCGTTCATAGCCAATCCGGACAGGAGACCATTTGCAACCGTCATGTGGGGTTTCGTCTCACCGGTCGTGGAAAAGGTGAACTCGGACGCCTTACCTTCAAGAAGTATCAAACCGCCGTCTGAATAGAGCGATACCTGATCGTTGGCACGTGGCACAACGTTGACCGGGATCAAAGTATTGACCTGATCGATCAGGACTTGCCGTTGATCCAGCAAGGCCCCGATATCGCCGCCGGAATTTTGAATGGCCGGAATCTTTGCGTTCAGAACTTCGATATCTTTCAGAACCAGGTTCAGGCTTTCGATCTGATCGCCTATCTTGCGGTCCGCGTCCGAGCGTGCCTGTCGCACACCCTCAGAAGCCGCGTTAAGCTCTGCCGTAAGGTCGCGCGCCGCGCGCGCCACTTGATCAAGTCTTTCGATCGAGTCGGGTAGACTGGCTGCGGTGATGAAGCTGTTTTCCAAGGCAGACATACGGCTGGCAAGGGATGGCGTGCTGTCTGCTGTTCCTACAAGGTTTTCGAACCGTGAACGGAAATCCGAAATGGCGGATTGAAAGGCAAGCTCGGCGTCTGACGACCGTCTGTTGGTCGTCAGAACCGGGTCCTGATGCCGGATCACCCCAACCGTACGCACACCATTTCCAGATATGGGGCTTGTTGCCAGTTCAAGGGACCTGCGCGCATAGCCCGGTGTCAGAGCATTCGCGATATTCCCCGAGACCACAGCCGCCCCGCGACTGGCCGCTGTCAGCCCACCCAATGCGTTATTGAGTGCCGTCGACATATTCATGAGGCCGCTCCTTTCCTTTGGTCAGTGTCTGGATCAGCGCTTCAAGTTGGTCGTTTCCTGAAGCATCTCGTCCACCGTCTGAATCACCGTGGCGCTGGATGAATAGGCGCGTTGTGTCTGGATCAAGGATGTCAGCTCGGTTGCCACATCCGTGGTGGATTCTTCGCGAGCGAAGGAAACGATATCACCGGTTGGTCCTTCGCCCGCGTTCCACAGAAAGAACGTGCCGCTTTCGCGGGATGGCGCGTAGGTTTGACTGTCCAGTGCCGTCAGGCCATTGGGGTTAGGAACATCGGCCAGCGGGATCTGGAACATTCGGCGGCTGACGCCGGTATCGTAGAATGCATAGACATAGCCACTTTCATCGACCTGAACGCTGGTCATCGTACCAACGGCAGAGCCGTCCCGCGTAATTGAAACTGGCGCGAAGGTGTCGGACAGTTGAGTAATGCCATCGGCATCGCCGATCAGCCCGATATTGACCTCCATCGGGCCGCCAGCGACGTTGACCATGACACTGCCGGTTGCCGGATCGTAGGCGCCGCCGGTTACAGGGGCGACGCTGGCTAGTGTGCCTCCGGCTGTTCGATTGTCGGTAAACGTCAAAGTATATTCCCCGATAACCGCGCCACCGGATGCCGAATCGCGCAGAACCATGGTCCATTCATTGCTGCTGCCAGTTGCCGGAACGGTCGGGATCAGTTGAATATCAATACTTTCGGATTTCCCGAGGTTGTCGAAATACTCGACCGACAAAGGCTGTGTATCACCTGGCGCACCCGCATCTGTTGCCGTTGCGGGAAGGTTCATACGCAGGTTCATCTTTGTCGTCGGGGCACCGGACAACTGATTGACGCTCAACTGAATTGGTTCAAGCGCGGCGGGCGTGTCGCGTGGAACGGGCGGGATGGATCCGTCTGCCGCAGCACGCCATCCCAATAGAACTAGACCGGATTCGGTCACCAGGTATCCTTCGTCGTTGGTCCGGAAGGAACCCGTGGTCGTCAACAACATCTCGTTCGAATTTGCTCCGACCTGCGAGCTGGATCGTACCGGCAACATGCCGCGCCCACGAACTGCCAAATCGGTAGAGTTGCTGGTTGTCACCAGTGATCCGCGCTGATCAATCAGGCGCTGGCTGGTCGTGCGCACGCCCCCTGCCGAATAACTGCCACCCTGGCCAGACGTGACCATCGAATGAAAGTCAGTTTCCACCCGTTTGTATCCGTATGTCGAAGAGTTTGCGATGTTGTCGGAAATCGTGGCCAGCCTGTTGGCGTTGGCCTTCAACGCCGCCACACCGGCATTCAGCGAAGAGGAAATGGTCATTGGCGCGCCTTTCTGTTGCGTCAAGCTTTGATGCAACAGGTAACGCGCTGCCTCTTAACAGCGCGCTAACAGGTAAAATGCGTTTATCCTTTAGGGTCGACGCAGAAATATCACTTCGATTCTGTTGTTCCGAACCGCCATCGGATTGTCGGTGAAGAGTTTTCTGTCAGCATGACCTGTGATGCGATCCATACGGCTTGCCGCCACGCCTTTGTCCTGTAACAGCTGGCGGACTGATTGCGCCCGGGCAGTGGACAGATCCCAGGCGGTATTACGAACCTGCACAACAGGAGATGCGCTGACATGGCCTGTGACTGCAATCGGGTTGGTCACCAGATCCGAAGAACGCGCTATGATCAAAGCAAGCGCCCGCATGATCCCGGTTGGTTTCTCGGAACCGGATTCGAACAATGGCTGGGTATCCGTATCGAATAGCTCAACGACGAATCCTTCGTCGGTGACGCGTGTCACGATATGCCTGAGAAGCTTATCCGACACCTCGCTTTCACCGGTTCGCCCCAAAAGCTGAGCTTCAAGCGTCGAGAAGTCTTCGGTGTCACCTTTGCCACCACCGTTGGCGTTCACACCGGTTGATCCGCGCGCCTGACGGGATTCAGTTGCGTGTTTGGTGCTGGCCCCGGCACCATCCCGCAGCAACGTCTTTTCCGACAACATACTGTCGCCGCCAAAGGCACCGTCTCCGCCGCCGGATTCGGGGCTCAGAGGGATTGTAGGGGCGAAGTAATCCGCCAATCCTTTGCGTTGCTGTTCAGTTGTCGCGTTCAGCAGCCACATCAACATGAAGAAGGCCATCATGGCCGTGACAAAGTCGGCATATGCAACTTTCCACGCCCCGCCGTGGTGACCATCACCACCCGACACACGCTTCTTCTTGATGATGATTGGCGCCGCATTGGTCTGCGCACCCATCTCCACCACCTATATTATCACCCGAGTATCTGCCTAGCAGCGCAGGTCTTAAGGTGGTCTTAATACTTAAAAATGTTCAGAGTTCCGCCTAGCGTGGCAAGCTAATCGATGCACGGCGCAGAATCAATGACAGGCGATCAAAACTGTTTTCGATTCCCTCAGACTCTGGTTTGGCAAAAAAGGCGTCCAGTTCCTCATGGATGCGAACAGCCTGATCCAGCAGCGGGTCAGACCCTTCGGCATACAGCCCGGCCTTGATCATCACTTCGGACTGCTCGTAACTGCCCACGAGTTTTCGGGTTTCGGTGATCATCTGGTTCTCGGCCTCGGATGCGGCTCCTGGCAGGCTCCGCGACACTGATCTGCTGACGTCAATGGCCGGGAAACGTCCCCGTTCGGCGATGTTACGGCTCAGCACAATGTGCCCGTCCAAAACGCCGCGCAGAATGTCAGCGATGGGTTCATCCATGTCCGAACCGGCCACCAAAACGCTGAACACTGCGGTAATATCCCCCTGTTCCTGCGTTCCGGGGCCTGCGCGTTCGCAAAGACTGGCGATCAGGGGTGTGACAGAGGGTGGATATCCCCGCAAAGACGGCGATTCCCCCATAGAAACAGCAATTTCACGATGCGCTTCGGCAAAGCGGGTCACAGAATCAGCCAAAAAAAGAACGTTCAGCCCCAGATCCCGCAGATACTCAGCCATCGACATGGTCGACCAGGCGCACCGCCTGCGCGCCAACGCCGACTGGTCAGAGGTGGCAGCCACCACGATCGTGCGTTTCATGGCTTCGGGGCCAATGGCCTGCGCGACAAATTCATTCACCTCGCGTCCGCGTTCGCCAATAAGCGCGACTACGACGACATCGGCCTGCATGGACCTGGCCAGTGTGGAAAGCAGGGTCGATTTTCCGACACCCGACCCGGCGAACAACCCCACCCGCTGACCGCGCACGACGGGCAACACAGTGTTGAGAACCGACAAACCGGTGGCCATCCTCTGCCCCAACGGTTTGCGCGCCACGGCTGGTGGAGGGGTCTGCATGATATCGCGCGTCTGCGGGCCGCTCAGCAACGGCTTTCCATCCAAGGGTCTGCCAAAGGGGTCGATTACCCGTCCAAGCCAGTGCAATCCTGGTGCAAAATCCGGTGATGGGTCAAGGTAGACGCGATCCCCCAGGCTAACGCCGTCGGGCGCCGCATTGGGAAGCATTTTGATATGGCCAGCACTGACATGAAGCACCTCGCCCGCAAGATCGGACCCGACGCGCCGCCGCAATGTCAGCAAATCCCCGACCCGGGCATGCGTGTTCAATCCACCGATCTCGATCAGACCCTGTGCGACGCCGGTGACCAGCCCCACGTGACGGACTGCGGTCATCCTGTCGAGCTCGTGTTTCAGAAGTACCGGGTCGAGATCAGACATCGTGGCGTCTCCAACTGAGTTCTGAAAACGGTTTCTAAAGGAATCGGGGTTAAGCCTTGATTGAAATTGATCGAGGGAGAAGCCCCGATGTTCTATGACCTGAACGTCTTTAAGACAGCGTACGCAATGGCAACCCATGCAGGGCAACGGCAGGCGATCATTGCGCGAAACATGGCCAATGCGGATACACCGGGCTATCAACCGCGCGATATCGAAGCCTTTCAGAAAGCTTTCGAAACCACCGGGCATGACGTGACCATAAAAGCCACTCGGCCGGGCCATCTGCACGGCAGTATGGGTGCGCAAAACTGGGCTGAGGTTGAAGCTGTCCCATCAGGCGATCCCAATGGCAATGGCGTGTCGCTTGAGGAAGAGATGCTGAAATCGGTCGATGTCAAACGACAGCATGACCGAGCGTTGGCGATCTACAAATCCTCGATGGACGTTCTGCGCACCAGTTTGGGTCGCGGATAAGGGGCGGCAGGTATGAGCGATTTTTCCCATTCCCTTGCTGCGTCAGCCAGTGCCCTGCGCGCACAATCCGCACGGCTGCGGCATGTGTCCGAAAACATCTCGAACGCAGACACGCCCGGCTATCGGCGCAAGACTGTACCGTTTGAAACCGTGCAGAAAAACGGTGGGGACATGGTGCAGGCCGGCCGCGTGACGCTTGATCAGCGTTCGCTGAGCCGCATCTACGACCCCGGTCATCCGTTGGCAGATGAAAGTGGTCACTACCAAGGCTCCAACGTCGATTTGATGATTGAAATCGCGGACGCCAGGGAAGCCCAGCGCAGTTATGAGGCCAATCTAAAGATGTTTGATCAGACGCGGCAGATGTCGTCGTCGCTGATGGAATTGCTCAGAAAATAAGGACAACCAGAATGGATATCCGATCACTCAACGCCGCGCAGAATTATGCCGGCGCACGCTCTGCCACACAGGCCGATCCCGATCATAGCGGGGCGGCACAAGGATTGAGGGCGACCTTTCAGGACTTTGCAACCACGCTGAGACACAGCGAACAGATATCTCAGTCTGCGATGGTCGGTCAGGCTGATCCCCATGCACTTGTTCAGGCGCTGGCCCAGACCGAACTGGCGGTAGAAACCGCGGTGATCGTCCGCAACAAAGTGGTCGAAGCCTATCAGGAAATCCTAAGAATGCCGGTCTGACCCGATGCTCAGCGAAGGGCTTTTTTATGACATCGTTCGTCAGGCGTTGTGGGTTGCGGTCATCACATCCGTCCCGATCCTTGCCGTGGCGCTGGTTTCTGGCCTGATTGTCGGTCTGTTCCAGGCGCTGACCTCGATTCAAGAGATGACCCTGACTTTCGTTCCCAAATTGATCGCCATTGTCGTCGTGTTCTGGATTTCGATGGGGTTCATGACTCAGACCCTTGTTACGTTTTTTACCGGAACGCTTGTTCCCTTGATTGCAGGAGGCCGCTGATGGACACGGCTTACGTCACCCTGTCCCGCCAGTCCGGGCTGATGAATGAAATGCGGCTGGTGGCGAATAACATCGCAAACGCCAACACGACCGGATATCGCCAGCAAGGGCTGGTGTTTTCGGAATACGTGCGGGACATGCCGAACAATCCGTCCCTCTCCATGAGCCGGGCCGAGGCGCGTAACACATCGTTGCAACAAGGCGTTCTTACGGAAACCGGAGGGCAGTTTGATTTCGCCCTCGAAGGGGACGGGTTTTTCACGGTTGAAACCCCGGATGGTAACCGTTTGACGCGCGCGGGCAGCTTCTCGCCAAACGCCGAAGGCGATCTGGTTGCGATGGATGGCGCACGCGTTCTGGATGCCAACGGTGCCCCTGTCTTTATCCCGCCCGATGCAGCTTCGATTGATGTCGGCAGTGATGGAACGTTGAGTGTCAACGGCCAGTTTCTGGGCCAGTTGGGCGTTTTCAATGTTACTGATCCGCAGGAGCTGGTCCGCGAAGGAAATACGCGGTTTCGTGCCAACGGTGCGATAGACCCGGTTGATGAACCCGTTGTTTTGCATCGCTTTCTCGAAGGTTCAAACGTCAATGCCATTCAGCAGGTGACCCGCTTGGTGGAAATCCAGCGCGCGTATGAGCTGGGGCAAAGTTTTCTTGACAGCGAAGACGAACGCGTGCGCGGGGCGCTCAAGGCGCTGATGCGCTGAACGGTATAAGGAGAGTTTGACATGCGAGCCCTGAAAATTGCCGCCACCGGAATGACCGCGCAACAGATGCGGGTCGAGACGATTTCGAACAACCTGGCAAACATGAACACCACCGGCTACAACGCCCGCCGGGCCGAATTTGCCGATTTGCATTATCAACAGATGGCGCGCGCCGGAACTGTAAACGCCTCGGACGGAACAGTATTGCCAACGGGTATTCAACTTGGTCTGGGCGTGCGGCCCGCAGCTGTTACCGTGCAACTGGAACAAGGTGCCTTGTCAGCCACCGGCAGTGATCTGGACGTGGCGATCGAGGGGCGCGGATATCTGGAAATCACGCTGCCCAGCGGTCAGTCCGCGTATACGCGTGACGGCGGCCTCAAGCGGTCGGCAGAGGGTCTGATTGTCACCTCCGACGGTTATGCGGTTTCGCCGGAACTCACCATTCCCGACGACGCAAGGTCAATTTCAATCAATGCCGCGGGCGAGGTCTATGCATATTTCGACGACTCTCCCGAGGGGCAGTTGCTGGGTGAGTTTGTCCTTGCCAGCTTTTCGAACGCCAAGGGGCTGGAAGCCATTGGCGGCAATCTGTTCACGGAGACCGAGGCGTCGGGTGCCCCGGTACTGGGAACTCCGGGAAGTGATGGGCTGGGCACATTGCGGCAGGGCTATCTGGAAGACAGCTCGGTCGATGCAGTGCGCGAGATAACCGAACTTATCGAGGCGCAGCGCGGCTATGAGATGAATGCCAAAGTCATCTCGGCGGTGGATCAAATGATGAGCGCGACAACGCAGGTGCGATGATGCGAGGACTCGGCATATACTTGGCACTACTGGCTCCAATTGCTGCACAGGCTGACATTGTGGTTCCAACACGCACGATCCGGGCCAAGGAAATCATTTCCGCAGCGGATTTGAGAACAAGCCCGACGGATGTCCCCGGCGCAGTGGCTGACCCTGATTTTCTGATCGGGCAAGAGGCGCGGGTGGCACTTTATCCAGGCCGGTCGATCCGAATCACTGATGCAGGACCCCCCGCCATCGTTGACCGCAACGATCTGGTCGTCCTGATATTCGACCGCCAAGCCTTGTCGATAACTGCGGAAGGCCGCGCCTTGGGACGTGGTGCTGCCGGGGACCGCATCCGGGTCATGAATCTGTCGTCCAGAACAACTGTAACCGGCCAAATCCGCACGGATGGCCAAGTCGAGGTTAAGTGATGACCGGACTGTCGAAAACTCTTCTTCTTATAGCTTTGTCGTTGGCCGCGTGTGGCCGTCTGGATCATCTTGGCAAGCCGCCGAGTTTTACACCAAGTGAAGAGTCTCCCGAGCAGGTTGCCATGCTGTGGCCGGGTCTGCCCTTGCACACGCAACCACAACGCACTGTTGACCGCTCATCTCTATGGAGCGGAGGGCAGCAATCGTTGCTGGGCGACCAGCGGGCGATCAAGAAAGGTGACATACTGACAGTGGTCATCGAGCTGGATGAAAAAGCTGAGATATCAAACAACACCAGACGGTCCAGGTCGGGCTCGGAAAACCTTGAGGTTCCTGGCCTCTTTGGTTTGCCCCAGCGCGTGCAAAAACACTTACCTGACGGGGCATCGCTGGATGATGCTGTGTCAATCGAAGCGGATTCCACAAGTTCCGGGCGGGGATCTGTGAGGCGAAACGAGAAACTAACCCTGCGTGTCGCTGCGACGGTTCTGGATGTTCTGCCGAACGGGGTTCTTTCGATTTCCGGCTCGCAGGAGTTGCGGGTCAATTTTGAACTGCGCGAGCTTTTGGTGGCCGGGTATGTCCGCCCTCAGGATATCTCGCGACAAAACGAAGTCACCTACGACAAGATCGCCTCGGCGCGGGTGTCTTATGGTGGAAGAGGTCAGATTACGGATGTCCAGCAACCCCGATACGGCCAGCAAGTTCTTGACTCACTCTTGCCGTTCTGAGGTGCGACCGTGATTGCAAAATTGGTTCCAGTCGTTTTCCTGATTGTCGGCCTGGGTGCGGGTGTCGGTGCCGGGCTGTTTCTGTCACCTTCGGGCAAGCCCGACAAAACAGCCGCCGAAAAAGAAGTGGCAAAAGAAGAGAAAGCCGATCACGAGAAGTCTGAAAAGTCCAAGGAAAAAAAGCCAGCCTATGGGTATTTAAAGTTGACCAAACATTTTGTCGTTCCGGTGGTTGCGGACGACGAAATCGAAGCGATGGTCACTTTGTCCCTCAGCCTTGAGGCGAACACAGCAATTGAAGAAACTTTTTATTCCATTGAACCCAAGCTGCGAGATGGCTTTCTTCAGGTTCTGTTTGATCACGCAAATACCGGGGGATTTGATGGGGCTTTCACAGAATCCCGAAATCTGGATGTCTTGCGTAAGTCCCTGTTGGAAGTGGCAAAAAAAGAACTGGGTGAAGATGTTTCAAAAGTGCTGATCATGAGCGTGAACCGTCAAGATACCTGACGAAGGTCGCTTCACGGCGCGGATCCGGCCAGCATTAACGGGTTTGCTTTCGCACGACGGCCTGCCGATGGCTTTTCAGCTGCTGCTCCCGCAGGATTGCGACGGCTTGTTTGCGGCCAAATGCAATTCTGAGCGCTTCCACACCGGCAAGTTTCTGAGCGCGTGTTTGGGCAAGTCGCATATTCAATGTGCGGCGCGTGGCAGATTCCCAGCCATTCCAAAGAATGTCGGCCCCCGATATCTGATATCCTTCGATTAACCCGCTGGCTTTGCGCATCTGGTCAAGCTGATGATCCAGTTTCGCCAATTGGTGCTGAATTCTGGCCTCGGCCTCGAGGATCGGGCGGAGTGTCTGAAACTGCTTCTGGAAAGTGACGTCGGCTATTTTTTCCATCCCGCTTAGCTGAGTGTCCTTCAACGGATCTGCTCCCTTGAACGTTTCCGCATCGCTTCGGCGAACCTGATTGCAGCGGCAACAGGGCGATAATGTTCTTCGGCGATCTCCTGCCCGATGTCGACAGTTGCGTGAAGCGCACGCGCCGTCGGGGGGTCCGAATGGATTGGAACGCCAGCCTGAGCTGCAGCGGAACGGATGGAAGCGGCCACTGCATCCACACCCTTGGCGACACAAACAGGTGCGCTGCCTGTAGCCCTCGACCACTTCAGCGCAACGGCAAAATGGGTGGGGTTTACGATAACAACATCCGCGCCCGGAACGTCTGCCATCGTCTGGCTCGAGGCGATTTCCTGCGCACGTTGACGGCGGTGTTGCTTTACATACGGGTCGCCTTCGGCGTCCTTAGTTTCATCCTGGATCTCTTTGCGCGACATGCGGTTCTTGCGCATGTGCTCGGCGTATTGCCACAGAAAGTCGATAACGCCGATGCCGAGTGCGATGGCAACCACAATGAACAGGAAGCGAAACAACAGGTTCATCATCAGCAGTATGGATGACTTTGCAGAGGCCGCGCTGGCAGACAGAATTTCAACCAAGTTCGATTTGATGAAAAGTGCGAGGCACAGGCTGTAAATCACCAGTTTGGTTGTACTCTTGGCAAACTCGAACAAACCACCGCGCCCGAACTTATTTTTGGCATTCGAAACAAGGGATATCCGCGAAAGCTTTGGCTTGAGTTTGCTGGGGGCGAATACCAGTGAGCGCTGGGCAATCAGGTTTAACAGAACGGCCACCGCGGGCAGGCAGAAAAGCACGGCAATGGGTGGCAATGCGCCGCTCAGAATTCCGGCAACCGTCGCTGTCGCAGGCCCGATGTTCAGAAGGTTCGCAATCTGGTCGGATTGGTCTACCAGGACCATGAACAGATTCCCCAACTGCGTGACGGGGTACTGCCCTGCTGCCAACAATGCGACCAGCAGCCCGGTATATGCCGCAACAACCGACAAGTCGTTGGACTTGGGAACCTCACCCTTTTCACGGGCTTTCTGAAGCTTTTGTGGCGTCGGCTCGTATGACTTGTCGCTGTCGTCATCGGCACCGCTCATCGCTGGCCTCCGATCGGGTTCATGAAGAAGGCAATCAGCGCGTCAGACCAAACAGAGACGATCAATGGTGCGCCCGAAAACAGCAGAAACAGCCCGGCAAATGTTATTGCTGGCGCGCCCACAAAGGCGACCATCAATTGCGGCATGGCCCGGTTGATGACCCCAAGTGCAAGATTGTAGATCAACGAGGCGATAACGAATGGCGTTGCCAGCGAGAAGGCCAACCCAAAGCTGCGTGAGATTTGTTGCACACCCCAATGGGACAAGTCTGCCGAGCTTGGTGCCAACCCCATGGGGAATAAAGCATAACTCTGGATCAGGAATTGCGCGGCCCGAACGTGCAAGCCCATGATGACGGCAAGCGTTATCCCCGCGATCGTCAGCAGATATCCCATCGCCGGAACTGGATCAGCGGCCGCTGCACCCAGCAATTGCGACAATGACGTGGATTGCGCGGCAATGGATCCGGCGGTTTGCAGCGCCAAAACAAACAGCCGCAACCCTGTTCCAAGCGCCAGTCCAATCAGGATTTCTGCCCCGACCAACCGTACCAGCGTCCTGAGGCTGGGGGACAGGTCGAAAGGTTGGGTTGCCGGAAAAATGATCAGGGTAAAGGCGACGGAAATCCCCAGTTTCATCCGTGTTGGAATGCTGCGCTCGCCGAAAGCGGGCAGCAGTGAAACCAAAGCAGAGACGCGCAGAAACACCGCAAAGGCCTGCCAGAGCGGTTCGGCCAGCTGCGTCAACAATTCTGGCGGCAAAGCGATCACGCGGGAACAGTTCCTACCAGCGCGGGTTTGGCTTCCAATCCGATCTCCTCAAAAGAAAGAACCGGGTTTGAAATGCCGCGAGCATACATGATCGTACGCAGCAATCGGCGTCGCCGGGTCGAGGTCACGACTGCAGGAAACAGACCGTTATCAGCAGATCTGGCGATACTGCTGACCATGCCGTCGGCCAGCTTGTTAAACAGGTTCGGCGGCAGTGCGACATCCAACCCGGCGCTGGGCGCGTCGACCTGATAGGTGTTGAACGTTTCTTCCCATTCGGGAGCCAGTTGGATAAGCGGGATTGAACCGTCTTCGCGCTTCATGTCTGCGACCAGCTGAAATCCGAGACGCTGGCGCACCAATTCGCAAATGGTTTCGGGTTGGGTGGTTGTCAGCCGTGCCTGGGCCACACTTTCAAGGATCAGGGCCATGTTCCGGATCGAAACCCGTTCCTCCAAAAGTAGTCGTAGAACGGCGTGCAATGTGTCGATCGGAACTTTGTCGGGGATCAATTCATCCAGAAGCTTGCGGTTTGCCTCAGCCCGTACCGGGTCGCTCAGACGGGTCATTTCGGTCAGGAGGCGGCGCAGGGATTTCAAGGTCAGCAGGCGTGAGAAGTTCTGTTTGATAATTTCAAGCAGATGCGTTGCCAGGATCTCGGGCGGTGAGACTATGGTGGCCCCGTTCAACGCCGCGTCCTCCTGATGTTTGGGCAGGATCCAACGGGCAGGCGCGCCGTAAACCGGCTCCGTCACGTCGTTGCCTTCGGGCAACAGATCGAACCCGTCCTGAACCAGAGCCAGAACCAGATCGGGGTTCAGAACGCCGCGCGCCTGTTCGACCCCCTGAACCTTGATCACATAGGTTCCGGTTGGCAGGTCGGCTCGATCAGTCAGACGAATTTCGGGCAGGATCAATCCGAAGGTGGACGCCACGTAGGTGCGCATATTGGCGATGCGGGCATCCAACCCGGTCCCGGGATTCAACACCAGACTTACCAGATCAGGTGCGAATTCAAGGTGCACGTCATCCAGATCCAGAATATCACCAATAGCCTGCGAGAAAGGCACCTCGGTGTCGGTCGCCTGCGAATGCAATGACGGGTCCGTTTCTTTCTGCTTTTTCCGAATTCTGTAGGCCGCATATCCAAGCACAGCTGCACCGAGGATGAACGGCAGGAAAGGCAGGCCGGGCACCAGCGCAAACAGGACCATCAGAACTGCCACGGTAGACAGCGCCGCCGGATGCCGCCCGAGTTGGGAGAAAATGGCATTGTCAGTGGCACCCTGTGTTCCGCCGCGCGCCAGCAGCAATGCAGAGGCAATCGAGATGATAACAGCGGGGATCTGCGAGACCAGACCATCACCGACGGTCAGGATTGCATATGTCTCGAACGCCGAAGACACCGGCATTCCGTGCACGATCACCCCCATGACCAAACCCATAACAAGGTTCAAAAGAGTGATCAGAAGACCGGCAACGGCATCACCTTTGACAAATTTCGACGCACCGTCGAGCGAGCCGAAGAACGTTGTCTCCTGCTGTTCGCGTTCCCGCCGATCCTTGGCTTGCTGATGGTCGATGGCCCCGGCTGACATGTCGCTGTCGATGGCAAGTTGCTTGCCCGGCATCCCGTCCAGTGCAAAGCGAGCGCCCACTTCGGCCATACGGGCGGCCCCTTTGGTGATGACCATGAAGTTCACGATCAGCAGCACCCCGAATACAACAAGACCCAGAAAGATGCTGCCGCCCATGACGAAATTGGCGAACCCTTCGATCACGTCACCCGCTGCGTTGGGTCCGGTATGCCCCTGACCGATGATCAGTTTGGTTGACGAGACGTTCAGCGACAGGCGCAACATCAGCGATGCCAGAAGAATCGTTGGGAAGGATGAGAAATCCAACGGACGCTCGATGAACAGCGTCAGTGTGAAAATCAGGATGGCAAGCGCGAAAGAGGCGGCTAGCCCGACGTCCAGCACCCAGGCGGGCATGGGCAGGATCATCATGACGATGACGGTCATCAGCGCCACTGCCAACAGGACAGTAGGTGAAAACAGGGACCGGATGTCAAACTGGGGCACGCAGGTATCCTAATTGAAAGGGATGAAAGCAGTTGCTGTGCTATTGGTCGGGACCAGAGAGCCCAGGGAAGTGGTGGCGGGTGTGGCCACTAGCATCGGAATCAAGGGCGCTGCGGCCCTTGTGAACGGATCGAGTGACATACGAGAAAACCCGTGTGAGGACGGGTTGTCCAACTGGGCCATCACTGTCTTGAACCGACCACGATAAGCCTTGGCCAGAGCATTCGTGCGGGAATGGTAGGCCCCGGCCGCAGCCGACCACGAACCAAGCTCGAAATAAAGGTCTTTCAGGAAGCGGGCAGCATAGGTCGCATTTTCATCCGGATCGAACATCGAATCGATCGAGCGGAAGGCATTGCCATGCCATCGATAATTGACCTGAAAACACCCGACGTCAAAGCTACGAGAGCCCGCTTTGAAAATATCGAAAACATAGGCCTTGGCCTCGGCCTCGGACTTGAACCAATACCCCTGGCCTTCGACATTTATAGTCCAGGGCCAGGGCTGCAACATTCCGCCAACTGTTCGCCCGGTTTCAACGCGTGTTATGGCGCGCAGTACATCCAGCGGAACATCTTCGGACAGTGATGCACGGCGCGCGGCCTGATCACAAAGCCCGCCTGTTGGCACATTGTGCATGGCGGTACCCGCCTGCGCCAACAGCACATGCAGTATCATGAAAGCAATCGGTATTCTGTGAATTGGCATTCTGCCGGTCCGGGATTCTGGTGTTCCCGGCCAAGCTAGACACCGATCGGTTTACAGAGGGTTATCGCGGCCTCAATTTCGGTCGATCCTGCGCCCGAAAACAACGCTTGTATTGGTGCGCAGGACGCCAGGGATCTTCGCCAGATCGTCCACCAGAATGTCCAGATCCTCCAGCCTCGGGGCATCTGCGGTCAGCATCAGATCGAATTCGCCATTGATCGACAGGCACAGTTTGACCTCGGGATAGGCCTCGAGCCGTTTAAGGATTCGGTTGGTTTCCTTCTGCTGCACTTCCAGCATAACGATGACCTGCACTTTAGGCGTGTCTTCCGTGGACCCAAGGCGCACGGTGTATCCCGTGATTACGCCGCGATGTTCCAGCCGACTGATCCGTTCATGCACAGTCGTGCGAGCCACACCCAGCGAGGCCGCGATCTGCGTGGTCGAGGCACGTGCATTGGCTTGCAGGGCGGCGATAATACGACGGTCAAGCTGGTCCATTGGGGCTCCGGTTTGCGGCAAGTCCGGGTTTAGATCAGATTGACGCCCTTTCTCAAGGCTCACGCGGCATGCGTGGGTGCAGATCATCGATAATGATCGGGTGCGCGTGCGGGCCTACCCCGGCCAGATGCGGATGATCGGTCGGCAGATCGGGGTGATTGTGAACAACCGGTTCCTGATCGTCACGCGGCCAAAGGCTGACTGCTACAATCACACCCGTCATGGACAGAATAGACATACTGCCGAGCGCGACAGTCGGTCCATAGACGGTCATTATCCACCCAGCCAGCGGATAAAGCACCAACCAGCAGCCATGCGACAGAGTAAACTGTGCAGCAAAGACAGCGGGGCGGTCTTCAGGATGGGCCGAACGGGTCAACAAACGACCCGAAGGCGTAAGGGTTGTAGAATACCCAAAGCCGGTAAAGGCCCAAAAAACGGCAAGGACACCCAGCGTAAGCGGGATCGTCGCGGTCAGAACCGAGGCGACGGCCATAGCGCCCGACGCAAGAATGGCTCCGGACAGCATAACCTTGCGATCCTCGATCCGATCCAGCAGGCGGGGCAGAGTGAACGCCGCAAGCATCGACCCGCCCCCAAATCCGGCCAGTGCAATGGCCACGGCGCTTTCGGACAGGCCAAGCGTGGCCCGCACGATGACCACTGTGTTGACGATCACCATCGAACTCAGCGCTGCCGCGCTCCAATTGAGTGCAAGCAGCCCACGCAGCCGGGGCGTTTTCAGGTAGATGCGAATTCCGCGTGTAGTGCGGTCATAGATTCCGCGTGGTTTGCTGGGCTTGGGCGAGGGCAGGGCGACCGAGACAACCAGAAATGCCGAGGCAACAAACCCCAGCGCTGTGCCCCAGAACAGGCTGTTGAAGCTGACCAGCAACAGAAGTGCCGCGGCAAACATCGGGCTCAGCAGGCTTTCCATGTCGTAGGCCAGACGTGACAGAGACAAAGCGCGGGTATACTCGTTTTCATCTGGTAAGACGTCCGGGATCGTCGCCTGAAAGGCGGGCGTGAACCCGGCCGAGGCGGATTGGAGCACGAAGATCAGCACATAGATTTGCCAGACCTCGGTCACGAAAGGCAGGCATACGGCGACTGCGGCGCGGATCAGGTCCAGAAAAACCAGCATTTTCCGACGGTCCAGCCGTTCGGCAAAAGCGGCGGCCAGGGGGGCCACGGTGACATAGGCCACCATCTTGATTGTCAGCGCGGTGCCCAGCACAAGGCCAGCAGCGTCTCCGGCCAGATCAAAGGCCAGCAGCCCAAGCGCGACTGTGGCCAGCCCGGTTCCGGTCAGGGCGACGATCTGGGCAGCAAACAGGTGGCGGTAGGTCCGGTTTTTTAGAATGCTCAGCATGGTTCAGAGGTATTTCGTGATGGCTTTAAAATCCTCGATCCCGCCGCTATCGCCATCGGAAGACAGGCAATGGTCGATGTGATCATGGATCAAGGCGCGCTTGGCGTTGGTGACCGCTTTTTCAACGGCAAACAGCTGTTGGGCGATGTCAGAACAGGGCGCCTGACCTTCAAGCATGGCAATGACCTTTGCCAGATGCCCGTGGGCCCGTTTCAGCCTTGCCGTGATATGCGGATGCGACTCGCGGGGTAAATTTGTCATGATGTATCCCTATCCCCCCCATGAGGATATTGTCAATCCTGTTGCGGGGATCTGCCCGTGACTTTTAGACGGCGTTGAGTTTATGGACCAAACCGCCTATCTCGGAGGCGATATCGCACAAAGGAATAATCGGGTGGCGAACCATTTGTACAAAAACGACCTGCCGGACGGGTTGGATCTGGGCCCCGTTGTGGCCATTGACTGTGAAACCATGGGTCTGAACCCACATCGTGACCGCTTGTGTGTGATTCAGATGTCGGGTGGAGACGGCAACAGCCATATCGTGCAGGTGGAAAAAGGCCAGACAGAGGCGCCGAACCTATGTGCCATGCTGGAAAACCCTGACGTGCTGAAGCTGTTCCATTTCGGGCGCTTCGACATCGCCGCCATGTACCATACCTTTGGTGCTCTGGCCGCGCCGGTGTACTGCACCAAGATCGCCAGCCGCCTGGTGCGGACCTATACCGACCGGCACGGGCTCAAGAACCTGTGTCAGGAACTCATCGGTGTCGATATTTCCAAACAGCAACAGATGAGCGACTGGGGCGCAGTCTCACTTACAGACGCTCAATTGGATTATGCTGCGTCAGACGTACTCTATCTGCATCAGCTGCGCGATGCGCTAAACATTCGTCTGGTTCGCGAGGACCGGACTGAAATGGCGCAGGCCTGTTTTGACTTCCTGCCGATGCGTGCGAAACTGGACCTTGCCGGTTGGCCCGAAACGGATATCTTTGCGCACTCATGACCGATACCGAAGCATTCCTGAGAACCGCCCGTCAGGTGGTCATAGACGAAGCCCGCGCGCTGGACGTCCTTGCCGACAGTTTGGACAAGCATTTTGCCGAAGCGGTGCAACTGATCCTTCAGGCCACCGGGCGCATCATCATCAGCGGTATCGGCAAGTCAGGCCACATAGGTCACAAGATTGCGGCCACGCTGGCCAGCACCGGAACGCCTGCCTATTTCGTGCATCCGGCAGAGGCCAGCCATGGGGATTTGGGCATGGTCTCCAAAGGTGATGTGGTTCTCGCGATCTCGAATTCGGGAGAGGCACCGGAACTTGCTAATCTGCTGGCCTTTACGCGCCGCTTTGGCATTCCGCTGATCGGATTGTCCAGCAAACCTGACAGCACATTGATGAAACAGGCCGACGTACATCTTCTGATCCCGTCGATGGGCGAGGCTTGTGGCTATGGTATGGTGCCGTCGATTTCCACGACGCTGACCCTTGCCATGGGCGATGCATTGGCGATTGCCCTTATGAAATACCGCGATTTCCGACCCGAGGATTTCCGCGCCTTCCATCCCGGCGGCAAACTGGGTGCGCAATTGAGTACGGTACAGGATTTGATGCATGTCGGAGAGGCCCTGCCTCTGGTTGCGGCGCATACTCCGATGAGCGATGCGCTGATCGAAATCAGCCAGAAGGGGTTTGGTGTTGCTGGTGTAACGGACCCGCAGGGTCAGTTGGCCGGGATCATTACAGACGGTGACTTGCGGCGCCACATGGATGGGTTGCTGAACAAAACGACCGAGCAGGTAATGACCCCCAACCCCACAACCATATCCCCGGGTGCGTTGGCGGAAGAAGCGGTCGCGATCATGAATGACCGTAAGATCACCTCGCTCTTCGTGGTTGACGAGGCTACATCAGGTCAGGCTTTGGGGCTGCTTCATATCCACGACTGCCTGCGTGTCGGTCTGGGCTGAGGGAGGCTGAAGTGGACAGATATTCCCGCATGGTGCAGTTCCTTAAGGTGCTGTTGCCGCTCGCGGCTATTGTGATGTTGTCCACGGTATTCTTGCTGTCCCGCAGCATCGAAACAAACGTATCCGTGCCCTTCGCGCAGAAAGACATTGATGAGAGACTGGAACAACAGGTGGTAACGCGGCCGGATTACCGCGGAACGACCCGCAAGGGAGAGACCGTGCATATCGAGGCTGTGCAAGCCAGGCAGGGCACCGAGGCGTCGGTTCCGACCGCGTCCGAGTTTCGCGGCCGCTTTGGGCTGCTCAATGGCGGCACAATTTCCCTGGATTCGAATTCCGGCCAGATCCGTCCGGATAGTGGAACAGCAACCTTTGTTGGTGACGTGGTCATCACCACGGCGGATGGTCTCAAGGTTACGACGGATCTGCTCAATACCTCGTTGGATGAAGTCCGGGGCGACACGCCGGGGCAGGTGAACGGAACCGGTCCGATCGGTAACTTTTCTGCGGGGCGTATGACCTTTGGCACTGAAAAAACGGACGGGCCAGTCCATATTGTTTTTACAGATGGTGTGAAGCTGGTATACGAGCCTGAAAAAGCAGAAAGATAACTTGTGTTCGATTTTCGATTTGTTCCTTTGTGCCTCGCGTTGATCGCGGGCGCCGCGCCCGTGATCGCGCAGGAGGCGCAGGTGGCTTTTGGGTCCGCGAATGCCGATCCGAGCCTGCCGGTCGAGGTGACATCGGAAACCCTGAACGTCAATCAAGAGGACGGATCGGCCGAGTTCATCGGGAACGTTATCGTCGTGCAGGGTGAAATGCGCCTGACAGCCGAACGCGTGCTGGTTATCTACAATCAGGAACGCTCGGCGATCGAGCGAATGGAAGCGACCGAGAATGTGGTTCTGGTCAGCCCGCCGGATGCAGCGGAAGGCGACTGGGCTGAATACAAGATCGGTTCGGGTGAGATTGTCATGAAGGGCAATGTCCTGCTGACACAGGGCCCCAGCATCATCAGTGGCGATCAGATGAACGCCAACCTGACTACGGGCACTGCGACCATGATCGGGCGGGTCAAAACGATCTTGCAGCAGGGAAACAACTGATGGCGCGTCCCGACCTGAAACTGACCGAGGGCAGTTCCGGGCTGCGCATCGAAAAACTGCGGAAGTCCTACAAAAAAAAGACGGTGATCCGCGATGTCTCGATGACGTTGGGCCGGTCCGAAGTGGTAGCGCTGCTGGGGCCGAACGGGTCAGGTAAGACCACAACGTTTTATTCAGTTGCGGGACTTGTATTCCCCGAGGCGGGAAAAGTCACGATAGACGGCCAGAATGTGACTACTTTGCCGATGTACCGGCGGGCGCGGATGGGGATCGGCTATCTACCGCAGGAGATGTCGATCTTTCGCGGCATGAGCGTCGAGGACAACATTGCTGCCGTTCTGGATATCACGGTCTCTCATGCGCATAAGCGCAAAGAGCGTTTGGAAGAGCTGCTGTCGGACTTCTCGATCGAACACTTGCGCCGGGCCCCGGCATTGGCTTTGTCAGGCGGCGAGCGCCGCCGGGTCGAGATCGCGCGCTGTTTGGCCGCAGACCCCAAATACCTGCTGCTGGATGAACCGTTTGCAGGCGTTGACCCGATCAGTGTCGGGGACATTCGCCATCTGGTCGCGGATCTGAAAAAACGCGGTATTGGTGTGCTGATCACCGATCACAACGTCCGGGAAACGCTGGAAATTGTCGACCGGGCCTATATCCTGCATGACGGTCAGGTTTTGATGTCCGGCACACCTGATGAGGTTGTCGAAAACGAGAATGTGCGCCGCGTCTATCTGGGCGAGAATTTCCGCATTTCATAATCTTGCGCGGAGTTGTGCCAATTGCATGGCGGAAATCGCGTATATACACTTCTGTTTTGATTGACTCTTCCCTCGTCTCTTGCCTCAATTGGCTTATGGCATTTACCCGGCTCCAGTCTGGATCTCGATGTCCCTTCTTCGAAGGGCTGGAAACAAGGCAACCGCGGAAAATGTCTCGACCCCCCACCCGATAAAAACAAGCTCGTCGCGTTTCGCGGCGTCAGAATGGGTGTGAATTGTGAAGGAGATCACATGCGTTACCAAATCAGCGGAAAACAGATCGACATCGGTGCGGCGTTGCAGACACACGTGCAGACCGAACTGAATGAGGTCGTGGGCAAATATGCGCAGCGGCCTACGGATGCAAACGTCGTCTTTTCCCGTTCGGCGCATGAATATGTATGCGAGACAACAGTACACCTGTCCACTGGCCTGACGGCTCAGGCCAAAGCCCATGCAACCGAGATCTACGCGGCATTTGAGGCATGCTGTGATAAAATGGAAAAACAGTTGCGTCGTTACAAGCGTCGCCTGAAGGACCACCACAAGGATCGGGTCGAACCGGTTGAACTCTTTGGGGCGTCCTCTTATATCCTCGCTTCTAACGAATCGGAGTCGGCCGATGAACCCGAATCGCTTCAGCCAATGATTGTGGCCGAGATGGAAACAAAAATCCCATCTTTGAGCGTCGGAGAGGCCGTTATGCAAATGGAACTTGCCGGTGCGCCAGTACTGGTGTTCAGAAATGAAAACAAGGACGGATTGAATGTCGTTTATCGTCGCGATGACGGTAATATCGGCTGGATTGATCCGTAACAGGCAAGGATACGGGGCCGCGCCCGCTGATGCGGGTGCGTGCCATGGAGCGTGATCATGGAGCTTTCGAGCATACTGAAGCCCGAAGCGGTGCGTGTTTTGTCCGCGGCTTCCAGCAAGAAGCGGCTGTTTCAGGAAATCGGTGACGTCGCCGCGGCGACGCTGGGTATCGATCCTCAGGAAGCGGTTGATTTCCTGCTGGAGCGGGAAAGCCTTGGACCGACCGGTGTCGGCCATGGTGTGGCGTTGCCACATGCGCGCCTGCCCGATCTTGATTCGGTGTCAGGTGTTTTTGTCATGCTTGAGAAGCCGATCGATTTCGGTTCGGTTGATCGCCAGCCTGTGGACATTGCCTTCGCGCTGTTTGCACCGGAAGAGGCGGGCGTTGATCACCTCAAAGCTCTGGCTCTAGTGTCTCGCACATTACGGGATACTTCGGTTTGCACCAAGCTCCGGGCGAACCCTGATCCGGTAAAGCTCTATGCGATCCTGACCGAGGCGCAGTCTATGCAAGCCGCCTGATTAACAAAAAAGCCCCCGAAAACCGGGGGCTTTTTTCTTTCCGTTTGGCTGGATCAGCCGCCGGTTCCCATTTCCAGCGTCCACCAGATTTTACCACCGCCTTCCTGATGCCAGGCGAATCCCATTTGGGTGGCCTTGGCGTCCATTATGACAGCCCTCGGTCCGGGTTCCTGCATCCAGGCGGCAAGCGTTTCAGTCTCGGTCTCGTAAGTTTCGGAAATGGCTTCCCCCAGAAACGTGCCGAAATAGCCAACACGCGCTGCCCGGTCGATCGGTGATGAACCGTCTGAACCAAAGTGCCAGGGCCGGTTCTGCCGCGACATATCCTTCGAATGAGTCGCCGCCGCTGCGTTCAGCTGCGCGTTCAGCTGTACGGGCTGCAATCCCTGGGCCTGACGCAAGGCATTGACCGAATCAAGCATGCGGAACTGCAGCTTTTCCGGATTGCCGCGGATCTTATATACGGTCGGCAATGGGCGACCATCAGATCCCAGGGTGGTTGAGCCAGTGTTGGTACATGCCGCAAGCGCGACAAAGCAAATCAACAGTAAAGAAACGATGCGCGTCATGTTCGACCTGATTATTGTATCACAACAGGGCATAGCGTGCCTGCTTGTTCTGAGCAAACGCGCAATGGCCACAACTTGCGTGATTCTGCCGGTTTGGTTTGCGACTGAAGCATTCTGGCCATAGAATGCCTCTGATTTCAGACTTCACCAAAACACAGGACCCGTTGTCATGGTCAAAAAGCGCATTCTTTCGCCTACCCGCAGGGGATTTCTAGCAGGGGCTACCGCCACTCTGGCGACACCGGCACTGGCGCAGTATATCCCAGGCGACCCGCTACGTCCCGCGCCCGAGAGTGAACCAGCGGTTCGCCGCAACGTATCCGGGTTCCGGGCATTGGATTGGCAACCGTATTTCTCGAACACCAGAAATGGCGCCATATTGGTCGATACCGTCTCAAGAGCGCTGCATTATTGGTCGGATGATCAATCGGTGTACAAATTGTACCCGTCGTCGGTTCCGCTGACCGAAGACCTTACCCGGCGCGGGCGCACCAGTGTGATCCGCAAGGTCGAAGGCCCGAGCTGGTCTCCGACGCCGTCGATGAAAAAGCGAAATCCGGAATGGCCGGACTATATTCCTCCGGGTCCTGATAACCCATTGGGAACACACGCTTTATACCTGAGCTGGAAGTACTATCGCATTCACGGCACCCATGATACGCGTAAAATTGGTCGCAGATCGTCGAATGGATGCATCGGCCTTTTCAACGAAGACATCGCCGAGCTGTTTTCGATGGCAAAGGTTGGCACGCAAGTGTTGCTAATATGACGACATTTTTGTGTGCGAAGCCGCTTACAGGTCAAGTTGCAATTGCATTCCCGCTCTAATGCTGATTAGAAAAAACTACGAGGTAAGTCTTAGATGTGCGGCTCCGGATATTGGAACCGTGCAAATTCTGGAGGTTAATATGAAGAAACTCGTTCTCGCCGCAGCTCTGACTGCAGCAGCTTCGACTGCATATGCTGGCAACCTGAATGAGCCGGTTGTTGAAGCACCAGTTGTTGTTGAAGAAACTCAGGGTTCGTCGCAGGGCATTCTGCTGCCGCTGATCCTGCTGGTCGTTGTTGCTGCTGCTGTTGCTGCAAGCTAATCCGACACGGAATTCATGAAAAAGGCGGTGGAGCAATCCACCGCCTTTTTTAATTCCAACAGGTCTTCAAGCCTGTTGCGCGCCGAAGGGATACTGACGCGCCAGTATCAAGCCGAGCCTGACGTTCTCATAAGAGATTTGGCTTGTGTTCTGGAAACGCTTTACGCCAGCCACCCGCGCAGATTGTCTTCGATCACCTTTCCAAGTGCTGTGATATGGGCGCCGTCATCGTTAAGGCATGGAATATAGGTAAACGTCTCGCCGCCTGCTTCTTCGAAGCTCTCTTTGATTTCTTCGTTAATCTCTTCCAGCGTTTCGATGCAGTCCGCAGAAAACGCCGGGGCAATAACAGCAATGTTCTTTTTGCCTAGCTTCGCCAGGTCGGCCACGTGATCCACAGTGTAAGGTTTCAACCATTCTTCGGGGCCAAAGCGCGACTGGAAGGTCGATACCAATTGATCATCCGTCCAGCCCAATCGCTCCTTTAACAGTCTCGTCGTTTTAGCACACTGACAGTGATAGGGATCGCCCTGCTGCAAATACCGCTCGGGCATCCCATGATATGAGCAGACCAGAATGTCGGGTTTTGTTTCCATAGCCTCGTATGCACGTTCAACTGACTGTGCCAGCGCATCGATATAAATAGGTTCATCGAAATAGGCCGGAACGGTTCGCGTGGCGGGCTGCCAGGCTTCGTCCATCAGCGCGCGAAAGAACTGGTCGTTGGCGGTGGCCGTCGTTGCGCCAGCGTATTGAGGGTAAAGCGGAAAGAACAAGATGCGATCGCACCCTGCCGCTACCATCTCGCGCACTTTGGATTTGGTCGACGGGTTGCCGTAACGCATACAGAAATCGACCATGACCTGATCACCGTATCGTGCGTGCATGGCCTGGCTCAGCTTGGCAGTCTGGTCCTTGGTGATGGTCATCAGCGGGCTTTCGCCCTTTTCCTGATTCCAGATTGATTTGTATGCCTCGCCGGAACTGAATGGCCGTTTAGTCAGGATGATCGCCTGCAGAATCGGCTGCCATTTCCACTTCGGATAATCGATGACGCGCTGATCCGACAAAAACTCATTCAGATACCGACGCATCGGCCAATAGGTGTAATCGTCCGGCGTGCCCAGATTGGCCAGCAATATGCCGACGCGCCCCATCCTGATCTTGGGGTGATCCGTAGGAGCATGAGCGGGTCGCGTGGCATCAAACATATGAGGCTTCCTGAATTTCTTGCGTTAGGGCCTGAAATAAGGGGATTTGGTCGCGCGTCAATCGGGCAGTTTGCCCTCGTCGGTGCGCAAGGCGTCAGCCAAACGTGTTTGCGCCGACCCGGGACGCAGTGGCTTTGGTTGACTGTCGTGGGGGGCCCATCCCGTCAGGCAGATCAGTTCGAACGTGGCTGCCAGGCGCCCGGACCCCGTGGTGAAATGAGTCGCGTAGACGTTTTGCGCGGTTTCAAATACTGCGCGTTTGGTCGGGTGTTTCAGGCGCGCGGATAACGCATTGGCCTCACCCATATTCCGCAGATCGTGCATCAGGTGCCAGATGTCACGGTACTCAGCCGTGAGTGTCACCGAGTCTGCGACGGGCAAGGCCAGACCGGCCCGCTGCAACAAACCGCCCATGTCCCGCAGCTCGGCCATTGGAGCGATGCGGGGGCTGAGGCCACCGGTAACGTCAATCTCGGCCTGACCCAACGCCGCGCGCAATTCGTGCAGCGTTTCGCCGCCCAGACAAACAATCAGCAACAACCCATCGGGCTTAAGCGCGCGGTGGCATTGGATCAACTGACCTACCGGATCGTTTGCACAATGCAGTGTCATGGCGTGGATCACCAGATCATGTGCGCCGGGTTGCAGTGCCAGCACGTCGTTATCCGCAACGATCGAGGCTTCGGGAGAAGCGTCCGTCCAAAGCTGTGGGTAGGCCGTCACGATCGCTGCCGCCGTAAAGGTTTTGTTAACCATGGAGAGCCGATCCTGAACCTCGTCCATCGCGACGCGGTGCAGAAAAAGGGCGTCATCCTGCACGCGGTTGCGATGACGCAGAATGGCGGCACGGTCAAAAAGTGAGGGTGCAGTGGGTTCGGGCAGTTTCATAACTGGCAAGTATCGTATCGCGCAACGGATTCAAACCGCACTTGCGCTGATTTATCCACCACGTTGCATGGGGTGCGGCGACCTGACCGAGTCCGATTTTGGCCTGTGTGGCCCGTGCTGGCGGGAAACGCCATTCATTGGCGGCACGGTCTGTGAAAGTTGCGGTCTGCCCCTGATCGGAGGGCAGGACGAGTTTCGGACCGAGTGCGATGATTGCCTGAAGACCGCGCGCCCCTGGAGGGCAGGCCGCGCCGCGCTTTTGTATGACGGCAAGGCGCGGTCACTGATCCTGGCGTTGAAACATGGTGATCAGCCCGAACTGGCCCGCCCTGCCGCGCAGTGGATGGCGCAGGCAGGGCGCCCATTGCTGCGAGCGGGTATGGTGATTGCTCCGGTTCCTCTGCATTGGTCACGCTTGCTCAAAAGGCGATACAACCAGTCAGCTCTCTTGGCGCAGAACCTGGGGCGTGAGACAGGATTGAAATGCGTGCCCGATTTGTTGATTCGCAAAAAAAAGACGCCGGTGCTGGACGGCAAAACAGCAGCCGAGCGGGCACAGATCTTGGAAGACGCGATATGCCTTCAACCCCGAAATGCCCGCCATCTAACTGGCCGGAACGTCTTGCTGGTAGACGACGTGATGACGTCCGGGGCAACACTGGCCGCATGCACTCGGGTCTGTCAGGCGGCGGGGGCAAATCATATTTTTGTGTTGGCTCTGGCGCGCGTTGCTAAGAATGCCTAATTCGCCCAAGATTGCGCGAAATCCGAAGGGAACGGAAAATGAAGTCGGTAGAGATCTATACATCGCCACTGTGCGGGTATTGTCATGCAGCCAAACGCCTTCTGAAGCAGAAAGGTGTTGAGTTCAAGGAAATCGACGTGCTGATGCACCCCAAACGCAAACCTGAAATGATTCAACGTGCCGGAGGCAAACGCACGGTCCCGCAGATTTTCATCGGCACCACGCATGTCGGCGGTTGCGATGATTTGTACGAGTTGGAGCGTCAGGGCAAGCTTGACCGTCTGCTTGCGGCCTGATGAAAACCGCGCTGCTGCAAGTCACCTCGTCGGACGATCCGGCTGAAAACCTCGGGATGGTACGAGGCCTGATGGCTGAAGCGGCAGAACAGGGCGCCCGCTTTGTTCTGACGCCAGAGGTTACGAATTGCGTTTCGACCAGCACCACACGGCAGCGCGCGGTTTTACAACATGAAGAAGATGACATCACCTTGGCGGGCCTGCGCGAACAGGCTGCTGATCTGGGTGTATGGCTTCTGATCGGCTCGTTGGGGCTCAAGACTCATGACAATGACGGTCGTTTTGCCAACCGCTGCTTTATGATCGGACCGCAAGGTCAGATCGTGGCGCGGTATGACAAGATCCATATGTTCGATGTGCAGGTCACCGAGACCGAGACGTTCCGCGAATCAAAGAATTACCGCCCAGGCGAAAAAGCGGTTATCGCCGAAACGGATTTCGGCAAGGTTGGTCTGACCATCTGTTACGATATCCGCTTTCCATATTTGCACGCGGCACTGGCGGAGGCGGGCGCGCGCATTCTGACCGTCCCGGCCGCGTTCTCGCCGGTCACGGGTGCCGCGCATTGGGAGGCCTTGCTGCGCGCACGTGCAATCGAAACCGGGTGCTGGGTGCTGGCCCCGGCCCAAACTGGGGAACATCCAAAAACCGGCGGTAAAACACGCTATACTCACGGTCACAGCATGGTCGTCGACCCGTGGGGAAAGGTGCTGATCGACGCAGGGACCGATCCAGGCATTCACATTTTCGATTTGGATGATAGTTCTGTAACTGAGGCACGCCGACGTGTCCCTTCACTGCACCACCGCCGATCCTTCGACGGACCCTGACAGAACGGAACAATGACAGACGACACCAATGCCCTAGCGGTCACGCTGTTCAGCGAGATCCTGACCGCCGACCAGCTATTGCGGAACCGGCTTAGCCGCGTGCTGCCCAAGGGCATGGAAATCTCGCATTTCTCGGTTCTGAACCACCTGGCTTTTGTCGCGGATGAGCGCAGCCCGGCGCAGCTGGCCAACACGTTCCACGTCACCCGCGGCGCGATGACAAACACCTTGGCCAAGCTGGAATGGGCCGGATACATCCACATCCGACCCGATTGGGACGATGCCCGCCGCAAGATGGTGGCGATCAGCCCCGCCGGTAAACGCGCGCGGGATCAGGCGATTTCCTCGATTGCCCCGTTGATCAACCGCGTGGTCGGAGAGTTGGGGGACGACCGTGTTCGTTCGACACTGCCGGTGCTGCGCGATCTGAGAAAGCAGCTGGAAGGGGAATAACCCTCAGCCCGGTTTCACACTCGCCGTCACATAGTTCACGCTTAAATCCCGGTCCGAAATCGACCAGCTCCACAGGATCGGGTTGAACACGAAACCCTTGCGGTCCACCGGCTCGACCCCCGCTTGGCGCAGCAGGTCGAACAACTCGTCAGGGGTGATGAACTTGTTCCACTCATGCGTGCCGCGCGGCAGCCAGCGCATTACCACTTCGGCCCCGAAAATTGCCATCGCATAAGATTTCGGGTTGCGGTTGATGGTTGAGCAGATCAGCAGCCCGCCGGGCCTGAGCAACTGCTGCGAGGCGGTCAGGAAACCCGCCGGGTCGGCCACATGCTCGACCACTTCCATGTTCAGGACCACGTCGAACTGCTCACCCGCGGCGGCCATGTCTTCGGCTGTGGTGTGGCGATAGTCGATCTGCAAACCGGACTGCTCGGCATGGATTCGCGCAACAGGCAGGTTGCCTCCGGCGGCATCGGCCCCGACGACCTCGGCCCCCAGACGCGCCATCGGTTCGCTCAGCAGACCACCGCCACAACCGATATCCAACAGGCGCAGACCTTCGAACGGTTTCCGCGCTTTCAGATCGCGGTCGAATTCACCAGCAATCTGCTGTGTGATATAATCCAAACGGCAAGGATTCAGCATGTGCAAGGGTTTGAATTTCCCATGAGGATCCCACCATTCCGCCGCCATCGCTTCGAATTTTGCGATCTCGGATGGATCCACCGTGTTCGGATGCGCTTGCATTCCTGTCTCCGTATGCTCTTTTACGCTTAAGGACTATATAGGGCCATAATGGACAAGTACCCGGACCAAAAGCGCGCAGTTCAATATCTGTACCCGCCGATCGACCCGTTCGACCAGCGTATGGTCGATATGGGCGACGGGCACCGTATCTATGTGGAACAATGCGGTAATCCCGAAGGCATACCGGTGCTGATCCTGCATGGCGGTCCGGGTGGCGGTTGCAGCCCTGCAATGCGCCGCTACTTTGATCCGCGTGTCTACCGGGTGATTCTATTTGATCAGCGTGGGTGTGGCCGGTCTCGCCCCACGGCTTCGGTTGAAAACAACACGACATGGCATTTGGTGGCCGACATTGAACGGTTGCGCGACCTGCTCGAGATTGATGAATGGATAGCTTTTGGCGGCAGCTGGGGCGCGACCCTTGCCTTGATCTACGCGCAGTCGCATCCCGACAGGGTCAGCCGTTTGGTGCTGCGGGGCGTGTTTCTGGCAACTCAGGCTGAACTTGACTGGTTTTATGGCGGCGGAGTGGGGCGTTTCTGGCCGGAGCAGTGGCAGAAATTCACCGCGCTTTTGCCCGAGGCCGAGCTGAAGGACACCATCACCGCCTATAACAAACGCCTGTTCTCGGGGGACCGCGCGACCGAGACCCTGTATGCGCGGGCATGGTCGCACTGGGAAAATGCGCTGGCATCGATCCATACGAACGGATCAGTGGGCGAAAGTCCCGGCGAATACGCCCGTACATTTGCGCGGCTCGAGAATCACTATTTCTACAATAAGGTGTTTCTGGAAAAGGATGGGCAGATCCTAGATCAAATGGACCGGATCGCTCATATCCCGGGTCACATCGTGCAGGGGCGATACGACATGATTTGCCCGCCGCAGGCCGCCTGGTCGCTAAGCGAACGCTGGCCGAATGCCGAGATCAAGATGGTACGTCAGGCCGGTCATGCGCTTTCTGAACCTGGGATCAGCGCAGAACTGATCCGGATCATGGATCGCGTGGCGGAGGGTTTGGCATGACACGCATCGACCGCCGTGCCTTGTTTGCTTCGGGTGCCGCCGCCGCGCTGCTTGCCGCGACAGGCGCGTCTCTGGCGGACAGACCCGAGAAAGGTGGAACGCTGCGATTGGCCGTGCCGCGCGACGACAGTCTTGAGCAGGTGGCGCGCGGTGCTGTTTTCGACACGCTGACCGAGATCGCCCCGGATGGCACTTTGCGGGGCGAGCTTGCGACGGGCTGGCAAACCGACGCCAATGCGAAGGTCTGGAGCTTTGATCTGCGCAATGATGCGGTGTTCCACGACGGCGCGCCTTTGGACATCTCAGACGTTGCGACCGTATTGGCCGAAGTCGGGTATACCGAGGCATTGACCGCCAACCGTTTGCGGCTGGAACTGGCCGAGGCAAATCCGGGCCTTCCATTCCTTTTGGCGGAAAGTCGTTTTGTCATTGCCCGCAATGGCGAAGGCGTCACGCCGCTACACAGGGCCAACGGTACGGGTTGCTACCGTGTCGAGCGCGCCGAAGACGGGCGACATTTCCTGGGTCGCCGTGTTTCGGGACATTACAAGGACGGTCAGGCCGGTTGGGTCGATGCATTCGAAGTGATCGTTATTCCCGATGCCCGTGTCCGCGCCGAGGCATTGCGCGATGGCTACGTCGATATTGCGGCTTTCCCAGATCCGTCCGAGATCCGCAGTACGCGCGGTCTTCGCTTCCATCCTTCCGAGACCGATATGGCACTGGCCGTTTCTGGGACGGTGGGATTGCCGCGGCAGATTGCCGGACGCACGGTTCTGGACGACGGTCGTATCGCTGAACGGTGGTGGATCGTGTAATTCCGGGTGATACTTCTGTCGGGGGTTGCAGACTCGGATCATCCTGCGTATATGCAGTTTCAACAGCGGCGCGTTGGACTTCCGGTCCAAGGCTCCACCGGAAAATTCGACGGGCCGCGCGCCCGTTTTTTTGTGCCCGATTGACAGGGTAGAGAACCTGATGACAAACGAACTAATAGCCAAAGCTGCCATCGACCGGCGACTTGCCGAGATCATCACCCCGGTGATCGAAGACCTGGGGTATGAGCTGGTCCGTGTCCGGCTGATGAGTGGCAAGCAGACCACGCTGCAAATCATGGCTGACAAACCTGAAGGCGGCATCGAAGTGGATGACTGCGCCGAGATTTCGAATGCGGTCAGCGCCACCCTGGATGTGGAGGACCCGATCCTCGACGCCTATACGCTTGAGGTGTCCAGCCCCGGTATCGACCGCCCCCTGACGCGCCTCAAGGATTTTGAGACTTTTGAGGGGTATGAGGCCAAGATCGAAACCTCTGAACTGATCGATGGCCGCCGCCGGTTCAAAGGGGAACTGGCCGGGATCGAAGGGGAAGAGGTTCTGATCAATATTCCCGAAGGGTCCGAGACGATCACAATCGGCCTGCAATTCGACTGGCTGAGTGATGCCAAGCTGGTCCTGACCGATGATCTGATCAAAGAAATGCTGCGCCAGCGCAAAGATGCAGGCGCCCTGAACGAAAAAGCTTTCGACGAGATTGAGACCGAAGGGTCCGAAGAGGAGACGAACTGATGGCAATTACCTCAGCCAACCAGCTGGAGCTGCTGCAGACTGCCGAGGCCGTGGCCCGCGAAAAGATGATCGACCCCGGTCTGGTTGTCGAAGCGATGGAGGAATCGCTCGCCCGCGCTGCCAAGAGCCGCTACGGCGCCGAGATGGACATTCGCGTGTCGATCGACCGCAAGACCGGCAAGGCGACATTCACCCGTGTGCGCACCGTGGTCGAGGATGACGAGCTTGAGAACTATCAGGCCGAATTCACCGTCGAACAGGCCAAACAGTACATGGAAGACCCGCAGGTCGGTGACGTTTTTGTTGAAGAAGTACCGCCGGTCGAAATGGGCCGGATCGCGGCGCAGTCCGCCAAGCAAGTGATCCTGCAAAAAGTCCGCGAAGCCGAGCGTGATCGTCAGTATGAGGAATTCAAGGATCGTGCGGGCACCATCATCAACGGTGCCGTCAAGCGCGAAGAATTCGGCAATGTTATCGTCGATCTGGGCGGTGCCGAGGCCGTTCTGCGCCGCAACGACAAGATTGGGCGCGAAAGCTATCGCCCGAATGATCGTGTGCGCGCGTATATCAAGGAAGTCCGCCGCGAAGTGCGTGGCCACCAGATCTTCCTGTCGCGTACCGCTCCGGAATTCATGGCCGAGCTGTTCAAGATGGAAGTACCGGAAATCTATGACGGTATCATCGAGGTCAAGGCCGTGGCCCGTGACCCAGGTTCACGCGCCAAGATCGCCGTAATTTCCTATGACGGCTCGATTGATCCCGTTGGCGCTTGCGTTGGTATGCGCGGCAGCCGCGTACAGGCCGTTGTGAACGAACTGCAGGGTGAGAAGATTGACATCATCCCGTGGAACGAAGACCAACCGACCTTCCTGGTGAACGCGTTGCAACCTGCCGAGGTTTCGAAGGTTGTTCTGGACGAAGAAGCAGGCAAGATCGAGGTTGTGGTTCCTGAAGAGCAACTGTCTCTTGCAATCGGTCGTCGCGGTCAGAACGTGCGTCTGGCAAGCCAACTGACCGGCCTGGACATCGACATCATGACCGAAGCTGAAGAATCAGCACGCCGTCAGAAGGAATTCGAATCTCGTACCAAGCTGTTCATGGACAGTCTGGATCTGGACGAATTCTTTGCGCAGCTGCTGGTGTCCGAAGGCTTCACCAATCTCGAAGAAGTTGCCTATGTCGAGATTGATGAACTTCTGGTCATTGACGGCGTCGATGAAGGCACCGCGCAGGAACTTCAGACCCGGGCGCGTGAATTCCTGGAAGCCCAGGCCAAAGCCGCTCTGGATGCCGCGCGCGCATTGGGTGCCGAGGATAGCCTCATTGAATTCGAAGGCCTGACACCCCAGATGGTAGAGGCTCTGGCCAAGGACGATGTGAAGACGCTGGAAGACTTCGCAACCTGTGCAGACTGGGAACTGGCCGGTGGCTGGACCACAGTTGACGGTGAACGCGTCAAGGATGATGGCGTGCTGGAGCCCTTTGGCGTCACGCTCGAAGAAGCACAGGACATGGTCATGACTGCGCGTATCCTGTTGGGTTGGGTTGATCCGGCCGAGCTGGAGCAGGCGGAAGAAGACATCGACGGCGACGCAGCAGACGAGGAGGTCGAGGCCTGATCTCAGGTCTCGGGTGGCGCGTATGGGTCGCGGTGGCGTCCATAAGGATCGGTCTGACGGACCCGAACGCAAGTGCATCGCCACAGGCGAGGTTCAGCCTAAATATGGCTTGATCCGCTTTGTGACGGGGCCGGACGGCCAGGTCTTTCCGGATGTCGCGGCAAAGTTGCCGGGGCGGGGCGTTTATGTGGCGGCGGATCGTGCCGCGCTGGACAAGGCCATTGGCAAGAAACTGTTTGCGCGGGGGTTCAAGGCACAGGTGACCGTGCCTCAGGACCTGACGGCAGAGGTTGAAAAACAGATCGCGCGCCGTGTGATTGAGTTGCTCAGTCTGGCGCGCAAGTCCGGCGACGCGGTTGCCGGGTATGAAAAGGTCAAGTCGTGGCTGGACCGGGAAGAGGCTCAGGTGCTGATTCAGGCCACTGATGGATCGGGGCGCGGCAAGTCGAAGCTCAGTACGCCGCACTTAGGAAAATACATCGGTTGGCTGACGGCAGACGAATTAGGGCAAGCATTTGGGCGCCAAACGGTGATTCATGCGGCCTTGGCCTCTGGCGGACTCGCCAAACGTGTTGTAGAGGAAGCGCAGCGCCTGCGTGGCTTGCGCGAAACGGATGACGGCGGCAAGGGCCGCGCGGAAGGGTAAGAAGCTTTATGAGCGATAGTGACGGCAAAAAGACATTGGGTCTTCGTGGCGGGGCACGCCCCGGAAATGTGAAACAGAGTTTCAGCCACGGACGCACCAAGAATGTCGTGGTGGAAACCAAACGCAAGCGCGTGGTGGTCCCCAAGCCGGGCGCGGCAAAGCCGGGTGGCGGTGCCGCCCCTTCGGGTGATCCGTCGCGTCGTCCCGCAGGTATTTCCGACGCGGAAATGGCGCGCCGTATGAAAGCTTTGCAGGCTGCCAAGGCCCGCGAGGTCGAAGAGGCCGCTGAACGCGAAGCCGCTGAAAAGGCACGCGAAGAAGAACGTGTGCGCCGCCGTGCGGAACAGGAAGCGAAAGAGCGCGAGCAGCGTGAAGCCGAAGAGCGCGCCCGTCAGAAAGCCGAAGATGAAGAGCGCAAGCGCGTGGAGGCTGAAGAAGAAGCCAAGCGTGCTGCTGTTGCTGCTGTCGCTTCGCCGGCCCCTGAAGAAGCCAAAGCTGCACGCAGCCCGGCCAGCAAACCTGCGCCTGCAGCCGCGCCTCGCAAGCAGGATCGCGAACGCGAACAGCGCGGTCGTGGCAAGGGCCGCGAAGACAACCGTCGTTCAGGCAAGCTGACACTGGGTCAGGCCACTGGTGACGAAGGCAGCCGCCAGCGGTCGATGGCAGCGATGAAGCGCAAGCAGGAACGCGCCCGTCAGAAAGCCATGGGCGGTTCGGTCGAGCGTGAAAAGGTGATCCGCGACGTACAACTGCCTGAGGCGATCATGGTCTCGGAACTGGCCAACCGTATGGCCGAGCGTGTGGCTGACGTGGTCAAATCGCTGATGCAGATGGGTATGATGGTCACGCAGAACCAGACCATCGATGCCGATACTGCCGAGCTTATCATTGAAGAATTCGGCCATAAAGTCACCCGCGTCTCTGATTCGGATGTCGAAGACGTCATCAAAGAGATAGAAGACAGCGAGGACGATCTGAAGCCCCGTCCACCCGTCATCACCATCATGGGTCACGTCGACCACGGGAAAACATCGCTGCTGGATGCAATCCGCGATGCGCGCGTTGTGGCTGGTGAGGCCGGTGGCATCACCCAGCATATCGGCGCCTATCAGGTGAAAACCGATGGTGGATCGACGCTGACATTCCTGGATACACCCGGCCACGCGGCGTTTACCTCGATGCGTTCGCGCGGTGCTCAGGTGACCGATATCGTGGTTCTGGTTGTCGCTGCCGATGACGCGGTCATGCCGCAGACAATCGAGGCGATCAATCACGCGAAGGCGGCCAAAGTGCCGATGATCGTGGCGATCAACAAGATCGACAAGCATGATGCAAATCCGGACAAGGTGCGCACCGATCTGTTGCAACACGAGGTGATCGTCGAGAAAATGTCGGGTGAGGTTCAGGACGTAGAAGTGTCCGCCATCACCGGTCAGGGTCTGGACGAGCTGCTGGAAGCCATCGCATTGCAGGCCGAGATTCTGGAGCTGAAAGCCAACCCCGATCGCGCAGCCCAGGGTGCCGTGATCGAGGCGCAGCTGGATGTAGGCCGTGGTCCGGTCGCGACCGTTCTGGTTCAGAACGGCACGCTGCGTCAGGGCGATATCTTTGTTGTGGGTGAGCAGTACGGTAAGGTCCGTGCGCTGATCAATGACAAGGGTGAACGCGTTCAGGAAGCGGGTCCTTCGGTTCCGGTCGAGGTTCTGGGTCTCAATGGCACACCGGAAGCCGGTGACGTTCTGAACGTGACCGAGACTGAAGCACAGGCGCGCGAGATCGCCGCCTACCGCGAGCAGGCCGCCAAGGACAAACGCGCTGCCGCCGGTGCCGCTACCACCCTTGAGCAGCTGATGCAGAAGGCCAAGGAAGACGAAAGCGTCACCGAACTGCCGATTCTGATGAAAGCGGACGTGCAGGGCTCGGCTGAGGCCATCGTTCAGGCGATGGAGAAGATCGGCAACGACGAGGTACGCGTGCGCGTATTGCATTCGGGCGTGGGTGCAATCACCGAAACCGATGTCGGTCTTGCCGAGGCCTCGGGTGCTCCGATCCTGGGTTTCAACGTGCGGGCCAATGCGTCTGCCCGGAACACGGCAAACCAGAAAGGTGTCGAGATTCGCTATTACTCGGTTATCTACGATCTGGTGGACGACGTGAAAGCTGCCGCATCGGGTCTGTTGAGCGCCGAGATTCGCGAGAAGTTCATCGGTTACGCCGAAATCCGCGAAGTCTTTAAGGTCACCGGCGTTGGCAAGGTTGCCGGCTGTCTGGTTACCGAAGGTGTGGCGCGCCGTTCCGCCGGTGTCCGCCTGCTGCGCGACAACGTGGTGATTCACGAAGGCACGCTGAAAACACTGAAGCGTTTCAAGGACGAAGTGGCCGAGGTTCAGTCGGGTCAGGAATGCGGTATGGCATTCGAGAACTACGATGACATTCGCGCAGGCGACGTGATCGAAATCTTCGAGCGCGAAGAAGTCACCCGCACGCTGGACTAACCCGGCATAAGTTGAAAACGAAAAACAGCGACCCCCTTAGGCCGCTGTTTTCATTTGTCGAGGCGCTTATTTTGTTTGGGGCAGAAACGTAGCTGAATGCATGATGATATCGAAATGATGCATTCCTTGCGCGAGCATAAAGCAGACAGAGTGTCCGGACTTTCGCAGCCTTTCGGCATAGTCACGGCTTTGGCGAATGAACTCATCCGTATCCCGTTCGGCCACCGAAACATGGTATCGAGGACCGGGCCGGGGCAGATTGCGGATGGGTGACAGATCGTTGACCTCGACCGGTGTCAATTGCAGCGGATCGTTCACCGACATCAGGCTGATCGGTTCCAGGTCGTATATGCCGCTGATCAGAAGCACATCCCGCACCCGGAGCCCCGCTTTGGCAAGGGCGTCTGATGAGGTTGCCATCACCATCGCCGCCAGATGCGCGCCTGCACTGTGACCTGACAGGGTGATCCGCGACGGGTCGAACCCCAACTCCTCAGCCTGGGCCGCCAGCCACAACAACGCGTCACGGCACTCGTCGATCATGTCGCCAATCCGGGCATCGGGTGCCAGCGTGTAGTTCACAGTCGCAAAAGCTTGCCCGTGTTCCAACAGCCCCGGCGCCATCAGAGACGACTCATTCTGGCTGAGCGCCTGCCAGTACCCGCCGTGAATGAAGACGTGCAGGGGTGCCTTGTCATCGCGAGCGGGAAAGAAATCCAAAACTTGAAGGGGGCTGTCACCATAAGCCAGACTTTCCCGTACCGGAAAGTCGGCCCGCGCCTGAGCACTCAGCGCCTGATAACTGGCAAGATAGGGGCTCAGGTCGCCGCCGATCATTGTGCTGGGAGAGTACTCCCGCTCCAGATCGGATTGCGAAAATCCTCGATACAACATGTCTTAGTTCTGCCCGCTATACATCAATTCCGTACGCACGTCGTAAAGGTCGTGGAAAAACCGCAGCTCCAGCGCCTTTCGCAAAAAGGCCACGCCGCTTGAGCCACCAGTGCCAGGTTGCATCCCGATCACGCGCTCAACCGCGGTGGCATGGTCAAAGCGCCAGCGTTGAAACAAACTTTCCACATCCATCAGCTTTTCGGCCAAAGCATAAAGATCCCAGTATTTTTCAGTGTTTCGAAACACCTCCACCCAAATTTGCACCACGCGCGAATCGCCGGAATAGGGTTGGGCGTAATCGCGTTCGATCAGATCTTTGGGCACATCGAACCCTTGGCGGGCCAACATGTGCAACACCTCGTCATAAAGCGACGGTTTGGTCAGTGCGGCATTCAGCATCTCCATCACCTCTGGGTCATGCGTATGGACCTTCAGTGTTGAGGCATCCTTGTTGCCGAGAATGAATTCGATCTGCCGATACCCGTAGCTCTGAAACCCTGACGAGCTGCCAAGAGCCTGCCGAAACGTCATATAGTCGGCAGGCGTCATGGTCAGCAGGGTTTCCCAAGCCGCAATCAACTGCCGTTGAATGGCCTTGATTCGGTCGAGGTTTTTCATGGCTGGGCCAAATTCATCCTGTTGCAGAAAACGGCGCACCTCGACCAGTTGGTGGTGCATCAGTTTCAGCCACAGTTCGCTGACCTGATGGATAATAATGAACAGCATCTCGTCCGGCTGCGCAGGGTCCTGAAAGGTCTTTTGCAGATTCAGCAGCGTTTTGAGTTGCAGAAAATCTCCATAGCTTTTGCGATGTGTCTCGGCGAAATCAGTGATCAGAGTGTCTTCGACACCTCTTTGCAACAGACGATCGTCTTTGTTCTCGCCCATCTCATGCCTCCCTTGTGCGATCCTTGCACCTGTCTAGGCGCTGAGTTCGTAACTTTCCAGCGGGTTAGGTCCAGTCAAGGACAACCTTGCCTGAGAGGCCGGATTTCATCGCGGCAAAACCATCCGCGAAATCATCAACCGCAAAGCGATGCGTGATCACGCGGGACACATCCAAGCCATTTTGCAGCATGGCGATCATCTTGTACCAGGTCTCGAACATTTCGCGACCATAGACACCCTTGATTGTGATCGCCTTGAAAACGATACGCGACCAGTCGACTGGAGATTTCCCCGGCGGTATCCCCAGCAAGGCGATTTTCCCACCCATAACAAGCGCTTCGACCATCTGGTCAAGCGCGCCTTGTGAGCCGGACATTTCAAGCCCCACATCAAAGCCTTCTTTCATTCCTAGCTGTGCGATGATGTCGTGCAAATCTTGTTTGGAAACATCAACGGTCCGCACCGACGGCACGACATGTTCCGCGAGTTTCAATCGTTCATCGTTTATGTCGGTAATCACAACGTTACGGGCACCTGCATGGCGGGCAACGGCGGCGGCCATGATGCCAATGGGTCCTGCGCCGGTGATCAGGACATCTTCGCCAAGAAGATCGAAGCTTAACGCGGTGTGTACCGCATTGCCCAGCGGATCAAGGATTGCCCCGATCTCATCCGGGATATCGTCCGGCAGGGGAACAACATTGAAGGCAGGCAGTTTCAGGTATTGCGCAAACGCGCCCTGTTCATTCACCCCGATCCCGCGCGTGCCGGGGTCGAGGTGAAACTTGCCTGCGCGGCTTTGACGGCTTTCAGTGCCGATCAGATGCCCTTCGCCGGAACAGCGCTGCCCAACGTTCAGGCCGGTTACGTTGCGCCCAATCTCAACGATTTCCCCAGCGAACTCATGACCAGTGATCATCGGAACCGGAACGGTGTGAGAGGCCCACTCATCCCAGTTCCAGATGTGAATGTCGGTACCGCAAATTCCGGTCTTGTTGATCTTGATCAGCACCTCATCAGGCCCGATTTCCGGGACCGGGGCCTGTACCATCCACAACCCCTCTTCGGGTTTCGACTTTTCCAGCGCATTCATCGTGTTGGGTCGCATCAGATCACCCCCAGTTCCTTGCCGACTTTGCCAAAGGCCGCCAGAGCGCGGTCCAGTTCGTCCCGCGTCAGGGCGGCGTTCATCTGTGTTCTGATCCGCGCCTGCCCGCGGGGAACAACAGGAAAGAAGAAGCCCGAGACATACACGCCCTCATCAAACAGCTTGGTGGCCATCTCTTGTGCCAGCGTGGCGCCGCCCAGCATGACAGGGATGATCGGATGTTCGCCGGGCAAAACGTCAAAGCCAAGCTTTTCCAAACCGGCACGCCAGTACTTTGCGTTTCCGAACAACTGCGCGCGTAGAATGTCGCCTTCTTCGACCAGGCGGATCGCCTCAAGCCCTGCGGCGACGATGGATGGCGGCAGCGAGTTCGAGAACAGATAGGGCCGCGCCCGCTGCCGCAGCAGGTCGATCACTGGCTGCGGCCCGGCGATGTAGCCGCCGATTGCCCCCCCAAGTGCCTTGCCCAAAGTTCCAGTCAGAATGTCGACATCAACACCAAAGTGATCCGGTGTTCCTGCACCGCGCGGCCCCATGAAGCCCGTTGCATGGCAATCATCGACCATCACGATGGCGTCGTATTTGTCAGCCAGTTCGCGAATTTTCGGCAGGTTGGCCAGATAGCCATCCATCGAGAACACGCCATCGGTTGCGATCATGATGTGACGCGCGCCATCCTCGCGCGCTTGCTTCAGCCACGCTTCCAGGTCGTTCATGTCATTGTTCAGATAGCGATAGCGCTTGGCCTTGCACAGCCGCACCCCGTCAATGATCGAGGCGTGGTTCAGACTGTCCGAAATGATGGCATCTTCAGGCCCCAGCAACGGTTCGAACAGCCCGCCATTGGCATCAAAGCAGGCCGCAAACAGGATCGCATCGTCCTTGTTCAGGAACTTCGCCAACCGCTGTTCCAGTTCACGGTGAATATCCTGCGTCCCGCAGATGAACCGGACCGAGGCCATACCGAATCCTTTCGGACCCATCGCATTTGTTGCGGCCTCGATCAGCGCGGGGTGATCCGCAAGACCCAGATAGTTGTTGGCGCACAGGTTGATCACCCGTTTGCCGCCAACCGTAATCTCACCGCCCTGAGGCGAGGTGATCATTCGTTCGCGCTTATACAGCCCCTCGGATTCGATCTGCGCGAGTGTGTCCGTGATGTGGGACAGGAATGCATCTGCCATGGCGACCTCCGTTCAACTGAGTCGCACGTCTAACATAGCGGATGGATTTCCCAAATAGGGGAATTTCAATATACAGGAAAATTTTCCGTGAAGGCGGAAATCTGCTGATGTTAGGCGTTCTTTACGATCAGAAACACCCGCGCTGGTTCTTTGGCCGAGATGGAATGCACGATATCCGCGGCATAGCGGGCGGTATCCCCTCGGCTCAGTTCCGACACGGCACTGCCCGATGTAACCTTGACGGCGCCTTCCAGCACGGTCAGCTGCTCACGCGCGCCGCGCGCATGGGGCTGGCTGTTCAAGGCCCCGCCTTTGTCGAACTCGATATCGTAAACCTCATGACCTCCGGCCTCTTCCGGCGGGGACAGGATGCGAATGCGGCAGTTCTGCCCCATATTGTCGATGCTGGGCACTTCGGACGCGCGCAGCACCTCGATCTGATCACTGGCTTTTGAACCTTCCAGAAGACCGGCAAAATCCACCTGTAGCGCACGGGTCAGGTTCCAGAGGGTCGAGATCGTCGGGCTACTTTCCCCGCGTTCGATCTGGCTAACCATGGATCTGGACACGCCACTCAGGTTTGCGACTGCTTCCAGCGACAGTCCTTTGGCCCGGCGTGCGTCTTTCAGGCGGGCGGGCAAAAGGTTCAGGATATCGTCTGTGTTCTCCGTCATGACGGAATCCATGCGTGTTGGGACCCCGCTTGTCAATTCCATCCGTGACGGCACGTCCTATAGGACAGGATCATGCTGCATGTGCATACTGACGACGATTCCAAGAGGAGAAAGACATGACAGACATCGTATTGTTGGATGGTGCGCGCACCGCGATTGGAACTTTTGGTGGCGCACTTGCGTCAACCGCGCCCATTGATCTGGCGACGGTGGTCACCGAAGCGGCCTTGGAGCGGTCAGGGGTAGAAGGTGCTCAAATCGGGCATGTTGTGTTTGGTCATGTCATCAACACCGAGCCTCGGGACATGTACCTGTCGCGCGTTGCCGCGATGCAGGCCGGGATTCCGAACGGCACCCCTGCGATGAATGTAAACCGACTGTGTGGTTCAGGCGCACAGGCGATCGTGTCGGCAATGCAGTCCTTGATGCTTGGCGATGCCGATTTTGCCGTGGCAGGTGGGGCAGAAAGCATGTCGCGAAGCCCTTACATTGTTCCACAGGCACGCTGGGGCGCGAAAATGGGTGATGTCACATCACTGGACATGATGCTGGGTGCGTTGAACTGCCCCTTTGGCACAGGGCACATGGGTGTGACGGCCGAGAACGTTGCCGATGAACACCAGATCAGCCGTGAACAGATGGACGAATTCGCCCTTGCCAGCCAGACCCGCGCGGCCGCCGCAATTGAAGCCGGATATTTCGAAAGCCAGATCGTGCCCGTTCAGGTGAAGGTCAAGCGGGACATGGTGGATTTCAAAGTTGATGAGCATCCCAAAGCGACGACCGCCGAAGCGCTGGCCGGGTTGCGACCTGTGTTCAAGAAAGATGGGCGTGTAACGGCAGGCAATGCCTCGGGCATCAACGATGGCGCGGCGGCGATGGTTCTGGCAACGGCGGATGCGGCGGAAAAGGCCGGGTTGAAGCCAAAAGCGCGTGTAATCGGCTATGCACATGCTGGCGTGCGCCCCGAAGTCATGGGTATTGGCCCGGTACCGGCCGTGCAAAACCTGCTCAGGAAGACGGGTCTTTCGGTGGAAGATTTCGATGTGATCGAAAGCAACGAAGCATTTGCCGCGCAGGCGCTGGCCGTCAATCAGGAGCTTGGGTTGGATGCAGCGAAAGTGAACCCGAATGGAGGCGCGATAGCGCTGGGGCACCCTGTAGGCGCGACGGGCGCCATCATTACCATGAAGACACTTTACGAGTTGGAGCGTACAGGTGGATCAAAAGGGTTGATCACCATGTGTATTGGTGGCGGTCAGGGGATAGCCATTGCCATCGAGCGGCTCTGATCCAGGTTTGGGCAAGGGGGGCTGTCTGCCCCCCCATCGCGCAAGGCGCGATTCCCCCCGAGGATGTTTTCAGCCAGATGAAGCTGCGGATCACAACCAGCCGAGTGTCGTGATCAACAAAACTATGGCTGCGCCGGCAACTGCACCGAGAGCGGCTGGCAGGATTTTTGGCAAAAGACCCGAGTTTTCCGGTTCTTCTTTGTGTGTCTGTGCAATCAACGCGTTTTCGACCAATGTCGGCAGGCGCGGACCAAAGCGTGCCAGAACCAAAGCGGTTTTGGCAAAGTCACGAAGCGCGGCGCGCGGGCCGATGGATTGTTTAATGTAATCTTCGACCACGGGGCGGGCGACTTCCCAGATATTGATGTGGTCATCCAGTGACCGGGCAACACCTTCAACCACGACCATCGTGCGCTGTAGGAGGATCAGCTCGGTACGTGTCTCCATGCCAAAACGCTCTGTCACTTCGAACAGATAGCTTAGCAAACGGCCCATCGAAATATGCGAGGCATCCATACCGAAGATCGGTTCGCCAACCGCACGCAGGGCGCGGGCGAATTCATCGACGTCCTGATGTGCAGGAACGTAACCGGCTTCGAAATGCACTTCGGCCACGCGCTTGTAGTCGCGGCGGATGAAACCGAACAGGATCTCGGCATAGACCCGGCGCGTGTATTCGTCGATATGGCCCATGATACCGTAATCATAAGCGATGATGTCACCGTTGGCGGCGACCTTTAGGTTGCCCTGATGCATATCGGCGTGGAAATAGCCGTCGCGCAAGGCGTGAAGAAGGAATAGACGCAGCACACGTTCAGCCAGGTCGCGGCGATCGTGGCCTGCGGCGTCCAGTGCGTCATTTTCACCCAATGCAACACCGTCGGCCCAGCTGAGTGTCATCACGCGCCGTGCCGACAGTGACCACAAGACGGGCGGCAGCCAGAACCCTGTGTCGTCTTTTGTGTTGGCCGCGTATTCCGAGGCGGCAGCGCTTTCCAGACGCAGATCCAGTTCGCCCCGAACAACGCCGTCAAAATGTTCAATGACCTCCATGGGCCTCAGACGGCGGGCACCGGGGGCGAAAAGCTGCACGATGCGAGCAGCGAAATAAAATGCATCCACATCCTTACGAAATGCGCGCTCGATCCCCGGGCGCAGAACTTTGACGGCGACATCTTCGCCTGTGTTAACCAGTTTGGCTTTGTGGACCTGAGCGATGGACGCGGCTGCAATAGGTTCACTGAACTCAGAGAACACGTCCGCCACAGGCTGTCCAAGTTCCTTTTCAACCTCGGCCATGGCTTTTGTCCGGGAAAAAGGCGGGAGTTTGTCTTGTAGGACACGTAACTGTTCTGCCAGTTCGTTGCCGACGACATCAGGGCGGGTGGAAAGCACCTGCCCGAATTTGATATATGCCGGACCCAAAGCGGTCAGGGCACGGGTTGCGGGTGGCATCTGCGGGTCGCCTTTGTAGCCCAGCCACTGAAACGGTTTGCCCAAAGCATGAGCGATGACGCGAAGCGGGCGCGGGGCTTCGAATGCATCCAGCACGACATTCATGGCACCGGTGCGCTCAAGCGTGGCACCCGTTCGGATCAGGCGGATAATATTATGTGGGCCACGCATGTGTCAGATTTTCCAGCCGGAATGCAGCGCGGCGATACCCATGCTGAGATTGCGGTATTTGGCGTTTTCGAAGCCAGCAGTTCGGACCATGTTCAGGAAGGTTTCCTGATCGGGAAACTTACGGATCGACTCCACCAGATACTGATAGCTGTCGTAATCATTCGCGATCAGTTTTCCCATGCGTGGAATGACATTGAAACTGTAGAGGTCATAGAGCTTTTGCAACCCGTCATTGGGAAGCTGACTGAACTCCAGCACCATCAGGCGGCCACCGGGTTTCAGCACGCGAAAGGCTTCGTTCAGGGCCTCTTGCGGGCGGGTCACGTTCCGGATGCCGAACGAGATCGTGTAGACGTCAAAGGTGTTGTCCTCGAACGGCAGGGCCATGGCATCGCCCACCACCCAGTTCAGGCTGTCGGCCATCTGGTCGGCTTCGGCGCGTTGCCGGCCTTCGACCAGCATGGGTTCTGTCAGATCAAGAACCGTGGCATGGCCATAGCCTGCACGTTTCAGAAAGCGAAAGGAAATGTCACCGGTTCCGCCCGCAACATCCAGCAAACGCTGACCGGGACGCGGAGCTAGCCAGTCCATCATCGCGTCTTTCCAGACCCGGTGGATACCCATCGACATGACATCGTTCATCACGTCATATTTCGAGGCGACCGAGTTGAACACGCCCTGCACGCGCCCGGCCTTGTCAGCCTCGCGTACGGTTTCGAACCCGAAATGAGTGGTGTTGTCGCTGTTGTCGGACATAAGCCTTGCCGTTTGTCGAATTTCGCTTCTGTTATAGGGCTCTGGAAGCGGGGCACAATGCGGCCCTTTGGAATAGGAGCCCTGTAATGCCAGAATTGCCCGAGGTCGAGACCGTAAGACGCGGCCTGAGCCTTGCGATGGAGGGGGTCGAGATCGAACGCGCCGATGTGAATCGCCCGGATCTGCGCTGGCCATTTCCCGAACGCATGGCAGAACGGCTGACCGGGCAGCGCGTGGATCGGTTACGGCGGCGATCAAAATATATCCTGGCCGATCTCAGCAGCGGCGAGACATTGTTGATCCATCTGGGGATGTCCGGGCGAATGACGGTGTCAGGGGATCCACTAGGTCATTTCCTGCGCGAACATCCTGCCGCTGAGAAACATGACCATGTTGTTTTTCACATGGCCAACGGGACGCGTATCACCTTTAACGATCCACGCCGGTTCGGAGCGATGGACCTGCTGCCCACAGCCACAGCCGAGGATCACAAGCTTCTGGCGGTTCTGGGACCAGAGCCCTTGGGCAATGATTTCCACGAGCAACACCTGATTGAGGCGCTCAAAGGCAGGAATACCCCAGTCAAATCAGCCCTGCTGGATCAGGGAATCGTTGCCGGATTGGGGAATATCTATGTTTGCGAAGCGCTTTATCGCGGCAAGGTGTCGCCACGTCGCAAAGCAGGGCAAATTTCTGCGGCGCGTGTCGCATCGCTGGTTCCCATCATTCGGAAGGTGTTGCAGGACGCGATCCAAGCAGGCGGATCATCCCTGCGGGATTTCCGGCAAGCTGATGGAGAACTTGGATATTTTCAGCACAGTTTTGATGTCTACGGTCGTGAAGGAAAGCCCTGCCGAACCGAGGGTTGCAATGGTCTGATCCAGAGAATCACCCAGTCCGGTCGCTCATCCTTCTACTGTGCGCAATGCCAAAGATAGCTTGATCCAGAGAATTCGCGTGGTAAGGACTCGTAACTGAACGGAACAACCGGAAGCTTTTTTCTCATGGCTTTTGAGACGATCATCGTCGAAATCGAAGACCACGTCGCCCTAATCAAACTCGACAGACCAGATGCGTTGAATGCGCTGAACTCCCAGTTGCTGGGTGAGTTGTGTACCGCGCTGGAAGAGGCGGACAGCAACGACAAGGTGCGTTGCATCGTCATCACCGGATCGGACAAGGCCTTTGCCGCAGGCGCGGACATCAGGGAAATGTCCGAGATGAGCTTTGTCGATGTCTACACAACCAACCTTTTTGCTGATGCAAACGATCGGGTTTCCGCTATTCGCAAACCGATCATCGCCGCGGTCGCGGGCTATGCTCTGGGTGGGGGATGCGAGTTGGCAATGCTTTGCGATTTCATCATTGCTGCGGACACTGCAAAATTCGGCCAGCCTGAAATCAACCTTGGCGTCATAGCCGGGTTGGGCGGCACCCAGCGTTTGACGCGCTTTGTCGGCAAGTCCAAGGCGATGGACATGAACCTGACTGGGCGGTTCATGGACGCGGACGAAGCTGAGCGCTCTGGTTTGGTCAGCCGGGTCGTACCGGCTAAGAAGCTGATCGAAGAAGCCGTCGGCGCGGCGCAAAAAATAGCCGAGAAATCGGCACTTACGGCAGCGGCGGCAAAAGAAGCGGTCAATCGCAGTTACGAGCTTCCGCTGAGTGAAGGTATGCTGTTTGAGCGTCGGGTCTTCCATTCCATGTTTGCCACCGAAGACCAGAAAGAGGGCATGGCGGCGTTTCTTGAAAAGCGGGCTGCGCAGTTTCGCGACAAGTAAATCGCAAGAGATTAATGAAAGGCGGGTGTTGCCCGCCTTTTCTTTGCCGGGTCTGTGAGATCCAAGAATCGGCTTGGCAATCCTTAAAATGTTCGGTAATGAGCGCCGCAATACATGCGCGTGCGGCCCGCTTGGCCCGACTCACACTCGTGATTTCTGATCCGGTGCGGATATATCCGTGGCGCGCAACCCTTGATAACCGTACCGAACGAAGGTCAGAGACACATGGCAAATTCGCCCCAGGCAAAGAAACGCGCCCGTCAGAACGAAAAGCGTTTCGCTGTTAACAAAGCGCGTCGTTCGCGCATCCGCACCTACCTGCGTAAAGTCGAAGAAGCGATTGCATCCGGTGACAAAGATGCGGCAACCGCAGCACTGCGCGCCGCCCAGCCCGAGCTGATGCGCGGCGTCACCAAAGGCGTGTTCCACAAGAACACTGCTGCGCGTAAAATGTCGCGCCTGTCGGCCCGGGTCAAAGCTCTGGGTTGAAGCCTGCGGGTTACCCTAGGTCAAGTCAGCAAGGCTGAACTAATGTCAAAGGCGCTGCGCATTGCGGCGCCTTTTTTCGTGTTGCCGGAATACCGCGCCTTCACGAAACCGAGAGATTCTTTCGACCAAAGACCCGAGTCAATATCAGAGTTTCGTTGCCGCGCCCCATTTCAAGTTGCTACCACTGATGTCAGCGATTCACTCGCTTGGGGGGACAGGCTGTTTACTCGATCGGACTGACGGGCATCAGATCGATCAGGAAACATTCGTCGACGACTGGCGCAAGCTGGGCTGCCGATCTGCCGCGAAGTCCGGATTATCCGGGATTCTCGGCCCTGTCTGAAAATTGAGATTGTGACGTGCAGCCCGAGTTTCGGGACGCTCATTTATTGTTGAGCGTCGAAAATCCGGGTGCACCGAACTTTCAGGGGCAATCCCGCCAAGCCGTTAGGTTTGGCGACAGGTTCCCTTTGGGCGTGTGAATGCAAGACCGGGCAACCGGCTTCGTATGATAAGGCCGACAGGCCAATAAGAATGGGATGCGTGAGGCGCTGAATGACACAAGAGAAATGGGGACTACTGCGTAACAAATTGCTGAAGGCTGTCGGTCGGAATAATTACACCACATGGATCGAGCCTCTGGAATTTAAAGAGCTGCAGGATGGTGTGGCGGTTTTTTCCGTGCCAACGAACTTTATGGGGAACTACGTCAGCCAGAATTTTGCGGACCTCATCTTGTACGAGCTGAATACGGCTGGGGAAACCGTTCAGCGTCTGGACTTCCGTGTTGCTGCCAACTCGCCCGCGCGTCCCAAGCCCGCAGCCAAGGTGGTCACCGAAACTCAGCCAGAGCCGGTACCCTTAGCGGCGACGGATAGTGCGCAGAACGCTTTGGAGTCGTTGCAGGCCGCGCCGCTCGATTCACGTTTCACCTTTGACAGTTTTGTGGTGGGCAAACCCAACGAGCTGGCCCATGCTGCCGCGCGCCGTGTGTCCGAAGGTGGCCCGGTAACATTCAACCCGCTTGTTCTGTATGGTGGAGTGGGTCTGGGTAAGACCCACCTGATGCACGCAATTGCCTGGGAGCTGAAAACCAAGCATCCGGAACTGAATGTCCTGTACCTGTCAGCCGAACAGTTCATGTATCGCTTCGTGCAGGCCCTGCGGGAACGCCGGATGATGGATTTCAAACATTTGTTCCGTTCGGTCGATGTGTTGATGGTCGATGACGTGCAGTTCATTGCCGGAAAGGATTCTACTCAGGAAGAGTTTTTCCATACGTTCAATGCGCTGGTGGATCAGAACAAGCAGATCATCATCTCGGCCGACCGCGCCCCGGGCGAAATCAAGGATCTGGAAGATCGTGTAAAGTCCCGCCTTCAATGTGGTTTGGTCGTTGACCTGCATCCGACCGACTATGAATTGCGTCTGGGCATTCTTCAGAACAAGGTCCAGCAATATAGCAGTTCCTATCCCGACCTGACGATTGCAGATGGCGTCCTTGAATTTTTGGCTCATCGTATCTCGACCAATGTCCGCGTGCTGGAAGGTGCTCTGACACGTCTGTTTGCCTTTGCCTCGTTGGTTGGACGCGAGATCGACATGGAGCTGACGCAGGATTGTCTGGCAGATGTCCTGCGCGCATCCGAGCGTAAGATCACGGTTGAAGAGATTCAGCGGAAAGTATCCGAATACTACAACATCCGCATGTCTGATATCATCGGTCCCAAGCGCCTGCGATCCTACGCGCGCCCTCGTCAGGTGGCGATGTATCTGTGCAAGCAGCTGACCAGCCGGTCGCTGCCAGAGATCGGCCGCCGGTTCGGCGGGCGCGACCACACCACGGTCATGCATGGCGTCAAGCGCATTGAAGAGCTGAAACTGACCGATGGTCAGATCGCTGAAGACGTGGAAATGCTGCGCCGTTCTCTCGAAGCCTGAACCGGGCCAGTAGTGCTAAGAAACGCTCCGGACTTCTGTGCCGGGGCGTTTTTTGTGCGTAAGAATCCACGGTTGCACCAGAACTGAGGCGTGTGGGGCACGCCGCACTTGACGGTTGGTGCATTCCAACCCAGAAATCCGTAAAAAATCCTTGTGCCTCGGGGTGGAACCGCTAACGTGCCAGTCCCGCCCATGTCGGTACGCAAGTCAGAGGAATTGAGGGTATGAAGATCAGCATTGAACGCGGCACCCTTCTTAAAGCCGTTTCGCAGGCTCAGTCCGTTGTAGAACGTCGCAATACCATTCCTATACTTGCCAATGTCCTGATCGAGGCCGAAGGCGATCAGGTCCAGTTCCGTGCCACCGATCTGGATATCGAAGTGGTCGATAAGGCACCCGCACAGGTCGAAAAGGCGGGCGCGACGACCGTCGCGGCAACAACCCTGCATGAGATTGTGCGCAAACTGCCGGACGGTGCGCTGGTGACATTGACTGCTGACAGCGCCGCAGGACGGCTGACAGTTGAAGCGGGTCGGTCGAATTTTTCGCTGGCGACACTGCCAAAAGAAGATTTTCCGGTGATGGCGTCCTCGGAATATCAATCGAATTTCAGCGCGTCGGCAGCATTGCTGCGCCGGTTGTTCGACAAGTCAAAATTCGCCATCTCGACCGAAGAGACCCGGTACTATCTGAACGGTGTGTACATGCATGTGGCAGATGGGTCCGAGGGTGGAAAAGTGTTGCGTTGTGTGGCCACCGATGGCCACCGGCTTGCGAGAATTGACGCAGATTTGCCAGCTGGCGCGGCGGATATGCCCGGCGTGATCGTGCCTCGCAAAACAGTGGGCGAGTTGCGCAAGCTGTTGGATGACGACGAGATGGATATCGCCGTTTCGGTCAGTGAAACCAAGGTACGCTTTGCCACGCCGGATATCACGCTGACGTCGAAGGTTATTGACGGCACCTTCCCCGACTACACACGTGTTATCCCACAAGGAAATACCCGCAAGCTTGAAGTGGATGCTGCTGAATTCGCGCAGGCCGTAGATCGCGTGGCGACTGTTTCGTCGGAACGGTCGCGGGCAGTGAAGTTGCAATTGGAAGGCGACAAGCTGATCTTGTCGGTGAATGCTCCTGACAGCGGCGCCGCCGAGGAGGAATTGGCTGTCGCTTACGGGGATGAGCGGTTGGAGATCGGGTTCAACGCCAAATACCTGTTGGAGATTGCGTCTCAGGTGGATCGTGAGAATGCAGTTTTCCTGTTCAACTCGGCTGGTGACCCGACATTGATGCGTGAAGGCAACGATCTGAGCGCTGTATACGTCGTCATGCCGATGCGCGTCTGATCGCGCGGATGCGATGCCTCCGGCGGGAGTATTTTTGAAAAGATGAAGGGAGGGGTCATGGGATTGGCCCTGACCGAGCTAACGGTCTCGCATTTTCGATCTCATAAGCTGGCGCGGTTGTCTCTGGACGGCCGACCGGTTGCCATTCACGGGCCGAACGGGGCCGGGAAGACCAATATTCTTGAAGCGGTGTCGTTGTTTTCGCCCGGTCGCGGGATGCGGCGGGCGAGCGCGGCCGAGATGACCCGTCGGCCCGAGGCGTTGGGTTGGAAACTGTCCGGGTTGCTGGACGCTCAGGGGCAGCGGTTTGAAATCGAAACCTGGTCCGAGGGCAGCGCAGCGCGACAGGTGCGAATTGATGGCAAGTCGGCGACCCAGATCAATCTGGGGAAACTTGCACGGGTAGTCTGGCTGACCCCGTCCATGGACCGTCTGTGGATTGAAGGGGCTGAGGGACGCCGTCGGTTTCTGGACCGTATCGCGCTGAGTTTTGACCCGGCCCACGCCGAAACATCGCTGATTTATGAAAAAGCGATGCGCGAACGTAACCGTCTGCTGAAAGAGCAGATCAGGGACGCGCATTGGTACGCCGCGCTTGAAGGGCAGTTGGCCGAGACGGGGCACCGCATCCATACCGCGCGGTTGAGGTCGCTGGATCTTCTACGGGCGGCGCAGGACCGGGCGGAAACGGTCTTTCCTTCGGCCGAACTGGAGTTGGTGCAAACCGAAGGCGCAATGCCCGAGACAGCGGAAGATTTGCGAGACGCGTTGAGCGAGAGCCGGTTCAGGGATCTGGCAGCGGGCCGAACCCTGGTGGGGCCGCATCGGTCCGACCTGTACGGTGTGTTCGCGGCCAAGGGCGTGCCGGCACGGGAGTGTTCCACTGGTGAGCAGAAAGCGCTCTTGGTGTCGCTGATCCTGTCCAATGCGCGGGCGCTTGCGGCGATGCTGGGCGCACCTCCGATCGTTCTGCTGGATGAGGTGGCCGCGCATCTGGATGCTGGGCGGCGTGCAGCGCTTTATGACGAGATTTGCGCGCTGGGCGCTCAGGCCTGGATGACGGGTACCGGGCCTGAGCTGTTTGCGGAAATGGGCGACCGGGCCCAGACGCTGATCGTTACCGACAGCGATCAGGGCTCGGTCGTGACCGCTTAGGCCGGTTCGCTGACTTAGCGTTCCCACAGAAAGCCGCGCATAACCTCGTCCACCGGGGTTTTGGCCATGTGGTTGACGTAGTTCGACATGGTTTTCTGGGCCAGACCCAGCACGACATCCAGAACCGCGCGGTGTGAATAGCCCGCGTCAAAGAACGCCTGAAGCTGGTCTTCGGTCGGGTTGCCGCGGGTTTCCATCACTTGCAGGGTGAAGGTGCGCAGTGCTTCGAGTTTGGCTGAAGGCAACGGAGTTTCGTTACGCAGGGCGTCCGATATCTCGTCCGAGATCTTCATCATCTTGGCGATCCCGGTGTGGGCGGGCACGCAGTAGTGGCATTCGTTTTCCACATTGATGGTCTGCCAGACGACGGTTTTCTCATCATTGTCGAAATCAGTTTGCAGGAACAGGCCGTGCAGAACCTGATAGCCTTCCAGATGCTGAGGGCTTTCGGCCATGACCTTATGCAGGCCGGGCAAGCGACCAAAAGCGGCCTGAGACTTTTGCAGCAGCGGTTTGGACGCTTCAGGCGCGGTTTCGAGGTCGTGAGACGGGAAATTGGCCATGTCGGAACTCCTGTTTCTGGCGCGATGGGTCGTATTTAGGGTTTCTTGAGTGAACGCTCAAGTATATACTTGAGTGAATGTTCAAAAATTGGTGATGCTGATGCCCCGCAAACCCGCATACGATCGTGACGTGTTGATCGCGAAGGCGAAGGATATCTTCTGGCGTCAGGGCTGGGCTGGTACATCGCTGAAGGATCTGGAGCGGGAACTGAAGCTGAAGCCTGGCAGTTTTTATGCGGCGTTCGGGTCGAAAAATGCGCTCTATGCGCTGACGCTGGAGAGTTATACGCAAGAAGGTGTGGCGCGCTTAAAGGCCCTGGCAGAGAGACTGGGTCCGAAGGAGGCGCTGAAAGCGCAGCCCCGATTGGTGATCGAAGCGGTCGAGACCCCGGCAAAGGCCTGCATGTTGGCAAAGACATATGCCGAGTTGAAGGCGAAGGATCATGACCTTGCGGATCAGGCGGCGCATCACATGGCGGAAATGAAAGGCTGTTTCGCTGATCTGTTTCGCAGGGCTCAGGATGCCGGTGAAATCGGGGCGGGACATGATCCGGATCGACTGGCGGCACGGTATCAGTCGGACATTCTCGGGCTGCGATTGTCGGCCGAGCGCAAGGATGTCGACGCGTCGGAAATTGCCGCGGATATCGCTTCTGATATCGATCGTTTGTGATCCCTTTTTCGGGCGGCAAAAAACGATCCGGAACAACACAAAATATTGGGGGATGGCGTGACAATCCCTACCAGAAAACGTATAAGTTACCAAAATAATATAGGTACTGACTGAATGTCCGAAGACGCACAGGCCCCCCAAGAATACGGCGCAGATTCTATCAAGGTTCTCAAGGGCTTGGAGGCAGTTCGCAAACGCCCCGGCATGTATATCGGGGACACGGATGATGGCTCGGGTCTGCACCATATGGTGTATGAAGTTGTCGACAACGGGATTGACGAGGCTTTGGCGGGTCATGCCGACCATGTGACGGTGAAAATTCACGCCGATTCCAGTGTTTCGGTCAGCGACAATGGACGCGGTATTCCGGTGGACATCCACCCGGAAGAAGGCGTGTCGGCGGCCGAGGTCATCATGACCCAGCTGCACGCCGGTGGGAAATTCGACAGCAACTCGTACAAGGTGTCGGGCGGCCTGCACGGTGTGGGTGTTTCCGTGGTGAACGCGCTTTCGGATTGGCTGGAACTGCGCGTCTGGCGCAATGGCAAAGAGCACATCGCGCGATTTGAAGGTGGCGAAACCGTTGAGCACCTGAAGGTTGTTGGCGAATGCGGGGACCGGACAGGAACAGAGGTGCGGTTTCTGGCTTCGACCGACACATTCTCGAACCTTGAATACTCATTCGAGACATTGGAAAAACGCCTGCGCGAACTGGCTTTCCTGAATTCGGGCGTTCGGATCATCCTGATTGACGAGCGTCCGGCGGAACGGCTGGAAACCGAGCTGTTCTATGAAGGTGGGGTCAAGGAGTTCGTCAAGTACCTCGACCGGTCCAAAACCCCTGCCATGTCCGAGCCGATCTATATCAAGGGCGAGCGCGACGATATCGGTGTGGAAATCGCAATGTGGTGGAATGACAGCTATCACGAGTCTGTACTGCCCTTTACCAACAATATTCCTCAGCGCGATGGCGGTTCCCATGTGGCGGGTTTCCGTGGTGCCCTAACCCGGACGATCAACAACTACGCGCAGTCCAGCGGGATCGCGAAAAAGGAAAAGGTCAGCTTTACCGGTGATGACGCGCGCGAAGGTCTGACCTGTGTGCTGTCGGTCAAAGTGCCTGATCCGAAATTCTCGTCGCAGACCAAAGACAAGCTGGTCAGTTCCGAGGTTCGCCCAGCGGTCGAGGGTCTGATGAACGAAAAACTTGCCGAGTGGTTCGAAGAAAACCCGACCGAGGCCAAGGCGATCGTCGGCAAGATCATCGAAGCTGCACTGGCGCGCGAGGCCGCGCGCAAGGCGCGTGAACTGACCCGCCGCAAAACGGCAATGGATGTGAACTATCTGGCGGGGAAGCTGAAGGATTGTTCCGAAAAAGACCCGTCCAAAACCGAAGTCTTCCTTGTCGAGGGTGATTCAGCCGGAGGGTCGGCGCAAACGGGCCGTGACCGGCTGACACAAGCGGTTCTGCCTCTGCGCGGTAAGATCCTGAACGTGGAACGCGCGCGGTTTGACAGGATGTTGTCCTCGCAAGAGATCGGTAATCTTGTCATGGCTCTGGGCACGGGTATCGGCCGTGATGAGTTCAATATTGAAAAGTTGCGTTACCACAAGATTGTCATCATGACCGATGCGGATGTGGACGGTGCACACATCCGGACTCTGCTGCTGACGTTCTTCTACCGGCAAATGCCTGAGCTGATCGAAGGTGGGTATCTCTATATTGCGCAGCCGCCGCTTTATAAGGTTTCGCGTGGAAAATCAGAGGTTTATCTGAAAGATCAGGCGGCTCTGGACGATTATCTGGTCAACCAGGGTATCGAGGGCGCCGTGCTGAAACTGGGTTCGGGTGAAGAGATCACCGGGCAGGACCTGGCCCGCGTGGTGGACGAAGCGCGCCAGTTGAAACGCGTTCTGGACGCCTTCCCGACGCACTACCCGCGCCACATTCTGGAACAGGCCGCCGTTGCAGGTGCCTTTGTGCCGGGTGCGGTGGACGCAGACCTGCAAGGGGTGGCTGACAAGGTTGCCGCCCGTCTGGACCTGATCGCGCTGGAGTATGAGCGTGGCTGGCAGGGCCGGATCACACAGGATCACGGAATTCGGCTGGCCCGCATTCTGCGTGGTGTCGAAGAGGTTCGCACCTTGGACGGCCCGATGTTGCGGTCGGGAGAAGCGCGCAAAACAGGCAACTTCACGCAAAGCCTGCAAGAGGTCTACAACACTTCGGCCACGTTGATCCGCCGTGATCGTAGCCAATTGATCCACGGTCCGCTGGACCTGTTGCGCGCCATTCTGGAAGAAGGGGAAAAGGGCCTGTCCTTGCAGCGCTACAAAGGTCTGGGAGAGATGAACCCCGGCCAGCTTTGGGAAACGACTTTGGACCCGGATGCACGCACGCTGCTGCAAGTGCGCGTTGACGATATGGTGGAAGCTGACGATCTGTTCACCAAGCTAATGGGTGATGTTGTCGAACCTCGTCGAGAATTTATCCAGAAAAACGCACTGAGCGTCGAGAATCTGGATTTCTGACGGTTTGTAGGAACCGTCTTTTTGCAGGGTGTTGCGCGACTGCTGGATGACTGATCGAAACTGAATGGTCTCGTCAAAACCGATAATACGCGCTATCGCTTCGCGCTTTCGTCCCTTGGTTTCGTCCAGAAAACCGACGATATCGGCATGCCGCAAGATGATCCGGTCACGGATGAACCATTCCAGCGCGTCGGTGATCGTGCTTTTGCCAGCGGCGTTTTCTCCATAGATCGCAAGGCTTCGATGTTTCTTGGTGAATTTCTGCGGCAACTCAAACCGGGCGCCACGAAAACCGATGGCTTTGAGGGAACGCAGCTTAGTCATCTGCACCGCCTTCATCTGCCTGAGTATTGATCGCTGCCTTGCGCAGAACTTCGAGCTGCCGAAGCAGATTGACCTTGGTCAGCTTGCCTTCATGAAGCAGTGCGCCGACCGATTTTACAGTGTCCGGATCAAGGTCTTCGTCCTTCGCTTGCTCGTCGATGAACCCGGTGACAACTTCGGTAGCCGTCTTGATTTTTTCATTGGCCACAGATGCTTATCCCTA